>CAYMTV010000010.1:9483-32489 GCA_964393525.1 uncultured Gammaproteobacteria bacterium | reverse complement strand
AAGGTTTAGCTATTGTTTTTAAAGAAAGGGATGTAAATACCCAAGACCAATCAGAAACCTTAGAAATGATTGGGCAAGTCAATGGTAAAACTGTCCTGATGGTAGATGACATGATCTCAACTGCGGGAACTATTTGCAATGCGGCCAAGTTAATTAAAGAGCGTGGGGCTGAAAAAATTATTGTGGCTGCCACACATGGATTATTTTCCAATAAAGCTTTAGAAAATATAGAAAATTCTCCCATAGAGAAGGTTTATATCACTGATACAATAACTCAACCTAAACAAATCTTGGATCACTCTAAGATAGAAGTGGTAACTGTAGCTCCAATGTTGGCTGAGGCTATCCGAAGGATAGAAACCGGTGAATCAATCTCAGAAACTCTAATCCTTCCTTCTAACTACTAGGATTAATTTTCTTTAAAAAGTATTCATGAAAAATGGTTGTCGTAAGCTCGGGATGAAAACAGGTTGCTAAATAATACTTATCTGCCTCTTTTTGCTCACAAGCTATGATATTTTCCTCATCTTTTGCCAAAATTTGAACATTTTCTTTTATACTTTTTATCTTTGGAGCTCGGATAAAAACTGCTTCCATCTTCCCTAAAGTAGTTTCTATGCGTTTTTCAAAAGACTCAGCTTGTCTACCATAAGCATTACGGTCAACCGTAATATCCATAAGTTCTAGGGTTTTTTGATCATCTATTGCACCTAAAACATTTTTTGCAAGCATTATGGCTCCAGCACAAGTTCCAAAGATTTTTTTTATTTTTTTCATCTTTCCAAACATTCCTTCTCTTTGGCAAAGCTTAAAAAGGGTTGTGCTCTCTCCACCTGGAATAATTAATCCATCTACCTCTAAATCTTCTTTCGTGCGTACTGGGATTACGTCTACATTATTAATATGAAGATTTTTGGAAGCTTTTTTGACAGCCTCAATGTGTTCAATTACATCACCATGAAACGCTAAAACTCCAATCTTAATCACAATTTAAACTCCTCTTGAGGCAAGCTTTGTTTCCAGAGTACTTATTTCCTGACCCTTCATCGCCTCACCTAAATTTTCACTTGCTTTGGCAATTTTTATCGGGTCATTAAAGTGAGCCACAGCATCAACTACAGCTTTGGCGGTTTTTTCAGGATCACTGCTTTTGAAAATTCCGGAACCTACAAATACTCCATCTACCCCAAGTTGCATACAAAGTGCCCCATCTGCTGGAGTGGCTATCCCTCCTGCTGCAAAATTTACAACTGGCAATCTTCCAAGCTTTGATGTTTGTAAAACTAGCTCCAAAGGAACCCGGTATTCCAAAGCTTTCTCTTTAAGTTTTTTAGTATTCTTTTTTTGTGAGTACCCTTTTAACTCCTCAATCCCTTCTTGAACTGCCCGAATGTGTCTTATAGCCTCAACAATATTGCCACTTCCAGCCTCACCTTTGGTTCTAATCATAGCTGCACCCTCATTTATTCTTCTTAAAGCCTCTCCTAAATCCCGGGCTCCACAAACAAAGGGAATCTTAAATTTGTCTTTTTGAATATGAAACTGCTCATCTGCCGGGGTTAGAACCTCACTTTCATCTATAAAATCGACCTCTAAAGCCTCTAAAACTTGTGCCTCAACAAAATGGCCTATACGGCATTTAGCCATAACTGGAATAGTAACTGCTTTTTGGATCTCTTTGACCTTTGATGGATCTGCCATCCGGGCGACTCCTCCCGCCGCACGAATATCTGCGGGCACTCTTTCAAGAGCCATCACTGCCACAGCTCCGGCTTTTTCTGCAATTTTAGCCTGAGTGGCATTCACCACATCCATAATCACTCCCCCTTTGAGCATCTGTGCCAACCCTGATTTAATCTGAAATGTGCCTTTAGTAGTAGCCATAACCGGGGATATTATATACCAAAAAGAAAAATCAAATAATGAAGAGTAAGTAGGTGTTTAGTTCTTCCTAGTGTCATTCCCGCGTATGCGAGAATCCAATAATTGTATAGATTCCGGATCTCAAATCGTCCGGAATGACAAATGAAGAATCTGGGGATGACATTTTTTTATTGAACCAGAATACCTCGCAGCTTGCTGCGGGGATGAATGGTTCACATAAGAACTTTCCGAAGGATACTCCGTCAGCTTTGCTGCGGAGTAGTTCATTAAGAAGCATTTTTCTCAATCACTTCATAGAGCACAATACCTAAACTCACCATTACATTAAGACTAATATTTACTCCAAACATGGGTAATTCTACAATCCCATCACATAAATCTAAAACTTCTTTAGAAACCCCATCACTCTCATGTCCAACTACTAAGGCTATTGGAAGTTTATAGTCAAACTTATCATAAGGAATACTTCTCGGGTCTTGTTCAATTGCTACAACAGATAAATTTTTAATTTTAAATTTTAAATTTGAAATTGCTGAAACTGCAGTTTCAGCGTACTCCCACTCTACCCACTCTGTGGTATTAATAGAGGCTTTTTTAATCCTGTGATTTGGCGGAGTGGCTGTCCCACCGCAAAGATAGATTTTTTTAGCTGCAACTGCATCTGCCAGTCTAAAAATACTTCCAATATTATATGTATCTAAAACATTATCCAAAATAATATAAATCTCCTGCTTTTTAAGCTTAGATTTGTTAATCTTCTTATTATTTTTTCTCAACTCATCTGCATTAAGTTTAATCATGACAAAAGATTATACCTTACCAAAAGCATTTAGTGATAGCTATTGGACTACAAAAAGTGTGAGTTATACTATAGGAAATGGAAACTGTTATTAAACCTTTGGGGAATTTAACTATTCCTTGGAAGGAAATCTGGGATAGAAGAGAGGTTATTTATTTTTTTGCTCTTAAGGATATTTACCTTAGGTATCAGCACAAACCAATTGCTATTTTTTGGGTTACTTTGAATCCTCTTATCATCACTTTGGTGTTATCCTTCGTGTTCGGTCAAACTAGCATTAGCAAACAAAACAGCGTCCCTTACCCTTTGCTTGTACTAATTGGTTTACTTTACTGGAATTATTTCTCATCAACTTTATCTAAAGTGAGTATTAGTTTAATTTTAAACCAACAACTAATTACTCACGTTTACTTTCCGAGGTTACTGCTTCCCCTTTCTGCTCTTTTTATTGGTTTAGTGGATTTATTCTTTGTTCTGCTAATTTTTCTTCTGGGTCTTTTATACTTTCAAATCCCAATTTCTATATGGGGACTTTTGCTCATGATCCCGCTTTTAGGCCTAACCATGCTAACATCCCTGGGACTGGGATTACTTTTCTCAGCCTTACAAATTAAGTATAAAGATTCAAGAGAATTACTCCCATTTGTGGCTTACTTACTTTTCTTCCTGACTCCGGTTTTTTATCCAAAAATAATTATTCCCGGCAATCTTTCTCAACTTCTGTATTTAAATCCAATGACTGGAGTGATTGAAATATCCAGAAAAACTTTTTTTCCAGACTTAATAGCTCACCCTCTTAACCTGTCGGGTTTGATGATTTCAATTTTATCTGGATTGATCATTTTAATTTTAGGGCTTGCTTATTTTAATAGAACCGAAAGAGAACTTGCAGATATAATTTAGATTTTTATGGATAAAGTTGCAATTTCAGTTAGTAAATTGTCCAAGAGATATTGGATTAACCCAACCCAACCTAACAACTTCCGCCGGATGCTCCGTGCAGATTTAGCCAAAATCTTTAGTAAACCGGCAAGACTTGAGGAGTTTTGGGCTCTTAAAGAATTGGATTTCTCAATCAGAAAGGGCGAAACCGTAGGGCTTATTGGCCCAAACGGTGCCGGTAAATCAACCTTGCTAAAAATTTTATCAAGAATTACCTATCCAACTTATGGCGAAGCTCGTCTTAATGGCAAGGTAGCCTCACTTTTAGAGGTAGGGGCCGGTTTCCACCCGGACTTAACCGGAAGAGAAAACATCTTCCTCTATGGTGCTATTTTAGGCCTTAGTCGAGCTCAAATAAAACGCGAATTTAATAAAATTGTAAACTTCGCCGAAGTGGGCAAGTTTATTGATACACCTATAAAATATTACTCCTCAGGTATGTATCTACGCCTGGCTTTTGCCATAGCAACAATAGAAGGCATGGAAGCAGACATCCTGCTGTTAGATGAGGTGCTTGCTGTAGGAGATACTACCTTTTATAAAAAATCTTGGAACAGAATTAAACAACTTACCCAAAACCCGCGTATTACTACTCTGTTTGTGAGTCATAATCTAAAGGCAGTTCAAGAAATATGTGATAGGTGTATCTTCTTAAAAACCGGCCAAATTGCTTCTGTTGGAAAACCCAAAGCAGTTATAAAAAAATATCTTTCTTCTCACCTGGGATAGATTTGGGAAAGTGTCAGATAAAGATTAAATGTAAAATCATTTATGGGAGGAGCAATTTTTTCAGGCCAGTTTATCTCATCCTCGCTGTAACGCCTTACTTTAAATAGAAAATTTACCGGCCACGGTGAATTGGATTTTGCAAAGTAGGGATTTATTAAATCCCAAACTAGTTCTCCGTCCTTTGTTACCTCAAAGATATGCCCTTTTGGGCCATCTGTAATTAAGGTATTCCCGTTTTTAAGCCTTTGGGCGCCACTTGTGATTGGCGCCAAAAATCTAACCTTTTCTATCACCGACTTCCCTCCGTTAAATTGCCAATCTATTTGATTTGTTTTAGGATTTATCTCCAAAACCCTGCTTCCAAAAAGCGGGTGAGGATTTGGAATTCTTGTTAAACCATTATCAAAAACTAAAATATTGCCATTATCAAGTAAGGTTGGATCGTGCTGTACATTCACCATCCCTTTTGGCGAGCGCCAGATAATTTGTCCGTCTTCAATCCTGACAATAAAAACCGTGCTTTGGCTTCTCATGCTCAAAAGTAATGCTTCCTTCCCCTCAATTGGATCTTTATCTAAATATTTCATGCCATTGGTGTAAGTCCAACCATATCTTGGAATCAGGTCTCCAATAGTATCTAAAGCGGGATCCTGATGCTCATAAGAGTGCCAAGACCAGACTTTTTCACCTTGCCTGTTTATTTCTGCAATCTCATCTGAGAAGATTGCTCCGTTTAACTCTGTCCCTAATACCCCTCCTTGGACAGAAGCGGCAATAGCATCAGGTGTTTTTTCCCAAAGAGCAACTAAAACATTACCGTTTTCCAAAGGGACTATATCATGATGCAACATTCTGTTTTTATATTCCCACAAAACTTTTGAATCCCAAGAAAGCTCCTGAATAATCCCGGTATTGCCTCCCGGAGGAAGCTTAGGATCAAATACAGGATCTTCAATTGCCACAAGCAAATTGCCATTTTTTTGCAAAATTGCATAGAGGGGCTGATGCTTGGTTTTCCAAATATGTACAGGATTACCTAAAAGATCTAAAAGATAAATTCTACCTGTCCAATCAACCGGATTCATCTGTCTGTTGTAGGGAGCAATTAAAGTATAGCCAGGCTGAATTTTATCTTTATTAATTATTGGTATTGTCCCAAAACTGGAAAAGTTATTATCAACTCTCTTAAAAAAGGAAAAATAAATTAAAAAATAGGCAATAATAAGGATTCCTAAAACTAAAAGTAAGACCTTAAGAATTTTAATCAATTCCCCTTTATCCACTCAAGAGATAATAAACTACTAAAAAAATATTCACAAGCACAAGTTTTAATAGGTCTTTTTTAAAGAGTTGACTTTTAAGAAACAAAATTCAAATAATTTAGTTAATGGTATCCAAAAAACTGATACTTATTTTAGCCGGATCTTTGTCCGTACTTATATTAGTAATTTTAGTAGTAGTAATAACTAGGATGACATCCCCCAACCTCTTTGATCAAAACATAACTACTTTAGAAAAGACCGGTCCAATAGAGCAATCTAGAGATGATACTAAGTTTTATCCCCTACCCTATGATACAAAAAACCCTCAAGTTATTTCTGTAGGGCTAGTTTATAATTTTATAGGCAGAATTACTAAGATCAAAAAAGTTGGAGACGACTTACAAATAATTACTGATATTAATATTCTTAAACTACCAGATTTTATAGTTACCAAAGATACTAATGTGGTCTTGGTGGGAACAGTTAATAAAACTGCTACCAGGCAAGCTTTAAAGGTGGGGCAAAAGGTAAGAATTTTTGCCTACTATGGATTAAAAACCCATACTTGGGCTACCAATGGGGTAAATATTATCCCTGAAGGTTATAATGAAGCTACAACTTCAGCTCAAAATCGCTAATTTTCATGCCTAATCCGGCGGAGTAAAACAATAAAGATATTAAGGAACTTGACAGTCCTATAGCTATTGGACTATTATTTTAAAAATGTCTAATATAGCTCGCCCGGATATAAATCCACATAATAGACTCCCTCTCGTCTCAAGAAGATTTGCAGTAAAAACAATCCCTTTTATAGGTGCTGCATTAGCTAGAATGATATCTACGAGAAGGGCCTTGGCTCAAGAACCTCCCCTTCCTGGACCTATGCCCCCTGCTGGAAGTACTGCTGAAAATATACCAAGCTCAGAGGGTTGGACGCTTTTTGCAAGTGTTGAAGCCGGCAAAATAATTGAAGGCGCCGCAATAACTGATCTTATACCAAATATCCCATCAGATGGAAGTTTGCTAAAAATCTCATATGACGTTAGTTTGGAGACACAATGGTCTCAAACAGGTGGGGTTTTTGTTAGGTCAAATAGCCCTGAGGATCCCACTAAATCCAGAACTTTAGCCTTTATAAAATATAATGGTGGTGTGAGTCGTCAACAGTTGATAGTAAGTTATAGGGATAATCAGCCGTTTCCACAGGTATTTAACCTTCCGTCAACTGAAAAATTTAGACAAACAGGTAGGATGGTTTTGGCCAGAAATCAGATTCAAGTTCAAGTTACTGAGGGAGATGTACAAAGTTTTACTCTTGCCCGTAATTTCTATGAAGATGGTGATAATATTACAGCTGGTACAGCGACAAATAATAACGATAAATTAACTATAAATCAATTCCAAGTCGAAGTTAAAGCTCAAGAGGCTGGAACATTACCAGATCTTACAGCATCTGCTGAAGATGAAACTCCTAAGCCTGCTGAAACTCCAAGAGATTGGCAATTATTTGCTCAAGCTTCTTTTGAAAAATCAAATTATGACAGTATGAATCCGGCAGCTGTCAGAGGAGAAATTAAAGATTTGATTCCTGATATTCCTTTTGATGGTAAAGAGGTCGCAATGGACGCAAATGTCTGGTCGGATAATAACCAAAAGGGGGTTGCCGAACGTATAGCTGTCACAGGTGGCCCATATTTAAGAAAAGGCGGGAGGGATAGCTCTGCTAATGTTTTGTGGGTTTCCTTTTTTAAGCCTGAAAACCAATGGAGACTCTCAGTTTCCTTTGGTGCCCAAAAAGTTGGGATACTAAAACCCCTATCTTTGTGGGGGCAAGAAATTAATACCAGATTTGAGTTAAAGGATGGATCAACTTTAAGCTACAGGACTCAATCAGGAGAAACATTTGAAGTATCTTTTAAAGATGAGGCCGGAAATCAACTTGATTTTTTTCAAGCTGACGGCCCACTAACAGCTGGGGTCTCTGTCAATGCCCACAGTCATATTAACGCTAAAAATGTTGCCGTCTATACTCGAGATAGAGTAGCTACACTTCAATAAAGTAAAATTAATCTATACCCAAAATACTCTAATTTGTAACTTTTTATCAATATTTTGGGTACATAATCGCCTAACGAGAGTTGCAAACTCGAGTTAGACGAGTATATTAAAGTTAATATCTTCTCTACTAAGATAGAATAGCTATGTCAAACTATAGAGGTCTAATTAGTAAGTTATTGATCGAAATGGAATCTCAAGGGATTCTCAAGCAGATTGCTGCTCAAGAGCATGCTCCAGACGAGCCAAAAATGTTTGTTTACTCTGGTTGGTTAAACTCTCCCTCTAAAAAACTCTCCGATGGAAATACGTGGACTGGATCTGCTGGAGGTTTTTCCTTTACCTCTAGGGAACTTGCTCTTTTAAAATGCTTAGTTGAAGCAGCAGAAAGATTTTGTAACGTTTGCTACAAAAATAAAGATTTAATTACATCATCATTTAATAAGCTTAAACACACTGCTCTTGATCCAACCGTATTTACCAGTAATCATGATACTAAAAATGTAATCCTACGATGGATAAAGGCTAAGGACCTTTTGCATGGAAAAGTTTGTCTTATCCCAGCGCAGACTGTTTTTTTTAATTATAAATTTGTAGCAAATGAACCTCATTTGACTGAACTTATCTCTACAGGAGCAGCAGGAGGGTTTGATTTTGAAAATACTCTTCTCAGAGGAATTTATGAGATTATTGAAAGGGATGCTTTCATGACTGTTTATTTAACAAAGGCTCGTATACCAAGAATAGATTTGTCAAAAGTAAATGATAACAAAGTAAAAAAAATCCTTGAAACCGTTAAACGCTACCGACTTGAGGTAGAAATATTTGACTTAACTAATAATTTAAATATCCCTAGTTTTCTTGCCATTTTGATAGACCAAACCGGTTTAGGACCGAGTATCTCTTTAGGCTTAAAATCCTCCTTAAATTTTAAAACTGCTGTTGTTGGAAGTATGGAAGAATCTTTTCATACAAGACCCTGGATGAAAAAAGAAGTACTAAGCAGACAAGATAATAAGTTTACGTTTGATCTAAACAGAGTAAATACGCTTTTGGATAGGGGCTTATTCTGGACCTCACCTTCAATGATTAAATCACTGGGATTTTTGTTAAACCAGCCAAAAACTAAACTTAAGTTTGATTTTGAAAGGCTTTCTCCTAAAAATGAATTAAAGAGAGTATTAAAATTACTAAAAGATCATAATATTCCTGCATTTTATGTTGACATTACAATGAAAAACTTTAAAAAATTGGGCTATATTGCCCTGAAGGCTGTGTTGCCTACCCTACAGCCTCTTTTTCTGCATGAGTCTCATAGGGAACTTCGCTGGGAAAGAATTAAAGAAGTTTCTTCCTATTTTGGTCAAAAGAAAATAGCAATCAACTCGATCCCACATCCCTTTTTATAAATGGTAAAAATTTCCGATAAATTAAACCAGTTATTAAAAAAACCCATTTCAATATCGGAAAAATTTCATAATCGAACAAAAATAAAAAGATTGGATAAAAACCCAGCCGATCCTTCAAAATGGCCAAAAGCTTGGAGTACTGTATTTTTTAAAGAGTATGCCAGGCTTGATAAAATCCTTTTACCTGAACCTGCGACTTTAGATAAGATATCCTTGGAAAAAGCTTTAAGAGGAAGAAAATCTTCCAGGGAATTTAGTAAAAATCCCATTTCTTTAGAGGAGTTATCTACCTTACTTTATTACTCTGGAGGACTCAAAACCAATACCCCACCCTATTTGGCAGACAGATTTTACCCTTCCGCCGGAGCCAGATATCCTTTGGAAGTTTATTTAATTTCTCAAAATACTGAACTGCCTAATGGACTTTATCATTATAATCTTAGGTCTCACGGTTTGGAAGTTTTAGAAAAATGGGAGGAATTTAATCCGGATAAATATTTTAACCAAGAGTTTATTAACAAAGCAGGAGTTATATTTTTAACAACTGCAGTTTTTTTTAGGAATTCTATGAAATATAGTAACCGAGGTTATAGGCATATTCTAATGGAAGCAGGGCATTTGGCTCAAAACTTCTGGCTTGTTTCGGCTAGCTTAAATTTAGGAATTTGTGGAGTTGGAGGATTTACTGATGATAAATTAAATGCGCTTTTGGAAATTGATGGAATATCTGAAGCAGTTTTAAATGTTTTTGTTATTGGCAAGATAAGGTAAAATATCCTTAATGTCTAAATATATCTCTCCTAAAATTACCTCTAAAAAAATTAAATTGTCTTTTTTTCTGTCTAATGTCTTCTGGCTGGATCAGTTTAATCTAATTGGTGATGTCTATGCCCAATCTGGGTGTGGAGTAGATTGTGGATGTACAGGTGGAGGTAATAGTGGAAGCTGTGCCTGTGGAGGAGGAGGGAATTCTGAATCAGGCTGTAGCTGCGCTTGTGGTTGTAATAGTGGAACTGCGGATGCAGGTCTTGCCGGGGGGTGCGCTAACTGCGTTTGTAGTTGTGGATGCCAAGGGTGTGCATGTCAATCATGCGCGGGCGGATGCCAGGGGGCATCAGGGACAGCTTGCGCTTGTGGTCCCGCAGGCTGCGGACAATGTGGACCAGATGGTAAAAGTGGTTGTTCATACACAGAATGTGGTGGACCAAATAGCCAGTCTTGTAACTGCAGTAGTGGAAATGATGCTAATGGCGGATCCGGTGGTCATGGAGGGTATTAGTGCTTGCTTGACTACTATAGGATTTGTAGTATAATTAGTTAATATATGGCAATACAGACCCCTGAAATTCAGGCTGTTCCAAAATTAAAAGAGGCTCCTGCTGGGCCAACTTCAGGTATTGATTTTCCTGCTAAACGTTCTAGAATACCTGAAGCACTCCGTGCATCCTGGCGAGATAGACAAGAAGAACTTCGTGGAGAAGCTCCCCTTGCTCCAGGTAAACAATGGCCTCTGCTACAAAGACTTCAACAAAATTTGGGAAGATTACTGATTGGGGGTGCAATAGTAACTGCTGTTGCTGGTTTATCTGCTCCTGTATTGGCAGAAAAAGTTGCCCCAAGTGAGCAGCAGACTACTCTAAATCCTGATGGGACCCTAAATTATGCTTATCTTCTTGATACCAATCCAAAACCTATGTTTTGGTGGTGGGGTATTCCCATACCTAAGATTGGTGGAGGTTCCGAACCCGAAGAAATTAACTCACCAAGAGCTGGTGATTCTACCAGATGGCAAAAAATAGTTCTAGTAACTCCAGGTGATAGGGTTTTTGCTACCCCCCCTGGGCCTGGAGCTGGGTATCAAGTCGAGATGTATCCTTCGGGGTCTGGAGAATTTAAAGTAGCTGAGGACACTTTAATAGTAGCTGAAGTTACTGTTGACGGAACAAAGGGAGGTTTTTTCTTAGGAGATCTAAAAAGAGCGCTTAAGGAAAAAAGAAGAGTAGTTATAGGTAAAGAGAGCGGTAGGTGGAGTTTGGGATTTTATGATGGAGAAAACGATAGTACTGATTTTACTTTTAAGAAACCTGTTTCCGGAATAAAACAGCTTGCTACTGAATCATCAGCCGATCCTAATACGGTTCAATTTGCAGTGGAAGTATCAAAAGATACAAAAGTTATTTCTATTGTGGGCTCAGATGGAGCTCAATCCGAATTAGTTGAACTGGAAAATCCATTACTTGATTCAAACCAGAGAATCTTACAATATGGAGTTTACTCAGGTGCCAGAACTACAACTAGACTTGACAAGTTGGTCCAACTTAAACCAAGAGGACATTAGGCAGCTAATCCGTCACAGCAACCTGCTGGCGCCCATTTATGGGCTAGCATCTCAATTGGCTTAGTTGCAAAACTCTCCCATCCGAAGTTATCGTTTTTGATAAACCCGAGCCACTTTGGATAGTCTTCAGGCCCTAAAACCTGAGTAAAAACCTTCTCAAAGTACTCTCGCCCCATAAACCAAATTTCATCCGCCACCGCAATCAGCTCTTCCGGATATCTGGCTATATAACCATATTCAAGCCTTTTTAAGAGTTTATACTGGATTAATTCTCCCGAGGAAAGAGAATGTAGATTAGGCGGCAGCCCAACTTTCCGGTTTAAAGGCTCCAGCAGTTTTTGCAACAGATCTATTTTGTCCTGTCTGGGTCTGGGTCTACCATAAATATCTTCTGCAGGTTGCAAGCCGAAAAGGTCAAAGGTTTTGTCAAACCAAGGAGAGCTTATAGCACCTCCGTTTTCGGAATAGTGCAACTGGGGAACCCAGCGGTGTCCGACCAATTCATGCGCTACAACAACCGCGTTCATCCGTGGACCAAAAGGGCTACCTTCAATAAAACAAAGCTCCAGTTGATTTCTTTCCCGGCCATAAAAACTGTTTCTGTTGGAAGCAATAATTTCCAGTACTTGACCTTCTTTCGGGCGGGAATATTTTTTTGAAGTCCCTGCTAAATCATCTCTTAAGTCGGTTAGATCTTTTATAGTTAATTCGCTAGGATACGGAATAAAACCTTTATCCCTCTGCCAGATTGTATGGCCCGGAGGAAACTTTTCTCGCATGGTATATATTTTAACTCGATATTCCTCCTTGATTTCTCTTTCGAGCTTAGCCTTTTCATCATTAGGAGTTTCCGAAGCATCAGGTTTAGGTAAATTAGGTGGATCTTCAGCTCTTGCAGCTTTGGGAAAAACAGCATTCAAGCCTAAGAGAGTAGAACCAATAACAGCTGTTCTTAGAAAAAATCTTCTAGTTACTCTGGGACTTGGGTTAGTGATATCTTCCTGCAAACGACCTACAACACTTCTAACACTTTGTATCCAACCTGGTCTTTCAGGAACTTGGGGCATTTTTCTAAAAATAGTATAGCACAGAGGTTAATCAACCTGTTTTAAATGCCTACTTACCTTGTTATACGCGGAGAAACTGCATGTTATAATACAAAAATGTCCAAAATTACCCACCCTGCAGCAAATCCACCAATTCCAGAATCTGTAGCCCAACCTGAAGCTCAGGCTTCCTCAAGTGATACCTTAAGTCCTAATAGATTTTCACGCCGAATTAACCGAAGATGGGCAATTCAATCCACAGCGCGTATTACTTTGGGTCTAGGATTTGCATTATTGGGTGCTGAAGCAGCTTCGGCTCAACCCGCAGCTCCTCCAACAGACACCGGGGCTGAGCCGCCTTCAGCCGAGCCTGTGGGAGAGAAACCCAGGGAGTGGGATCTTATTGGACAAACGAGTTATGATATGAATCCAGGTTCGGCGAAAGAGGAAAGCTTTGCCCTCATTCCTGATATTCCATATCAGGGCAAAGAAATTGCAGTTGAAACTGCTGCTTGGTCTGATAATAACCCTCCAAGTACTACTGATAAAACACGCGGAAACGGAGGGGTATTGTTGGTTAAGGGAGGAAATAGCATCGGCATTTCCTTTTCTCAGCCTGAAAATCGTTGGCAAATGACTTTAAGGTTCGGTCCACAAATAGCTGGAAGAAAGTTATTAGATTTAGAGGGTCAGGATGTAGACACTCGATTTGAGCTTCCGGACGGATCGACTTTTGTATACCGCAACCAAAATGGCGAAATGGCAGCCACTCCACTTAATAAACCTCCTCAATTTGGTGGAGGTAAATTGGATTTTTATGCTGCCGAGGGACCAGTGACTGCTTTAGTATACGCTGGCCCATATAGCCACATTAATGTTAAAAACATAACTGTTCTAACCCGAGAAAAAGCACCCGGCTCTTAAAAAACTTCCAATTTCAAAATTTTAGGTTGATGACTTTAATTATTTTTAAAATGTTTTTGTTATTGGCAAACTAGTATAATTTATTCCATGGCTTTGCCAGAACCGACTGAGAGACGACCAACCCTGCCTAATTTTAAAACACCTGTTGCAGATTTATATTCAAGATGGAAAAAACACCAAGCAGGACTTAAAGCTGAAGAGCCTGCTGATTTAGATCAACCTTCAAAACCTACAAGACCATTTTCAGGAGGAATAAGAAGAAGCTGGGGATTTTTACTGTTTGCTGGGGTAGTAGCAGGGGTTTTGATATTAATTCCTCCCTCACTCAGTCAACCAGGAATTGCTGCCAGAGAAAATGAAGGCGTTATTATATCTTCCAAAAACCCTGTTACTTTAGATGGTGATTTTAGGTATCCATTTAATGATCAATTACTCCCTACTGTTGTTGAAGTTGGACCAAATCCGGTTAGAATAACGGTTCAAATAGCGGTTAAAGCAAAAAATAATCAAGACCCAGCAAACGGTGGTTTTGGATTTGGTAATGCTCTAGAAGATCCTTATTCTCGAAGAGTGATTGTTGAATATTATGACAATGCCTGGGAAGTAAAGTATCAAAGAGGTGGCGCTGGCAAGGGTGTTTCTGGTAATGAATTTATTTTAGATGATGGTTCAAACATTTTAGCTGAATCAGCGCCTGCTGAAGCCACTTTTAATATTTTACTAGATCAGGAGGGTAGAAAAGGTACAGTTAAAATAAACGGCTCTGAGACTGAGAAAGGGTTTGATCTTGGTGAAAGTGTGTATGAACCTGATTTTGCCAAAAGGTCTAAAACTCCTGGTCAAAGAAGAATTGCTGCCTGGGCAATTGCTCGACCAAAAACAGAAACCACTGTTAAAAGCATTACTGTAGCGCCCCACAAATGAACTACCGCGGACAATCCACCCAATCAAGCTTTGCTTGATTGCAAAAGTTCGCGGTATCCTCAAGAAAGTTCTTTCCAGCGGCTTCATCCAGGCTCTGAGAGAACCTGGTTTTCGCACGCTGAAAATAATCCTTTCATATAAGTAATTGGTATAATTTCGTTCTAATGAGCAAGTTAAGTAAAACTTCTTTAAGAACTAAAACCTTTGGTAGTAGTATGCTTCCCTTTTTTAAAGATGGAGATATAGTTCAAATTAAAAGAATTGCTTTTTCTAAAATTAAAGTTAATGACTTTATTACATTTAAGAAAAACAATCTGTTTGTAACTCATCGGGTTATCTACATCCCTGCCAAAAATACCAATTATTTAATTACCAAGGGTGATAATAATCCTTATTCGGATGGAAAAATTTTTCCAAAAGATATTTTGGGTAAAGTAGAAAAAATAGAAAGAGACAATCAAATTATAGATCCTGAAAGTACTTATTTATTCCAATCAACTCTCTATTTTAGCCAAATCCAAAAGGTTATTAAAGCTTTAAATCTGAAAAATATTGAGTATCTAATTTTAAAGGGCCTACCGCTACATCTTTATTTTGAAAAGATTCATCCCAGAAGATTTTATTTAGATTGTGATATTTTAATTTCTAAAAAAGATTTATTGGCGGTTAAAAAAATATTTGATAAGCTCGGATATAGCCTATACGATAACTCGCTTTCTAAAACCCACAGAAAACTTAAGGATAAAAATCCTGAGTTAACTTTTACTAAGCTGGTAAATAATTTTAATATTAATTTTGATATTCATATTGACTCTTTAATCCTAATTTCCCAACTTGGAAGTTTAGATAATCTTTACCCGCAAAAAAAGATTGAATATTTTAATCAGCTTCTTTTCCAAAATAAACAAATTGTCAAAATCCAAAATACCACCTTTTCCATTCCATCCTTAGAAAGTTTAATAGTTTATTTGGTAATAAATATTTTTCATCATAATTTTAAAGGTTACCACCGTTATGATTTTCTAAAGCAAGTTATCGAAAAAAAGAGATTAAATTGGAAAAAAGTAAAAGGGTATATTTTAAAGTTTGACCTGAAAAATTTTACTTACCCGGTTTTTTTACTTTTAAAAAAATACTACCCTGTTAAATTTCCAAATAAATTTTTTAAGGAAGTTTCCCCCTCAAAGCGAACAATTGCTTATATTAAAAAAGAGATTTTAAATACAAATTTTTTTGATGAGCAGTTAAGAATTGCTTCAGGAGTCAAAAGATTTAAACTGCTTTTTAGGTTAAGCCCCTCCCCTGGTTATAAAAAAATCCTAACATTACTAAATATTAAAGTTTTATATTCAACTTATTGGGTATTACAAAGAAAAATAAAAAACTTAATACAAAGATATAATTTTTTTCTTCAAAAGTTCCTGAGTAAAACCTAAGATATCTTTTTCAGCTTGAATTTTGCTTGCTCCATATTTTTTCACCAAGCCCTCAACTATTTTTTCTTTGGTCCATCCTAACTTAATCCCATTAAAAATGTAAGCTGCGGTTTCATTTAAGGTAAAGAGGATTGATTCTTCCCCTGCAAAAACAGTAGTCTTATTACCAATCCTTTGAGTTATAAATCCTTGGTTTAATTTATACTTAGACATAAGAATTTAGTAATTTTACCATTTCAGCTGGTTTGTTCAAACCAAAATAAAGATAATAAAAAGCATTAAATCCCCTGGCAAGTTTACCTAAAAATGGTATTTGGGTACTTAAGCTTTCCTTGTCAGTTAAAAATTGTTTCGTTAGAAGTTCTAAGATTTTTGTCTTATTAGTTATTTTTTTTATTTGATACTGATCAGATTTTTTTAGGAAAAATAATCCTCCTAACTCATATCTTTTAGAATATTTTTCAATAAACATATTTCTTTCAATAAAGGGTGTCTGATAAACAAAAAAATTACTACCTTCAAATTTCACTATCACAGAGTCATCTGCTAAAGGCTTAAAATTTGGGGTTAGTAAATTAACCGAGGTTGATTTACCGGCCCCTGAATCACCTAAAAAAATACAGGCTTTGTTGTTAATTAGTGATGAGGAGGCATGAAGGATTAGACCCCTATTTCCAACTAATAATTTTTGAATGAGACTTCGAAGAATAATCTGGAATTGATTGTCACTGATATGATAATAGGTTTCAAATCTATTTTTTCTTATCTGCCTATAAAAATTAATAAAATAGGTTTCTTGGTTTTGCTTGACCATGACTTCAAAACTAGTTTTATAAATAAAATCTATCCAAGCGTCTATTTTTTTAATTTCTTTTGGAGAAGAAATAAATCCTGGATAAAAACCTTTAATTCTTTCTCTAGTAAATCTTTCTAATAAAAAAGGTGCTTCTGTCTTATAAAAGACAATTGCAATATTAAACCCAGCAATTTTCAAATAAAGATTATCCGCTATCCTTTTCATAGAAACTAAGTGTAATTTTAAAAAGGAAAAAAGACAATATCAGCTTAAGTTTGCTTAGTCTCATTCTTAGAATATCCTAAACCTAGAATAATAAAAAACAGGAAAATGAAAGAATAAATATCAAAAGTATAATCGGTTTGAAAATTTAGTAAAATTGCTAAGGCAGTAAGTCCCCAAAGACTTTTTTGGGCAAAAATATTTTTGAAAAATTGAAAAATTAAAAGGAGAAAAGCAATAAAAGCCAATACTCCATTTTCTACCAGAATATCTAGAAAAAAATTATGGGAGGAGAAAGTCCAGTTATTAGACGAGCTATATTTCATAGAGGCATAAACAAAATTATTTGGTCCTACTCCAAAGATGGGTCTTTCCTGAAATGATTTAATAGCCTCTTCAAAAAATACCAAACGGGTTGCGTAAAAATATTTTTCTTTCAACATAACATTATCCGTCAAAAATTGATTGATATGGCTTAAGAAAGGCGCATTCTTATATTCTTCGGTCGTTGCAAAAAATAATATAGAAAAGATTATGACTATACTTAATATAACCAATTTAATAACCTTTAATTTTTTATCCTGAAACCGTTTAAAACTCAGAAATAGAATAATTATTAAATCCAAATAGGCAGATCTGGAATAGGAGATTAGTAAAAATAGAATAAAAAATAAAAAACCAAATAAATATTTCTTGGATTTAAGTTTAAAGTAAGAATAAAAAGAAATAATAGTAGGTAAAAGTAAAAAGTCTCCCAGGTGATTGTGGCCAAATTTAGAGTAAACCAGTTGATATCCATGAAATGGTATTAATATTGGCAGATTATCAAAAAAGAAAAATCTAATTAATAGAAAATAGACTATAAATATAGCTGACAGAAAGAAAATATGTTTGGGGAGTATTTTTGTTATCTCTTCTTTATGATTAAAGATAACTATAAAACACAAAAAGAGTATTCCATATAACAAGGTATCAAATATTGAATTATAAAAGTTAACCGACCTAAATTGTGAAATTAAATAAAAGATATAAAAAGAAATAAAGGCAAAAGTAATCTTTTTTGGAAAAGTTATTTTTCTTTTTTTAACTAAATCATGGATTATAAAGATAAATGGGAAAATAAGGATTAAATAATAAGAAACTATTCTTCCGTAAGGCAACCCTAATCCGTCAAATAAAAGAATTAAATAAAAAAATACAACAAAAGTTAAAGAAGTAACATTCACAATTTAGCTTAATAAGGTAAAAACTGGCGGACTTCGTTTTGGAGTTCTATTTTAGCCGGAGTATTTTGATTATTTCTGGTTCTAAATTTTGGTGGTAAGTTATATTTTGAGAGATATTTAAATAATTCGTCTTTAAGTTTTTGAGCTATCTTAGGTTTACTCTCAAATAAATTATTAAGCTCTTTTGGATCATCCTTTAGATTATATAATTCATCGTTTTGACCATTTAACAAACATGAGTCATCTAAAGAATAAATATATTTATAATCCCCATCCAAAACTGCAAATTTTGTCAAAGTATGGTTTGAAAAAAATAACTTTTTTTGTCCGCTGCTGACAATATTGCCAAACCTAATTGGGTTTAAACCAAACTCAGACGAAAAGCTTTTGCCATAAATATTGGGATCCTGATATTTAATCCCGAGTAAGTCCAAAAGAGTGGGTAAAATGTCTGTATTATCAATTGCTAAATCTGATTTTTTTGAGTTTGTATCTGGTGTTTTAATAATTAAAGGAATTTTTAAAGCAGAATCATATAACACATCCCTGTGATTAAAGAAATAATTGTGATCAAACCCTTCGCCATGATCACCATATAATAAAACTATAGTATTTTTTTCTAAATTAAGCTTTTTGATTTGATTTAAGATTTGTCCAACCAACTTATCGGAGTAAGCCACTCCTCCATCATATAAAGTTTCAAAAAGCTCAAGTTTGTCCTGAGGAATAGATTCATTTTGACAAAATTGATAATCTGCTCTCTCTTCCTCCAATTCTTCTTGAGAATTGCTATTTATGTAATCACAATACTTTTGATTAAACTTGCATTTTAAGTCATTTGGGGGTTGGTATGGAGCATGAGGATCCATTAAATGCACCCAAAGAAAGAATTTGCTGTCTTTATTTTTACTCAAAAAATCCTGGGATTTTCCTAAGAATGTTTCATACTCTCCTCTATCAGACTGATAATAGTACTCATTTTGCTCTTTGAAAAAATATCTCTTAAAAACCAAAAACTCTGTTTCCTCAACTCCTTTGTTTATATTAGTTATCTTTGGATTTAAAGCTCCAGTTGTGAAAGAAGCAACTCTATAACCCTTTGATCGTAAAACAGAAGCTAAGGTAGTTGAGTTATCAGACAAAAGCCAGCCTTGATTGGTGACAATCCTGGTGTCCAAAGGATTTTTGCCGGTCATCAAAGCGGCAAAAGAAGGCATAGTCATTGGAACTATGGTTCTGACATTAGTAAAAACATTTGCATTTTTTGCCCATGTATCTATATTAGGAGTAGTATCTTTGTTATAACCATATACTCCCATATGATCGGGTCTTAAGGTGTCTATTGAGATGATGACTAAATTAAACTCTGGAGATTTAAGTTTAGAGAAAAAAGATAAGTTTAACAAAAAAATTAATCCGATCAGTATTATCAAAAATAAGAGTACTTTTAACAGTGATCTTTTTGGCAGATAAGACATTTGCTATAATTATATTAAACCATCTAAGTTTATCCTATGAAGATTCACCTGTCTATCCTTGCCTTACTCTTCCTAATCCTCAGTGTACCAAATGTTAGCGCTCAATATGGCGGGGGCGGTTGTCCTAATTGTCCAACCAAACCTGCCGTTACAACAACTTCAAGCTGCAATAACACAACACCTACAATAGACGTCTCCTGGACGCCTGCATCTGATCCTAACACCACAAATTATGAGATCTGGAAGTCGAATGGTAGTGAAAAAACCCAAGGTGATGGGGTCTATGGCTTTTACTATAAAAATAGTGAATTAACAGGCCTTTACGATTTGAGAAGGATCGACGCTTCTATCGATTCAACTGCTTGGACACAAGATAAACCCGATCCAAGCTTTGGCTCAACCTTTAGCGTCAGATGGAATGGTTATATATTAATTCCTCAAAATGGTAAATATACACTTACTGTCAGATCCAATGGCGGAGTAGTGTTTTACTTTAACTATAAACGAGAGGTGAATAAATGGAATAACAAGAGTGATAAGACTTTTGATACCAAGAAAAACTTAACTGGTGGAGAAAAATACCCTTTTTCTTTACAGTTTAAAAGTCCTGGATCCTCTCCGATTGTTCAGCTTTCCTGGTCAGGACCCCAAGCTTCAGGCATTATTGGACAAAACAATCTATTTACCAGTACCTTAAACTATCAGCTACTCAGTACTCAAACTACCAGTAGTTACTCAGATACTCAAAACTTAATACCTGGAACTGCTTACTCATATCAAGTAATAGCCCTTGGGCCCAATGGTACAAGTTCAGGAATTTCTCCTGCGACACCGGCTCGAGATTGCCAAGCCCCAATAGTGAGCCTAAACTCATTTTTACCAGCTTGTTTTACTCCAAATTCCTGGTCGAATGCCCAGCCAATCAAGGTTACAGCAAGTGATGAATCTTCCGGAGTCGCCTCAGTCAATATTAGACGTATAAATCTGACAAATAATACCTCCTCCTCTTTTGCTGCGGCAAATAACCCCTTAGGCCCTTCAATTTGGGAGTATGATTTTAGACCTCCACCTGTAACTGATCAATTAACTTTAGATAATAAATATAGACTGGAGGCAACTGCTACAGATAATGATACTCCTCCTAAAACTTCAGCTCCTTATCTTTTAGGTGAATTTGATTACTCTACCTGTCTTGGCCCCTGGATCCAAACCACCGGTGGGGATGTTCACTCAAACATCGAAATCTATACCCCGGGTGGACCATGAGACAACTGCTATTTTTTATTTCAATTTTGGTAATTTTTTTTACTGCAAAAATTATTTATGGAGCTACTTCTTGTAACACAGATGAAATAAATCCCCGAGCAGAAGGTTTAGTCTCAACCAGTGATATTAATCCAGCAAGCAAATTTGGGACAACTTCAAAAGGCAGGTGCATAACCAATACTAGTAGTGCTGGAGGAAGGGTTGACATAGAAAAATTTACCATCCCAACCTATAAAAATTTAAAAAACCAATTTTATACCCGGTCTGCTCAAAATAAAAAAAGAGTTACTCAATTTGACGAGATTACCTCTGACAATCGTGATGGCATTTATTTAGTCGGGTCCGATTCCGGCATGACTTTGGATACTATTACATTTGTTAATAATTCTCCCGGAACTAAGGTAGTTTTTATTGACCAAAGTTTAACCATTACCCAAGATATAACTTATGCTCCTGATGGCTTAGTTTTTGTTGTTGCCGGAGATATTAACATTGAAAAGACGGTTGAGAAAATTGATGCGGTTTTAATTGCTTACGGAACAATTTGTACAGCCTTTGATAGCACTTTTTGTCCTTCCCAAAATATCCTGGCCGAACCATTAAAAATAAATGGTAGCTTAATCTCTTTAAAACCTTATTCTGAATCTGAGGAAGCAATAAAGTTTAGGAGAAATCTATTGGATAATAATCAGCCAGTCGAACAAATCAACCATCAAATCAAGTACTTGGTAATCCTAAAGGATTTATTTTCCGAGGATTTAACAATCACATCCGAAAGCACCAGCTACGGTGAAGATCTCGGACTAAAAGATTTACCGGAAGCTCCATGAAGATTTATCTGCCAAAGTTTCTTTGCTGCTTTTGATACCAGATAATGGCTTTTTTTAGCTCCTCCCCGTCAAAGTCCGGCCAGAGAATCTTAGTAAAGTAAAGCTCAGAGTATGCAGTTTGCCAAAGTAAGAAATTTGAAAGTCTAATCCTGCCTCCTGTTCTTATAACAAGCTCCGGATCCGGCTCACCTTTGGTGTATAAATACTTATCCAGATCTTTTTCATTGATCTTTTTAAGGTCTATGCCTTCCTTTAAAAGATTTTTTATAGCATGAATTAGTTCTTTTTTGCCTCCATAATTTAGGGCAATATTTAGTTTGATGGATTCGTTTTTAATGTAGGTTCTTTTGACTTCACTGACAATTTTTCTGATGGCACCCGGCAAACCTTCAATCTCGCCTAAGATTGATAACCTGACTCCGTTTTTCATCATATCTTTAAACTTATTTTGATAAGTTCTTCTAATAATATTAAAAAGATCTGCTACCTCCCTTTTAGCCCGCTCTCTGATATTTTCCGTAGACAAAGCGTAAATTGTGATAATTTGAACTCCCATCTTTCCGGCAGCCTTAATTATCTCTTCAATTTTTTCGACACCGACTCTATGTCCCTCTCTATCTGGCAAACCGCGGGCGCGCGCCCAGCGTCTGTTTCCGTCCATAATGATGGCAATATGTTTGGGTATAATGTCTAACGCTTTTTTTGCCATAAGCTTTCGATAATTTAACACAATTTTTGAATTTAGGATAGATTTGATACAATTACCCCGCTTAAATGATTAAAAATATCAGAGACTTTAAAAGCGCCTCCGAAAAACGCCAATATTTAGAAAAGACACTAGGAATCTCGTTAAAAAATATATCTTTTTTTTCTTTTTCAGAAGAGGATGTTTTAGGACGAAACATTGAGAGTTTAATAGGAACAACCCAAATTCCACTAGGTATTGCTGGTCCCCTTACACTACGCACTACTAACCACCAACTACAAACTACTTACATTCCCCTTGCTACAACTGAAGGTGCTTTGGTTGCTTCGGTTTCAAGAGGGTGCAAGGCAATTTCAGAAAGTGGCGGAGCGAATGTGGCTGTTGAGAATGTCGGTATAACCCGGGGCCCTGTTTTTAAAACTGATGGCATTACCCACTCCCTAGAAGTTAAAAAATGGATTGGGGAAAATTATGAGCAAATTAAGAGACTTTGCGAGAGTACTTCTTCCCACCTAAAGCTTTTAAAAATAGATTCTGCCTCTACTGGCCGGAATTTATATATCAGATTTTCATACGATACATCTGATGCCATGGGCATGAATATGGCTACCATTGCTACAGAAGCAGCAGTTAGATTGATTGAAGAAAAAACCGGAATTGAATGTGTCGCCCTGGCTGGAAATTATGATTTGGATAAAAAACCTTCCTGGTTAAATTTTATTGAAGGCCGGGGT
>CAYMTV010000010.1:3662-9473 GCA_964393525.1 uncultured Gammaproteobacteria bacterium | reverse complement strand
AAATTGGCACCAGAATGGCTGGTAAGAATCTATATGCTAGATTCTATTTTGACTCCTCTGATGCGATGGGGATGAATATGGCAACTATTGCTACAGAAGAAGCTGTAAAATTAATTGAGCAGGAAACAAGGGCGAAGTGTATATCGGTTGCTGGAAATTTTGACATCGATAAAAAAGGGGCCTGGTTAAACTTTATCTCCGGCCGGGGCAAAAGAGTTTGGGCTGAGGTTATTTTACCCAAAAAAGTTGTTAAAGATGTTTTGAAAGTAACTTGTGAGGAAATTTCAGAGGTGGTTTACAGAAAATGTTTAATAGGCTCCATCATGGCAGGCTCTTTAGGGTTTAATGCTCACTTTGCAAATATTATTGCCGCCATCTTTGCAGCAACCGGCCAGGATCTAGGACAAGTTGTTGAAGGAAGCTTAGGGATTACCACAGCCGAAGTTTTGGATAGTGGCGATTTATACTTTTCAGTTTATTTACCGGCTTTACTTGTAGGCACAATTGGCGGCGGTACCGGCCTACCTACCCAGAAAGAAGCTTTCTCGATCATGGGTATAAAAGGATCCTCCGATGTGCTAAAATTTGCGGATATTGTAGGTGCAGCTGTTCTTGCAGGTGAACTCTCTTTAATCTCATCCCAAGCAGAAGGAACATTAGGAAAAACCCACATAAAGCTTGGGAGAAAAGGCAAATGACTGGAATTATTTCATACGGTACATACATTCCAAAATATCGGATCAAACTTGAAAGTATTGCTAAATTCTGGCAAAAAAACCCAGCTGAAATAGAAAAAGGCTTGGGGTTGACTGAAAAATCTATTGCCGCAATCGACGAAGATGCAACAACCCTGGCTATAGAAGCTGCTTTAATTGCTATTGAAGCGGGAAAAATCGCTCTTGAAGATATTAAGGCGTTGGCAGTTGGGTCCGAATCACACCCTTATGCGGTCAAACCCACCTCAACTATTGTTGGAGAAATCATAGGACTTCCCCACAATTATTTAGCAATCGATACCCAATTTGCCTGTAAGGCTGCAACCGCTGCTATGAGGCTTATCTCTAAAATGGATGAGTTAAAAGAGCACAAGTTTGGGCTGGTTATTGGATCAGATGTCGCCCAGGCCAAACCCGGCGATGCCTTGGAATATACTGCTGCTTCTGCTGCAGCTGCGTTTGTCTTAGGCAGCGGGCCGGTAATTGCAGATATCATATCTTCAACTTCTTACTCTTCCGATACGCCTGATTTCTGGCGGAGGGATGGACAAAAGTTTCCTTCCCATGCCGGAAGATTTACCGGAGATCCGGCATATTTTAGCCACATTACCCAAGCTTCAACCCATCTTTTGGAAAAAACCAACAGCAAATCTGCAGATTATGACTACGCGGTTTTTCATATGCCAAACTGTAAATTCCCCAAGGAAGTTGCCAAAAAACTTGGGTTTTCCTTAAATCAACTCGAAGCCGGATTTAAGGTGGAACAGATAGGTAATCCATATTCTGCCTCATCTTTATTAGGATTAGCGGCAGTTTTAGATATTGCCAAACCCAACCAAAAGATATTCCTATGTTCCTACGGATCTGGCGCAGGATCCGATGCATTCGTCATTCATACCACACCTTTAATTACTAAATATCAACAGAACCAAAAAACGAAAGTTACCGACCAAATCAAAAACAACGACTATATTGAGTACTCAGAGCTTATGAAAATTCTAATTTCGAAAGGATACATAGCATGAAGGTAGGAATCATAGGTTCAGGCATAACTAAGTTTGGGGAACACTGGGATAAATCCTTACTTGATTTGGCTTTAGAAGCAGGAAATGAAGCTATTACAAATTCCGGACTAAAAAGAGACAGGATTGATGCTGTTTTGGTTGCCAATATGATCTATTCAAAATCCGGCCAAGATCATTTGGGAAGCTTAGTTGCCTCAAACTTAGGAATCAAATCAGCAAGTAGCCATGTTGAAGCAGCTTGTGCATCAGGAGGAATTGCTATCCATCAGGCTGTAACTTCTATTTTATCCGGGCTTTATAAAAATGTCTTGGTTGTAGGAGTTGAAAAGATGACTGATTTTTCTAGCACTGAAATTTCCACTGCTTTAATGGGTGCAGCATCAGAGGAAGAAAGAAAAGCCGGACTAACCTTTCCAGCACTCTATGCTTTAATGGCTAAAGCCCATATGCAAAAATTCAATACTACCCAAGAACAATTAGCATCTGTTGCTGTCAAAAATCATTATCATGCATCATTAAACCCTAAGGCCCAATTTCCTTTTGAAGTATCTTTGGAGAAAGTTTTATCATCAACTATGGTTGCAGATCCTTTGACACTTTTTGACTCCTCCCCTATTACGGATGGAGCAGCTGCCGTAGTTTTGAGCAAAAAAGTCTCTAATGTATTTATAACTGGCTCAGCAGTAGCTTCTGATTCTGTGAGTTTAGCAGATAGAGAAAGTTTAGTTGAAGTAAAAGCAACAAAAGATGCTTCTAAAAAAGCACTTAAAATGGCAGGGGTCACCCAAAAAGACATCGATCTAGCCGAGGTCCATGATTGCTTCACTATTGCTGAAATTTTAGCTATGGAAGATCTAGGGTTTTGCAAAAAAGGAGAAGGTGGAAAATTTATTGAAAGTGGTATAACAAAACTTGGAGGGAAGCTGCCAGTCAATACTTCAGGCGGATTAAAAGGCTGTGGGCATCCTGTTGGAGCAACCGGTGTCAAACAGATTATAGAAGTTTATGAACAATTAAGTGGCACTGCCGGTAAAAGACAAATAAAAAATGCTAAAGTCGGGCTGACACATAATGTCGGAGGAACTGGAGCAACTGTAGCAATACATATATTGCAAAAGTGATGAGTAATGAGTTATGAGAGATGAGAGAGAAAAAACACATCACCCATTACACATAACACATAACTAACTATGAATAGTCCAAGCGAAATTTGGAGACAGCATAAAACATTACATAAATACCTGAATAAAAAAGGTAAACTCCTGGTGTGGACAAAGGTGTTGGTTCCACCGCAGGGATTTGAGGATTTTGTTCCTTATTTTTCTGGCATTGTTGAACTTGAAAATAGGGAAAGAATTCCTGCGCAAATTGTAGATTGTAAGGAAGAAAATTTGAAGGAAAATATGGCAGTTCAAACTGTCATCAGAAGAGGCAGAAAAACGAAATCCGATGAAGTAATAGAATATGTCGTTAAGGTGAAACCCTTCGACTCCGCTCAGGGCAGGCCTGCCTAAGGCTTATGATTAGTGTTTCGGTACCAGGCAAAATACATCTTTTGGGAGAGCACTCAGTTGTTTATGGCAAGCCAGCCCTACTTTCTGCAATCAACTTAAAAGTAACTTTATCTATTTCTTATTCTAGTACTGACGAGATAATTTTCGATCATCCTCAATATATTAAAGACTTAATTAATTTGAAAAAAATTATTCAAAAATCAATTACAAAAAGATTTCCAAATGCATCTTTCCCTCCCTTAAAAATTGCCCTAAAATCTGAGCTCCCAATTGGCTCAGGACTTGGTTCATCTGCTGCTATATCGACAGCTTTTGCCTTAGGCTTGCTCAAGTTCGCATGTTTCAATACCGACAACCAGGCTATTTTTGAAATTGCTTTAGATGGTGAGAAATATTTCCACGGAAACCCATCGGGGGGTGATGTTGCCGCTTGCCTTTATGGAGGATTGATCTGGTTTAGAAAAGAGACGGATTTTATCAAAACCATAACTCCCCTAACGTTTAAAATTCATAAAAACATTAAGCAATTTTTCCTAATAGATTCCGGAAAACCGGTTGAATCAACTAGTGAAATGGTGAAGTCAGTAAGTGATAAGCGACAAGTGACAAGAGACAAGTTTGAAAAAATTTTTGATGACCAAGAAGAATTAACAAAACAGTTAGCTACTGCTTTAAAAGCAGGTGACTATACTCTAATACAGCGCAGTATCAAAGAAGGAGAAAGAAACCTTGAAAAACTAGGTGTTGTTGGAAAAAAGGCAAAAGAAATTATTAAACAAATTGAAAAATTAGGCGGTGTCGGGAAAATCTTAGGTGGAGGAGGAGTTAGAAAAGGTTCAGGAATGATACTAGCCTACCACAACAATCCTAAAAAGATACTCGAATTTGCAAAGAAAAATAGTTGGGAAATTTTAGATATTAAACTTTAATTGAAAATTTGCATTTGAATGGTAAACTATCAAAAATATGGAAAGATCAGTTGAACAAAGAAAGCCACAAGAGGTTTATATTCGGGGAAAATTGCATCCTGATGGTAGTTTCCATATTCATTTCAGTGGTAGACATGGAATTGGCGTAATTGGTACAGTTAATGACCAAAAAGGCATACGTATTGTTAATATTAGAATTCCTAATGCGCGAGAACAATTTAAAAGAGGTGTGTTTGTTGAAGTAATTCCACCTGATAATCCACGGGATATCCAATTACCTTCATAATATAATGTTTTACAAAACTACTGTTTCAGCACCGGGAAAGTTAATGCTTTTTGGAGAACATGCTGTTGTCTATGGAAAACCTTGTATTGTCACCGCAGTTGATCAGAGATTAAAATTGCAAGTATCGAGATTGGATGAGCCAATTTTTCAACTTGAGGCAAAGGATGTTGGGATAGAAAATTATAAAAAGCCATTATCTGAACTTGACGAAGGAGATATTCCAAAAGGCGCAAAATTTGTAGAGGTTGCATTAGCAAATTTTTTGAAGCAATATCCCATATACACCTCGGGGGTGTACATCTCAACTCAATCTCAGTTTAAATCTACTTTTGGTTTTGGTTCTTCCTCTGCTTCAACTGTTTGTACAATCAAAGCCTTGTCAGAACTTTTTAAAGTAAACTTATCAGACAAACAAATTTTTGATTTAGCATATGAGACAGTTTTAGATATCCAAGGAGTTGGATCCGGTTTTGATATTGCCTCTGTAATTTATGGAGGAACTTTGTATTTTGTAACAGGCGGCAAAAAAATCGAGCCTTTAAAGATTAAAGACTTACCTCTTATCGTAGGTTATACTGGGGTTAAAGCTGATACCTCAACAATTGTTAAAGAAGTTAAAATAAGATTTGAAAAATATCCCAAACTATTAAAAAATATTTATGACGGAATTGAGCTAATTGTTGAACAAGCTAAAATTGCTCTAGGTAAAAAAGATTTAAAAAAAGTTGGGCAATTTATGAACATTAACCAGGGATATCTTGAAGCTCTAGGAGTTTCATCTCCAAAATTATCTTCTATGATTTACGCAGCTAGGGAAGCCGGAGCATACGGCGCAAAACTATCTGGTGCAGGAGGTGGAGACTGCATGATTGCTCTAGCTCCAAATGATAAAATAAGAGTTATTGAAAAAGCTATAGAAAAAGCCGGAGGACAAATTTTAAAGGTTTCAGTCAATGCAAAAGGAGTAAAAAATGAAAAATGATGTAAAGTATGACACTCAAGAGGACCTGGTAGTTTTAGTAGACAAACAAGATAAAGTAATTGGTTATAAACGGAGAAAAGAAGCTCATAAAAAGAATTTACTCCATAGAACAACTGCAATACTAATTTATAATAAGGAAGGAAAAGTACTTTTGCAAAAAAGGAGCAAAGATAAAGACACATACCCGGGTTTTTATACTGTTTCAGCAGGCGGCCATGTATTAAAAGGACAGGACTGGAAAGAGGCTGCGGAAAGGGAATTGTATGAAGAGTTAAGGGTAAAAGGAGATTTGAAGTATATCAACACTTTTCTGGTGCCTGATACAATTCATAGAACTATGACGGCAGCTTTCAAACTTG
>CAYMTV010000010.1:0-3652 GCA_964393525.1 uncultured Gammaproteobacteria bacterium | reverse complement strand
TCGGAGGGGCCTTTTGTTTTTAATACATATGAAATAGAAGGAGTAGAGTTTTTCGAAACTGATAAGATAAAAAATATAGAAAGTAATCTAACCCCGCAGGCAAGAACAATTTTTAAAGGGATTGGAATTATATGAGTAAAGTTACAGCTATTGCACCTAGCAATATTGCCTTTACCAAATATTGGGGAAGAAAAGACGAAACCCTGCGTTTGCCGGTTAATGGCAGTATTTCTATGTGCCTTTCAGATCTGTTGACAACCACAACTGTGGAATTCTCCAAAGATTTTGAAAAAGATGAAGTCATTATAAACAAAGTCCAGCATGACCTGGAAGCAAGTAGAGTCATCCGCCATCTGGATAGAATAAGAGATATGGCAAAATCAAATCTGCATGCAAAAGTAGTTTCCGAAAATAGTTTTCCGACAGGAACCGGGCTTTCATCTTCTTCCTCCGGATTTGCAGCTTTAACATTAGCGGGCACTAAAGCATCGGGTTTAGAACTTTCAGAAAAAGATTTAACCATCTTGGCAAGACAAGGGTCCGGATCTGCCTGTAGATCTATTCCATCCGGATTTGTTGAATGGCTGGATGGAGATAGTTCAGAAACCTCTTATGCCAAAACTATTTTTCCGGAAAATCATTGGAAGATTGCCGATGTTGTAGCAGTTGTATCAGAGGGCAAAAAAGATATTGCAACTTCTGAGGCACACGAAGGAGCCAACACTTCCCAATTCATGGACGTCCGGGTTAAAAATATGAAGCAAAAAAATGACAACTTAAAAAAAATGATTGCCAAAAAAAGCTTTACAGATTTTGGCAACTTAATAGAACAAGAAGCATTAGAGCTTCATACAATTTATCTCACACAAAAACCCCCTTTAATTTATTTAATGCCAAATTCACTTTTGATAATGAAACTCTGTAAGAGTTTTAGAGAACAAGGTTTAGAAGTTTATTTTACTGTAAATACCGGCCAAGATGTTCACTTAATTATTGAACAGAAGAATATTGAGAAGTTAACAAAAAAGTTAAAAGAAATCCCGGAGGTTAGAGAAATAATTGTAAATTATCCAGGACAAGGAACAAGAATTTCAAACAACCATTTATTTTAATTGGTACCAATTATTGTCTATCACGAAGTGAATTCGTGTATTCTACGAATATGGCAAATTTTTGGTACCATTTTATTTATTTAAAAAATCCTTTTTCCTTTAAGATCTTAACTCCTTTTCGGCTCCATCTTGAGTATTTAACTGGGTTATCTTCAATATCTTTTAAGAATTCTTCCTTATGAACCCATTTAATTTCATAAGTATCCTGTGGGTTAGGCTTTATCTCTCCATTATATTTACCTATTACAATGGCACAGTGTTCATTCTCACACAGCTCCCCGTACTTTGCGAAGTAGTTAAAACTACCCATTACTTTTAAATCCAACCCTTTAACTCCATACTCTTCCTCTAAACATCTTTGAGCTGCTTCTTCAAAAGTTTCATCGAACCCATCTTTTCTATGTAAATTATTTGTAGCCCCAGATACATCCCAGATGTTATCAAAAATTTTATGTTTTCTTCTTTGAAGCAGAACTTCTCCTTTGGAGTTTTCCAGCAAAACACAAACTGCTAAATGTCTCCTTCCCTTACCAGTATGACCTTGTTCTTTTGGAATGTACTCCCCAGTTGGATTGCCCCAATCATCACAAACTATGATCACCTGGTTATCCATTAATTCCGCCTTCAAGTAAAAAGATGGCAAACCAGACTATCAATGCTCCAAGCAAAAGCATCAGCGTTTCTATTAGTGCAACACTTCTCCTTTCCTCATTATGAATTTCCGGAATTAAATCGGATGCAGCAATGTAAATGAAAAACCCGGCCGCTATCGCCAGAAAAATTGGTAATAAATTTTCAATCGACTTCCCAAAATAGAATGTTAATATTGCCCCCATTATGGAAACCAGCGCGCTAAGGACATTAATCCAAAGCACCTGGCCTCTTTTCATTCCTCTATGTAAAAGTATTCCAAAATCACCTATTTCTTGAGGAATTTCATGCGCGGCAACCGCAAAAGATGTTACTATCCCTAGTGGAATACTGACTAAAAATGTGCTGGCAATAATTATCCCATCAATAAAGTTATGGACGCTATCTCCGATGATTATCAACGGAACAACCGATTTTGGGCCGATTCTTGTTCCAAACTTTTCCTCAACTTGATGGTGATGGGACCAGTGAATCGAGCGTTCGAGTAAAAAAAAGATTAGGAAACCAACAAAAGCCCAAAAAAAGATATTCACACTAACACTCAAATTTTCAGCCTCTTCTATAGCTTCAGGAAGTAAGTCAAAAAATGCAGTAGCTAGCATTGCTCCTGCAGCAAAAGCAGATAAAAAGTGTGAAATTTTTACGGCGATTTTTTCTCTGGCGAGAAGAATTATTCCTCCTATTAGAGAGGCTACACTCCCCAAGAAAGTAAAAATTAAAATGTATAATAAAATACTCATTGAACTAAAATTGTAAAGGGGGCTCGTTAAATCTGCAAGGACTTACAAAAAGGAAACCATTATTCCATGGTTTTTTCTGGACCTTGATCACGATAGGCATCAATAAACTTTTCTATTCTTTTTTGGTCAAATTGCTCGAATTTATCTACCCTGCCCCAGGCGGTTAGAGCAATTCTGGCATCCAGATTTGGTCTTGGTATGACAACCAATTTTCTTTTACCTTTCTTCTCATAGACAGATATTAGCTGGTCTACCAGACTGTGGCATTCATCGGCTTTAAAGGCCTGGGGTAAGTCTGCTGATTCGGTTGCAATTTGAATATCATTAATGTTTGGTGTTGCAGCCTCTGTTGCTTCCTCCTCTACCCCATGGGCAAAAGCTTTAGGTATTAAACTGTTTGATCTTTTTGCACAGTTGTAGGAAATTATCACATATCCATGCTCTAATGAATGGACTAAATAAGCATCTTTTCTGGGGAGTTCATATACACCAGCTCTTGTCCAATCTGCATTATGCGCACCCGAGGTTGGAGGATTGGAGCTATAATCAACTTTTGTTGAGATATCTACATGGTCTCTTCCTAAATCAGCAATTTTTTGTCCTGGTTGGGGCTTGTTGGACTCGAAATAAACCCAAACCAATATACCAACTATAAATATTGTAGCTACGGCAATAATTATCTTTTTCTCCATAAGCTGAAAGTTTACTAAGATAAAAAATATAAATCAACAACTTAATTAACAATCAAAGCTTGTGATGGGTTTTTCGGTAATGTGGCTCTATAGTAGAATTTGGTTTGGCAGAAAAACCCAAAATATCAGTTAAATTGATGTTGAGTTTTCTCCAATCCTTTTTCCAATATTACCTCTACTGCTTTAATTGCTTGTTTAATAACAGATTTCACCTTAGCTTTTTCTTTAGGAATAAATTCCTCCATCACAAATTTTTCTGCATTAAAATCAACTTTTTTATGCTCGCCCGATAAAGTTTTTTCAGCTCCAATCCCAAGTCTTATTCTAATAAAATTTTCCGAACCTAAAGATTTAATAATTGATTCAATGCCATGATGCCCGGCGTCTGACCCGCCTCTTCTAATTTTGATGTGGCCTACCAAAAGATCAAGCTCGTCATGGATAACTATGATATTTT
>CAYMTV010000009.1:18893-35382 GCA_964393525.1 uncultured Gammaproteobacteria bacterium | reverse complement strand
CACCCTCCCATATATTCCCAAACGGCAAAACTTTGGATCAGATAGATCTTAATGTTTTAATTGGTTCCTGCAGAGTTTTGGATTTTTCCCACTCCCAAGGCTCCGTAACAGCCGAAGAATTAAAAAAGAAAAATATTAACTCCAAAGAAAGAATCTTAATCAAAACAGGTAATTCAAAGCGAGGATTTGAAAAATTCTATGAAGACTATGTTTATCTTGCAGGAGACGGAGCGGAATATCTCTCAGAAATTGGAGTAAGCCTTGTGGGAATTGATTCTCTATCTATTAAACAAAAAGGGTCAAGAGACTTACGAGCTCATACCTCACTTCTAAAAAACGACATTATTATTGTAGAAGGACTAGATTTGTCCCGAACGGAAGAAGGAGAGTACATCCTCTATTGTCTACCCTTAAGATTGATTGATATTGATGGATCTCCAGCGAGAGTAATACTCCTTAAACAATGAAACTAATTTCCTTAAACGCCTTTGGCGGAACAAAATTTGTGGCTTTAGCAGATTTTATTGATAAACAAAAAGACTCAACAGATATTTTTTGCTTTCAGGAAATTTTTGATACCCCAACCGATATGAAAAATAGCAAGGGCGTTAGGACCAATTTATATTTTGAAATATCAAAAATTCTAAAAGATTTCAATGGACATTTTGCACCTGCCTCTAAAAACCATGATTTGGAAGGAGTGGTGGATTTTGAAGTATTTTTTGGTCTGGTAACTTTTGTTAAAAAATCTCTAACGGTAATTTCACAAGATACACAAATGCTTTTTAATAAAAAGTTTGGCTCCTTAGGTGAAGCTTTTAAAAAGCTTCCAAAAAATATCCAAATGTTAAAAATAAGAAATGATGGTAAAGTTTGTAATATTTTTAACCTTCACGGACAATGGTATCCTGAAACTAAGTTGGACACTAAAAAAAGGTTAATTCAGTCCAAAAAAATTGTAAGTTTAATCAACAAATCTTCCGGCAAAAAAATTATCTGTGGGGATTTCAATTTAGAGCCCAATACAAAGAGTATCAAAATAATTGAACAGTCAGGCCTGATAAATTTGATAAAAAAGTTTCATGTTAAAGCAACCAGGGTGGCTAATTTTAAAAAATATGGCGATATCCAATATTTTGCAGATTATATTTTTGTTTCAAAGGGTGTAGAGGTTAAAAATTTTAAAGTCCCTAAAGTTAAAATTTCCGATCACCTACCGCTGATTTTGGAATTTGAATTGGCTTGACAAAAAAAGATACAACAACTAATATCAAAAAGATTTTTCATGCTTTACCAACCAAAAATTTATACCGTTGAATCTGTTACCTGCGGACACCCGGATAAGGTCTGTGACCAGATCTCCGATTCAATATTAGACGAGTGTTTGCGCCAAGACCCTTTTTCCCGGGTTGCTATTGAAGCCTTCGGCTGTCACGGAATTATAGTTGTTGGCGGAGAACTGACCACCCGGGCCAAGGTAAACTTTAAAAAAACTGCCTTGGATCTATACCGAAATACCGGCTATGATGACCCGGTAAAAATTATTACTCAAGTTGTCCAACAGTCTCCGGACATTGCCCAGGGAGTTGATACCGGTGGAGCGGGAGACCAGGGTATTATGTATGGATACGCAACCAATGAAACCCGGGAATTCTTACCTAAAGGGGTAGTTTTAGTCCACAAACTTACAAAAGGACTGCAGGATCTTCGGGAAAACGGCACCTTAAAATGGAGTAGACCCGACGGCAAAGCTCAAGTAACTATGCGCGGCAATAAAGTCACTGCAGTTTTAATTTCCACCCAGCATGATGAAAAAGTCTCTCAAGCTCAAATCAGAAAAGATTTAATAGAAAAGTTAATCAAACCGGTAATCGGCAATCTCGAAGGAGTGGAGGTCTTGGTAAACCCGACCGGCAAGTTTGTAATTGGCGGATTTGCCTCTGATACCGGGCTCACCGGAAGAAAAATTATCGTTGATACATACGGGGGCTTAGTCCCTCACGGCGGGGGAGCGTTTTCCGGCAAAGACCCGACAAAGGTCGATCGTTCGGCCGCCTACATGTGCCGGTTTGTTGCCAAAAATCTGGTGGCCAACGGGTACGCCAAGCATGTTTTAGTTTCGGTTTCATACGCGATCGGCCGGGCCGAACCGCTCATGGTTGAGGCAGTTGATCAGGACGGCAAATCCCATTCCAGGTTCATTGTAAAAAAATTTGATTTCAGGCCTTTGGCCATAATCGAGCGGCTTGATCTTCGAAAGCCGATTTATTTTAAAACCGCCACTTATGGCCACTTCGGTAACCCGGATTTCCCCTGGGAGCAAATCATCAAGCTTTAACTTTGCAAAACAGCTAATTTTCTTTTAATCTAAATACATGCCTATTTTTTCCCAAAGGGGGTTTGCCCACCTCTCACTTGTGGTAATAGTTGCATCGGTGGCCTTTATCCTGTTTTTAAATAGGTCGGTTTTTAAAAATGAGGGGTTAACTGTTAAAAAAGCATCCTCCAGTCCTGCAATCAGCACTTCACTCTCCCCTTCTCCTACCCCAACTCCTGTTCCAACCCCAATTCCCACTGTTTCTTCTACAGCTACCCCATCTCCCAAGCCTTCAGCCGCACCCGTAAATTCGGTATCTGCTCCCCCATCTACCGGATTTGGCCGGATTGCGGTTGCCACAGAACGGGGAACTTTTAATGCCGATATTGTAACCTTGGACTTATCAACGGGCGCCAGGATGGTAACCGATACTGCAAATGATTCGGATTGTCCGAAAGACTGCCCAACAATTCCTTTGGCAGACTTTGCTTCAAGAAACGGGGCGTTTGCTGCAATCAATGGAACTTATTTTTGTCCGGCAGCCTATCCAGAGTGTGCGGATAAAAAAGACTCCTTTGATTTTCCGGTGCTTAACTCAAAAAATAAAAAGTGGTTAAATGAGGGAAATTTTTCCTGGAATAATAGATCCTTAATCTACCAGGAGGGAGCAACTATGTACTACAGACAGGATGCCAACTCTTATCGGGGCGGTCCGGGAGGAGGAATAGTCAACTACCCGGGGATTTTAAACAACGGACAGATAACAGTAGAACAAGGGCAGCTTTCGGAAAAACAGGGGACTAAAGGCACAAAAGGCGGAATCGGGTTTGCAGGAACAAAAGTATATCTTGTGATTGCCTACAACGTTGATATGGCGGATTTTGCTCAGCTTTTTAAAGCAATTGGGGCCCAAAATGCTTTAAATTTGGACGGGGGTGGGTCTGCTGCACTCTGGTATGAGGGGGGTTATAAAGTAGGTCCGGGAAGGAACTTACCAAACGCTGTACTTTTTGTAAGATAACTTAGCTATCTTTGATAAGAAGCACTCTTCTTGGGGATTCTTCATTACCTTTTGAGATCAATCCTTCACGCTCAAGCTCAGTCATAACTCTCAAAGCTTTGGTATAGCCTACTTTAAGTCTTTTTTGTAAAAGAGGTGTGGAGATAAAATCATAATCCCTTAAAACCCGCACAGCATCTTCCAAGATTTCGTTCTTAGGCTCTAAGCTTCTTTTGATAATCGCCCGGTGATGGGTAACAGTAATCCGCTCAAGCTTACTCACCCTAGCCTCGAGTGAGTAAATACGTTGGAGCAGTTCTTCAATGAGCTTTTTATCATCCATAATGGCGGCTTAGGTATTCTACCCTATCCTAAAGCAAGAAGTCTACTTCATTTTTCCCATTCTGCCAACTTTGCCAGGGTAAAACCAGGAGTATGCTTTTCCTTAGTAGTCCGTCATAGGTTTTATAGGGTTTACACCTGTATTTAAGATATGTCATCCTTAATCAGTGAAAACAGCGCTAATATTAATTCTCCTTTTGCTCCTGCTTTTTTTAAACTACACCAACTCATTTTATATTTCCTTCCCGGATGAATTTGATAACCTATTTGGCGGGCTGCAGGTTTTAAAGGGCAACATCCTTTATAAAGATTTTTTCTCACACCACGGGCCTGTTGCTTACTATTTCGCATCATTAATTGAACTTATTTCCGGTCGGGATTTTTTTGTTTTCAGAATTGCTTATCAGTGCATTCTTTGGATATTAAGTATGCTTTTTGTGCATTTTTTGATAAAAAACTATGGGTATAAAAGCGGTGTTACCGCAACCATCTTCTTTTTAATTGCCTCCCTTTCTTCCACTTACTTTTGGGGACACTTGCTGGTTGCGGATAACTTATCCGGTTTTTTCCTAAGCGGAGCATATATTACATTATTTTATTCACTTTTCAAAAATAAGTTTTCCTCAAAACCAATTTTTTTTCTGATTACTTTTTTAAGTTTTTTAGCTGCTTTTACCACCTACACTTTTATCATTGCTGCAATTGTTATTTATATCTTTGCATTCGCTGAACTTTTTTTCAGAAAATCTCCAAACATTAAAAAAGAGTTTTTAATCAGGATATTCTTAATAGCTGTCCCTTACCTTTTATATGGGGGATATTTATTTCTAACTAAAAGCTTTTCCGATTTTTATTTTGAAACAGTTATTTTTAACAAAGAGTACTATGTCTACGGGGAAGCGGCAGAAGCCAAAAATTTATTGGAACTTGCCTACTTACTATTTATAAAATTTGTCAATGCTTATAAAAGTATTCTTTCCACTATTAATAATTTTGGCTCCAATAATCATTTTGTTTATGCCCTATTTTTGGGAAATACTATTCTTTGGGTTTTTCTTTTACTGACCCGGCGGTTTAGGCTTTTCTTATTAAGTTTTCTTCTGATAGTTTATGTCAATATTAGAAATGAGCCTTTAAACCCTGGAGAGAATGACTACCAGGCAACTCCCTATATTTTAATTTCCTTATTTAACAGTGTTTTTGCACTAATTTATTTATGGGAAATTTTTTTAAAAAAATACAGCTTATTCAATAAAGGAGTAGCTGCAATTTGCCTTTCTGCGCTTTTAAGCTACTCCGCTTCTTACTACAGTTTTGTTTATGACCAATGGTTTTATAAAATTAATAGTCAATTTCAAAGCAAGGAACCAATTTATCAATCCCACCCGGTTTCCCCCTTTCTCAATAGCCTAATCAATAAGGAAGATTATTTTTTAATTGGGCCTTTTGATCCGGAGAGCAATTTCTATGCCAAAGGTAAAGTTGCCTCAAAGTATTATTTCTTTGTTCCGGCAATGGATAAATCAGTAAAAATCCGTGAAGAATTAAATTTAGATATTGAAAGAAATAAACCCAAAATCGTAATTTTCAATACTGAATATTCTATCTTTGGTATTGAGCCGGGAAAAGATTTTATTAAAAAGCTTAAAAATAGTTACACAAATTTAGAGGATATTAAAAGTAAAATTCAATACAAAAATAAAATAAAGTTTATCGGCTTTTTCAGATATGATCTGGAAAGACATTTCTTTATTCGCAAAGATGCTTTGGATGAAGTATTAAAAAGAATGGAAAGCGCAGGTTACCTTAAACTATCCGACAAAAATCCTTAAATAAGCATATGAAAATTCATGTCGCGGCCAGGCCGGGAAGGAAAAATGAATATATTAAATATGTAGGAAGAGCTACCTTTCAGATCGCCGTTAAAGAGCCACCGGTTAAGAGCAAGTCCAACGCAGCAATTATTGAAAAACTTTCAGAGTATCTTGATACTCCAAAATCACAGATTAAACTAATCCACGGGCACGGGTCAAAACAAAAAGTTTTTGAAGTACCTGTTACGCAAGAGGATTTAGATAAACTTTCACTGGATGATAATCCCCAAATTAAGCTTTTTTAAGGATTGTTTGTTTTTCCTATTAAGTGTAATATTTTAAAGTTTGACATGGATCATCAAAAAGCCAAAAATAAATTAACTCAAGTTATATTTTTATCTCAAAGTATCTTTTCTGCAGGAACTGTTACCCTTTTTACAGTTTTATCAATCTCCGCTTTTGAGTTATCCGGTCAGGAATCCTTTGCCGGGCTGCCTCATTCAATTTTGATTTTTACTCCGGCATTAACCGCCTATTTTATGAGAAGTCTTATGAACCGAATAAGCTGGAGGTTTGGACTCACCTTAGGCTATATAATGGGCGCGCTGGGCGCGGTAATTGGAGTCTGGGCAATCTTTAATAACTCATTTTACCCGATACTAATATCTGCATTTTTCTTTGGCACAGCCAGGGCTTCCGGGGATTTAAGTAGATATGCCGTAGGCCAGATGTTTGAAGAGTCAAAAAGAGCCAGGATGATTGGAAGGGTGGTTTTTGCCTCAGCGATCGGAGGGGTGGTTGGGCCATTGATTGCACCGTTAAGCAGTAAGCTTGCTGCAAACATTGGGCTCCCACCGGATTCGGGGACCTGGGGATTGGCAGGTTTTTTGTATTTACTAGCAGGACTTGTCACTTTAACATTTTTATACCCTGACCCAAACAAAGTAGCTAGGGGGTTAGGACATATCTCCGAAGAAAAAGTTATCGGAAAAATCCCAAGCAAAGTGTCTTTTATAAAATCTTTTAAGTTGCCTCTGGTTCAACTGGCTTTTAGTAGCATGGTAATAAGCCAGTTAGTAATGGTAGTTTTAATGGTGATGACTCCACTGCATATCCACAAACTGCATTACGGTAATGAGGTAATCGGCTATGTTATAGCAGCTCACACTTTGGGGATGTTTGGGCTGGCTGCTTTAACCGGATATCTGGTTGATAAGTTTGGACATGTCCCAATGATGTTCGTCGGGGGATTAATTTTGGCAAGCTCTGTAATTTTGGCTCCTATGACAACCTCAGGAGTGGTTTTGGCAATATCGTTATTTTTGCTAGGACTGGGGTGGAACTTTGGATATGTAGCCGGGTCTTCGCTTTTATCAAGCTCTTTACCAAATGAAGTTAGAAGCAAAATTCAAGGAATAATTGATAGCTTGATTGCTTTTATTGCCGGGCTTTCCAGTTTGGGCTCGGGTCCGCTTTTTGCTATGGGCGGATATTTTGCCTTAAGCATGGCAGGACTTCTGGTAACAATTCTACTTATGATCTTAATTTATTTTCTATCCCGGCAACATAAAGTCAAATCTAGCTTAAGTTTTTAATCCGATCATATAGAAGCGGATGAGTTCCCAAAAGTTTAAAAAGAAGTGACGGATTTTTATTTATTTTTCCACCAAATTTTTTATCATACTCAATCATTCTTTTTAAAAAGTCTCCAAAGTCCTTGGGTTTTTTTAAAACTTCTTTAGCATACTCATCCGCCTTACCTTCCCTCCACCGGCTTATAGCAAGAGCGACCGGCAGCAAAACCAGCCCGGTCAAAAAAGAGGTTAAAATTAGAAAGCTATTTTCCCGGTTAATAATCAGAAGTAAAATCATATTTAGAAAAACCCCAATCTGCAAAAACAGTAGTATAAAAAATTCATAGGTATGGATATCATTGTTAGTGTGGTGTCCAATCTCATGGGCCATGACTCCTTCTATTTCGGGATAGGGATGATTTTTTAAGGTGTTGGAGTTAAAACAAACTGTTGCATTGTTTGCAAAACTGAATGCACAGGCATTTGAACGTTTGCTTTCTATCACCAAAATATCGTTTAACTCTATCCCGTTTTTCTTTGAAAAATCCAAAAGTTTTTTTCTAAATTTTCCCCGGTAGCTTTTGGCTTTTAAAAATAACTTAAACCAAAAAGGCATCAGATAAGAGGTAATAAAGATCAATAACGCGGAAATTATAGTAGCTTTAATTGCAGGATTATAGTAAAAGAGATAGCTGGATAAAATGAGCAGCAGAACTCCTGCCAGATAAATAAATAAAATTCTTTTAAACATATCATTTAAGTATAAATAAAATATCCTAGACTTCCAAAATTATTTAATATATATTACAGCTTGTTATGGCAACTACGCCCCGTCTTTACCGTTCCGAAACTAACCGGATTATCGCCGGAGTCTGCGGAGGATTGGGTGAGTATTTTAATATTGACCCGACAATTATCAGAATTATTTTTGTTTTAATGACGGTCTTTGGCGGGTCTGGAATTTTAATTTATATCATCCTTTGGCTGGTAACCCCATCCGAAAGTAGCGGTAGAGATTTATCCGCCCGACATATTAAAGAAAATGTTAAAGACATCCGCCAAAGCGCGGAGAAGTTTAGAAGACTTTGGCCTTTAATTTTAGTTCTGTTTGGGATAATGATCTTATTCAGAAAGTGATGACCTGCTCAAAATCAAACTTTCATTTTTCATTTCATCTAAAATTTTTTGTTTTTCCAAACTTTCTAAAAAATACGGCTGTCCATAGTCAATAATCCTTACTGGGAAATACTCCACCTCAACCAGATTACTACCATAGAAAGTATATTTCCCTACAACTCCAAGTTTTGTATTCTCACTCCACTCCTGATCAAAGATAAAATTGCCGTGGGCATAAGTTATTAATTTATCTTTGTAAATTTCCACCGGCTGGATCCAGTGCGGATGATTGCCTATGATTAAATCTGCACCACTATCAATTGCCTGGTGTCCCAAACTTATCTGTCTTTTATCCGGCTGGGATTTGTATTCTGCTCCCCAGTGAAACGTAACAATTACCACATCCGCGGCTTTTTTGGCTTGGGCAATTTCTTGCCTTATAATATCCTCTTCTGCTTTAGAGACAATCTCATTTTTCTCAATATCACTGTAACCTAAGAAGGCAAATTTGATACCCTTAACCTCATAAAGCACGTATCCCCTTTTTATACCTGTTACAAGTATTCGGTTACTTTCCAAAAGATCTGCAGTCTCCTCAACCCCTTTTTGCCCCCAGTTTCCGGCATGATTGTTAGCCAAACTTACAACATCTATCCCAGACCCAACAAGTCCCTCAATATGACGGTCACTGCCGCAAAAAATCATACCTTCCTGGGTTAACGGGCAGTTTTGCAGAAGCGGAGTTTCTAGATTTATGAAAGTTATATCGGCATCGGCAATAAATCCGGAGGTTTTTTCATAAGGCCACAGAAAATTTTTCCTGACAGCGGACTGGTAATTGACAGACCTGGCAGGAATTACATCTCCTGTTGCAATTACTGTTATTAGTTTATCTTTAGGCAAAGAGTTAACTTGGCTGTGATCATTGGCAAAGATAGTTTCAAAATTAACTTTGGGCAATTGCGCTTCGACTTTGAAGCTAACTTTATCCAAAGTTTGTTTAGCCGTCGGAATAATCCGCGTAAAAAGAAAATACGTTACAAAAGTCACCAGTACTAAAATTAAAAAAAGTCTGATCATTACTATAATCAAAATATCACAATTTATAAGCTTCCGCGGACTTATAGTCCGCGGTTTTCTTGTATTTTAGCTTAAACCGCTTCGCATTTCATATCCGCGGAATCTTTAACCTTTGCTTCGCCTACATCACCCGGACTAAAGTCCGGGGTTTTGGCGAAGCGGCTATAATTTTAAATACCTAGTATTTTGATTAATAACCGCTAGGTTAATCGCGGTTTTTTGCGAAGCAAGAGCTTTGCTCATCTGCGATATAACCATTTATGGTTGTATATTTTAATGGTTTTACAATTATAATATCTTTACTACAATGGCATTGCAGAATATTACTTTAATTTCGGATCCCAAAGTTCTATCTATACCAATTAAAGAGACTAACGAACCTCTAGTTGATCTGTTAAAAGAAAAGTCAAAAATCCGTTGTGATAATTCCCAAAAAAACTTAACATCTGTTACTCCAGATTTTTCTAAAGCAAGAAGAGAGGTTTTTAAAAAGTTACTGCACGCTCAAGATAGTCTACCTGAGAGTATCTACCTTTTTATCAAGGAAGCATTCAGACCAATTGAATATCAAAAGAAAATATTTAATCACTATAAAAATAAACTAAGAAAACAGTTTTCCTATTTAGACGAAGAAAAACTTTATATAGAAGCCAGTAAATTTATTGCCCCGCCGGATATTATCCCGCCCCACTCAACCGGAGGGGCAGTAGATTTAATTTTGGTGAACGAAAACAATCTACCCCTTGAGATGGGAGGCTTTCCGGATAATAACTCAAGTTATAATGAAACTTGCCTAACGTATTCGGAAAATATCTCAAAAAAAGCAAAAGACAACAGGAAGATTTTAATAACTGTCATGGAAAACGCAGGGTTTGTAAACTATCCATATGAATGGTGGCACTTCAGTTTCGGCGACCGCTACTGGGCCTATCTATCAGAAGAGCCTTTTGCACGCTGTGGTGGTGGGAAGTAACCTTCCCTAATTACATCGACCCCATTACTGCACCCATTACCAAAAGAGAAACCAGATAATATCCTGTCTCAAGAAAATACAAATTCCATGAGTCACTGCCCCATAATACCTTTGAGCTTTGGACTGTTGCCGCAAATCCAAGCCAGGCCCAAAAACCGGTCGTTGCACCTCCAACAGCTCCTACCATCCCTGTAAGTTCAATGAACGAGGCTAAAACATAAGCCATAATCAAAGATCCAACCATCATCAGAACATAAGACTTTGTCATCCCTTTTTCTTTGGCTTCTTTAATTTTGGCCTCGGTCACTCCCGTAAGCTTCATCCAGGTTTTGCCAAATATTGGTCCATACCACAAAAACCCTAAAATTATTGCCGCAACCGCCGCAACAACTATTTCCACAAAATTTACTTCAGGCATTTTTAAAATCACCTCCTTTTTTCCTGAGTTTAATCTAACCAGATTTTTATCATCTTTACAACGCTTAACTTTCTTACATTTTTGTATAATATCATCCTGATGAGAAAAATAATTAAAAATAAATCCGAGCAACAGATAGAAGAGATTTTAAGAGGTGGCGGTATTGGGGTTATTCCAAGTGACACCATTTATGGAATTGTTGGTTCTGCTTTAATACCTAAAACTGTTGAAAAAATTTATGAGCTAAGAAAAAGAAGTAAGAACAAACCAATGATTATCTTAATTTCTTCACTGGCGGATCTAAAATTATTTAACATTACATTAACTCGTTCCCAGAAAACTTTTCTTGAAAAAAACTGGCCGAATCCGCTTAGTGTAGTTTTACATTGTCCCGATGAAAATCTTAGTTACTTACATAGAGGTCAAAAAAGTTTGGCTTTTAGAATGCCTAAAGACAGATGGCTTTTAGAATTACTTAAACTCACCGGGCCACTTTCTGCACCAAGCGCCAATTTAGAAGGCGAGAAATCTGCCAAATCAATTGAGCAGGCAAAAAAATATTTTGGGGATAAAATTGATTTTTATATTAACGGTGGAAAAGTTGTTTCTCATCCGTCAACTTTAATAAAATTATACAATCATAAAATAGAAATACTAAGACAAGGGGGCTACGATATTAATGAGTAAATGGTTTAGGGGAGAATTGGTAGAATCAATCCAAAAAACAGCTGAAATAAAATCTCTGACTTTTAAAATTCCGGGATTTTCAAAATTTAAAAGCGGACAGTACTCTGAAATCAGGCCTGTTGCAAATGGCGGTTCGCGGAAGTTTTCCATTGTCTCTTCGCCGGATAAAAAAGATCAGTTGGAATTTGGAATTCAGCTTTTAAAAGGCGGTGAGGTCTCACCCAAACTTTTTAATTTAAAAGTTGGCGACTTTGTTCAAATTAGCAGGCCTTTGGGGAAGTTTTACATCAATTATAAAAAATATAACCCGGTAGTCTTAATTGCCGGAGGTAGTGGTGTTACGCCCTTTATTAGTATGCTGAGATATATTTCAAAGCATCCTGTTAATCGACAACTTGTTCTAGTTATCAGTGCTGAAACAAAAGATGATATTCCCTATTCTTCCGAAATTAATAGCTTTAAAAAACGCATTAAAAATTTACAAGTTATTAAAACATTTACCGGCAAGAAATCAACGGAAGGAAGGAATGGAAGGATTGATATAAAGCTTTTATCGGAGATTTTGGAAGAGTTTTCAAACAGCTACTTTTTTATTAGCGGATCTACATCATTTGTTGATGGAATCTGGAGTATGCTGATAAAATTAAAGGTTCCACTAAACCATATCAACCGCGAAAGATTTGGTCCATATATCTATTAACTTTAATGAGTTTCAAAAGATTGCCACCATTTAGTGGAAGGATTTTAAATTTTGATTGTGTGAGTTCCATATCCGAGTTGAAGTTATTATTTGAAGAAATTTGAAAACGGGACCTAAAGTTTAGATCCCGTTTTCCAGCATAATACCTGAGACTTTTAAGCTCCTTCTGCACTGGAACCAGCCTTAGTCATAAACGCTGCATAAAGCGCCCAAGCTGCCACAACCAAGTGGATTATATTATCCGAAAACTCTAAATTGGTCACACCGGCATTTGGAACCGGGGCTCCGGCATTCATAAAACCCACAACTGTTGCGATCGCGGCAATGATCCCAACTAAGGCAACCAGCCATTTTTGAAGTTGCGCATCCTTAAGCATGTAATATGCTCCAAGTGCTACAACCCCAAGTACTAAATGGGCGACATTTTCCGCTCCATCCAGCCAGTTGAATTCACCTAGGGCGGACGCTTCAGGGGTTGGACCAAGGAAAGTCATCCCTCCAACGCCTAAAACTAAAAGGATAATACCTCCATATAACAGGACGCCTCGAGGAGTAAGTAAATTTCCCAAGATTCTCACCCCCTTTCGAAAGTCAAATTGATACTCTAAATGTAGTACAGGGGTTTTGGTTTTTCAAGCATTAAAAACCTTAACGCTTGGGAGATTGTTTCTTTGCCCTCGCTTTGTGGGCTAAACCGAATTTTCTTCTTTCTTTCACCCTGGCATCCCGGGTAAGTAACCCGGCGGTTTTTAGAAGAGGCCTGAAGGCTTCTTTATTGGCCTGTTCTAAAGCTCTAGAAATCCCATGGATGACTGCATCAAGTTGGGAAGAAGTACCTCCGCCTTCTACTTTTACCGTACCGGTAAACTTACCTAAAGTTTTAGTAATTTCAAAAGGCTTTTGATAGGCTTTTTGAAAGATCTGGCCTTTGAAATATTCGGCTATTGGCTTACCATTAACCGTTAGTTGTCCCTGTCCGGAAAAAAGCCTGACCCGGGCGATCGCTTCTTTCCTTCGGCCAACAGCTTGGTGGTAACTTTTGTTTTTTTTAGTCTCAGTTGTTGGGGTTGCCGCATCTGCCATAATATTTACTGTTGAACAGTCTCAACTACCTCCTCTTTAACGCCCAGCTGTTTTGCAAAAGGATGTTTGTTGCCTGCAAAAACATAAAGTTTTTTGATCATTTTATCTCCAAGCTTAGTCTTAGGGAGCATTCCTTTAACAGCATGTCTTATAACTTCCTCCGGCCTTCTTTTTATTAGTCTTTCAAAAGTTTCGGTTTTATCTCCACCAGGATATCCGGAGTGTCTAAAATATGTTTTTTGCAAAGGTTTATTACCGGTTACTTTTACCTCTGCTGCATTAGTAACAATGACAAAATCACCGGTATCAAGATAGGGCACATAATTGACTTTATTTTTACCGGTGAGTTTGCTAGCAATTTCTGTTGCCACTCTTCCCAAAATTTTTCCCCGAGCATCAACAAGATGCCAGTTTCTTTTGATGTCTTTTGCCGATAAGACGTTCGTACTCATAAACTATTTAGTCTCCTTTTTTGATTTTGGTTTTTCCGCAGCTTTAAGTTTCTTAGTCTCAGCTTTTGCAGCTGCTTCTTTTGCCTTTACCGACTTTACCGGTTTTACCGGCTCTACTGATTCTACCAGTAATCTCATCTGGACTATCATTGCACCATCCCCCATCCTTCTGCCAAGCTTGGTAATGGAGGTATAACCTGAGGTCCTGCTTTTTAATCTTGGAGCGATATCTTTGATCAATTTATCCTGAACCTGTTTGCTGACAAGAAATTGTCCGACTAAACGTCTGGTGTTGGGAGATTTTGCCTGGGTAATTAATTTATCTATTAGTCCTTTTATGGCTTTAGCTTTAGCTTCGGTGGTCTGGATTTTTTCAGACAGGATAAGGGATTGGACTAGAGCCTTAAAAAGTGCAGTCCGTTGATTTTTATCTCTTCCAAGCAATTTGCCATATACTCTATGCCTCACCTAAACTAAGCCCCCTCTCCGCAAGTTTTTCCTGAATTAAAGTCAGGGATTTTGCGCCTAAGTTCTTAGCTTTCATAAGCTGAGAGGAAGGAATTGTCAAAAGCTTTCCAATGGTATCTACCTCTATTGCCTTCAAAGCATTGGTGATTCTAACAGGCAGATCCAGCTCTTCAACGGAAGATTTCATCAAATCCTCGGTCATAAAGCTTGGAGCTAAAGACTCAACTTCTTCCTCTTCTTGAGCAGGTTGATAAATCTGTTGGAAATATCCGCTTAGGATCTGAGCTGCTTTTTCAACTGCCTGAAGAGGAGTAATAGTACCATCGGTTGTAATATCCAAGGTAACTTTGTCAAAATCGCTGCTTCTTCCGACACGGGTTTGATCGACCGTGTAATTTACCGAAAGAATTGGGGTAAATATCGCATCAACCGGAACAACACCGATCTCAGCAGTTTTTTTCTCATCTGAAGGAACATACCCTACGCCTTTTTCTGCAGTCATCTCAAAAGAGAGTTTTCCCTTGGCATCAGAAATTGTTGCAATGTGCTGATCGGGATTGACAATTTCACCCTGACCTAAGGCATCGATATCCCCTGCCTTAACTTCTCCCTTGCCAGATTTTTGTAAAGTCAGGCGAATTGGTTTATCACCATATATCTTTACCCTGACCTTTTTTAAGTTAAGGATTATTTCAATAACGTCTTCAATTACTCCTGGGATTGTAGAAAACTGATGCTGGACACCCGAGATTTTAACCGAGGTTATGGCAGCTCCTTCAAGCGATGTTAAAAGACATCTTCTTAAGCTGTTCCCAAGTGTATGACCATAGCCCTGCTCCAGAGGTTCAATTGCAATCAGCGCATTATTTCCATTATCTTTTTCTGTTTTGACTTTAAATTTAATCACGTTTTTAAATCCTCCTTCTTACCTAGAATAATATTCCACTATCAGCTGTTCTGAGACAGACTGCTCCATCTCCTCCCGGTTTGGAGCTCTTAAAACCTTGCCTACTGTGGCTTTCCTTTCAAGCCAGTCCGGCAAGGTAGGGTTTGCTTCCAAACTTTTTTTAACCTGGATATTATCCACGAATTTAGGCGAAATTGCAACTACGGAGTTGACTTTGACCTTAAATGATGGGATTGTGACTTTTTTATTATCTACCCTGATGTGTCCGTGGGAAACCGTCTGTCTGGCCCCGGCCCGAGAAAGTGCAAAACCAAGCTTATAAACCAAGTTATCCAGCCTTGTCTCCAAAAGTTCCAGCAGCTTTTGTCCGGTTGCACCTTTGGATTTAGCAGCCTCGGTAAAGGTATTTCTAAACTGCTTCTCTGTCAACCCATAAATCCTTTTGGCTTTTTGTTTTTCCCTAAGCTGCAGTCCAAACTCCGAAAGTCTTTTAATTCTGGTTCTGGTGCCTCTTTGGCCCGGTGGCACCGCTCCCTTGCGCTCGATAAATTTGGCATCTTTGGTAGTGAGGGCAATTCCTTCTCTTCTTGATAATCTTCTCTTTGGTCCTGTGTATCTACTCATATTAGCGTTTAGCGTTTAGCGTTTAGGGTTTAGCGTATAGTTAGAAATGCATAAAAACAAATTCAACTAAACGCTAGACGTATTATCTATACCCTATTTAAACTCTCCTTTTTTTCTTAGCCCTGGGTCCGTTGTGCGGCACAGGGGTAACATCGGCAATCATTGTAATATTTAACCCTGCATTTCTTAAAGCCCTGATTGAGGCATCCCTGCCCGGCCCCGGGCCTTTAATAAATACTTCAAGCGTGGAAACCCCGAATTCTTTGGCTTTTTTGGCAACGGTTTCGACCGCCGAGATTGCGGCAAAAGGTGTGGCTTTTCTGGCGCCTTTAAACCCCGATCCACCAGAAGACCCCCAAGCCAGTATATTGCCTTTTTGGTCGGTCAAACTTACCAAAGTATTATTAAAAGTCGCAGTTACATAGATGCGACCATTAGTCACATTTTTTGGAGCTGCAGCTTTTTTCTTGGATGAAATCGTTTTCTTAGCCATCAGCTTTTACCTCCTGCTGCTGCCGGTGCTGGAGCTTGTGCTCCTGGTACTGGGCCACCTGTTTTAGCAACTACTTCTTTTCTGATTGTTCCGACTGTTTTCCTCTTGCCCTTCCTGGTTCGGGCGTTTCTTCTGGTGTTCTGTCCTCTTACCGGCAGTCCCTTTCTGTGACGCAAACCCCTGTAAGTTCCAATTTCCTCATGCCGTTTAATATTTTGCCCTATTTCCTGCCTCAAATCCCCTTCAACTTTTACTTCCTCAACCGCTTTTTGCAATCTATTAACTTCTTCTTCTGACAAATCTTTGATTCTTTTTGATCCTTCAACTTTGGCTTTTTCCAAAACTGAAGCCACATTAGACCTGCCTATACCAAAAATATAGGTTAAAGCAATATCTGTGCGTTTTTCGCTTATTAAATCAACTCCTGCAATTCTAGCCATA
>CAYMTV010000009.1:324-18793 GCA_964393525.1 uncultured Gammaproteobacteria bacterium | reverse complement strand
TCTCTTGGGCAGATCACATAAAGCACGCCTTCACGTCTAACAAATTTACAAAAATTACAACGTTTTTTTATTGATGCTTTTACTTTCACGATTAATTTCCTTTCAATATTTTAACCTAAACGTAATTCTGCCTTTGTCCAGGTCATACTTGGGACTCATCTCAAGTTCAACCCGATCTCCTGCCAAAAGCTTGATATAATTTCTGCGCATTTTACCAGAAATATGGCACAAAATCACCCTGCCCATAAGCTCAGGTAGATCATCCGAGCGATCAATCTCTACCCGAAAAAGGGTATTAGGCAAGACTTCCCGAACAACACCTTGTACTTTTATTAAGTCCGATACTTGTTGATTTTGATCCATTTTTGCAACCTTCAAATTATATTAAAACTAGCTTCAAATAACAACCCATAGCATAACAAATTAAAAGTTTAAAGTTAAAAATTAAAAATTTTAAAGTCAACTTTTAACTTTGCACTTTGAACTTTTAACTACACTTTCCTCCAATCAGTTAAAACCTTGGGTTTTTTATCTCCTACCACAACCGTCATTTCAAACAAACCTCCAAGACTGCCATCTTTGGAAACGATAGTCCAACCGTCATTTGCCAAAACGACCTCATGGTCACCCTTGGCATAGATCGACTCTATCGCTAGTGTTACTCCTTTTTCTAAGAGCAGTCCCATACCCCTCTCTCCTATCCCCGGCACCTCCGGCTCTTCATGAAGCTGCCTGCCTACACCATGGCCAACCAAAGTTCGTACAACCGAATATCCTTTACTCTCAATCTCTGTCTGGATGGCATTTGATATATCACCAATTGTGTTTCCAGCGACTGCCTTTGAAATCCCATCCCACATGGCTTTTTCGCCGCAGTCTAGAAATTCCGATTTTGACCCTCCAACCATCAAACTCCAGGCCGTATCAGTATGCCAACCCTTATAGACCGCCCCCAAATCGATGCTTAACTTATCTCCTTCCTTTAATACAATATCCCGCGGTATACCGTGAACAACCTCTTCATTTATGGTCAGACAGGTCGTCCATTTATAGCCCGGAACAGTCATAAATGAGGGCTTGGCACCTTTTCTAACTATCGCCTCTTCAGCTATTGCATCCAAAGTCTTCAAATTTGCCCCAGGCTTGACTGCCTTTAAAACCTGTTTCATCGCAAAAGCGCTGATAGCCCCGCTTTTGCGCATAAGTTTTAGCTGCTCCTTTGTTCTGGGCTTGACCATCATCTCAGGTTTTTGGCGATACTTTCAAAAACCTCGTCTATACTTTGTGATGCGTCGATTTCAATTACTGCCGTACCTTTATCCTTATACTCTCTTAGGACTTCATCCAGACCTGCCTTTTGAACCTGAATCCTGACCTTGACTGCCTCAGGCGTATCATCACTCCTGCCGCGGTCTAAAAGCCTTTTAAGCATTTCTTCCTCGGAAAGGCTTAGAAAAAAAACTTTGTCAAATCCGGGGTCAAAAACTTTAACTTGGCTGACTGATCTTGGATAACCTTCCATTGCTATATTGGAATTTCCATCCGCTTCATCGATTGCCTCTTTAATCACCTGCGCCACAGTCTCATCATCCACCAGCTCGCCCTTATGCATTATGTCTTTTATTCTTGCTCCAAGCTCGCTGCCTTCCGAAGCAATTTTTCTTAAACTCTCCCCCATCTGGATTAAATGGAATCCTAAATTCTGTGAAATTTTATGAGCCTGGGTACTTTTGCCGGTGCCGGGCAATCCTGCGATCAAAATTCTCATTACTTACCACCCCTCCCCCGTAAAAACCCTTCATAGTTTCTTTCAATCAGCTGGCTTTCAAACTGTTTAGCTGAATCCAAAATAACCGAGACCACGATTAAAAGAGAGGTTCCGCCAATTGCCAGGGTTGAGATATTTGTGGCCGCACCAATGATTGACGGCAAAATCGCAATTGAGCCTAAAAAAATGGCTCCAGCCAGGGTTATACGCAAAAGAATGAAATTTAAATAAGCTGCTGTGGTACTCCCCGGCCTGATTCCCGGAATATAACCCCCGTATTTTTTAATTTCATCGGCAATCTTAGTGGGGTTAAAAATGACTGCCGTATAAAAGTAGGTAAACCCTATTACTAAAAGGAAATAAGTTAAATTATATACCCAGGACTGGGGATTAAAGTTTGTCAAAAGCCAGCGGCCGACATTTTGCAGCAGGGGCTGGGGCATTTGGGCTAAAAACTGAGCTCCAAAGCTGGGAAGCAGCACTAAAGAAACGGCAAAGATTATCGGGATAACCCCTGCCTGGTTTACCCTTAGCGGCAGGTAGGTATGGGTGGCACCTGTCTGTCTGCCGGCAGCAAACCTTCTGGCATACTGGACCATAATTTGCCGCCTTCCCTCATTTACAAAAACAATTGCTGCGGTAACTAAAACTGCTAAACCCAAGAAAATCAGTAGGTTTAACGCTTGCTGACGCTCAACAATTGATGCTGTCTGAAATAGCACTACCGGGGCGCGGGCAACAATTCCGGCAAATATCAAAATTGAAATGCCATTACCTATCCCATATTCGGTTAAAAGTTCGCCCAACCACATTAAAAAGATAGTTCCGGCAACCATACCGACAATGATTGTTAAGATATCCAAAGGGGAACTTACTTCAATCAGACGCTGATTTTTCAAAAGGGTATACATTCCGATTGCTTGAAGTACTGCTAAAGGAACTGTTAAAAACCTTGTATACTGGGTAATTTTTTGCCTGCCGTATACACCTTATTTGGAAAGAGACTCCAGTTTTGGGATAACCATGGTCAAAAGTTGGATAATAATTGAGGCGTTGATGTAGGGATTAAGCCCTAAAGCAATCACCGAGAAATTTGCCAAAGTGCCGCCGGAGAAGATGTCTAAAAGTCCTAAAAGTTCATTACCGGCAAACAGGTCCTTCAATCCTGCAAGATTAACACCGCCAATCGGGATATGAGCCACAACTCTAAAAATTACAATAATTAGGATTGAAATTAAAATTTTGCGCCGAAGCTGCGGCAGCTTAAATGCATTAATAAACGGCTTAAAAAGTTCACTGAGCAACTTTACCTCCTGCTTTCTCAATCATCTGTTTGGCTTTTTTGCTGGCAGGAACTTCAACTGTTAAACCCACCTTAAGTTCACCTTTAGCTAAAACTTTTACGCCTCTTTTACCGACAGCCTTAGGAGATACCAGCTTGTGCTCCGACAGGCTTTGGATGTTGACTATAGTTTTGGCTTTTAAGGTATTTAGCTTCGAAGTTGTAACAATGACCGGCTTTTCCCCGGATTTTTTATTCCCCCAGCCTCTGACATAGGGAAGTTTTTTATAAAAAGGCAGGCTTCCGCCAACAAACGAAGCCGGAATTTTCCCCCGGGCTTTTTGACCTTTAGAGCCTCTTCCACCAGTTTTACCCTTACCAGATCCCAGACCTCTCCCAATCCTTTTTTTATCTTTAGTTTTAACTTTTGGTAAATTACTTAGCTGCATTATTTTTCTCCTTTTTAGTCTTTTCTTTTGTCTTGACCAAACTTACTGGCTCTCTCAAACCTAATGGCTTTAGCTGCTTTAAAGCATACAGTGTAGCATAGACATTTGACGCCTGATTACTCGTTCCTAGGGTTTTTGAAACTATGTCTCTGACTCCGGCAGCCTCAACGACTACTCTCACCGCACCTCCGGCAATAACACCGGTTCCAACCGGTGCCGGCTTCATTAGTACCTTTGCGGCCCCAAGCTTCACAAACAGCTGGTGGGGGATTGTCCTACCTCCCTTAAGCGGTACATTAATTAAGTGTTTCTTGGCGTAAAGGGTAGCTTTTTTAACAGCTGATTGAACATCCGCAGCTTTGCCAAGACCCACTCCAACCCGGCCTTTTCTGTCTCCTACTACAACCAATACCGAGAGCGACCTTTTATCCCCACCCTTGGTTTTTTTTGAAACCCGGTTGACTTGAACGACCTTTTCATAAAACTCAGGCTCCGGCATGTCCGATGGGGCATATTGTGGACGACCCTGATATCTTCCTCCGCCCGGCCTGCCATAAGGTCTTTGACCTTGATATCTATTTGGTCCTACTGGTTTTTGTGTATTGTCCATAATTACGTTTTTAAAACTGCAAACCTCCTTCTCTTAAGCCTTGAGCCAAAGCTGCAATTCTACCATGATATTTAAACCCCCCCCTGTCAAAAACGACAGTTTTAATATTTTTCTTCAAAGCTTTTTTGGCAAGCTCTTCACCCACCTTTTTGGCTTTTTCGGTTTTGGTTCCACTGTTAATTTTTAAGTCCGATCCGGAGACCAAAGTCGCATGCTTCATATCATCAATAACTTGGGCATAGATATGCTGGCCGGATTTAAAGACTGCCACCCTTGGCCTGTCAGAACTACCACTAATCTTCTTAGTTATTTTTTTGTGTCTTTGTATTCTCTTAACTTTTTTCATAGTTCCTCATGTCATTCCAGCGAAAGTCCTTCGATCCCGAGGGACTCAGGACCGAGGGGCGGGAATCCTCAATTAGATCCTTCGTCGCCTTTATGGCTCCTAAGGATGACGCAAAGCGTTACTTTGCTGCTCCTGCTCCTCCAATGGCTTTACCTGCCTTACCCGGTTTTCGTCTAACATATTCTCCTACGTATCTTATACCTTTGCCTTTGTAGACCTCAGGCGGTTTGACTGACCTTATGTTGGCAGCAATCTGGCCCACTAAATTTCTGTCAATTCCCGAAACGGAGATTTTGGTATTGTCGGAGACTGCAAAAGTTATCCCAACTGGCGCTAAAACCTTCACCGGGTGGGAAAATCCGACATTCAAAGTCAAAGTATCTCCTCCACCCTGTGCTCTGTATCCTACACCCACCATCTCCAGATCTTTTTTCCAACCTTCTGTTACTCCTAAAACCATATTGTTTATCAAAGACCTGGTTAAACCGTGAGCCGACTTTGAGAAACGATCTTCACCTTTTCTCTTAACTAATACTTTCCCATCCTCTATCTCAACTTTTATCTGTGACAAAAGATCCATCTGGAGTTTACCCTTTGGGCCGTTAACCGTAAGCTCATTTCCAGAAACTTCGACGTTAACTCCATTTGGAATATTTATCGGATTCGATCCTACTCGTGACATAAACTACCAAACATAGGCAACTATTTCGCCGCCTACGCCCTCCTTTCTGGCTTGCTTATCAGTCATTACACCCTTGGGGGTGGAGACTATAGCCATACCCATACCGTTTAAAACATAAGGCAGGGAACTCTTCCCTTTATAAACCCGAAGTCCAGGCTTTGAGACTTTCTGGATTTGGGTTAGTGCGGGCTTTTTTTTCGAAGAAGAGCCAGGCTCATTTTCATATTTTAAGTTGACAACTATTTCGCTGATCTTTGACTCCTTGTCTTTTTGGCTTTCTTTGAAATCCGCTATATAGCCCTCTTTCTTTAAAACTTCACAGACGGCTTTGACAAATTTTGAGTAGGCAAGTGTCACCTCAGGTTTTGAGGCCATATAACCGTTTTTTATTCTAATTAATGCATCCGATACTAAATCATTCATACAACCTTTCTTTACCAAGATGCTTTTTTAACACCCGGTAAGTAACCCTTGTAAACAAGCTCTCTGAAACAAATCCTGCAAATACCAAATTTTCTGATATAACCCCGCGGTCTGCCACAACGACTACAACGGTTGGTTTTTTGGACATCGTATTTAAATTTTTTCTTAACAATATTAGACTTTTTAGCCATAATTAGTTATTGGTTAACTCTTAACTGTCTCCTTTCTTAAAAGGCATACCTAAAAGCTCCAGTAGCTTTTTTGCCTGATCTTTATTTTCAGCAGTAGTGTTTATGGTCACCTGCATTCCTCTAACCTTATCTACCAATTTGTAGTCCACCTCAGGAAAGATAGTGTGTTCTCTCACTCCCAGGTTATAATTGCCGCGTCCGTCAAAAGACTCAGTGGAAACTCCCCTGAAATCCCTTACCTTAGGCAAAACAATTGATGTTAATTTATCAAAAAACGCGTACATCTTCTCCCCCCGCAGGGTTACCATTAAACCAATTGGCGCACCCTCCGTCAACTTAAAAGAGGCAATCGATTTTTTGGCTTTTGTGACAACTGGCTTCTGGCCGGTTAAAGCAGCCAAAGCCTGACTTGTTTTATCCAAAACTCCTGAATTATCTTTGGCTTCACCAATCCCCATATTAATAACTATTTTTTTGAGTTTTGGCACTGCATAAGGATTAGTGATATTAAAATCACTCATCAACTGCTTTTTGATCTCATCTAAATATTTTTGTTTTACTCGGTTCATATTTATTTCTCCTAAATCATAAATCGTAAATCTTAAATCACTGCTTTGCATTTCTTGCAAATCCTTTTTTTTGTTTGACCCTCAACGACAAATCCGATCCTCGTTGGTTTCTTGCACTTAGGACAGATCAAAGCCACATTGGAGATATTCATAGGCTTTATAATGTCGATAATTCCACCCTCAATCTGCCCCTGGCGCTTAACATGCCTTTTTACTAAATTTGCGCCACCGACAAAAACCTTACCCTCTTTTGCCAAAACACGCTCAATTGTCCCGGTTTTACCGCGGTCTTTTCCAAGCTGTACCATTACATTGTCGCCTTTAAGTATTTTTTGCATATCTACCACACTTCCTGGGCAAGTGATACTACTTTGTTAAAACCTGCATCCCTGACTTCTCTAGCAATTGGTCCAAAAACCCTGGTTGCCCGTAAGGCACCGTCTTTGTCTACTACTACTGCCGCATTGTCATCAAACTTAATATATGAGCCGTCTGCCCTTCTTTTTTCTTTTCTAACCCTAACTAGTAAAGCTTTGACCAATTCTCCATCTTTAACCTGACCGTTTGGATCAGCACCTTTGACTACCGCCACCATTACTTCTCCAAGTTTAGCAGTCCTTTTACCTGACCCTCCAAGAGGCTGGATTACCTGAAGCTTTTTGGCTCCGGAATTATCGGCTACATTTAAATAAGTTCTGTGTTGTATCATGAATCTAGTTACTAGTCACCAGAGTCTAGGGACTAAGACTTTACTCCTTTCTTGGCTTTAGGCTCAGCTTTTTTAGTTCTACTATCCTTAACTTTTTCTTTTTGACTTGGACTCTTGCCTTTTGGCTTTTGATCTTTGATTTCTTCACTAGACTCTGGACTCCCGACTTTGTCGAGGCTCGCCTTCGGCGGCTCGACTCTTGACTCTAATTCTTCTTTCTCTTCCGGCATAACTTCTTCAATTGCTTCCTTAGCTTCAGCCTTTAGCTCGGCCTGCTCCAAACTGACAATATCCCTTCCCAGAACTTTAGTGATCCTCCAGTGTTTCAATTTTGAAATGGGCCTTACTTTTTCAAAGATTACAATATCACCGTCTTTGACATTAAAAGGATCATCCACAAAATACTTTTTGCTTCTTTTAAATGATTTTTTATAGACAGGGTGTTTTTTATGTCCTTCCACAATCACTACTGCGGTATTTTGCATCTTAGATGAAACTACGCGTCCTATCATTTTTTAGTTCCTTTCCGGTTATCGGTTTTCTGTTTTTCAGTTTTAACTGGTTGACTGACAACAGGTGAACTTGTATCTGATAACTGACCACTGAGAACTGATAACTTCTCAATCAATTGTTTCTGTCTAATAACTGTCATTGTTTGTGCTAGGTCTTTTCTTTTTTTTGAAATAACTTTTAAATCTTTTAGCTTATCCATATTTTTATCCAGTACAAGCTCGCTAATTTCGTTTTTTAAAGCTTTTGATTTATCAATCAAAGCTTTAATATCCAGTTTTTTAACTTCCATCAAATCATTCTTCTTCATGCAATTCTCCTTTTAAACATACTGTGTATCTTTAGTTATAAATCTTGTTTTAACAGGCAGCTTGTGCGCCGCAAGTCTCATCGCTTCTTTGGCAACATCCTCTGAAACTGCCCCCATCTCAAACAGGATATTACCCGGCTTAATTACTGCTACATATCCTTCAACCTCTCCCTTACCAGATCCCATTCTGGATTCAGCCGGGTGTTTGGTAACCGGCTTGTCCGGAAAAATCCTGATCCAAATACGTCCACCTCTTTGGGTATATCTGGTCATAGCCCTTCTGGCAGCTTCAATCTGGCGGGATGAAACAAACCCGGACTCTTCTGTTTTAAGAGCAAATTGTCCAAAATTAATTGCATTGTTGCGGGTGGCGATTCCGCCTCTTTTACCCTTAAACATTTTTCTAAATTTAACTCTTTTTGGTACAAGTAATGACATAGCTTTTTTGCTTATGGCATATTGCGTATGGCTAATAGTTTAAATTTCTATCTGCCATTTGCTATCTGCTATACGCTATATTTTTGTCTCTCCTTTATTGATCCAGACTTTTACTCCGACATAACCCGATTTTGTCAAAGCAGGTGAGTTTGAAAAATCGATATCTGATCTTAAAGTATGAAGCGGCATTGACCCGGCAGCCTTCCATTCACGTCTGGCAATTTCAGCTCCGCCGATTCTTCCTGATAAAACGACCTTTACACCTTTGGCTCCGGCACGCATTACTCTTTCTATCGCCTGATTCATGACTCTGGCAGCAGGAAGACGTCTGACCAACTGATCGGCGATGCTTTGGCCAACCAAATGTGCCGAAAGATCCGGCTGCTTGATATCCATTGGCGCAATTTCTAAATTATTTTCATCTTTAATCTTTAACTGTTTCATCAAAAACTTCTTCAGTTCCGTTAAGCCTGTTCCTCCCCGACCAATTAAAATACCTGGCCTTGAGACAAAAATAATTATCTTAACCTTGTTGACAGCCCGTTCAATCTCAATTTTGGTTACCCCGGCTGGCCTTAATTTCTTCATCAGAAGATCTCTGATTTTTAGATCGTCCTTGAGAAGATCCGCATATTTTTTGCCCTGGGTAAACCACCTTGATTCCCAAGGAATACCAACACCTAATCTAAAACCAATAGGGTTAACCTTTTGTCCCATAAAATTAGGGTTTAGCGTCTAGCGTTTAGGGTATAGTTACTTTGTTTTTTCAACTACACGCTCTACGCTATTTTTTATACGCTTAGCTTCCTCCTTTCCTTTACTTGTCTCTTGTTTCTTATCACTTATCACTTCATCGGTTAAAACTATCTTTATATGGCTCCAGCGTCTTTTGTAAGGTCTGCCTCTTCCCCGACCGGCTGTACCTGCCCTATATCTTTTTAGTTTCATTCCTTCATTTATCTCAATTGCTTTAAAAACTAGGCCGCTGTCTTTGCCGGCATTTGCCATGGTTGTTTTAATAGCTTTCATCAAAGGCTCGGCAGCAGACTTATTGGTAAAGCGCAAAACATCCAAAGCCTCCTGTGGGTTCATTTTTCTGACCATATCTGCCACAAGCCTGAGTTTCCTAGGCGAAGTGCTTATATTTTTCTGTATGTTTATGTAGTCCATTTTGTTATGTTTTTGCAACGCTCTTTTCTGTCATCTTTCCGTGTGCCCTAAAGGTTCTGGTCGGTGCAAACTCTCCTAATTTATGTCCTACCATAGCTTCTGAGACATAAACTGTTATAAAGTTTTTACCCTGATGCACTAAAAAAGTATGTCCCACAAACTCCGGTGAGATTTGTGATCTTCTTGCCCAGGTTTTAATTGGGGTTTTGCTTCCTCCCGGTGCCTTTTGCGCCATAACTTTTTTAAGTAACTTTTGATCTATATATGGTCCTTTATAACTTGATCTACTCATAACTACCTTCTCCTCTTTAGGATAAATTTACTAGTCCATTTTCCTTTCTTTCTGGTTTTACCAACAGCTTTTTTACCATAAACCGTCATTGGGCTTTTTCTTCCAACTCCAGATCTTCCTTCTCCACCTCCATGAGGATGTGAGCCCGGATCCATTGCTACACCCCTAACCTTAGGTCTTCTGCCCATATGCCTGGAGCGTCCGGCTTTTCCTAAGTTAATATTTTTCCAGTCTTCATTCCCTAAGCTCCCTACAGTTGCCATACACTCCAAATCCACCATTCTAATTTCTCCGGATGGCATTTTCAAGTGTGCGTAACCTGCTTCTTTGGCCTGGATTATAAGACCTGTGCCCGCACTCCTGCCAAACTGCCCGCCTTTACCGGGGATTAGTTCAACGTTATGGATAACCGTACCGATAGGCAGGTTTTTAAGCTTTGTTGCATTTCCGGTTTTAACTTCTGCCTTTTCATCCGAAACTACTGTATCCCCAACGGCAAGACCCTTCGGAGTAAGAATGTAACGCTTTTCTCCATCGGAATAATTTACCAAGGCAATACTCACATTGCGGTTTGGATCATACTCCAAAGCCTCAACCTTACCCTCAACATTAAATTTATCGCGTCTAAAATCAATCACCCGGTAATATCTTTTATGCCTGCCTCCCTGTCCGCGGACGGTGACCTTACCACCTGACCTGCCGCTTTTTTTGCGCAGGATAACCATTAACCCTTTTGGAGCATTAAGGTTTTTCCCCGGCTTTTCAAGTCTTGAGGCAAATCTTCTGGTATTTGTTTTTTCTCGATACGTTATTAATGTCATATTATTTTTTTCGACTAATTATGTACTAGTTACAAGCTTTCCTCTCTTTGATTTGGTTTCTTTTGTTTCTTCGGCTCTGTCCGCCTCTTTTTCAATCTTGACCTTTGTTCCCCGAAGGAGACTCTTTTTTTCTTTGACCGTAGTTACCGGCTCGCCTTCTGCGGTTGTAACTTTAACTTCTTCGGTTTCAGATGCACCCTCAAACAAGGGAATCTTTTGTCCTTTCTTGAGTTTAACTATCGCTTTTCTGGTAGGTGAGGTCAAAAAATAACCTCTTCTGGTACGTTGTAGCTTTCTTTTTCTTGGTAAATTCAAGGTTTTGACTGATTCAACATCAACTTTAAATTTATCTTGAATAAGTTTTTCTACTTCAGTTTTAGTGGCATTGCTATCGACCTCAAAAGTGTAAAATCCTATTTTAGTTAAAGCCATTGATTTTTCATTAATCAGTGGTCTTAAAAGTACTGTTCTCATTACTTTTTAGAAATCCTTTCTTGTAACTTTTCCACTGCTTCCCTGGTTAAAATAACACTTTGATGTTTAATAACCTCTAAAACATTAATCTGATCAGCAGGTAAAAAATCTACATTTTTTAAGTTTCTGACAGATCTAAACACATTTTCCATATTCTTATCTGCCACTATCAATAAACTTTTTGATCTTTGATCTTTGATCTTTGATATAAAACTTGCTATTTCCTTAGTTTTGCCACTTGATTTCTCAAGTCCTGTCACCCCAAATACTGCTGTCTCAGAAGCCCTCTGTGATAGGGCTGAGATTAAAGCAGCTTTCTTCATCTTTTTTGGTAAATCCAAAATAGTCTTTCTCGCCTTAGGCCCTAGAGCCACTCCTCCGCCAACAAAGATTGGAGCGGAAATTGCTCCATGCCTTGCCCTACCAGTACCTTTTTGCTTGTAGATTTTTCTGGTGGAAGCGGTAACTTCACCCCGGGTTTTAGTACTTGACCAGTGGGTTTTTTGGTTTGTCAGATAAACTCTTATAGCTTGTGCTAAAAGATTGCTATTCACCTTTGCTCCAAAAAGCTCTTTTGGTAAATCCAAAGTCCCTGCTGCTCTTCCTGCTAAAGAGTAAACCGGAACCGATAAGGCATTTCTGGCAGTTTTGGCGTCAGGTTTGGGTGTAGCTTTTGGTTTAGCAGCTTTAACAGTTGCGGCTTCTGCTTTTTCGGTTTTTCTAACAGGTTTTGTAATAGTTTTTTTATCTGCCATAGTTATTCTCCTTTTGCCTCCTCGGCATTTGCACCCTCTTCCGACTCAGGGCTTTTTACCTCCTCTTTAGTTTCTCCTTCTTTGACTTCCTCTCCTGCACCCTTTGTCTCAGCTTTTTCTTCACCCTCTTCCTCTTTCTCCTCCGGTGGCGGTGTGTTACCTCTAATTCTTCCCTGCTTTTCAACTATGACTAAACTCCCCACTGGACCGGGAATCCCCCCTTTAATTGTCAGCAAGTTGCTTGTTCTATCTACCCCAACAACCTCTAAACCGGTGTAGCTAACATTCGCCACCCCCATATGCCCAGCCATCTTTTTGCCTTTTAAAACTCTTCCCGGAGTAGTACCGGAGCCTATGGACCCTGGTGCTCTGTGCCTGTCTGATTGGCCGTGAGTTTTAGGCCCGCCATGGAATCCATGTCTTTTGATGCCTCCGGCAAAACCCCTACCCTTAGAAACTCCGCTGACTTTAACTGCATCGCCCACAAAAAAAACTTGGCCTATTTGAATTTGTTGGCCAAGTTGCAAACCTTCTAAATTGCTGGTCACTTGTGAGGCAAGGTTTTTGCTGGAAGCAGAACGCATGGGTTTAATCCTGACTTCTTTTAAATGAGCTAACCTCCCATCAATCCCTGTTTTCTTAAAATGTCCAAGCTGGGGTTTTTTAACGCTTTTTTTGCTACCCATCCCGATTTGGACTGCTTCATAACCGTCTTTTGAATCGGAAGTTTTAATTTGGGTCACAAAGTTTGGCGAAACCTCCACAACAGTTGCCCCCACCCTTCGACCTCGGGTGTCATAAGTAGAAGTCATGCCTTTTTTAATTCCTAGTAAAGTATTAATCATGTCTAAATTCTCCTGGGTTAACAATATTTTTAGTTATCCCGCTAAGCGGGATTAGGTTGTAGTTAACCCGTTTGAGTGACATCAGTCACTCAAACCCACAAAAAAGAGTGAGTCCTTCGGCAAGCTCAGGATCTCACTCAGTATCTCGCCTGTATTTTTCAACCGCCGTATCACATCTGTAATCCGACTTGTCCCTCCGAAGCTCCTTAAGAGCGGAGGGGGACGCGCGATCTACTGAAAATTTTTAACTTGTAAAAGTTAATCTGATTTAAACATCAGTGATTAAAGATTTTAACACAGCCCTACGCACAAATGCAACAGTCTAAGACTTTGCGAGCTTTGAAACAAAGACCGTTAAACAAGGAAGAAATTTATATCAGGGGGATGTCCTCACTTTAGATGAGGAGGGGGGAGACTTTCCCCCGATAAATAAATTTCTGACGAGTAGGTCGACTTTCAGCGAGCGAGTTTTGGTACTTTTGCGGTCAAAAGTACAAATAAAGATCACATTTTCACTTCAATATCAACACCAACAGGTAACTACCCACTCGGCGGTGGGACATTGTAAGACCTCATCTAATTTGTGGTTGGAGCACAAAGCGTAATCTTGCAGCAGCCGCTGGTGTTTTAAGTTTACCCATAGCGGATGACATCGTACCTCTTACAATATCTCTCCCTTTACCAAGACTGGTTGCAACTTCTGCTTGAGTAGATACCATACTTCCATTAGCTCCATAGACATAAGCTTCCCAAGTTCTTATTTCTCTATCAAAAAGTCCAAGTTCTCTAAAGGATCTTCTTAAACCTCTACGCAGCTCTACTGGAATTTCTGCAGTTGGAATTTCTCCTCCATTAGCTCTGACAAAAGCTTCAGCTGCTCTTGTGCCTTCAAATAAGTAGGTTGCAATAATAGCTCTTGGAACTTCTCCATTATGGTTTATTGCTGACATGATTTGGATAATATCAAATGCTTGCTATGGTTGCAAGCCTGAAGAAACTTACATCTTAACTTCAATGTCCACCCCTGCAGGGAGCTCAAGATGCATCAGAGAATCTATAGTTTTATCTGTTGGCTCTATAATATCTACTATTCTTTTATGGACTTTTATTTCAAAAGCTTCCTGGGAGTTTTTATCTGTAAAAGGGGATTTGGGAACTGTAATTCTGGTGTTTTTAGTAGGAAGGGGGATGGGTCCGACGATTTTGGCGCCTGTTCGCAAAGCAGTATCTAAAAGCTGCTCGCAAGTAGCGTCTAAAACTCTATGATCGTATGATTTGAGTCTAACTCTTATTCTTCCTTTTGCCATTTTTGTATTCCCCTGTTAATGTGCCTTAATACTGAAAAAGGGCCATTTCGGCCCTTGATTGTGCTTTAAATTGCCCTTTTTAGGCAATAATTTTAGTAATTACTCCGGCTCCAACGGTTTTACCGCCTTCGCGGATAGCAAACCTAAGGCCTTCTTCCATAGCAACCGGTGTAATAAGTTTGGCTGAAATTTTAACGGTATCTCCGGGCATGGCCATCTCAACGCCTTCGGGAAGTATTACTTCTCCTGTCACATCAGTAGTTCTAACATAAAACTGAGGTCTGTAACCTTTGAAAAATGGTGTGTGACGACCGCCTTCCTCTTTGCTTAAAACATAAATTTCTGCCTCAAACTCGGAATGTGGAGTGATTGAACCGGGTTTGGCCAGGACTTGACCGCGCTCAACATCATCTTTTTCAATACCACGAAGCAAAATTCCTGCATTATCTCCAGCCTCACCCTGATCCAATAATTTATGAAACATCTCAATACCGGTTACAACTGATTTAGCTGTAGGTCTGATTCCAACAATCTCAATTTCTTCATTTACTTTAACAACTCCTCTTTCAATCCTTCCGGTAACAACTGTTCCTCGACCTTTAATTGAGAAAACATCCTCAACAGCCATCAAAAATGGCTTATCTTTATCTCTAACAGGGGTTGGGATCCACTCATCTACTGCTTTCATTAAATCTTCAATTGATTTAACAGCTTCCGGATCACCCTCTAAGGCTTTTTTTGCAGAACCGCGGATTATCGGAGACTGGGGGTCAAATTCGTATTTTTTAAGTAAATCTCTTACTTCTTCTTCAACCAAATCTAAAAGCTCGGCATCATCTACCATATCTACTTTGTTAAGGTAAACCACAATTGCCGGAACTCCAACTTGACGGGCAAGTAAAAGATGCTCTCTGGTTTGGGGCATTGGACCGTCCGGAGCGGATACAACTAAAATGGCGCCATCAGTTTGGGCGGCGCCTGTGATCATGTTTTTAATGTAATCTGCGTGTCCGGGCATGTCGATGTGAGCGTAATGCCTAGCATCTGTTTCATATTCCTGATGGGAGATGTTAATGGTAATACCTCGGGCTTTTTCTTCCGGAGCAGAATCAATATTTTCATAAGCTCTGAATTCGGCCTGACCTTTTTCAGATAAAACTTTGGTGATAGCAGAGGTCAAAGTTGTTTTACCATGGTCAACGTGACCCATGGTTCCAACATTTACGTGTGGTTTTGTTCTTTCAAATTTTGCTGCCATGTTTTTAATTTTTCCTTAAAAATATAATCCTTTAAATTAAAAAGACAAGGTTCTGCGAGTATTTTGTTAAAATCTCTCAAAACAAAATACGAACAGGTCCTTATATTATTGTCCTTTTAGACTTTATGTAGTTTAATTTAAGTTCTTACAAAAATCAACTACTAATTTTAAATTATCCTTTTGGGCATTAAAATCCAGCTCTGCAGCTGGTCATAGAGTATATTACAAAAACTGATCTTAAAATGCAAGGGCTTAAATTAATCCCTCCAACGGACATGTTTTGACAAATTGCTACCTCGAGTTTGTGCATTAATCTGATCTCTGCTTAAAACCTTACCATTTCTCTTATCCAAACAGGTCGGACACCATCTGCCTCCACCTTTCTTACCCGCCTCTGTTTTTAAAGTATCAGGATCAGTTATAATTGCCTCAATCTCATGCTCCCCCAATGCACTTCCTAAAGAATGTGCTTCCTCAAAAAGAACTGTTCGAGGGAAATCTGATACTCGAACCCACCTCAAACCTCTTTTAACTTCTATAGTCATTAACCAGATAATAACACCTTTTATGGCTAGTCAACAATCATTTTTTCTTCAAAACCTTCCCTAATCCTTCTATTGCCCGAAGTATCTCAACTGGAGTCACAAACACTACAGTATTGGATTGGTCCGAGGAGATATCATTGATAGAGTTTAGAGTTCTAAGATGCAGCGCACCAGGAGTAGAACCCATTAGTTTGGCGGCTTTGGCCAAGTTTTCTGCTGCCATAACTTCTCCTTGGGAATTAATTACCGTCGCCCTTCTTTCTCTTTCAGCTTCTGCCTGCTTAGCCATGGTCCGCTTCATATCTTCTGGAAGCACTATATCTTTTAGCTCAACTGCAGAAACCTCCAAACCCCAACTTCCTGTAGTTTCTTTAATAATATCCCTAATTCTTTGGGCAATTTTATCTCTGTTAGCCAAAAGCTCATCTAATTCCACCTCGCCTATGACATTCCTCATAGTGGTTTGAGCAAGCTGATGAACTGCATAATAAAAGTTCTCAACCTCTAATACGGCCTTAGCTGCATCAATAATTTTGTAATAAATTACCGCCGAAACCCGGGTTGAAACATTATCCTTGGTGATCGCTTCCTGATCAGGTACATCTACGGCTTTGGTTCTGATATCTACCCTTTGAAAGCCCTGAATAATTGGCCAGATGATTCTCCATCCGGGTTCCATCATCCCCGAGTACCTGCCAAAAGTAAACCTGATCCCTCGTTCATACTGGTTAATCTGTTTGATAGAAATAAGAATTAAAATTAAGATAGGGAAGCCAAAGATAAATTCCATAAATTCCCTTGAGTATATTCTTCTAAAAACCCGGAGTCAACAAATATCTCTCATCTTTTTGCAGGGTAGGCTAACTTATATACAGCATAATAAAGCGGCAGAAATACAGAAAAGCCCAAAAATCCAATCATGAGAGTTGGAAGATAAACATAAATTCTTGGTGCATTTTGAAGCTCCATTATAAGCTGGAAAAAAAGTCTTGCTAATATAAGCCAAAATAAAATTTTCCAAACCTTTCTTTCAAATATCCTCTTTTTAAAGGCAAAAGAAAATCCTGCCAAAAGAGGAATAACCCCAAAGGCTAAATCAATAAGAAATTGAGCATTTATTCCGGATGTACTTTGATAGTAGAAGCCAAAGAAAATAAACGAGGCAATGATGATGTAGTAAATCTTCCAAAGCATAAATTAATGATGATCTGAAAAAAGTAAAAAGTCAATTTTAAGATCTTCTCTTAAATTACAACTATTTTGAACCTGATTTAGCTCAATCAGAAATAAAAATTTTATTTACATCAAGGATATCTGGGTGGGAAAAGTTGTGCTTCACTTAAAGGAGTGGCAGTATCTTCACGGTGGGGGGCATTCCAAACCCTCTCGACAAATTGTTGTAATTCAACACCAAACCGGCGAATATCCGGATCCGTAAATGTGGCATTCAAACCAGTTCCATTCCATTTGCCGGAAAAGAAGTGTCCTACTTCTGATAAGCGAAGAATATCCTCTACTCCAACATTTGGGAAGCTTGATCCAATTCTATTTATAATTAAAGCCAGATCTGCATAAGCTGCAGCATAAGTTATATGTCTACGAACTTCATCAACTTCCATTTCTCCGGAAATATAATCCGGTCTAAGTCTGTTAGGTTTTTCTGCTATTCTTCTGGCTTTCTCATCAGCATAAGCTGGAGAGGCATATTCTCTTTCCAGCCTTGCAGATTCTTGAGCTTCTCCAAAACTAGTTTTAAAGGCAAATCCCTCAAATTCAGCCGGACTATAAAGCGCTTGAGCAACAATTGGCTTTACAACCCCCATTCTTGCTCCATATGGTGAATCCCCTGTAACAGTAGCTATAACGTGTGCTGCAACTCTGTCTGGAGAAAAAGATTCAAAGTCCCTTCCGGCTATTATTTGAAGTGTTCGGGAAAATTCTCCAACAGTTATTGGCTTGATATGAGGATTCCTTAGCTCTGCGTATACAGCAATACTTCTATCTGGAGGTCTTTGGATACTCATTTTCAGATGGGATTCTATCTAAAATTATAGGATATGTCAAGCTGGAACTCAGAACGATTTTAACTCTCTACCCTTCCAGTGAAGCCGGAGGAGGCAACTATTTTTTGGGTGATCATTTGCGGAACCGGTTCATAATGAGAAGGTTCAATGTAGGCAGTAGCCCGTCCTTGAGACATAGACCTGATTGTAGTGATATACCCTCCAAGTTCAGCCAAGGGTACTAAGGCTAAAATAATAGTGGCATTGCCTTTTTTTTCAGTTCCTTGAATTTGAGCTCTTTTTGAGGACAAATCTCCAATTAAGTCTCCCATAAACTCATCCGGAGTTGAAACCTCAACTTTCATGATCGGCTCAAGCAAAATCATATCGGCTTTTTGCGCAGCATCGGACATAGCAAATGAACCGGCAATTTTAAAAGCCATTTCATTTGAGTCAACCTCATGGAAAGACCCATCATAAACCGTTACCTTAACATCAGTCATTGGGTAACCGGCCAAAATTCCGGTATCCTCTTTTTCATAAACCCCTTTTTCAATCGCCGGAATATATTCCCTGGGAATTGCACCACCAACTATTTCAGAAGCAAACTCCCTTCCTTGCCCCCTTGGCAAAGGCTCAATCCTAAGCAAACAGTGGCCGTATTGACCTCTACCTCCGGTCTGTTTAATGTATTTACCCTCCCCTGTTGCAA
>CAYMTV010000009.1:0-314 GCA_964393525.1 uncultured Gammaproteobacteria bacterium | reverse complement strand
TTCCCTGTAGGCAACCTGAGGCTCACCGATATTAGCCTCAACTTTAAACTCCCGCTTCATCCTGTCAACGATAATTTCCAAATGAAGTTCACCCATTCCGGAAATAATTGTCTGCCCGGTTTCAGGATTGGATTTGACTCTAAAGGTCGGATCTTCCTCAGACAACCTTTGCAAGGCAACTGCCAGTTTTTCCTGGTCGGATTTGGTTTTTGGCTCAATGGCCAAAGAAATCACCGGCTCGGCAAAGGTAATTGATTCAAGTTGAATTAAGTTGACTTCATCGCATAAAGTATCGCCGGTAATTGTATACTTAA
>CAYMTV010000008.1:28096-42292 GCA_964393525.1 uncultured Gammaproteobacteria bacterium | reverse complement strand
CATTAAGGCATTGGGGCAATTTTCCTTATTAAATGTTAGTCTGGTCTTTTTAGTCTCAGCCTTACTGGTTTGGTTTATTCCCAAATCCCGCACCAAAAAAAAGCTTAGCCAAAGCTTAACCAGGTTTGAAAAGATACCCAAACTATCATCTTTTAGAAGAAAAAGATGATCCTTGAATTTGTGCTCAAACAGGCATAAAATTAACCACTTATGAACAAAAAATTTTATATACATTGTGCAATTCCATACGTTAATGCTAAACCTCACATCGGCCATGCATTAGAATTTATCCAAACCGATGTTGTTGGAAGGTATCACCGCTTACTGGGTGAAGATGTATTGCAATTAACAGGTGGCGATGAAAATGCTTTAAAAAATATTCATGCTGCAGAATCTGCCGGTGAGGATGTCCAAAGCTTCGTTGATAAAAATGCCCAGCTTTTTCAAGATCTGGCAAAAGCATTAAATGTCCAGTTTGATGTTTTCCAAAAAGGCAGTGATCAAAAAAAGCATTATCCTTCCTCTCAAAAGCTCTGGAAACTTTGTCAAGCTGCTGGAGATATATATAAGAAGTCTTATAAAGGACTTTACTGTGTTGGCTGTGAGACATTTTATACAAAAGAAGAATTAAATGAGGACGGGGAGTGTTTTGAACATCCCGGTAAAAAATTAGAGGAGGTTGAGGAGGAAAATTATTTTTTCCGATTATCCAAATATCAGAACCAAATTATTGCACTTATCGAGTCTGGAAAACATGAAATCGTTCCTAACTTTCGAAAAAATGAGGTTCTAAACTTCTTAAAAGATGGCCTAGAAGATATCAGTATTTCACGTTCTAATGAAAGAGCTAAAAATTGGGGTGTGCCTGTTCCAGATGATCCCACCCAAAGGATATATGTATGGTTTGATGCTTTGAATATTTACCAGTCAGGGATAGGATTCGGCTGGGATGAAGAAAAATATCAAAAGTGGTGGCCAGCTGATGTTGAAGTAATTGGCAAAGGGATTATTAGATTTCATGCGATATATTGGATAGCCTTTTTATTGTCTGCCGGATTGCCTACCCCCAAGAAATTGTTTGTGCATGAATACTTTACAGTCAATGGACAGAAAATGTCCAAAACCTTAGGGAATGTTTACGATCCAAATATAGCAATTGAGAAGTTTGGAACAGATGCCTTGCGTTTTTACTGTTTAGCTAAAATTTCTCCATTTCAAGATGGTGACTTTTCCGAGGAAAAACTTAAGGAGTCTTACAATGCTGATTTGGCAAATGGGCTTGGGAATTTAGTTTCCAGGGTTGCTAAACTTTGTGAGAAAATAAATTTTGAAGCACCAAAATTAGAGGAAAAATTTGATCCTGAAGTAGAAAAAGCTTTAGAAGAATTTAAATTTAATGAGGCTTTATCTTGGATTTGGCAAATTATCTCTTTAGCAGACAGAAGGGTTAATGAAGAAAAACCCTGGGAAAAGACAGGACTTTCGTTAAAAGAAGACCTGGATGAACTGGTTAGGTTAATCCAAAGAGTAGGTTTTAATTTGCAACCGTTTTTGCCAAATACTGCAAAGAAGATTTTAAGCCAATTTTCAGGACAAGTTAAATCTGCTCCTGCGCTTTTTCCAAGACTCACATAAAGCCAAAAAGAGTATGAGATTTAACAAATTTAAAAATATCTTGTTTACTTCCTCTAAAGTTGAGGATGGTAACATGTCCTTTAAAAAAGGCAGTCCCAAAGAGGTGCTTAAAAACCGCCGGAGATTTCTAAAAGCTTTGGGAATTAATCTCAATCAAATTGTTACCTTGGCTCCAATCCATGGTAGTAAGATAGTCATAGTCGACAAAAAAGATTTAGGGAAGGGCGCGAAAACCAGCTTGGATGCAATTGAGGCTGACGGGTTAATCACCAATCAATCCGGAATTTACTTATTTTTAAAAACCGGCGACTGTATTCCTCTGGGGATTTTTGACCCCACCAACAAGGTTGTGGGTATGGCCCATGCAAGTCGGGAGAGTTTGGAAAGTGGAATTTTAAAAAATACCATTATGCTTATGCAACTTAACTATAAGAGTGACCCTAAAAATCTGGTTGCCAACTTTGGTCCTTCGATCGGCCCCTGCTGCTACATCAGGAGTTATCCTAAAAAAAGTAATGGGATACTTAAGCCTTATACTAAAAAAATTGCCAAAGCTTCTTACTCGATAGATATCTGGTCACTTGCCAAAGACCAGCTGTTTAACCTTGGTCTTAAAATAGAAAATATCCATAACCCGCAACTATGTACATATCATAATAATCAGTATTTTTCACACCGTAAAGCTATAAATGAAAACTTGGAGAACGATTTTCGATTTGCCTCAGTTATCTGAATTAATGATTAAAAAAATGTTAATAGATACATATGCTCACTTGTACTGGGAGTCTTTTAAGCAAGATTTTGCTGCTGTGATTCAAAGATCAAAGGAAGCAGGCGTAGAATTAATAGTCAATGTCGGGGTTGATGTGGAAAAAAGCCGGATTGCTGCAGAGTTAGAAAACAATCAAATCAAATTTTATTCAACCATTGGGATTCATCCTCATGAAGTCCTTCGACTCGTTTCGCTCGCTCAGGATAAACATACAAATATAAATTTACAAATACAGCAGGAAATGCAAAAACTGGAAGAAATTTATCATAAAAACCCAAAAAAAATTATAGGGGTTGGAGAATGTGGATTGGATTTTTTCTTTGAATCAAATCCTGACTGGACTGCTGAAAAATTAACTGTGGATGAGATAAAAGATTTGCAAAGAAAGCTATTTCAAGCTCAGATAGATTTGGCAAAAAAGTTAGATCTCCCTTTATTAGTGCACTGCAGGGATGACAGAAGTAAAAACCCAAATAATGTTGAGTGCTGGAACGAATGCTTAGAGATGGTTAGAGGTTGGAAAGGAATTCTTCACTGTTATTCCGGAACAGAAACTATAACAAACCACATACTATCAAAAAGCGAACTTGACAATTTTTTAGTATCTTTCGCCGGCAATATTACTTACCCCAAAAATGAGTATTTAAGAAAGGCTATTAGATCTTTCCCTTTGGAAAAAATTGTCCTGGAAACAGACTGTCCATTTTTAGCTCCCCAATCAAAAAGAGGCCAAAGAAATGAGCCTTCCTCTGTTAGAGATATTGCAGAACTTATCGCAGAAATAAAAGAAGCTTCTTTCGAGGAAGTAGCAAAATTCACTACTACCAATGTTACTCGGCTATTCAAGTTAGTACTTGAATAGTTTTTAAAATAACTTAATATTTAACCATGGAACTAAGACTAGAGTTAGGAGGAAGACCTATATTAGATAACAGTCAGGTGGAATCCCGTGCAGTTTCTGCTGGAAACCCCCCAAAACAAATTATAGATGCGGCGTATGGCAGGACACCGGACATTAATACCCTGTTAAACAGAGCCCCGACAAGACATCGTCAGATCTACAAAGGAAAGCCACCTCAGGCTCCCGAGCAATAAAATCCTTTATTTGTGTTAATTACATTTGCTTTCTTACCTTAAAATTCCTTAAAATTAACATCAGCACTGCTCCTAATTTATGCGGATAATTTTAACTTTTCTAGCAGGGTTTATCTCTTTTTTCTTTATTGGAGATTTACTAAACCGGCTTTTTAAACAATCTATTCACAGCTTTATCGGTTTGTCGGTAATTATTCTGGGATTTGTAATCGGATTTTTAGGAAAAAACTTTATTGCCCCACCGCTGGATTCTTTACTAAGTGTTTTTTTGCTGGGGTCCGGACTGGGACTGACTATCCATCATCTGCTATCAAAAAGATACATCATCTCGGAAAAACTGGAAACTAATTTTGTCAAAAAACATGAGACTTTTTTTGAAAGAACCTTGGAAATTTTACCCGGAGCTTTAACCTGGATTGCTCTAACCTCCCCTTTCTGGCTTTCTTTTACTCTACCTTTTGCGGTGGCTTATTTAATTTTGATTGCCGATATTTACTGGCTTTTAAATTCCTTAAAGATTGCCACCTTAATTTATTTGGGATATAGAAAGATGACATGGGCCAAAAAACAACCTTGGCTTGAAAAACTAAAGTCAGACTTTCCCGGCAAGTGGAACAAATACCACCACTTAATCCTTCTGCCTACCTATAAAGAAGGGCTTGAGGTTTTAGCTCCGGCATTTGAAGCAATCGCAAACTCAAACTTCCCGAAAGAAAAGATTTTTTTGGCGGTAGGGTTTGAAGAATGGGCTGATAAGTCACATGTGGAAGAGATAACCCAATACTTGGATAAGTATAAAGGCAAAATCAATATTTTAACTACAGTCCATGAAATACAACCAGGCGAGATCAAAGGGCCGGGATCAAATAGAAATTGGATGGTAAAAAATGCTGTCAAAGAGTTTGAGCACAGAAATATCAGGCTAGATACAGTTTTTGTGACAACATTAGATGCGGATTTTGTAATTCATCCGGAATTTCTGTCCGGAGCACTGCATAAATATCTCTCAACACCAGAAAATATCAGAGACAAAAGAACCTATACCGGTGTATTTTTGTATTACAACAACTACTGGCAGGCCCCTACACCATCCAGACTTATCGCGGTTGGAACAGCTCTCTGGCAATTGTCGGAAATGGTAGGTTCAGATAAGTATCAAAATTTCGCCTCTTTGTCTATTAACCTTAAACCCTTACTTGAAATAGGGCTTTGGATACCCAACAAGGTCAACGATGATTCGGGATTCTATTGGAAGGCTTATTTCCATTTCAAAGGAGATTACAAAGTCATACCTCACTACATGACAATTTCGGCCGATGCAACTGTTGATGTTAATTTGCTTAAAACTTTTCAAAACCAATACTTACAGCTCAAACGCTGGGCTTATGGCGTAGAACACATCCCTTTTATTTTTAGGGAATACTTTAAAAGAGGGGACATTAATTTTTGGGATAAAACCGATAAGCTTGCCTTTGTCCTTTGGGCAAACATGCGTTGGGGGTTTTTGGCGCTTTTTATAACTTTTGGAGGATTGCTTATTCCTTATGTTAATCCCTCATACAGCCAGTCAGCCGTTGCCATTAACTTACCGATAATCTCTTCATGGATTTTAACCGCCGCCTTCCTTGGGCTTTTCTCAACGATTTACGTTCACGAAAAAACCGCTCCAAAACGACCTGCCTCCTGGTCAAAAGTTAGAAAAGTTTGGTCTTATATCCAATGGCTTTTAATACCGGTTGTGCTTGTTACCATCTCTACCCTGCCGGCAATAGATGCTCAAACTTCCTTAATGTTTGGCAGGTATTTAGAGTATCGAGTAACAAATAAAGTGAGACTGAAAAATCAGTCTCACTTTGAGGTATAAAATCAATTATCTTGATCGCTGTCAGATAATGATTTTCTACTTAAAGTCAGATTGGTGGTCAAGAAACTTAATGAATTTTATTGAAAAAACCCAAATTTTCTACAATACCCAGGACAGGTTTGTTTTCTGGCTGAATTTAATCGCTTTCCTGCTTGTCTTAATCATACTGATAATACTCGGACTAAACTTTAATCGTCTTCCCTCAAAAATACCTCTTTTTTACTCTCTACCCTGGGGCGAGAGCCAGTTGGTAGAACTTCCTCAATTTATAATTTTACCTTCAATGATAGTGATAATTATACTGATTAATTTAATTTTATCCTGGCACCTTCATCCTTCACAAAACGTCATGAAACGGATTTTGGCAACAATTTCCGCATCAATTGCATTACTTGCACTGATTACTGCAGTCAAAGTTATTTTTATATTTATTTAAATGTCTATAATTGCACTAATATCCGCATTTTTGGTAACTGTTTTAATAACTCCTTTAACTATCAAATTTGCCAAAAAATACAAGCTGATTGATGATCCCAGCATCCGCCCACACCCGGCTCATGTCCAAAAAAGAGTCGTGGCCAGAGCTGGCGGATTGCCTGTCTTTATAGGCATTTTGGTTTCTATATTACTTTTTATCCCCCTAGATAAGCACATCATTGGAATTATCCTAGGAGGGCTGGTGCTTCTCTGTGTAGGATTAATCGATGATATCTTACCGGATTTTAGTCCTTATACCAGACTGGTTTTGCAAATTTTAGCAGCGGCAATTGTTGTAATATCGGGAGTTGGTATTACTTTTATCACAAATCCTTTTGGAGGGGTCCTAAGGCTTGACCCTTGGGTTGTACCGGTAAATATCTTTGGAGCACATCAGATAATAGTGATCGCCGACCTTTTGGCCTTCCTTTGGATTGTCTGGATGATGAATATCATAAACTGGTCTAAGGGGGTTGACGGCCAAATGCCGGGAATAATTGCAGTTTCTGCTATAACCATAGGTTTCTTGTCTTTGAAATTATCTAACGCCGGGGATTTAAACCAGCTGCATATTGCTAACCTCTCTTTCATAGTTGCCGGCGCCAGCTTAGGGCTTTTGCTGTTTAACTGGTACCCAGCTAAAATTTTTCCCGGGTTTTCCGGCTCAACCATCTTAGGATTTATGATTGCTACCTTATCAATTCTTTCAGGAGCGAAGCTAGCAACTGCCCTCTTAGTCTTGCTTATACCGACAGTAGATTTTATATTTACTTTCTTCCGTAGAGTAATAACCGGCAAATCCCCCTTTTTAGGCGACCAGAAGCATTTGCACCACCTGCTTTTAAATAAAGGATGGTCACACAGGAAAATTTCCTTGTTTTACATTTTCTCCTGTGCTATCTTAGGTTTGCTTGCCACAACTCTCACCACCGAAAAAAAGATCTTTGTTGTTTTAGGCGTAGGGGTTGTGGTGATGGGGGTAATATTATGGTTGCATCTTTTCTCGCAGCAAAAAAATTCTAATTTAAACCAAGATGAACGTTGAGCACAATAAAACTATTAAACTTTTCTGGGCTTTAATAAAAGCTGTACGCCCCAGACAATGGATCAAAAATTTTGCCCTGTTTGCCGGGCTGATATTTTCCGGCCAACTTGATAACCCACAATCAATCTTAAGTGTATTCTATGCCTTTACCATCTTTTGCGGAGCAACCTCAGCAACCTACTTACTAAATGATGTTTTTGATGTTGAGCGGGATAGGCTACATCCTTTTAAGAGCAAACGGCCAATTGCAGCCGGGTTAATTTCTACTAAACTAGCGATAGCTTTAGCTTTGATAATAATAGCCATAATAATCCCTATTTCTTACCAGCTCTCTCCGGCACTTTTTTTAGGGATCATTACCTATCTTATCCTGCAGCTGTTTTACTCTTCCTATCTTAAATCGGTAATCTTGCTTGATGTGATGGCGATTGCTGCAGGCTTTGTTTTAAGGGTTTATGCCGGGGTTTGGGTAATTGATGCTCACTTAAATGTTTGGTTTTTACTGGCGGTTATCTCTTTTGCCCTGTTTTTAGCAATTGGAAAAAGACGTTCGGAGCTTACTCTGCTTCATGCCCAAGCTTCCAAACACCGGGAAACTCTACTGCATTACCCGGAGAACTTGCTGGATATTTTAACCGCCATGTTTGCCAACTCAACCTGGTTGTCTTATGCTCTGTTTACCTTCCTCCAGCCTCCAATCTTTGCCCAACCCAGGTTTAATTTTTTCTTTGATGCTTTCCCATTGCCATTTGCCAAAGCCAAATATTTGATGGCCACAGTACCGGTTGTGATATATGGGGTGATGAGATATTTGTACATAATCTATGAGAAAAAAGAAGGGGAATCCCCAGAAAGAGTACTGCTAACAGATAGGCCCTTGCTAACAACTGTAGTACTTTGGCTGGTGATGGTAATAGGGATTATCTACTACCTAGGAGCTTAAAACTTTTTTACTTTCTTTGGTTGTTTTGCAAGCCATTTTTCTTTACCGCTTATATTTCTCCTCCAGCTTTTAAAGACTAAATTGCGTTTTAATTTGTGGCTTACTGATCTAGAACTTTGACTTTTGATAGTACTCATGATTTTGTTATTATATCGATATCTTTAGCTTCGTCCATGTCTTACTTTAAGATTACTCTTTTTTCTCAGTATAACTACTTGAAACATAGCCTTCTTTGCCATCAGGCAGGCGAACTCTATTCCAGTTAGGTATTTCCTCAAGCAGAGTTAATGTATCCCCAGGAGCTACTCTTGCAACCTCTTTTGAGTTTAAATTAGCTTCTTCTCTGACTCTTAAAAACCCGGTTGGGGTTTGTGTAACTATTACCTGTTGGGTTTCTTTAATCGGGACTGTGACAATTTTTGTCAAATCCACCTCATCCTGAGCTAGATCAACATTTAGCGTCAAATTATACCCATCCTCCAAGGTTACCCTAATACTTCTTTTTAAAAAGTTCTCCTTACTGATTAAAAACTGATGCTCTCCCGGGGCAATTGAAGAGATAGATATTGGAGTTCTACCAACCGCCTTTCCATCAATTAAAACTTGGGCTGATGAGGGGTTTGAGATAACGGTGACTCCTTTGCCTTTTTCAAGTGTAATAATCTCACCAGAAGCCTGAGACTGTTTTTCAGAAAGCTCCCGGTTAACAACTGTTACCGTACCACCATAAAGCTTGACATAACCCTGCCAAACAAGTCCGGATGAAGAGGTCGCTTCTTCTTTTTTAAGCGATACTTGATACTCGCCTTCCTTAAGGTTTTGATTTTGATAAGGCGTGCTTCCTACCTCTTGACCATTAATTGTCACTTTAGATTTTTGGTCAGATTCAACTCTCAAACCCGCTCTAGGCTCAAGTCCTAAGGTTTTTATCAGAGGTTTGGAACCAAAGCGAAGAATTAAAGCAATAATGCTTATAAAGGTAAGCAAAATTATGACAGCTTTACGCATTTACTAATTATACAATGAAAAAGCGGATCATTCGGTTAATTTGACTTAAAGGTAGAAGTTTGCTAATATTGACAATTGAATCCTGCCTTGAGCAGGATTTTTGATGTTTAATGGTTTACCATTAACGCAACTGCCTTATTACCCAAACCTTTGCAAATTTTTCCTTCGAAAAAATAAACCTTTGAGGGGGGAGTCTGCGAAAAAAGACAGGCTTACAAATTTCAGGCTAGCCTCTAAAATAGTTTTGGGAGTGTTTTTCTTGTCCTTCTTTCTAAATTATCAACCTATATTAGGCATTCCGCCAATCAAAAAAAATGCGGTTTACGCCCAAGCCGAACAGATCCAGACAATTTCCGCCCAAAGCCTACCTTTGGAGTTTCAACTTCCACACCCGGGTTATATAAGCACCTATTACTCTACCTACCATCCGGGGGTAGATCTGGCTTCGGGATTGGGGCTGCCGGTAAAATCAATTGCCAGTGGCAAGGTTTTAGATACCGGCTATAATTTTTGGGGACTGGGTTTAACAGTCACAGTAGACCATGGTCATGGATACAGCTCGCTTTATGCTCATCTGGGAAAAATATATGTTAAAAAAGACCAGGAGATTACCATAAACGACTATATTGGAGAGATCGGCTTAACCGGTAATACCTCCGGTCCGCATACCCATCTAGAGCTTTATAAGGATGGAAAAACCACTGATCCTTTGGCTGTTTTACCCAAAGTCAGAGAAGTACCTATAGCGGAAGATTTTAAGCCGGTTGGTGGAAAAGGCAAACCTCAAATCGGAACAGTTATCCAGCCTAAAACATATGCTAAGGCCTCTGTTGAACCCAACCTCACACCTCAACCAAAAGAAGAATCAAAAAATTTAAATCAAAATGTTATTGAGATTACAAATGTTATAAAATCTGACCAATCTCCGAAAGTCGATCTAAGAAAAGATCTTCAGCTGATCCCTTAATCAATTACTTCCCCTTCAACTGCCACCACTGTCCCGGTTGGCCTGCCGTAATGCTCCCTTTCCCTATTTATAAGCCTTTCCAGAAGATTTTTAAATTCAATTGGTGAGTCAACAAACTCCAGCTTAATCTCGCCTTTATTCATTCCGGCTGTATTTACAACAACATTGCCATGGCGCATGATTAGCCTGTCAATTATGCCCTGGTCCACTTCTATATGGGTAATTTTGTCATATAAAGCAGATGTCAGTTTAACCGCAAAAAAACCTTCTTTGATAATGACTCTTCTGGTCGTGAGCAAATAGCGATGGGCGTGGTAGGTCCAAAAAGTTTTTAACAGAGCAAAAATTATGGCAACTGCCAAACCTATTAAAAGTCCATACCCCAAATCTCCCTTTGTAAAATATGCAAAAGCTAAACCTCCTAAAATAAAAATTGCTCCGGGGATCATAAGGTAAAATGCAAATCTATGCCTTAAATAGTTCTTTCCATACCCTGTTGCTAAAATCAGCTCTTCATCTTCTGCCAAAAAAGGCGCAAAAGACTTTTTATCTTTGGCTGAAGCGCCTTCTGAATACTTGGATTTCCCCATAGATTAATAATACTACATTTAATTTTAGTGGTAGTAGTTTGAGCGTATTAAGGTGTTGGAGGAGTAACCGGAGGCGCAACTAGAGCAATTGGTGCTGCAATAGCAGCTCTTTGGTCATGAACAGTTCTTCCTAAAGCAGTATTAAAGCTTCTTATAAACTCTCTGAATGGGGTAACCGGTATCCAAGGGAGAAAAGAGCCAATGGGTGTTACAATAAACCTTTCTCCTTTTCCAAGCACTCTTCCATCCGGGCCCCATTCTTTGCCTTTTACCGCTTCAATAGCGGTTCTAACATCTCCTACCAGGGGTATTGTCTCAATTAGGGTATTTATTAGTTTTCTTTCAAAAATTCTTTCGGCAGGAAGCATAGGTGTTGGTTCAATAGGACGTGAGGTATAAGCTTGATCAATGTAGCCTCCAATTTTTTCTTTCAAGGGATAGTTAAACTTAGTCAAGCCTATGCCGGTTTTCTCACCAAGCCAAACAGCACCATTTGTGATTTTATCTGCAAATCTCTTAATGCCTCCAACTAATCTTTCTCTATTAAGCATGAAAAGTATACTACTATAAGTCTGTAGTGGTGTCAAGCAAGAAGATTAATATTCACCCATGCCGCCTGGCATACCACCTGCTCCTGGCATTGGTTTTTCAACTTCCGGTTTATCGGTAATAAGTACCTGAGTTGTCATTACCATAATGGCAATTGAGGCTGCATTTTGCAAAGCACTTCTGGTAACTTTAACAGGGTCTATTACCCCAGCTACAACCAAATCCTTAATTTTCCCATCCATTACATCCACCCCCATATTACCTGAAGTTTCCAAAACCTTTGCTAAAAATACCCCCTCATCCAATCCGGCATTTTGAACCAATTTTCTAAAGGGTTGCTCAATAGCTTTTTTAACAATTTCAACACCAACTTTTTCCTCGCCACTGTCTGATATAACTTTTTCCAAAGCTTTAGCTGCTCTTAAAAGTGCAACCTCTCCTCCCGCAACTATCCCTTCCTCAATTGCAGCTTTGGTCGCAGCAACTGCATCTATCACCCTCTCCTTTTTTTCCTTCATCTCAACTTCAGTAGCCGCACCAACATTAATCACTGCTACCCCACCGGTTAATTTTGCCAGTCTCTCCTGAAGCTTTTCTTTATCAAAATCTGAATCAGTTGACTCTGTTTCTCTCCTTATTTGGGCAATTCTCCCCTGGATTTTGTTTTTATCGCCTTTTCCACCAACGATTAAGGTATTTTCTTTATCCGAGGTAATTCTTGAAGCTTGGCCCAAATCATCAATCTCAACTGATTCCAGCTTCCTTCCGGTGTCTTCTGAAATCACATTTCCTCCGGTTAAAATAGCAATATCCTCAAGCATAGCCTTTCTTCTATCACCAAAACCTGGCGCACCAACTGCTAAAACGTTAAATGAACCCCGGAGTTTGTTAACGATTAAAGTAGCCAAAGCTTCACCTTCTACCTCATCAGCAATAATGACTAAAGTTTTGGAAACAGCTACAAATTTTTCCAAAAAAGGCATTAAATCTGCCATGTTGGAGATTTTTTTGTCAGTAATTAAAATATACGGATCTTCCAAAGAAGCCTCCATTTTATCGGTATCAGTCACAAAATAAGGCGAAGCAAAACCCTTATCAAACTCCATCCCTTCTTTATAATCAACAGTCATCTCCAAAGTTTTACCCTCCTCCACAGTCACTACTCCATCTTTACCTACTTTTGCTAAAGCCTCAGAAATCAGCTTTCCAATATCTTCATTTTGAGCAGAGATTGTGGCAACTTGGGTAGTTTCTTCTTGGGTAGTGAGTTTTTTGCTCATGGATTTAAGCTCTGAAACCAGCGCATCAATTGATTTCTCAATTCCCCGCCGAAGTATCATTGGATTGGCACCGGCCTGAATATTTTTTAAGCCTTCCTGGGCAATTGCCTGGGCTAAAATTGTGGCAGTTGTAGTACCGTCTCCGGCTACATCATTGGTTTTACTTGCAGCCTCTTTCACAATTTGGGCACCCATATTTTCAAACGGATCTTCAAGTTCAATTTCTTTGGCAACTGTTACCCCATCATGAACAATATTTGGGGATCCCCACTTTTTATCAATTGCAACATTTCTGCCTTTAGGACCCAGAGTTGATGCCACTGCCTCTGTTAAGGTATTTATACCCTTTAAAAGTTTCTCTCTAGCATTACTGTCAAATAAAAGTATTTTTGCCATAATTTTATGTAAAGTTCTCAGTTCTTTGCTCTCTTGTCGGATCATCTAGCGGTTCACTTCCAAAGTAACTATCTGCTGGTCTTCGTTTAACATCTCTGTCTAAAATCTCTAAGGAAGTTACACCCTTATTTGGATACCACTCTTCTGTCTTTCTAGCAGCAAAGTCTCCAAAGCTCTCTCTACTACTTCTCTCAACATCAATTCCTGCTGTAGCTATTTTAGCCACTTTCTCAACTGGATCAAACACACCTATATATGTGGCAGGAGGAACATCACCTTCACCGGTTGACAAGACTAATGGCTTTTCTCCTTCTGAAACTAAATTTATCTGTACAGGCCCCTTTAAAACTCCTCTTTGAATTTGCATCCCAAATATTATTCCGGCTAATAAAGCGGCATCGACTGCTTGATCTGGCGTAGCCCTAAAAGCACCTTTAGCTACTACTCTGCCTAATCTAGCTTCTAATTGTCCTTCAACTCTTGTACTTACTGCTTCTGGTAATGATCTTGGTCGTTCTGCCATAATTTTATCCTTCTAAAATTGCCATTAAATCATCAAACTTAACCAGCTTATATTCAATTCCGGAAAGTTTTATCTCATCCCCGCCCCATTTTTTATAAATTACTTTATCGCCTACTTTAACCGGGGAAGAAAGGGTTTTGCCGTTTTCAAAAACCATATCATCACCTATAGCTACAACTGTTCCTTGAGCCGGTTTTTCCTGAGCAGTTTCCGGTAAATAAAGCCCTGATGCTGTCTTGGTTTCAGCAGCCGAAGGCTCAACCAAAACATACCCCATCAGAGGCTTAATATTAAGTTGCACACTTTTATTTGCCATAGTTGTTTTGTCTTTTCTTGGTCTACCCATGATTTAGGGAATAGCGTAGAGCGTTTAGTTTTTTCTTTTTCTAACTAGACGCTAACCGCTAACATCTATACGCTAACAAAGGAGCAGTTTTGCAAGGAATATTTATACAAAAATTAGCAGACTTTGTCAAGGGGTGCTAAATCGGACTGAATATTTTTTTATAAGGGCAGCATTCTAAGTGTTAGTATTCTTTTCATCCCCCGGTTCAGGAGTTTTCCCTACCGGCATTCCTTCAGCAGTTTCCGGCAGCTTTGCTTCTGCTGTCATAGTTTTTGGTTTTTCCTGCTGTTTTCTCTCTACAAAAACTGCTGTTTCCTCTTCCTTGTCACCCTTAACAAGTTCAACCAAAATTGCTTTGGCAGCTTCAAGCTTAGCCTTAAGGTAGGCTATAATTTCTTGTTTGGAAAATCCACCCAATAGTAAAAATGGCAGAATCTGTTTAACTATTTCCTTACCCTGAGCCTGCCTTTGGGGATCACCTGACAACAAAAGGTCAACGGCAATTGGAATATTTTTAATCTCCTCTCTTAGCCATTCTTTTCTATCCAGTGGATTACCGCCCGGCCCAAGTGGCGGCTCCAAGTTTTGGTAATTTTCCATCCAAGTTTTTCTAACCTCCTCATAATCTTCTAGACTTACCTGCTGAACTTTATTTTCCTCAGGAATTTGTGCGCCCTGAGGGGCTTTTATAGCTTCAACAATTCCT
>CAYMTV010000008.1:8186-28086 GCA_964393525.1 uncultured Gammaproteobacteria bacterium | reverse complement strand
GGGTTTCCTTTTTGAACCTCCTGGATCAACCTAGCCTTTAACTCTACCATCTTTTGTTGCTCTTGGGGGGTAGTTAGGGTACTTGTCCCGGCAATCCGATTCAAGGCTTCGGTAATTTTACCGTATTCAGCAGTTGCGCTGGGGCTTCTTGAGGCAACACCACTTTCAAGTTTGGCAATGTCTTTTAGGGAAAAGACTTTAAGTTTTGTGGAGTCAAGTATTTGAGCAATATTTTTCTGTGACTCAAGATTACCTGTCAGTTCCGGCTTAAGCCTAGATAGACTCCTGGAAATATCGATATCTCTTTCGATTTGTCTTGCCAGACCGGTTGAAGTCGGCCCCATCGGCAGAGGCGGAATCTTTGGTGAAGTTGGAACAAGGGGAGGAGGAAGATGGGTAGGTTTGGGGGTTGCTGGTGGAGGTGTTGGCTTGGGCCTATTGCTTAAGACATATTTCACCAAATTATTATCAGACAGATTAATGCTGTTTAAGTAATCAAGAAAAATCTTAAGCAAAATAAAAGGCATTAAAATAACCATCCAAAGCATTAAAAGTGCTACCACATACTGCATAAAAGATTCCGGGATGTTAACGCTGTTAAAAGCACTCTTCTCCGGCCTAAAGGCAAGCTCCTGGCAGGGGCCTCCCAATAAAATATTGATAGCTGTTGGATAAACCACTTCGCTTTCCTTGTTGGGCTTATCACACGGCTTGTTTAAAGGAGATAGAGGCACTCCACCCTGCTGCCAGAGGGCGACTACCCCGGCTAGAAAAATTGCAAACAGCGGGCCATACAATAACCATCTAAAAAACTCACCTATCCAGATTTTGGCGGTATTGCGGATAGGAGAGAAGAACAATAAAAGCGGAAAAATTGGGGAAACCACGATAAAAAACCAAAGGATGACTTTTCTGACAATTAAGATAATAAACATTACATAATAAGTAGCTGCTGTAAGTTTTACCAAAAGAAGTGACATAAAGGCTGATTCTTCAAATTCCAAACCGGTTCTTCTAAAACCAATAAAGCTTTGATAGTCAAAGGAGATGTTTAAAAGATCTGCCGAGGAGATAAAATCACTTGAGTTTGGCTTTTTTAGAAAAAATCCCTGGATGATGTCTGTAACAACGTAGAAAACTTGAATTAAGGAAAACGACAGGGTAACCAAAATAATAATCAGAATAAACCTTGGAATAAATTTTTTGACGGTAATAGACTGACCCCTGGTGATAATAAGCAAAAACGCCCCGGCTAAAATAAATAAGCTCAAAATTGCATAAACAATATTTCTGATCATGATCCAGATTGGGTCAAACCAGTTTTGACCTTTTTCCGAAACCGACCACTGGTAATTTTTGATGACATTATTTAAAAGCTCACTTGAGCGGGCAGCGATTTTACCGGCAAAAGTAACCTCGGAATCTTCTGCCCACCCCTCAACCGCAGAGGATGATGATCCGACACTGGTTCCTTGAGCAAAGATAGGCGGAGCAAAAACCAAAAATTGGAAAAAGATAAAGATTGTGAGTAAAATTTTGGGCAGTATTTTCATGCTTTGTGCCTTAGCTACCTTCCAAATCCCGGCAGTTTGATAACATCTATGGCAATTATCTGATACAAGGCGTACCCGGCAACAGCTAACAGAAGACCAATCACCGCTGAAACCACATAGCTTTTACCTTTTGAAAGAGCCAGCTGGTCCCCTTTTGAAGACAAAATTAAGTATCCTCCGTACATGATAAATATCAGCGCTACACCACCAATTAAACCAAGACCGATTCCATAGACTTTAGCCGCAAACGGTAAAGGATCTGTCGGTATACAGCCTAAATCCGTTTGCTGTTCACCTTTAGCGCAATCGGCGAAAACAGGGAAATTTCCTGCCTGAAAAAAGGCCGTGGACAAAAGCAGCAAGCTTAGGGTTGACAGATGTTTAAAAAAATTCAGCATCCTACTCCTAAAACACTACAATCTACATTAGTCACTTCTGAAACAATTTTGATGATAAAATAAGCTGAAACTATGATTACAAGACCGATGATTGCAAAAGTTAGGGTTTTTTTGGCTGATTCAACCTTCTGGGGATCACCACCGGAGGTGAGAAATTTTAGTCCGGCGAATGCTACAAAAAAAATTGCCGCCACTCCTGCAAGAATTGTTCCCGAGTTAGCAATATTTCCCAGAAAAACCGGAATGCATTTTAGGGAGGTAGGTTTATTTGGATCTGTGCAGACCGGATCTTGGGCAAAAACTGCAGTTGGAACAATAAAAAGCTGAAAAATTAAGACAAAAACTATTACAAGTTGAGTTAAAAAGGCAGACATAAATTAGAAAGAACCGGACAAAGGTTCCCTAACTTAAGAGTATCAGAATTTTGAGCGTTAAAGCAACCTACTGTTCTTCCTTCTCAATTACCTTAGGTGCAAGCGAATCATCCACCTCACCAAAGTTGTGACCCATACAAGCCCAATCAAAAGTATTAACCACACCGTCTTTGTTAAAATCACCTGAAAGATTATTACCGGGCTTATCCCACTGCCTGTTTAGTTCTGATTTATCCTGGCTGTTGATCACACCGTCACCACCCGGGGGTGAAATATCCCCTATCGGCAAAGTCAGCGCCTCATCCCCAGCCCCTTTAATCACCTGCGTTCCCTCCCCCGCGGTAAACAAAGCATTCCTTCTTAGGGATGTCGGGGTTTTTATAGAAACCGTATAATCTTCTTCTGTTTGCAGCTTGGTCTTAATGCCTTTGATCACTCCGTCCTTGTTGATTTTGACGGTTTCCGAAACCTTATTACCCAACTCATCGATAAAGATCAGTGAAACATTATCCTCCTCCAAACTGCCTTTCTCCCTACAGAAGATTTCCGTACCAAGCGATAATTGACTTACTCCAATATCACAGGGGACCGGCTCGGATTCCTGTCCATCGGATCTTTTCAGCTTCACCTTAAATCCATCCCTCTCACGGGAATTTTTTAGATCAAGACCCTCAAGTACTGCTGAAACCGCTGTTTCCGACCAAGAGAGAACTTGAAAAGTCCCCTCATCCGCTTCAAGCGATGCTCCTTCAACCGAGCCAAACCGCTCACCTTTGATATCAAAGACAACATTTTGGGCTGTTAGATCAAACCTGCAACTTAGCTGTTTAATTTCCGGGTCTTCTTCAACTAAGATAATATTTACATGCGCTTTGTACTTTCTTCCGGCTGAATTTTTAAACTCTACCCAAATTTGCTTTAACCCGGGGTCGGTATTTTCTAAATCATAGGTAAAAAACTCCGGCTCTTCACTATATTCAAACTCTTCTGCCCCAACTAAACCCCTCTCTGATTCTGCAATTTTAAATGTTTTAGTATAAATCACCGGTTTTTTAGAGGGTTTAGGAGTAGCAGTGGGAGAAGGTGTTGGGGTAGTTTGGGTTTGAGTTTGGGTGGAGTCGGTTGATTCTCCCATCACAGAAGATAACGCGGTTACCTTAACATCGTCTATTAAAACCTGGGTTGGGTAGTTATTCATTACTCCAAAAGAGATATAACCTTTGTCCGGCCCAAGCTTTGCCAAATCACCACTGGACAAGGAGACTGTGATATTTTTCCATTCGTTTGCGCTTAGCGAACAACCTTGTTCCATACAACTATATTTGGAGGCAAGCTTACCACCACCACAGGAATTGTTACCGTTTGCATAAACTTGTAATAACCACTTGTCAGGGTAAGGATCTTTTAAGCTTGTAATATAAACATAAAATGGCGCCGAAGCTTTATCCGTTCCACCCTCAGCCTTCATTTTTGCCCAAAAGTTTATCTTGATATTACTTTTGCCCTTAAAATTAATCACCTGGAAGGCTTCGGAAAAGAGGCTGTAATTACCCCGGGTATGGTCACCGTTGTATTTTTTAGGATCGGAACAGACCTTTTTATCTAAAATGCCTATGGCAAGTGCTTTGTCTCCACTTTTAGCATCTGTTGTGATAACCGCAACATTATCACTCATTCTGCCCGGTTTATACTGTCCGGTTGAAACCCAGTTGCCAACAATCCCGGTACACTGAAATTCACTAACTTGTTTTATTGGATTTTCAAAGCCGCAATTGCCAAACAGGTTATCCGGAGTTTGACAACTTGCTTGGACTTGTGAGTCTCCCGCTTGGTTATCAGCGGCGGCTATCCCCGCGCCAGTTGGCCTTAGGGGCAGTTCGTAACCTGAGGGAATGTTACATCTTGAGTCAGTTGACGGAGAGGGTTTTTCCAAATATCCCCGACTTTTATCAGAAAAATTAACTTTGCCATCATTTTCCACACAGCCGCTCTCGACCAAGTTTCCAATATATAAATTGGCCTCCCCACCATCATCAATAATCCCGGGCTTGGTATCTTCTTTGTTATAACAGACTCTATTATTGGCAACCTTGGCTCCGGCTACTTGAGAAATCATGGTAATTGCCGGGCCCGGCTGGGTAATGTTGTTACCTACTATAAAATTTTCTGATGCCGAACCTTCTGCCCCCATTTCAATGCTGACACCTGCTCCCTGCTTTGTACCATTATCCAAAAGTGTGCATTTTTCAACCACATTATTATCTCCCATATTTATATCAATACCCGGACCTTTGTTTTTTTGGATATAGCAGTTTGAGATTCTGACTTTACTTACACTTCGGGCTTTATCTTCTTTGACCTTGTAGCTAAAAAAGATTCCGCTGTAGGAAAAATTCTCAACTTTAACGTTATTTATAAATCCTCCGGTCAAATTGGCAAATTCTATGCCGGAGCAGCATCTATCGCCTCCGGACTGACCGCTACCAACCAAAGATAAATCCATTATGGTGATATTTTCCTGTCCCTTGTTACTGTCGTTTGCCATCAAAGGATCTGACGCTTTAGTCTGCTTAATAAAAGTTTTATTCATTCCATCTCCAAAAACCGTTACATTGGAGTAAACTCTAATCTTATCTTGTACGTCATATGCTCCGGCAGGAATATAGACAGCTCCTCCTCCCAGGGAAACATTCTTAAAACAATCAAGGGCTGATTGGATGTTGTTATTAAAATCTCTTATATTAACTATTGGTTTGCCATTTGGCAGTTTTAAATTGGAGTTGCACTCCTGCGGCAGAGGGGCAAAAGTCTCTTCTGGTTTGGGAGTATCCACAGGCGCCTCACTTCTTTGGCCATCTCCTTGATCTTTATCTTCCTCATCTTCTTCGAAATCATCCGGCTTTAAACCTCCAATAGGAGAAACTATTTTTAGGGGAACGCTTCCGCAAGTTAAGACTTTTTTGCCGTTTCTTTCTTCAACACAGTCGTCTTTAACAATTTCCAAAGCTGCAACAGCTGCTCTGGAACGAAGGATTTGCTGCTGACGCACTAGATCAATTCCTAAGGGAAGGGTAATTATGAGGATAATTAAAAAAAGAGTGTTTAGAGTATCCTTTCTATTTTTGAATGAAGCGAAAAAAGAGCTTAACTCTTTAAAGAATGAATATATTTTAGCCATTAGGATTATTATACCCAAACTAGAGGCGGTACAATCAGTCTTCTTGTTGTAGAGTCTTAGGTATCAGCGGATCATCAACCTGACCGAAACTATGGCTCATACAAGCCCAATCAAAGGTATTAACAATCCCATCTCTATTAAAGTCTCCGGAGAGGTTTTGAGTAGGTTTATCCCATTGTTTGTTCAATTCCGACTTATCCTGACTGTTGATTACCCCATCTCCTCCAGTAGGAGCAATGTCTCCAATCGGTAAAGTTAGATCTTCCCCTCCTTCTCCTCTAACAACTTGAGTTCCCTCTCCTGCAGTAAACAAAGCATTTCTTCGCAATGATGTTGGGGTTTTAATAGAAACCGTGTAGTTTTCTTGCGTTTGCAGTTTAGTTTTCATTCCTTTAATGATTCCGTCTTTGTTGATCTTTACCTGTTCTGCAATCTTGTTACCAGATTTATTGAGAAGTATCAGAGAAACATTATCCTCTTCCAAACTGCCTTTTTCCCTGCAAAAAACCTGGGTTCCTAAAGAAAGCTCGCTTACTCCAAGTTCACAGGAAACAGACTCTGTTTCCTGACCATCAGAACGTTTGAGTTTGACTTTAAATTCATTCTCGTTACTGGATTTTAGGTTTAAATCCTCCAAAACGGCTGAAACTTGACTATCTGACCATGAAAGAACTTTAAATACTCCCTGATCTGATTCTAATCCGGCATTCTCTACATCCCCAAACCTTTCCCCTCTAATATCAAACACTACATTCTGGGCTGTTAGATCAAGTTTACAAGAAATTTGTTTGATATCAGGATCTTCCTCCACCAGCTGGATAGAAACATGGGCTTTATGTTTAACCCCTGAAGAGTTTTTAAATTCCACCCAGATCTGTTTTAATCCAGGCTCTTTGTTTTTTAATGTATAGCTGAAAAACTCAGGTTCCTCTGTGTATTCAAACTCCTCAGCTTTTAGTAAATCCCTTTCTGATTCAGTAACCTTAAATGATTTGGTGTAAATTATTGGTTTTTTGGTAGGCTTTGGAGTTTTAAAGGGTGCGGGCGAAGGAGTTGGAGTAGATTGGGTTTGGAATTGGGTAGATTCACCCATGACTTGGGCAAGCTGAACAGGTAATGTTACTTCTATAGTTGCAGAATTATCATCATGTAAGACTTGAGTTATCTTAATGTCATTTTTTTCATCAGAAAACGATACCCCATCTGATAATGCCTCATCAGGATTTTCTCCAGAGTGGTTATCCTCAGGAGTAGGGGTACTTGGGGTTGTATCAATAAGTAGTGTTTGACTGGCTGGATCATCGTTCCACAACCTGATTGTTACTCCATTGGTAATTTTGTTTAAAGAAATCGGATATATCTCAGTGCGTATTGGATCAAATCGAATATCCTTTCTATATTCAAGATAATAATAAGAGTTATCTCCGCTATCAGATTTTTTTATTTTGAGAAGTTTAATTCCATTTTCCGGGGTGCCTAGCTTATTCAGCTTATATTGCCCGCTCTGATTTACTTCTTTAACTACTGAATTTGGTAACCATCCCAAAGCAAGTTTATGCACTCCATGAAAATTAAATAGGTTTAGAGCACCCATTCTGGTGTATCTATCTCCGTACTCTTCTTTTTTACAGGGCTCTGTAATAGAGCCGTTGGTACATCTATAAAAACTTGCATGGTTAACTCCAACTACAGTTGAATCGTTAACTCTTGGGGAAACTAAGTGACCAAACTCATGCAGGATAACGTACTCTTTTCTAACCCACTCTTCCCCATTAATGGCCAGTTTGTTACCTGAGACAAATGCTACTCCACAATCTTTGATATTTTCTGGCCAAATATATACAAAACTTTTGTAGTTAGCTTGATTTATTTTTGAGATCTCATTTGCCTGATTAATCCAGCTATCGGCTTCACATTTACTTGACTCGGATATCTCTATGGGAAGCGAGATCCAATCAATAACATCACCAGAAACAGTAACTTTACCAAAAGAATTTGCTTTGTAATAACTATTTACCGAATCAGGATTGGAAAACATTATCCCCTCTAAATCTTGTTTCGTCAAAGAAGTGGTTTTAGAGTTTTTGAATTTCAATAAAGTTACTGATGTCTTATTGATGAAGTTATCACTTTGAGAAGAAGTTTGTGGAGTTGGGGATTGCTCACTATTATCTTGATTGTCATTATTCTTCTGCTGATCATAGTCTGACTGATTATCTTCCTCTTCATCAGCATCTTTAGGTTTTAATCCTCCTATGGGTGAGACTATCTTTAATGGTATATCTGGGCAGATTAAAACCTTTTTACTATCTCTTTTTTCAATACAATCATCTTTAACAATTTCAATAGCAGCGATGACCGCTCTGGAACGGATTATCTGCTGTTGGCGCACTAAATTGATACCAAAAGGAATAGTAACAATTAAAATTATTAGAAAAAGAATGTTAAAGAAATTCTTTTTGGTGAACTTCAAAGTGTCTTCCATGAGTGAGGCTATATTGAGCTTATCACCAAAAGGGAAAAAGATGAATAAGAGGATTACTGGTTAACGTTTTTTAAGGTGGGAAGTTCAAATCCTTTTTTCAAAGGGTTATCTCCACCTAAGACCGTAAACAGTATGTTAATTACAAAAAATGCACCTAGCACAACAACCAGCCCGATAACTGCCGAAACAATATGCTTTCTGGCAGACTCAACTGCCTGTTTATCGCCTCTTGAGGTAATCCACCTGATACCTCCAAACATTAAATAAACTACAGCCAGAAAGATTGCTATATAAAAAATCCACTGGATAATAAGCTGCGTTAAGTCGGTCACTTTGATATCTGCCCCGACAGAACCTTTGGGAGGGGCAATTAGCTTATTTTGAGCGTATGCACTAACTGCAAAATAGAGATACCAGGAACCCGAAGTAATCAAAGCGGCAGTTTTCTTAAACATAAATAGATCCTAAATTAATGTCACCACACTCTAATTGTTTTGTCAATACTTCGACTACCTTAGTATGTCTTCGACCCTGAGCTCAGACCGAAGGGACACTGAGTGAACTTGTGGTGAGCGCTCGCCTTGAGCGACCCGTCCTGAGTAGCGTCGAAGGAAGCCGAAAGGTAGTCGTACTTCGAGTTCCCTCAGTACGACCCTGAGCGAAGTCGAATGGGTCGAACCAATCGAAGTGTCAAGTAAATTTTTGTGCCAATTATTTGAAGGCATGAGTAAAAAGATGCTAGACTTAAAATTAACCTAAAGTTTATGTTCCTGCCCGAAGTTTTAAAAAACCAGCGCGGCCAAGCGGCAATAATCTTAATTGTCGGCGTATTGCTTCTTGTTGCAATATTTACTTTTAATAAATCAAAGATCACTCCCAAATCCTCCGGACCGATCTGTCCGGTGGTTTACGAGCCTGAAACAGCTCCTGTTATCTCCGATATTAAACCAATCAACGGAAGCGGGATTAACTCTCAGACCACCAACTTTATCCAAATCAGGGGAAATGTTTTGATTAAAACCTCTCTTTTTGCCGAACACTATCAGGAACTTGAATACAGGGATAAATTAGTAAATGGAAACACTTATGATATCTACTACCCGGAAGGGATGGGAGCACCGGGCGAAATCTGTATTCCTCGAGAAATTCCCAGTAAGTATCGAAAAAACGGCGGATCTCCCAGCTCGTGTGATGATAGCGAGGGCGGAGGATGGAGGATTTATTTTCCTGATTTTGGAATTATCTTTTTAGTTTATAAAGATGCTTTAGGAAAACCGGTTATCATAGAGGGAATTGATGAAAATGGTAAGGAGGCTAAATTTTATAAAACCGACATCTATCAACAGGAGTCAGAACTAAAAGGTATTGGAACCACCCCAAACCCCTTGCCCGATGATATTCTAACCTGCGAGGGTTTCCCTTCTCCTACTCCAAAAGTGAGTTTCCCCTCTCAAGACAAAAGCCCTGACAAAAAAGAGTTGCAGCTTGAGTACTTTTTATTTGAAGAAGGATCGATCTATCGGGGTTGGTCTGCCCACTGCAAACCGGCAATTTACTTATACCCTGAAAAGGAAACTCAAGTAAATGTTAAAGTCAACACCAAAGGCGAACTTACTTTAACAATTCCTCCTTATCCTAAAGATGGGTGGAATGCTACTGCCTATCCTGATGGTAAAATTATAATTGACAATAAAACTTATCCCTATCTTTATTATGAGTCTAAACTTGAGGATAAGTTTTTATCCAAACCAAAAAAAGGGTATGTCGTGGGCTTTGGTGAGCTGCCTAATTTATTTGATCTGATCTTACCTAAACTTGGTTTAGAACCAATACACGTTAAAGACTTCAAAGATTACTGGGAAAAAGCTTTGCCTTTCTCTCCATATTATTTTGTTGGAATAATTGACCAGCAAACTATTGATTTTGCAGAACCTTTGGCAATACTGCCAAAGCCTGACTCAAGCATACGAGTCAGATTGTACTTTAAAGCTTTAGACAAAAAACCAACCGAAGAACTATCTTTACCTGAAATTATCCCCAAAAAAAGAGGGGGTTTTACATTAGTTGAATGGGGAGGAGCAATTAAGTCAGACCCAACCCATTTTTTTACTTGTATCCAATGAAAATCGGACTTTTTTTAGGTGCTTTAGTTTTAATGATTATTCTTTTTTTTCAGCCTTCCCCAAACCCTGCCAATACTCCTATTTCCTCTGTTGGAGGTTGCGTTCCTTACAGCGGGGCCCCTATTACAGTTGAAGGTTTTGCCCAAAGCCTAGAACGATCTGATGAAGGTGATATAAAGAGTAAGAAGTTAACTATTGATCAAAACAGTAAAGCGACTTACAGCCTTAAACTTATAAATGTTCCTGTCAAAACAAGTTATTTAAACCAGGATAAGATAGATAGGGGCGGCCCGGACGGCAGGGGGTTAAAACTTGATTTTGGTGAGGACTCATTTAGGATTATAAACGGCGTTAAATATACCATCCTTTATCCTCAACGACATGGCGAATTACGCATACCTAAAGCCATTCAAGGGAGCGAGGGGAAAATAAAAATGATAGATTATGGTTTAGTTTTCTTGGCCTATTTAAACCGCGATGGTACTCCTAAGATAATTGACGGGCGCGAGATTGGTAATGATGGTTATTACATCTTAACCAATGTTTATCAGGCCCCAAATTTTCCACCCCTTCCTGATGTTGTAATCAAGGCTTGCCAGACCCCAGGAGATAAAAATAAGCCTTCAAAAGACAACGATGAGGATTCAAAAAAGGACAAAACCAATGACTCTACAGAAAGCGCCTCAACCAAACCTGAACTTGTTTTCCCAAGCCAGGAAAAAAGTACAACCAAAGAGGAACTGCAGCTTGAATGGTTTATTATTAAAAGGGGAAAAGTCACTACTGCCGGAGGCTGGGATATTCATTGCAAACCGGCAGTTTACCTTTATCCAAAGCAGACTACTTTAGTCAATGTCAAAGTTTTTCCAAAAGGGGAGCTTACCCTAACCATACCTCCATATCCATCCCAAGGCTGGGATGTGATTGCTCATCCTGATGGAAGAATTTTTGTTGATGGAAAGCAATATCCTTATTTATATTATGAAGCCAAGATTGAAGACTCAAGCTTTAAAAAACCCGAAAAGGGCTTTGTAGTTGCATTTAATGAGCTGTCTGATCTCTACGATAAGTTACTCCCCAAACTTGGCTTAAATGCTAAAGAAGCCTTTGAATTTAAACAGTACTGGGAGAAAACCCTGCCTTACTCACCCTACTATTTTGTAGGAGTCATGGAAAAGATTGATATTGATGCAATTGAGCCCTTAATAATAAACCCAAAGCCGGATTCAATCTTACGGGTACATTTGTACTTTGAACCACTTTCTAATCCCAAACAGATCGAAGAACCCGAATTAAAAACTCCTGCAAGGGTCGGTTTTGTTGCCTCGGAATGGGGAGGATTGCTAAAAGTAGATGAAACTTCGAATTTTACTTGTTCTAATTGATAAATAATTTACTATCAAGCCCTAGCGCACTTAGAATAATTGATACAATCAGAAAAGCCAACAAAACTATTGTTAGACCCACTATGGCAAAAGTCATCCGACGTCTTGCTTGAGTTAATTTTTCACTATCCCCGCCTGAGGTAATCATTTGAATTCCGGAAAACATCAGAAAAATTACTGCTAAAACTATCGCAGCATAAAATACAAATTGGTATCCAACCTGGAAAAAGGAGGCACCTGTAGTGTCTAGCCCCCCTGACAGTTCCTTTGGTATGCCACTTGGGACAACTATTTCTTGCTGGCCGCTTTGGCCTGGGATCTTAAACTGGGCAAGTATTTCGACAGATTTCGACATAACTTAATCTGTTCTAAAGCTTTTAACTACGAAATCGTCGGAATAAGCTTTAGAGTAATAAATAAGTTTAAGTTTGAACTGCTGGTTGATCAGCAACTGGATTCTGTTGTGAATTTAGTTGAGCATCTGCAGAAGGCAGGGGATTTATGCCATTTGCAGAAGCTGCATCAGTAGGTTGACCAGACTGAGCTGGGTTTTGCACCTGGGGACCATTACTGTCTTGAGCATTGCTTGCCTGCAAGGTTCCATTGGTTGGAACCTGAGAAGTCTGTTGCCTTGACCGGTTAAACACAAATTTATCCTGTTTCGGGTCATAGTCAACTATAACTGTATCCCCTTTTTCTACACTTCGGTTAATTAAATAAATTGCCAATGGGTTTTCAACCGAGCGTTGGATCAACCTTCTTAAGGGTCTGGCTCCATAAACCGGATCATACCCGTCCTTGGCAAGTTGAGCCAAAGCAGTCTGGGAGACTTGAATTCCAACACCCTGCTCTGATAACATCTTCCTGACTGATTCCACCCCAAGCTTGGCAATTTCAATCATGTTATCCTGGGTCAGTGGCTCAAATAAAACTATCTCGTCAAATCTATTCAAAAACTCGGGTTTAAAGAATTTATTTAGCTCGTCAATTACCAGCTTGGAGAGCTTTCTGAAACTTATATCATCCATTGATTTGCCGGATGGACCGGAAACAAACTGGGCTGGTGCGTCTTTATCTTCCGGTTTTTTCTCCTCCAGCTTTGGAGGAGTTTGGGCAGCAATTCCCTGATAAAATGTCGTAGTTTCCCAAGCTTTTTGCTCTAAAGTTTTTTGAGCTTCCTGTTTGGATTTTTCCTCGGAAGCCTTCATTAAATGCTCCCTTATAATGACACTACCAACATTCGAAGTTGCAATAACTACCGTATTTTTAAATGAAATTGTATTGCCCTTATTGTCTGTCATTCTGCCATCTTCTAAAAGCTGGAGCATGATGTTAAACACATCCGGATGGGCTTTTTCAATCTCATCCAATAAAACTATTGAATAAGGTTTTTTTCTAACAGCTTCTGTTAACTGCCCACCTTCCTCATATCCCACATATCCTGGAGGTGCGCCAATTAACTTTGCCACCTCATGCTTTTCCATATACTCTGACATATCTAGTCTAATCATATTGTTTTGGCTGCCGAACATAATCTCGGCTAAAATTTTGGCGATCTCGGTTTTTCCGGTACCAGTTGGCCCCAAAAAGATGAATGAGGCAATTGGCCTATTCATATTGGCAAGACCAATCCTTCCTCTTCTTACAGCTTCCGCCACTGCTTTAACTGCACGTTCTTGATTGATATATTTTTTGTGGATTAATTCTTCAAGATGCAGAAGTTTATCCGACTCTTTTTCGGTAAGCTTGGTAATAGGGATTCCGGTCCAGCCTGAAACGATTGTTTGAATATCTTCTTCTTTGACAACCGTGTCTGATCTTTTGCCTCCGGACTGTTGAAGTCTGAGCTCTGAGGCTGCCTCATCCATCAGGTCAATTGCCTTATCCGGCAAAAACCGCTCACCAATATAGCGCTTTGAAAGCTTAACAGCTGCTTGCAAGCTTTCCGGGGAAAATGTCACTTTATGGAAAGCCTCGTACTTGGGTTGTAAAACTTTAATCATCTCCAAAGCTTTCTCCTCATTTGGCTCATCACACATTACAGCCTGAAAGCGTCGTTCAAAAGCCCGGTCTTTTTCAAAATAGCGCCTATATTCTGCAGTAGTCGTAGCTCCAATTACCTGCATCTGACCGCGTGACAGGTAAGGCTTTAAGATGTTTGAGGCATCAAGCGCCCCCCCAGTCTCACCTGCCCCAATGAGGGTATGGATTTCATCAATAAACAAAATTACCTGGCCGCCAGAGGCCATAGTTTCTTTTACCACACTCTGAAGTCTCTCTTCAAACTCACCTCTGTGGGAAGCTCCAGCAACCAAAGCCGAAACCTCAAGTTGGATGATTTTTTTGCCCTGGAGTTCCGGCGGAACCTTATTTTGGGCTATAGCCTGTGCTAATCCTTCAACAATAGCAGTTTTACCGGTTCCTGCCTCACCGATAACAATTGGATTGTTTTTAGTTCTTCTGATTAAGATATGAATTACCCGCCTTGTCTCTTCTTCCCGTCCTGCTACTGGATCAAGTTTGCCTTGGGCGGCAGCTTCTGTTAAATCAATTCCAAATTCTTTTAAGGCTGATCTTTTGCCGGATTTAAACTGGGGGTCTTTGGAGAATTTTTCTTCAATTTTGGCTTTCTCAACTCCTTGAGTCTTTAAGTTTTCAGCGACAGGAGATGTTGTATCAAGCATCGCCAGAAGAATATCCTCTGGTGTTACAAACTCAACCTTTCTTGTTTTAACCTGGTTGTAAGCCGCCTCCAAAATCTGCTTTGAGCTTTCTGATAAAGTCGGATCGCCTTCAAAACTTCCCGGAATAAGCTTGGCTTGCAAATCCCGGGTGATTTTTGCAGGATCTGCCGTAGACTCTTGTAAAGTTTTAAAGATATCCCGATCCTGCAAAAGTGCAAGCAGGATATGCTCCGGTTCAATCAATGAGGCTTTAACCCTTTTAGCCTCCTGGTAGGCTGCAGTAATCACCTGGGTGCTTCTTGGGTCAAGGTGCGATAAAACCGAGATATCTTGTTTTAAAACCGGGTTAATCGGCCCGCTTTTTAAAGTCGGATCAACCGGAGGGTTGTTGGTCACATCCTGATCCGTAGTTATAGTAGTTTGCTTTGCTGCAAATATATTATCAAATAGGGACATGTACAGCTGGCAGACTTAATCTGCCATACTAACATTGTACATTAATTCTAAAAATGTGAACATAGTAAACTTGACACTAGGCTGTTAAAATCAATCTGATGACTATATATTTTGTGCGTCATGGCCAGGGCGAGCATAACCTTAAAAAACTCTATTCTACTCCTGAATTTGAGCTAACCGAGCTGGGCAGGAAACAAGCAGAGGACCTTGCTCAAAGAATTCAGAATTTGCCCATAGACTTAATAGTCTCAAGTACTTTTAAAAGAACCAGGCAAACAACCGAAATAATTAACTCCAAAATAAACCAAGAAGTTGTCTATTCCGATTTAGCGGTAGAGGTTAAACGCCCAAGTGAGATTGAAGGAGGCTCCTGGGAAGATCCGAAGATTATAAAAATAAGAGAACTAATGAATGAAAATTTTATAAGACAAGACTGGCATTTCTCAGATGAGGAAAATTTTTATGATATAAAAAAACGGGCAGAAAAATTTTTGGAATATTTAAGTGCCTTAGATAAAAAACATATTTTAGTCGTATCCCATATTAACCTTATTAGAATGACAGTTTTGGTAATGATGCTCGGTGACAGCCTAACCCCGGAAATCTTTCTTCATGGATATGATTTTTTGCAACTTTCAACCAGTGGTTTGACAATCTTAAGAAAAGCTCAGAGAAGTAAAAATGAATATGGACTTAAGAAAAAGTCAGAATGGGAGCTTGTTACCTGGAATGACCAGTCCCATTTAGCAGATTAGATTTTGAATCTTTTTAGCCTCTTTTGATACTCTTTTAAAATCTCTTTTCCATGATCGATTGGATGAAAAAATAAAGCATTATTCAAGATTTTTTCATCACCCTTGGGGGAGCCTATGTATTTTAACTGGAAGTTTTTGGCTAAGTTTTCTAGAAAATCCAAAATTTTATCTAAAATTATGAATACAAGGTTATGGTTTGTTTGTTTTTTTCCATTCTTTATGCTTCTTGCTTCATTATTCATACCAGATATCCAGTTAGGAAGATATTTAAAAACCCAGTTATTCTCTTCCAAGAACTTTTGGTAAATCCTATCTTTTTGCCACAAAACTTTCATTTGTAATATCTCGTGTGCAAGATAGATATTTTTGTTCTTTTGACCTAAATTCTCTTCTTCGAGTAAAGTATTTATACATATTTTTCCTGAAGTTTTGTTTGGTTTTTCATTTTTTTTCCGCCTTTTTCCGGTAATTTCTGTTAACCCTAACAGCAAAAGCCTTGATAAAAAAAGCCTATTTTTTTGGGTAATAATAAAAAGGTCAATATCGTCTTTTTTGGTTGAGTTTTCCATTGCCAGGCTTCCGGAAATCCCAACTAATTTAACCCAGGGAATTAATTTAAAAGTTTGTGAAATCAACTTTGCTTGATTGAAATATATTTGAGATTGTCTTTTTCTTTTTAATCTCTTGCTCACTAGATTTTCCCTTCCTTTTAAAAAGTAATATCCTTTCTGGATCTTTACTTTAAATTCCAAACTTTGTCTTCTTAGCGCTTTTTCTATCTGTCTTAGGGAAGCTTTTTTGCCAATCAGCCATTTATGGATCTCCCAGGCTTTTAAGGGAAAGTCAAAAATATCGGCATAAATTAAAGTTTGCAAAATAGCTTTTTCAATATTCATATAAATCGGTAATTTAACACAAAAGATTCTAAACAAGCCAGCCCCGCTAGCGGGGCCAGAATAACAAGGCAGTTATGCTAAAATGCCTGTATGCAAATTGAAGAAAATGTGGCCTTAAACAAAGTTACAACTTTGGCCATAGGCGGACCGGCCAAGGGATTTGTAACGGTCAGTAATATTGATCAGTTAAAAGAAGCTCTCCTCCACTCTTTTGATTATGGACTGGAGTTTTTAGTCATTGGTGGGGGAAGTAATATTTTAGTATCGGATGAAGGGTTTAATGGATTAATTATAAAAAATCAAATCTCAGGAATCGAGCAAAACGGAGATACCTTAAAAGTTAAAAGCGGTACGAGCTTGCAGGATTTAGTCAATTTTTCTATAGAAAAAGACTTGGGGGGGTTACATAAACTTAATGGTATTCCAGGAACTGTGGGTGGTGCCATTTTTGGAAATGCCGGAGCTTTCGGACAAACCATTAGTGATTACTTACAAAGTGTTACTACCTTAAATCCCAAAGACCAAAGCCTTATGGTCTTGAGTAAAGATGAGTGTCAGTTTGAATACCGGGATAGCGGCTTTAAAAGAAATGGTTTAATTATTCTTGAGGTTGAGTTAAAACTTCCAAATCAAGACCAAGAACTGCTTAAAAAAGAAGCTCAGGAAGTTTTGGAAAAAAGGCTGAAAAAATATCCGCCGGGAATTTTGTGTCCTGGATCTTTTTTTAAAAATCTGTTTATTAATAAGCTGCCGGAAGGCGTTCAAAAACAAATCCCCAAGGAAAGAGATTATTTTGGTAAAGTTCCAGCCTGGTTTTTTCTAGATGAAGTTGGTGCTAAAGGAGATCAATTAGGACAAATTAAAATTGCTGATTTTCATGGCAATTTATTTATAAATTTGGGTGAAGGTAACGCCAAAGATTTTTATGAACTTGCTAAAAAGTATTTTATAAAAGTTAAGGAAAAATTTGGGGTAGAACTTGAGCCGGAAGTCCAATTTATCAATCTTCCACCGCTTAGCCAATAAAGACTTCTCTTACTCTATCGCAAAGCGAATTGAAAATACCATATCTTTCAAGCACAAAGTGTGTTGTATTTTAATGGAACTTTTCAATATATAATTGTAATACTTTCATCTTTCTTTAAGCTATACTCTGCAAATTCACCTATCACTGTTTCATAACCTTCACTGGCAATTCTTCGTAAAACCGGTGCTCTTGTCTCAAAAAAAGACACGTTTCTTCCATGCCGGGGAATTTTTAGCTCATATACTTGAGGTACTAACAAAGGATCGGATAGTTCTCTAACAAGCTTTAAATTTACCCGCTGCTGCTTGGGCATCCGATCAAAATTATCTGCTAAGTTAGTAAATCCTCTATTTCTCAAAGCTCTCTTAATCATCATATGAATTAACTTTTCAACAACCAAATAAGCTGGGGAAAGTCTTGCTTCATCAACCGAGCGGATGACTAGAGCATGAGTAAAACCATCCTCCAAAGCCGGTTGAATGGGTATTCCCCCTAAAAGCACTCCTCCATCTGCTTCATACCCGCCGTTATGGGGAATTGGCGATTTACTTAATATTGGCATACCGGTAGTTCTATGCATAGCACTTTGGATATCGGCCTTATCGCTAAATGCAGAAACCCGAAGCACCTCAGGCTTCGTTGCATCAGTCATAAACACATTAAGTTGAGTCGGAGAATTTATAACTCTTACGGGATCAAAGGGCACTCTTTTACCCATTACCTCATATACTAAAAAGTTAGTATCAAAAACCGGATCCCCTCTTAAAGCCCGAGCTAAATTAAGAAACCTTCCATCGTTCAGATGGCGGTAATAAATGCTGGTTCCCTCAGGTCCTTTTCCTGAAGCCCCGTAAACTGAAGCGCAAAAAGCTGATGATAAAGCATACTGGGCATCCGCCACACGCAATAATCCTAAGGCTTGCAGCGCAGTCATGGCACCGGCAACTCTGGCCCCTCTGGTTGAACCGGATTCAGGAAGGTAAACCAAGCGCCAGCCGTCATTCCAGCCTTGCTCCGCAGTTCTGCCTGATTTAGCCCTTTTTACCATCACTTCTTTAACTGTAGGAATTCTTTCCGGCATAAAGGAAAATTATATCTAAAAGAGGTCTGTATTAATCAATATAGTTGAGCAGTTCATCAAATCTAAAATACTTTTCACCACCCGGATCACCACTGCTGAAATGCTTCTGACCCTTCATAATAATGAGCTTGCCTCCAAGTTTTTCTTTTAAGATTTCACCATTTTCTACTCCACAGTCATATTTATCATTATCAGAGTGAATAAAATAAAAGTGTTTTGCCGAAGCTTTAATCTTTTTAAAATCAAAGGGTTTCTCTAAAATACTTTCTTTATATTTAAAGTATTCAGGATGTTTACCTAAAAATATAAATCCTGCAACCAATATAGCTTTGTTTATTTTTACTGCTTTAGGCAGTTTTTCTAAAATTCGAAGGATTAATGTCGCACCAGCGGAATGCCCAACTATTATTGAATCTTCATCAAACACCCAATCACTTTTGAAAATAGCTTCAAGCCAATCTTTTAATACTGGAGCTTCTGAGTTTGGTAAATCCGGCACCCAGACCTTGTAACCTTGCTGCCCTAATTCTTTTTTGAGCCACGGGAACCAATTGCCTGTATGATCATTCCCTGCTCCATGAAGAATAAGTGCATTTTTCATTTCCTAAAAATAATTCTATTCAACCTATTATTTGCCCCTCTTATTAAACCAACCCCTATATACCCATCCCTTAGTGTGGCTTGCAAACCCTTTGCATCACCACAATTAACTTCTTTTGAATCTTCCTCAAAACTCCTTTTTTCTCCCCTAAATTGCTTTACCATCCAAAATCTATCAGTATTGGGATATTCAGGACCAAAATATGCTGTCTTATAATCAGTAATCTCATATCCATGTTTCAGATAAGCATTTACACCTCTACCGTTTAAGGGATCAACCGATAAAGTGGCTCTTGGCAAACCCCTTTTCTGTACTTCTTCATCTGCCAACTCTAAAAGATATCTTCCAACTCCTCTATCTCTAATATCCGAATCAACAACTATCTCTTCAATATATAACTCATCTGGTCTTATGCCGAACAAGTAATAGGCAAGTAGTTTATCATCGGTACCGAATATACCTCCCATAACACCATTTTTAGCTATCTCTTCCAACTCCTCCATAGTAAACATTGGTGGTGCATGATCAGGTGGAGTATCATTTAGCTCATAGGTGGCCATTCTTTCAAATTCAAGAACACGGGGAAAATCTGACTTATCTAAAGATCTTTTTATAGCACCAGGTAGTAATAATTCTAGTTCCTTCACTTTATTTGCTCTTTACTGCAATTACTTCTATTTCTACTTTACAACCCTCTTTAACCAATTTACTTACCTCAACCAAAGTAGAGGCTGGTTCTGAAGTTTTAAAATATTTATTCCTTACCTCTGATATTTTTGGAAAGTCTACCATATTGGTTACAAAAATTGTTACCTTAACAGCGTCATCTAAACTTGCATCTTCTTTTTGTAGTATCTTTTGTAGGGATTCAAAAACAAATTCAGTTTGCTTGCCTACATCATCT
>CAYMTV010000008.1:2104-8176 GCA_964393525.1 uncultured Gammaproteobacteria bacterium | reverse complement strand
TATCCAGCGCAATTTGGCCTGTTGTAAAAATGATTTTACTATCTCCAATTCCCACACTTATGCCATGCGAGTAAGCCCCTAATCTTTTGGCTGAATCTTTTGAAATAATTTTCCTACTCATAAACTTAAGGGGAAGTGAATTTAATTTCTAGGCGGGAATTTAAAGCCTCTGCTAATTTTTTAAGAAAACCCAAAGATGGGTTAGCCCGTCCTGATTCAAGTCTTGAAATAACTGATTGTTTAGTACCTAACTTATCAGCGAGTTCCTTTTGAGTAATCCCACGATTAATTCTCACTCTAATAATAGCCCTAATCACTTCAAACTCTGGTTGCAGTTTGTCATATTCTGCTTTAAACTTAGGGTTTTTTAAAGCTCTCTTTTTCCATATATCAAAATCTAAATGTTTTCTATCTTCTGATTTTATCATTACTTGTAGTATAGCATATATGCTATACTTTTTACAAGGCAAATATTTTAGAGTAACGCTATTACCTCCATCATTCTGTCATGAGCAGTCTTTATCTCCTGAGATGGCGTTTTCTGGGACTTCTTCTTAAAAGCATGCAGTAAATAATACTCACCATCTTTAATTGTGTAAAAAATTCTCACCGCTACTTTTCCTGATACTCTTAGCTCATATAGTTTGTCTTGCAACTTTTTAATATAGGGTGGTTTCAAATAGGGGCCATCAGTTTCCAAGAGTTCAATTGAGCTGGCAATTTTAGCGGAGGTTGCCAGATCTTGCTCCTCAATAAATTTTTTTACCGGATAATCTCCTCTTGCAGTTTGAAAAAATAAAACTTTCCATGCCATATGTTTACTTTGAAACAATTTCCTTTTTCATCTCTGCATTTTTTGGGCAAGAGTAGTGAAGTTTTCAAATAACTTGTCACATTGCTCACGCATTAGAGGTTCATTTTTCCGAGTTTCATCCATAAGTTTTGCCTCATCAACCTCATGATCTCTATGCATCCAATCTCTATCAGCCTCAATTAATCTATTCACCATATCTGGTCTGAACTCAAAATGAAATAAAAAGCCATAAGTTGAATCCCCAATTTTAAAAGCCTGATTAACACAATACTGATTGGTCGCTTGGAGTACTCCATGCTCTGGTATTGAAAATCTATCTCCATGCCATTGAAAAACTGTCATTGGATTCGGAAACCCTTTTAAAATTGGATCCTCTTCAGCCTCTGGGGTAAGCTCCACCTTATAAAAACCGACTTCCTTAACATGACTACCATTGATTATATTCTTCTCAACTGATCCGCCAAAAGCATAAGATATAAGTTGACTGCCTAAACAAAACCCAATTATGGGAATCTTCTCATGAGCTTTCTTTATAGTTTCTACTTCTGCATCTTTAGAAGGAAATTTATCTGGCCCCTCATAAACTCCCATGGGCCCACCCATGATGATTAAACCTTGGTAATTTCTGATATCAGGAATTCTAGGATTTGGCTTCCAAAACTCAACTACTTCCAGTCCATGACCTAACTTGCGAACAGAATCTGCAATAAGCCCTGGGGGCTCATGTGGCACATGTTGAAAAGCCAGAAATTCCATGGAGAGATATTATCATTAAATTTTTCTAAATCCTAGGGGTTTAAGCAAGGATATACTCGTTTTATGGGCTGGGTTCTGCCGGAGCATTAGGGTTATACTGATTCAAAACCTGCTTTACCCCCTGCTGGGTAGTTTCTAAAGCAGAAATTGGTTCTGCTCCCTGCAAAACCGCATTGATTGCATCTTCATAATATTTGATGATGGCATCATTAATGCCCGGGTTATCAAAAGTGTTTGATGACAAGTACCAAGATTTATAAACTGGCGCCTGATTGACAAATGAGCCCACCACCGGATCATCCGCCAGTTCTTTTTGAAGCTCAATTCGAGAATAGGGCAGTCCAAATAACCTGATTTTTGAAGCTTCCTGATACAAAAGCTTTTGGGTTTCTTTAGATGTAAAAAACTTTAAAAACTCCCAGGCAGCATCAGGATTTTTAGAGGTTCTGGCAACAGAATAGGCCCAGAAGGTCCCCCAGCCAACATTTCTCCCTGGGAGCTGGGGAACAGGTGCTGTTTTAAACTTTAGCTCCGGGTTGATCTGACGAAGTTCAAATGCCCGCCAGGAGGGAGCAATATAAAAAGCCAGTTTTCCTGAAGCAAAAGCCTGGGTGGAAGACTCCATATTAAGATCCCAGGTTTTTTGAGATGGTTGAGTTACAAAATTGGTATAAAACTTAACAACTTCAGCCCCTGCTGAGTTGGCAGGATTTTCTAAATCAGCGCCGGGGTTTTGATAAAATAAAAGCCCTAAAATATCTGACCAATGATCAACATTTGAAGCAGTTCCCAAAGCTGCCCCAGCTGTAGTCATCTTGCCATCCTGCCCAATCACCGTAAGTCTGGTTGCAGTTTCAATAAATTGCTGCCAGTTTTGCGGGATAACTTTAACTCCCCCGTTTCTTAAAAGTTCTTCGTTATAATAAAGCGCCAGCCCATCCACCCCTCTGGGAATTGCATAAACTTTACCATCTTTTGCTAAAGTTTGACTGACCACCGGATAAAAATCTTTCTTATAGTCAGCAATACTCATTACCGATTGCGACATAGGGGATAAAGAATTTGATTTCAAAAGTACCGGCAGCCAACTGTTGTGCATCATGAAAATATCCAGATCCTGGGCTTGGTCTACTCTGGTTTGAACCCTTGAAAGATAGTTTTTGGAAGAGGTAAAGGAATAATTTAAGGTGATATTTGGGTGGGCTTTCTTGTAAGCTTCAAAGCTAGGCTTTAAGATATTGTCTTCATCCCAAAGCCCTAAAATATTTAGGGTGATTTGCTTACTCTCCTCCTGAGGTTTGGCAAAAAAATTTGGCGCAAACTTCCAGAATAAAAATCCGGAAACTACAGCCAGAGCCAAAACAATAATTATTATTTTTCTCATAATCTAGGGTTATTCCATTATACCTTGAGTTAAAAACCCCATAAAGCTACAATATCGAAACTATGGCCGGCAAAAAAGATAAAAAACCTGTTGCAGAGAAAAAACAGCCAAACTATAAAGAATTTTTAAAAATTCTTTCATTTGCACTTCTTGCCGCAATATTTTTGCTGGTATTTACACTTTTAACAGGTTGGTTTTACTTTTCCGACAAATTCTATCCTCAAGTTTCTGTTGCCGGTATCAAACTATCCACCCTGACTGAAGATGAGGCTTACAACAAGCTTGATGTAAAACTTTCGGAAAGATTAAGAAGTCCAATCACCTTAAGCTACGAAAGTAAAAACTATTCTCTTGATCTTTCAGGACAAAAACAATCACTAAAACTTGATGAGGCAGTTGCGGAGGCCTTCTTATATGGTCATAAGAAAGCCTATTTTTCTCCTGTCAAAATTAATATTGGGGCAGCTTTTAACCAAGACTTGGATACTCAAATTGCTAGTATTGCCACAGAAGTTGACCAGGAACCGATTGATTCCCAACTTAAGGTTGAGGGTGGTCAGATAAATGTTACCCCATCACAAGAAGGCTGGGTGGTTGACCGTGATATTCTTAAGCAAATACTTATAGGATATATCAATACCGGAACCCTTGAGAGTCCTAAATTACCCATTAAAAAAGCTCTACCTAAGCTTTCCTATCAGGATGCGCTAAGCATCAAAAAGCGGCTGGATGAAATTAAACTTTCACCAATAGTTCTTAAATTTAAAGATTTGGAGTATACCCTGGATTTAGACACTATTTTAAATTTAATTGATCTTAAAAATAGCAGAAGCTCTCTTGCATCTTTAAACATTGATGAAACCTGGGTTGTAGAATCAATCAAGCTTGCCAATAAAGAAATCTCGGACATCAAACTGACTTTAAATCAGGAAAAATTAAACCTTTACCTTAAGGATTTAAGCAAGCAAATAAATAGGCCGGTTGAAGAACCTCTGTTTAACTTTGACGGGACGAAAGTTGTCGAATTTCGACCTCCCCAGGAAGGACGGACATTAAATATTAACAAGGCGTATGTTGCAATATCTGCTGCTTTAACCACCCCAAATCAAAGTGCAGTTGAGCTTCCGGTTGATGTCATACAACCTAAAAATAAATTAACAAATGACTTGGGGATTAAAGAACTGATCGGACAGGGAGTATCCAATTTTGCCGGCTCAATTGAAAATAGGATCTTTAACGTACGTTTGGGCGCTTCAAGAATCAACGGTGTTTTAATCGCTCCGGGAGAGGAGTTTTCCTTCAATAAAGTCGTCGGAGATGTTTCCGCTGCAACAGGTTTCAAACAGGCATATGTTATCAAATCCGGCAGGACTGTTTTGGATGATGGAGGAGGAATCTGTCAGGTTTCAACTACTCTGTTTAGGGCGGCATTAAATGCCGGGCTTCCCGTAACTGCCAGAACTGCTCATGCTTATAGGGTATCTTATTATGAACAAGGCTTTCCACCAGGACTTGATGCCACGGTTTATGCGCCCTCAGTTGACTTTAAATTTAAAAATGATACTTCTTCTCATATCTTGATCCAGTCATACGTGACTGGAAATACTCTGTATGTTGATTTTTATGGAACAACTGATGGCAGAGTTGCCAATATCACAACTCCTATTATCCTAAGCCAATCCCCGCCTCCGCCAGAGCTTAGGCAAGATGATCCGACACTGCCTCGCGGTACTATCAAGCAGGTTGACTGGGCAGCCTGGGGAGCAAAAGTAGTATTTAAAAGAACAGTTGTGAGAAATGGTGAAACTTTAATAAATGAAACCTATAATTCTAACTTTCGCCCCTGGCAAGCAATTTATCTTGTTGGAACCAAAGAGGGGTAAATTGACAAATCCCACTCTAGTGTGATATGTTAAATTAATGAGAACACACGTTATCATCCCTGAAGAGATCATTTCTTCTATAGACAAATTGGTGGGAGCAAGAAATAGAAGTAAATTTTTGGTTGAAGCCGCTAACAAAGAACTTAAAAGATTAAAACTAATCAAGGCGTTTCATAAAGTAGCAGGCTCCTTAAAAGATGTTGATATTCCCGGCTGGGAAACTAGTGAGTCTGCAGCCAGATGGGTTCATGATATAAGAAGAATGAATCCGGTTAAATTTAGTAAAAAATATCCGATCAAAAAAACCTGATGTCTGCTTTCATAATTGATACTGATATTTTAGTTGACTTATCCAAAAATCAACCTTCCGCAATTCTTTGGTTTAAAAAGGCTTTTGAAGAAGGCCTGGAACTTGCAGTCTGCTCAATAAACATTGCTGAGTTTTACTCAGGCATTACACCTAATAAAAGACTCCTGTGGGATAGTTTTTTTGAATCACTGGAATTCTGGGCTATAACTAAAAATATCTCCAGGCAGGCTGGGATCTGGCGTTATAATTTTGCCAGAACCGGAATCACCATTTCTACTCAAGATAGTCTTATTGCAGCCACAGCATCAACCCATAATGCTACTTTAGTTACAAACAACATTAAAGATTATCCAATACCTGGTATAAAGATCTTTTCTCTATGACACTCGCCACACCGCAGAAGTGTGGATTCCACACTTCTGCTATTTTAGTAATTCATGTCTTTTTTACAACCCGCACTTTACGCACGAAATACCGCACTTTTGAAATGCGGGTAAAGTATGGCACCACACTTTTGATGGTATGGATAGATTAATTTGAATATTTCTATGCTCTTCTTATTAGTTGGGCAAAAAGGTAGGTATTATCTGGTCTTGTTTCTCTTAAATGTCGATATCCACTTGGTTCTGTGAAAATTTCCGTTTCGGCGACATTAAAACCAGTTTGTAAGGCTAGTCGTCTCAATCTAGCTTCAGGGAAAAACTCAACCCAAAATGGCTCATCTAACTTCATGACTTCTTGACAGTTGTTTTGACCAACACCTTTAAATTCTCCCCTAGCTTTTAGTTCTTTAGCCTTCCAATCTTGATTCGAAGCTACAGCTACGAAGAGAGGGGTTCCTTCGGGCAATACTCTTCTTGCTTCTTGTAAAGCCAGTTAACCATATTGTTACCGGCTCCGCCAACACCGATGACTTTGTTATTGG
>CAYMTV010000008.1:0-2094 GCA_964393525.1 uncultured Gammaproteobacteria bacterium | reverse complement strand
AGCCAGTGGTTGTACTTCCGTTGGCAAAGCGTGCCGCACTCTCCATGAAACAGCTGCCTTCACCCTTCTATCCCCTACTATTCTGAGGTCAGTAATATTTCCGACATGAGCCTCATCTGGCCAACCGTGTTGAGCAATTTTACTCTGATATTCTTGAACTGCTGTTGGATTAAGATCAATTCCAATAATCGGATAGTGCCTGAAACCATTTGCCCCTTCAGCAAATCTGCCAACCCCACATCCTAAATCTAAAACAACCCCATCACCACTTATTTGACCTAGGCGATGGTGCACTCTTTCTATGACTGGAGCCAAGGGGGCTTGACCTAAAAGATAATCTCTACCATAACCATACTGACCAGTTCCCAATTCAAACGCATGTCCTCTTCCATTTTCTATAATCCGTCCATTAGTTCCATCAGGCATTTTATTTTTCCTTTCTTCTAACTATTTAATATATTTGCAGCTAATGCAGCATTTTTAAGTTTGGCTTTTGCAGCTTTTCTGGAAAGTTGTAACATCCCACAATCTGGCGCCAGAATAAGCTGTTTTTTCCTAATATATCTCAGTGCTTCTTTGCCTCTTTTTACCAAAGATTTAACTGTTTCAACTTTATTCGATCCAACATCTAAAACTCCCAGCATAATTGTTTTTTCCCCAATTGCTGATAATGTAGATAAATCTAATTTGCTTTGGGCTCCTTCTATAGAAACTGCATCTAAGGTGGATTTTGAAAGCCAAGATAAAACATCCTTGTAATAGTCATGATTTGCTTTATAGTCCACACCTTTTTTCTCAAGAGGTTTATTAGGATAACCACAGCAAATATGAACAATAAAATAGGCTTTATCTTCTAAACCTTTAAAACACTCTTGAAGTGCTTTAAGACCCCAATCTTTAGCATTCTCTGGATACCTTAACAAAACCGGATCATCAAATTGAATTACTCTACACCCTGCATCAATCAATGCTTTTATCTCATTCTTGATAGCTCTGGCATAATCAAAGGCTAATTTTTCCTTATCACCCTGGTAATACTCATCCGCGATGCAATCAACAACAGTTGATGGACCAGGCAGTCCAATTTTGGCAAAACCTTTAGCATTATTCACAGTAAATTTAAATTCATTGATTAGAATTGGGCTTTTATATTTAATAGGGCCGGTAACTGTTGGTAAGTTACGCTCATAAGTTCCGCCTCTAATTGAAACTTTGGTAAGTTTATTAAAATCAATTCCAGAAAGTCCTTTTAAGATATGCAAAACATAATGTCCACGTCTTTCTTCCCCATCAGTAATTAAATCAATTCCAGCTAAGTTTTGATCAGAAATAGCCCCAAAAGAAGCTTTATCCAGCTTGTCATCAAATTTTCTACCTATCTTTTCGGCTTTTTTATAAAAAGAAATTCCGACATCGTCTAAAAGCTGTCTTCCGGTTTTTGAAAAAACATATTTGGGTTTAGGATAACTACCTACTATAGCAGTAAGAACTTTATCCTGTTTTATTTTCCCATTAGTTTTCATTCACCTTCATCCTCCTATGCTTTTACCTCAGCGTTGTTTACTAAAAGACCTCTTACTCTTGCTTCAGCTGTAATATTTTGAATGTTACCCAAAACAGTTGTAAATCTAGCTTCTTCCACCCCAGTCAGCCCTTCTAAACCATAGCCACGCTGAAGTGTTTCTTTAAAAGTTCTGGGTCTTCCCACAGTTCCGTTTTGGATAACAAAAACTTCTTGAGTTGGACGATCTGGAAGGCCTGAAATAATTTCTAATCTTAGTTGTCCTCTTCTTCCAACAATTTGAGGATTCTCTCCAAACACAACTCTTCTTGCACCAATCCCGGCTAATCTTTTTGCTCCTTGCCAAACAGCTGTTAGTTCAGTAACCTCTCCTTTGCTCAGTCCTAATGGTCTTTGGTCTAAATACACTTCAGGTGCAATTTGACCACCTGAAAATCTCTTCAAATCTAAAACAGCAGCTCTAGCAATTTCTCCTATTTTTTCAATCGGCATTTTTTCTCTCCTTTCTGGACAGTAATCCATTAAAAAACCTCTCCAAAAGGAGAGGTATATTTGTTTGCCAGATATTACTG
>CAYMTV010000007.1:0-43152 GCA_964393525.1 uncultured Gammaproteobacteria bacterium | reverse complement strand
CAGGGTAGCTACGTTTCTATTTGATAAGTGCTGAAAGCATCTAAGCACGAAGCAAGCCCCAAGATTAGGAATCTTTAAGACCCCTAGAAGACTACTAGGTTGATAGGAGGGCGGTGTAAGTATAGTAATGTATTTAGCCAACCCTTACTAATGGTCATAGTTGAGATTTTTTGGTTTACGCCTTCTAAAAGTTCTAAGTTGAGGTAAAAGAGCGGCTTGCCGTTCCGAAGCCTTGGCGAAGGACGGTCGTATTCACATTTTTGAGTAGAATCTTCTTACATTGATTCTTTATTCTTTATTCTTTATCATGAAATGAGAGCTGTGCTCATTCTTAAATTATGTTTAAACCTGACCGGGGGTTTACTCTCGTCGAGCTATTGGTTGCAATCGCTATAGTATCTGTTTTGACAACCGCTGGAGCAGTTGTTTATTCTCAAGCACAAGTTTCAGCTAGAGATAGCAAAAGAAGATCAGATATCTTAGAGATCCAAAAAGCTTTGGAGCAACATTACGCAATTAACAAAAACTATCCGAATACTTTAGATGGAGTAGGGAGTTTCTTTCAAAGTGGCAGTGTTCCCACGCCTCCTTCTGGAAGTTATGACTACTACTATAAAATACCTAGCGGGACTTGTGATGAGGAAAAATATATCTTGTGTGCTACATTGGAGAGATGTGGTAGTAGTTGTACCAAAAACAATGCACCTACTAATTCATGTACTGATAACGCTGGAGCATCGGCAGCTGGGAATACCATATACTGTGTCTCTAGTCTATCCAATTGATTAATCTACTCCCTAAATCCCTTGGGGTCTGAGCCATAGAGGTCTCAACCTCAGGGTCGAAGACTTGATTCTTCATTCTTGAATTAATATAATATAGTCCTGGTGGTTTGTGCGCAAGCGTCCGACCTGATCCCATCCCGAACTCAGTCGTCAAAGCTTGCAGCGGGGACGATAATGCACTCGCAAGGGTGTGTGAAAATACCTCACTGCCAGATTTCATTAAAGCCAGCAATCAAGCTGGCTTTTTTGTTTTTAATGGCCTCCCAACACACCCAATCCGCCAGCTGGCCCCGCAAACGGGGCTGGCGGATTGCAAAAGAGAGCTTTTCTTTATGGAACTGGTACGCCTGAGACCTTAATTGGTCCAAATTTGCAAGTTGCCCTGCCTATGGTGACTCCACCTGAGCCTGTAGCTACACAAAGGATGAAGATATTTGGATTATCTACTATGGTTGAAGGGTAGCTGTGAACCAAACTATCATTTACATAGTAAAAATACTTATAACCTGAAGATTTTTTGCCTTTTTTACCATCCATTTTGTAATTGATTTTAAACTTATAGAACTGCCCCGGTGTGGCAGGCTGGATAATCTTAAAATTTCCACCATACTCATTGGTTAGTGCAATGATATTATCAGTACCTCCAGAAGATGGGGGAACGTTATAGGTTACTGCTAACTCGCCATAGCGTGATTGGTCAACTCCTGTTGAGGTTATATACCTGTTAAACAGTGTCAAACCTCCCCAGTAATGTTTAATATTATATTCATCTGCTACGGAATTCTCTGCAGCTACTGTTCCTTCTACAATAATCTCATAATTTTTATCCCATTTTTGTTTACTAGTAATCCCTCCTGCTTGACAGTTATTCATCTCCATTACACCGGAATTTACAGAAAAGCAGTTATCTGTCACAATGTCCCACCTTTCCAAGTAGTTGGGATTTGTCCAATCTTCAGTCCAAGTTGTAAGAAGAGCATTAGAAGTTGGGCTGGGGGAAGGAGTTTTCTTGGGTTTTTTAGCTTGGGCGAAAAAACTGGTTTGGTTTTGAGTTAAAAATAGACCTATAAAAACTGCTAAGACAAAAAGAATCAAGAAAAAAATCTGGATGCTACCATGCTGTGTTAGTCTATTCATCAGTCGATTGTTATTTTAGGAGACTTTTGTTAGAATTACAACATCTTGAAAGAAAGTCAGGTGAAAATGCGTGGCAAACAACTTAACAATGGCCGATCTCTTGGCCAAACAATCCGCCAACTGGCGGACTAAACCCCTCTCTTTATCGCGCAATCAGGAGATTGAAGGCACAGTTATTGCTATCCTTCCCCAAGAAATAATCCTGGATTTAGGTACCAAAGCTGAAGGAGTAATCCAGAAAAAAGATTTATCAGATGAGGAGGCTTCAAATCTTAAAGTCGGAGATAAGTTAAAAGCAATTGTCATCTATACCGAAAATGAGTTCGGGCAGGCGGTTTTGTCTCCTGCCAAGGGAAATCTAAAAGGCATCCAAAACCAGGATAAATGGAAAAAATTCATCAGAGCCAAAGAGAGCAACGAGACTTTAAGAGGCAAGGGCCTTGAGATAAATAAGGGAGGTTTGGTGGTAGAAGTTTCGGGAATACGTGGGTTTTTACCATCATCCCAGGTATCTTTGTCCCAGGCATCTGATTTGGATGCTTTAATCGGCCGGGAGATCGAAGTAAATGTTATAGAGGTAGATCCTGCCCAAAACAGGCTGATTTTGGCTAAAAAAACCGAAGTATCCGAGGAAGTGAAAGATAAATTGAATACTATTAAAGTAGGAGATGAGGTAGAGGGTAAGGTTGCTGCAGTATTGCCATTTGGGATTTTTGTCACTTTACCTGATGGGGTAGAAGGGTTAGTGCATGTCTCAGAGCTTTCCTGGGAAAAGGTAGAGGATCCGGGATCCTTATATAAAGTTTCAGATCAGGTTAAGGCTAAGGTTATCCAGGTGGATGGAGGATCCGGTAGAGTAAACCTGTCTGTAAAGCAGACTGGCAAAGACCCGTTTGAGGAAAAAGTAGCAGGCATAAAAAAGGATGATGTGATAAAAGCCGAGGTTACCAAGGTTACTTCCCAGGGAGTATTTGCAGTTGTAGATGGAGTAGAAGGGTTTATCCCGGCAAATAAAGCACCCCAGGATAAAGTTTATGAAGTTGGTGAGACTGTTACCTGTACAGTCGATAATATTGATACTCAAAAAAGAAGACTTAACCTTGCTCCCTTTATTACTTCTACCCAAGGACTTATATACAAGTAAGTTAAAAATTTAAAATGCAAAATTAAAAGTTGTGGTGATTTCTCGTTTTACTCGAAATATACAATAATATTTTTCGAAACGAAGTTGAGAAAATACCATAACTTTTAACTTTTAATTTAAAATATATGCCGAAACAAAGCTCCGTTTATATCTGTCAGCAATGCGGATACCAGTCTTCAAGCTTTTTAGGGAAGTGTCCTGAGTGTGGTACTTGGAACTCACTTGTAGAACAAATTGAAGTTTCTTCTGGAAGAGATAAAAGAATCTCAAATATTAAAAAATCTGTATCAGAAGTAGTCAACATCTCTGATATAGAAAAAAGATCTTATGATAGAGTTAGTAGTTCAATTGGTGAGTTTGATAGGGTACTTGGAGGAGGGATTGTCCGGGGTTCTGTGGTTTTAGTCTCCGGGGACCCTGGGATAGGAAAGTCCACGTTATTAACTCAAATAGCATTGAATGTCTCTCCTGGTCCTGCAAAAAAAACTTCACCCCTCGAGACAGGCACATTATATGTAGCTGGAGAGGAGTCAGCCCAGCAGATTAAGCTTAGGGTGGAGAGGATCAAAAAAGATGCTAATTTAGCTGTTTTAAATGAGGTAGATGTAGATGTTATTACTGCGGTGATTGAGCAAGTTAAACCTCCACTAGTAATAGTGGACTCCATTCAAACCATGGAAACAGGAGATTTAGAATCTGTTCCAGGTTCTGTCTCCCAAGTTAGGGAAACTGCTCATAGGTTGCAAAGAATTGCCAAGAGTATGCATGTTCCTATTTTTCTTGTAGGACATGTTACTAAAGAAGGAACTGTAGCTGGTCCAAGAACTTTAGAGCATTTGGTAGATGTGGTTTTGAGCCTAGAGGGGGAAAGCTCAAATCAATTCAGGATATTAAGATCTACTAAAAATAGGTTTGGACCTACTGATGAGGTGGGGATATTTGATATGAAGGAAACAGGAATGGTTGAGGTTAAAAATCCCTCTGAAGTTTTTTTAGAGGAGAAAGTGAATGCACCAGGAAGTGCTGTAGTTGTGAATCTAACTGGTATTAGACCGATCTTGCTTGAGATCCAGGCATTGGTTACTAAATCTAACTTGGCTATTCCAAGAAGGGTAGGTACTGGGGTAGACAATAATAGGCTCCAACTTTTGGTGGCAGTGTTACAGAAAAGACTGGGTTTGCCATTATATGACCAGGATATTTTTGTAAATGTTACAGGAGGTATTAGAATCACAGAGCCTGCAGCTGATTTAGGAATCTGTATGGCAATAATTTCTTCTTTTAAGGACCAGGTTTTGGATCCTAAAACTGTTTTTATTGGAGAAGTAGGATTACTTGGGGAGTTAAGAACTGTGAGACAGATAGAAAAACGCGCTTCTGAGGCTAAAAAACTGGGGTATAAAACCATTATCTCTCCTCAAAATGCTAGGACACTGGGTGAAACGGTTAAAAATGCTAAAATAAATTAGATGACAGAATCCCTTAGTTCAGCTCCTCTTTGGTCGCGACTTAAAAGAGGTTTTGAAACCAGAGTATTAAGAAGGACTGAACACCCCACCACCCAACACCTTTGGCAGGAACGCCCACCGGAATTACAGGATCGGATTGCTAAAGTTTTTAGTACAATGAATCCTGATACGGTTTCTGGCTTTATTTGGCATGGCAGTGAAAAATATTATTTTGGTAGTAAAGGAAAAGTTAGCGCCCAAGATGTAGTCTTAGCTATAATAAATGAGAAACCTTCCGGGCCAATTGATGTTTTAGATATCGGCCCAGGCACGGGAAAATTTATTGAGTGGTTAAACCATACCTATAACCATTCTCGTTCAGATTCACCCAAGCTTATCCCTCACGCTATTGGAGCCCATACCTATTGGAGGTCACCTCAAGAACTAGCTGTTATTGGTATGAAAATTGGGAATGCTGAGAATTTGTTGCAATACTTTGCTCCGAATTCAATGGATGTCGTAGTTTCTCAGATGACTTTTATGCATTTGGTGGACAGACTGGGAACTCTAGCTCAAGCTTATGAGGTACTAAAGCCCGGGGGAGTATTGATGGTTGATGAGCTCGAATCTCCTGGTCTTGAAGGTCAACAACCAGCACTAGTTAACTACCTCAATTCTCATGGTTATCAAGTCGCCGCAACTTATGATTATCGAATCTATGGAGAGGAGGTGAGACCTTGCAGATTCAATAGTTTAGTGATTCGTAAAACTAAACCTTTTTTAGAATTGCCTATTAAATATAACGGTTTAACAAAATATAGCGGTTTAACCAAAGGAAGAGCACAGTATGCATTGACAGCACCTTTGACTACTGCATCCGAAGTGAAATTATCAGCTAAGATGGTTGAGTTTCTAGGATTAATGAGGCAAGTTTATGGCAGTTGGGTTGATGAGAAAGGATATTATGAAGATGAAATTTTCATAACTGATTCAGTTCAAGGATTGCATGGTACAGCTGAACAATTAATACGGACTTGCAATGCAATGATCAAGGATCAAGAAAGAATAGGCCACCTTGAAAATGTCCCACCATTAGAAGGAGTTAAAAAACTTATGCCAGACCTTACTGCAAGCTTAGGTAATCAATTCTTGAACACTGAGGAGCCACTCAAAAAGCAGGTTCAGAAAAGACTTAAGCTACGGGTTTAATGAATTAGTACCAAAAACTCACAATTGTGAAGATATGGTACTTAAGATTATAAACCAAAGTATTGTTTGTAGGACTCCTGATTTTCCAGCTTACTAACTTCTAAAACCAAAACTTCTTTTCCTAAATTGAAATATTCCCTAAGATACTCAATCTCATCTTTACATTTAAAAGGAGTTAAATAGACAGATTTTTGGAGTAATAAAAAATTCATCTGCTTGAGCATTCTCCTAAAACTATCTTGGGAGGAGCGTTTGAGATGGGAAACATCATACATCACAAGCCTCCATTTTCCATCCCATACCTTTCCTTTTAGAGACAGATCTTCTAATTTAAATTTTAGATATTTAGTATGTCCTTTTTGGGTAAGTTTAATAATCTCTTGACCATCCCTTTCCTTTATTTCTACCATCTTTTGACTCTGCAAGCGCTTAAGATTTCTTTTTAGAAGTTTAATATTGAACTTTTTCCAGGCTTTTTGAGATTGCTCAAAATCATGCTTTCTTTTTGCCCTGACAATAGCTCCACCTGCCATGCCTAATCCAGGCATCAGAATTGATCCTACAAGCAATGTCCCCATTCCCAAAAGATAAAGTACTTCTTTAGTAGAAGGATATTGACCATCTTTAGCCATATTAAATTCATTAAACCATTGGTACCAATTATTTGCAATAGTGAATAAGTGGTACCTGTTTTAAAGCTAATTTATTGAATCCTTTCCATCTTTGGAAGGGTATGGTATTCGCAAGAACGAAATAAATCTATCTTAGGAATGGTAAGAAGGAGCGCAGGAACTCTAAAAGCTGATTAAATCTTTGTTCTAAGATATTTTGTTTCTTTTCTGAAGCTTGAAGCTTTTTTTCTAAATCCGCTACTTTTTGATTTAACTGATTAATTTTATCCTGATTAGGGTTAAGTTCTGAAGGTGTAGGGATTAATTCAGGATTAGGCAGTTCAGGAACAATTTGTGCTTCCTCATTAGTCTTTTCAGAACCCCTCATTTTAGATAAAAGGTATTCCCAAGGGCTTTGCTGACTTTTAGTACAGGGGTCATCTTCCTTGCAAGCATTAACACTTAAATAAAAATCCTCAAATGCATTTAAATTTATAATAGTTTTAGTATCTGTGGTTGTAATAAGTGGAGGCATATCATAAGGAGTTGTGCCATCACCGAAGCGTAAAAACACACTATATTTATTTACCCCTTCAACCTTATTCCATTGAAGCCCTACTTCCCGCTTTGGTCCACCTAAATATTTCTCATGAGTTACATCCACTTGTGGTTGGTAGTTATATCTATCAAAGTTTTGAATTTGCGTTGAATATTCATCATCCCCAAAAGAGAGTGGGTAATCCCTATTATAACTACTACCATCAACTACAGTTTTAGCAACAATCTTTCTTTGTCTTTTCTGCCCAGATTTAACTTGAACATACTTAGTACAAATCTCTTGCCAATCATTACCAGTATAGTAATGTCTTTTTAGATAAGTTCCGTCATTAGGTGGAGAAAAAGGAGTAATCTCATCACCTGATATTGGATCTTGGAGTGAAAAGTAAACGGTTATGCCATCACAAGAGCTTCTGGTATGAATATTAGCAGCCACTATAAATTTTTGAGTCTCACTGAATGGTTTTAAAGAGAATGCTTCCAAAGAAACCGGGCCTCCACCAGCCAAGACTTCTGAAGCAGAAAGGAGCATTAAAAGGCTTGCAAAAAGATTAACAAACCACTTCATGAAGTAGTATTATGCTTGATTTGCCTTGGATAATCAAATCAGCATGTACTAATATCGAGCTTAGGGGGCAGGGAAGAGTGATTAACACAATTATGGTATACTATGGGGTATGTTAGCAGATTTAATTGAAGTAGGTGTTATAGGAATTTATCCAAAAGACAAAATTCGTTTGGATCCCCATGAAGGTGTAATGGTTGCTCCTTTAAAGCCAGCGTCTGTAAAAGCGATACTGGAGGCTTTATACGAGGCTGCAGAATCCGATCCGGAACAAGCTGCATTACTAAGTATTGTGCAAGCTTTCAGAAGCCATCCTTTAGAACCACAAAGAAGGGGGTTTTTTGGATTTTTGCATGGTCAAGCTGGATTGCAAGGTTATGTTTATGCACCAACTAGAGTAATGCCAGTCAGATTAGCAAACAGGGCTCCTCAAGTTAATATCCGGGCAGGAGCCAGGATCTTTGCCGGTGATGGTTCTTTGAACATAAGATTTCTGGATATTGGAGTAACCAGAGGGAGAACTATTGTTTATAGTCATGGTGAAGTAGATTTGGGCTACCGGGGAATGAACCAGGGAAACCATCCTTTTTACCCATTTGCTGCAGTTTTAGAACCCGATGCTGTTTTAAACCGGAGAAATTTCCAAATGCTTGATAGGTTGCTGTCAACATATGGTCCTCCTCCTAAAAGCTAATTAATCTCATAGCTTGCACTTTTTCCTAAAATGTACTTTAATTGAGGGTGCAATGGTAAAAGCAAAAGACTTATTAGATAAATCCCCGAAAGAATTTGAAGAAAATCCCCTAGGAAAGACTAACCCCAAAGATATAGATGAAGGTGAAAGGGTAGCTGAGGCTTATGAGAATATTTCAAAAAAGCTTGAGGCTATCAGAAATGGTGAGGAGATACCTGAGGATAAGGAAGATGAAAAAGAATCAAGAAGCATGCCTTCGTCCCGAGCTCAGGCCGAGGGGAAGCAAGAAAACACGCCCAATTCTGATAGATCAGAATTGCCAAGGGAAGAAGATGAAGACTTAGAAAAAGACCCATTGGATAAAGATGAGGGATTAGATGATGAGGAGATAGAAAAGGAAAACGAAGAAGAAGAGGAAACGATGGAGAAAAAGGGTAAGGATGATAAATTCGTAGCTGAACCTGTTAAAGAAGCTAAGGATGATGATGATCATGGAAAGAAGGCTGCAGCAGAAGATGAGGATAAAGAGGCGCCTAAAGAAACATTCAGAAAAAAGCTTGAAGATGAAGAAGAGGTTGAAGAAGAGGAGAAAAAAACACAACCTTTAAAAAAAGAGGAGGAAGCTGAAACTTTAGATGATTTGGTGGAAGAGGAAAAACCTGAACCGCCCCAGCCTTCAGAAACCTTTATCTCCGAATCCGACATCACACCAGTGGCAGCAAAATCCCAAAGCTCGGGTATATTTTCAAAATACGGAACTGGCAGTAATTTCTATAGCGAAGCTAATGAGCCTCGACTTAATCGAAGCGATTATAGCGAAGCTAATGAGCCTCAGCACCCGGCAAGAGACAGTGACCTTTTTGCCAGCAAATACCATGCTCCTCCACGCAGAAGATCTACCAAACTACACTTATTTATCCTTATATTGATTGGCTTGGCAGTAATAGGCGGTACGGTCTATCTTTTAAAGAGCCAGTTTGGTTCGGCTCCGGCTCCCACCCCAACCCCGGCCGCTATTGAAACACCTACCCCTGTTCCAACACCTACCCCGGTGGAGCGCTCGCAGTTTAAAGTCAGAGTCTTAAATGGTACAACTAAATCCGGGCTTGCCAAGTCGGTTTCGGAAAAACTAAAAGGCCTAGGTTATCAGGAAGATAGGGTAAGTAACGCCCCGAAGCAGGATTTTGAACGAACGCAAGTCAAGGTTAAGTCTTCTGCTGCCCTATTGAGTGAACAACTCATAAAGGACCTCTCGCCGGATTATGATGCCTCAGCCGCAGGCGAACTGAAAGATACCGATAGCGCAGATGCAGAAGTAATATTAGGCGCAAAGTAAGAACCTTTTCGCATTATGTCTTTTAGATATTTTGACATAATGCTCAAAGAACCTTGCCTTTTGACTTCGTCAAAACGTGACCCTTGATCCAAGACCTTCCTCTGTGCAAGAATATGTCTTGCTGAGCAAGGGTTTTTGGAATTATCTTGGATTTATTACCCCTTGTCATCAGGAACGTACCTGACTGTGTAGCATGGACTTTAGAGATTGTAGCGCTATCAAAACAACGATTTAGATAGCAGCGAAAATCTCGCAAGTTCCGAAGGGACTTATCCTATGAATGTTAGAATCGTTTTACGGGCTGTTTTGGCCATTGTTTTTGCGTTGACTGCTTTTATCTTCTCCGAGGTTATACCGGATATCCCGCCGTTTAATCGCACCGTCATCCGGATTATAATCACACTTTGGTTTGGGCTGATTGGTTATACAGTATTTCCGGATCTGGCTAGGGCTTTAACTAACTGGACTATACACAGCATCAATACCTTTACCTCCAAAATCACGACCGAGGTAATGGATCAGATGATGCGATTACCCAGACAAAATCCCATGGCTGTGGCTTTCCCGCAGACAGCTCCAATAGGCGGTGTTTCGGTCAATCAGCCCTTAATTTTAGATACCTCGGCGATTATCGACGGTAGGATTTTGGATATAGCCAAAACCGGTTTTATTGCGGGAACACTGCTTTTGCCATCGTTTGTCTTGGCTGAGCTGCAGCAGGTCTCTGACAGCTCAGACTTTCTAAAAAGGTCCAGGGGTAGAAGGGGATTTGAGATTATTGATGATTTAAAAAAGGTTAAAGGAACAAGAGTGGAGGTTTGGGACAAGGAACCTGCGGCTAGAACTGTGGATGATAAGATAATTAAACTTGCTAAAGGTTTGCATGGTAAGATTATTACTACGGATTTTAATCTAAACCGGGTAGCATCGGTTTCAAATGTGTCAGTTTTAAATGTCAATGATCTGGCAAATGCTGTTAAAACTATTGCTGTCCCCGGTGAGGAGATGAAGGTTAAAGTGGTGCACCTGGGCAAGGACCCAAAGCAGGGAGTAGGGTATCTACCGGATGGGACTATGATTGTCGTTGAGGATGGAGCAAATTTAGTAGGTGATGAGGTTAGAGTAGAGGTTTCAAGAGTAATTCAGGTTGCAGCCGGCCGGATGATCTTTGTAAAATCCTCTAAATCTTAATTATCCCATAGCATTTGACATAGAAGACCTATAGCGTTATAATTCCTCGTAAATATGTCAATTACCCGAGCAGAACTTCAATCAGCTGAGATAATTGATCGCTTAGCTTATACCCACCAAAGACGTTTAAATCAAATGCCTGAAAGTCAGACTCAAGGTCTGGGGATATTAGGAAGCAGAGTTATATTACCTTCATTTGATGCCTCCTCAGTGCCGGGAAGAATGAATCCTTCAGAAAGATACGGCCGAAGAGTATTTTTCCTGCTTTCCGGAAAATTTATTAACGAGAGGGTCGATATAGCGGAGTTGGAGTCCCCAAAATTATTAAATTCCAGATTAAGCAGAAGAGGGTTATTGCAGATAGGAATGATTTCGGGAGGTCTTGTATTAGCTGGTGCATTAAACCATAACGATGCCGAGATAGCCGAGGCTTCCGGAATTCGTCCTTGGACATCTATGCACTGGTTTCCAGCTTACCCAAACTTAGACCCCAAACATGCACATTTACCCACTTTAGCTTCGGCTTTAGCAACTTTTAGCCCGGAAGCAGCCAACTGGCATATGGCGAATGTTTCTTATCAGAAAACAGCCGACGCAGGAGAGTGCCCTTCATTGGCTGCCATTGGAATACTTGATGAAGTAGGACCAAGTGATAGAAAGAAAGCTGAAAAGGTAGCGCCACTGGTTGCTTTAGGACGTCCGGCTGTTGCTCTTCCGGTGGATCAAGCGGATGATGTTGGTAAACTACTTTCGTTAGGGAATAAACTGGCGGTTGATGCTCCTGAGGAAGCCGGCACTTGGGTAAGGGTGGCTTATGATATTTCAACAGATGGAAAGATGATTGCAGTAACAGCCTGGGGAGCAGAAGTGGCAGAGCCCCATTGGGTACCTTACAGTTTAATTAGAAGCGCCTGGAAAATTATTCATTATAATGATCCCCGGGCAAATATACCAAGATTTGTTGCCGCTGCCAATCCGGTAAACCCCCACCTTGATCCAAGGAATTCAGCTCATGTGGCAGCAGCTCAGCAATTTGCCAGAGCAGCCTAACATAAATTATCCACATATTATTTTTAGGTGTGTATAATTAATAGAGAGATCGTAATTAGACCTTCAAAACAAGCTAATCGACAGTAGGTAGCCTCTTTTATATACTCTAGGACGTAAGAAATTTGTAATAAATTTGGCTATAGGACGCTAATATATTGACAAATAGTTTTGTTTGTGCTAACTTCACCTTATATGTTGAACTTCAGCCTGAAAAAGGACGTTCGAGGGCGAGCAAAGATAAAAAAAGTAAGTGATAGGGAAAAAGCTTCCTCAGATGTTAAAAAAGTTTTATCTCAAGTAGGTCAGGGTTTAATAGTGATGGTGAGGGGTTAAAAAAAGAGCATTACTACCGCAGACGGACTCGAATAGCAATGCCCTTTTTTATTAATTACCGAAATTATGATTTTAGAGCAGGAAAAACCATAATTTCTAGTATTTAGCATTTCATAATTCTAACCCTGTGTCAAGGGGTGGTTTTGAGGCTAAATTTAGTCTTCGAGGCGGTTTTTACCGGAGACTAGTCTAGGGCAGGGACTAGTCCCCGATAGAGACCGTCTTTTAAAACCCATAATTCCAAGTTTGGAATAACCTGTAATATTTTCTCCCGGAGTTTTCCACCAGAATAACCAGTTATCCACAACTTAAAAACTAAACTTATCCTATAAATTTTCCTGTTATGAATGAACAATTACTTGAAGGGCCTATATAATATATGCATAAAGCTTAAACTTGACATTATTTAGAACCCATAGTATAATACTAAAAATTCATGATACTTAATTTATTCTTCAAAAGAATACTTTTACTTAGCGCTGCACTCTTTACCGCCACGGTTTTAACAGGGCAAATTGTTTCAGGTGATCTTTTAAAACAAGATCCTAATTCAGCTTCAGCTGCTGATAGCTGCGAGGATAGTCTTGATGGGACTTGTGCTTACTATGATGACAGTGGAGAATACTTAGGAAACTACTATATTGGAACAGATGATTTGGCTTATGGAGGAACAACTGCTAATACAAATCAGGGTTCAACCAGTCAGTCAACTCCCAATCAAGGATCCTATAATCAAGGTTCATTCAATCAGGGCTCATTCAACCAGGGGTCTGCTCCTGTTTCTACTCCTAAACCTCAACCTGTTTATACACCGGTTCCTCAGGCTGCGCCTCCCAAATATGAATCCCCAAGGTATGAGGTCCCACGCTACAGTAACTCAAACAACAACTATTCCAACTCCTACAGTAATGCCGACTCAAGTTCGGATTCTTCAGCTAATGCTGATTCTTCTTCAAGTTCCAATGCAAATGCTCGCGCTGATGTTGATTTATCAAACAGAATTGACTTAAACAACAGAAATTATCAGACTCAATCCCAATCTTTAACTGTAAACCTGCCTCCAGCAACAGTTGTTACAACTGAGAAAAAAGTCCCGGTAGTCCAAAGACATACCAGGGAAGTTGTCAGGGAAGTACCTACAACTATTATTAGAGAGATTGATAAGCCTATATATTATCAAACTCCGGTTCAGAGCGCACCACAACCTGTAGTTCAATATGTACCTCAGGTAGTCACAGTATCAGGTGCTACTCCGGTTAAAGAGCTTCCTAAAACCGGTTTGCCTTTGGCCTCACTTGTATTAGGTGCGCTAATTCCTGCAGGATTAAGATTAAGAAAATTTGGTGCTTCAGAGAAGAATCTAAATGCCAATTTCATTTGGGAAGAAAGAGAGTTGAGCAGGTAGTATTTAGATATATCCTAGAGTACTTGACAAAGGGATATACTTATAGTATAATACTACATTACAAAATATGGATAGACGAGCTAACCACAGTTTAAGAATCGCTTTTGTTTTCGCTACTGCTTTGGCAGGAGAGCAATTGCCTGCTTTTGCTCAAGCCCCTCAAGCTACTCCAACCCCTAGACCTATTGGTGCCGCAAGTTTAGAGAGACCAAATTGTGTTACAGGTTTAAGAGTTGTTAGTGCCCCAAAAGATGGTCCTTATACCCTTGAAGTTGCAGATGCCAGAACCAATAGAGTTGTTGGTACGGTTGAAGTCCAAAACGGTCAAGGTGTAAGTTCAAACTGGCAGGTAGTTGCAAATAACCAATTTCCAGGATCGGGCCCGGATCAAGGCAAACCCGCTTTTGCAGGAAAAGTCACAATAGCCAAGGATCCTCAGGGTAGACGAGTAGTAGGATACGAAAGACAAACAAATGCTCCCTGCGGACAAAGAGCATTATATGAGCTTACCAAGCAATCTGAGCCAACCCCTCAACCAACAAGCACACCTGAGCTCCGCCCAACAGCTAAGCCAGAAGCTACATCTATTCCAGCTAGGACAGAACCTCGTACACAAATAATTAACCAGAATAATCAAACCGTCATCATTCGAGAAAGAGCCTCAGCTGAGCCAGCTCCTTCGCTGGAACCTTCACCGACACCAACACCAACCACAACTCCTACCGCTTCACCAACACCAACAGCTTCCCCAACAGCTTCCCCAACTCCTACACCTGGAGCAGGTAATGGTGGAGATGGAGGAGAAGGCGAGCAAGGTTTATGGCCTCATTGTGGAGTAGTTATGGCAATGCCGGATGTTCCCTCTGAGATCTATCACACACCTGTTCCTGTTTTAGGACCTGTCTTAAGAGTTCTTGGAGACGTATCAAGCGCTGCAGGAAAACTTCTACACGATATAACTGCCCCTACAGGATGGTTGGGAGATAGATTAGGCTGTATAAGATAACTTTGAAATATGATATATGAATACTCCAAAGCAGATCTTTAAAAGCTTTATTCAAAAATTCAAGAAACTCCTTTTAATAGGCTCAGCCGCTTTACTTCTTCTTTTAGGATCATTCCAGGTTATATCTGGCGATCTAGTAAGAAGAGGCCCTGAAGCTGCTTCTGCACAAGAGTATATTGACGAGCCTCCTGCTTGGGATGGAGGAGTATACAGTCAAGGTGGTCAGTCAGGTTATGAAGAGATAGCCTCAGGAGATGTTTATGGCGGTGGTCAGATAGACCCATCTACAAGTAACATTGATTTTAGTGATAACTCTGGATACTCTGGAGGCCAGATTGGCTACGAACCAATCTACCCTGATGGTTATGGAGGCGGGCAAACAGGTTATGAGCCAATTTATTCAGATGGTTATGGAGGGGGTCAAATCGGATATGAACCAATCCCCGGCGCACCAGGGCCGGTTTACACTGATGATAGACGCCCATCGCAAGCTGCACCTTCCAGACCGGTTTATACTGACTCAAGACCAGTCTACACTGATTCAAGGCCAAGCACAGGAGGTACACCCTCAGGACCGGTTTATTCTGCACCCGCAAATACCTACAATACAAACAGGAATTATTCAAACTCGGATTCCAATTCAAATTCCAGTTCACGCTCCAATGCGTCCTCAAGCTCTGATTCGAACGCCAATGCCAGAGTGGATATTGATCTGGATAATAGAATCAATATAGATAATACAAACACTCAAAACCAGAGCCAGTCCATGACTGTAAACCTTCCTCCGGCAACAGTTATTAAACAGACTAAATTAAACCCGGTTGTCCAAACCAGAACCAGGGAAGTAGTCAGGGAAGTGCCCACAACTGTAGTAAGAGATGTTGACAGACCAATTTATTACGCAGTAGCTTCACCTCAACCTGTTCAAACTCAACCAGTCCAGTATGTTTCGCCCCAGGTTGTAACAGTTTCCGGAGACAATCAAAAAGTCCAGGAACTGCCAAAAACAGGTCTACCTTTAGCTTCACTTGCTTTGGGTGCTTTAATTCCTGCAGGATTAAGATTAAGGAAATTTGGTGCTAAAAAGCAGGAAGCAAGCGCAAATTATTTGTGGGAAGAGAGACAATTAGGGAGGTAACTTCCCCTTGACAGCTAAGATCCTTTATGATTTACTAGTGCTACTTCGTTAGCATTAAACGATTTTTCCCTTTAAAAAATTTGATTTCATATCTATACGCTAATTGCTATGGCCAATACCCGTTCATTTAAACCAAAAGCAGAACCGCAAAGAATTGACCCCGAGACTTTAGTCGGGGAGCCTTCTGCGGGCACTTTGGATGCAATCAGGGCGCAAGAAGCGACACCCAAGGAGACCAGGGAAAACGGCGACTATAGTTATGAAAGAGACTCATATCAGCGTCCGGGCAGGGATCTGCCTGAGCGGCAGGCCCCGTTTGCGGGGCAGGCAGGCTATCAAACCAGGGACGTGCCTACGGAAAAAGTTGCAGGTTATTTGGATATTATGCCCGAAGGACACGGGTTTTTAAGGCCAAAATATACTCCATCAGAGAAAGATGTTTATATTAGCGCAAGTCAGATCAGACGGTTTAATCTTCGGGAAGGAGATTATGTTGAAGGTGGAGCCAGACAGCCTAAGGAAAATGAGCGGTATTATGGTTTACTTCAGGTAGAAAAAGTCAACAGTAAAGATGCTGATAAGTTTGTTTCAGAGGATGGAAAAAGGATTAAAAGAGTTAAATTTGAGGATCTGACGGCAATTTATCCAAACAAGCTTTTAAAGCTTGAAACCGGCAAGACTCCGCTTTCCCAAAGAGTGATAGATCTGATAGCCCCAATTGGGTTTGGTCAAAGAGGTTTAGTTGTATCTCCACCTAAGGCGGGAAAGACAACGATTTTAAAAGATATTGCTTCAGGCATTGCCAAAAATCACCCGGACGCAATCTTGATGGCGGTTTTGGTAGGTGAGCGGCCTGAGGAAGTAACTGATATCTCAAGGAGCATTAAAGGGGATGTGATTGCCTCAAACTTTGACGAACCGGCAGAAAACCAGTGCCGGGCCGCAGAAATTGCCTTAGAAAGGGCAAAACGCTTAGTAGAAGATGGTAATGATGTTGTAATCTTACTTGACTCCATCACCAGGTTGGGCAGGGCTTATAATTTAACCGTACCTCCCTCAGGCAGGACTTTATCCGGAGGTTTTGATCCGGTAGCCCTTTACCCTCCAAAACACTTCTTTGGTGCTGCCAGAAACTGCGAAGAGGGCGGGTCTTTAACCATTATTGGTACTGCTTTGGTAGATACAGGTTCCAGGATGGACGACCTTATATATGAGGAATTTAAGGGTACAGGTAACATGGAGCTTCATTTGGACAGGCAGCTTGCTGAGAGAAGAACATTTCCGGCAATTGATATTGAGGCTTCAGGCACTAGGCAAGAGCAGCTTTTATTTAGCGAGGAACTCTACAGGCAGATTATTGTTATGAGAAGAATGCTTGGGATATTAGGTGATCAGGAGAGAACAGAAATCTTTTTGGAAAGACTGGCTAAAACTTCAGACAATGAAGAGTTCTTAATGTCTTTAAAAGATGTTAAGTAAGTTAAAAGTTTAAAGTGCAAAGTTCAAAGTTACAGTTTAAAATTCAAAATTTTCGAAGAAAATAACAATAATTTTTAATTTTGAACTTTTAACTATATTCCAGTATCATCCCCTGTCAACTTGACATCGTTCATATAATACCTGCTAAAATGGGAACCGGCCAAAAGCTTTTGCTTTGGGTATCCGTCGCCCATGAATTCTCCGTCTGACGATCTTAAATCCCTGCTCAAATTCCTGATTATTTACCAATCCAGAAAAACCAAGACAGCCGGAATTTATTTTGAACATTTTAAAAACACTACGGTTGAAGTCTTAATGCACCGGCGGGGTAAACTCCAAAAGCATGTCTGGCATACCTCAATGGTAGGTTTAGCCTCGGTTGGAGTAATATCTTCGGGAGTCTTAGGCAGTGATGCGATTGTCGCTTCAACTTTTCCCGGAGTTGGAGGGCAGGATCCCAGATTGATCCAAACCTTTGATCCTTTTGCTTCCGGAGTCAGCCTTGATTCTTTTATTGATTTTAAAACCTCAGAATCAGAAAAACCCAGGGATGAAATTATGGATTATGAGGTTAAAACCGGTGAGACCTTATCCCAAATTGCCGAGAAATTTAAGATTGACGTTGATACAATTAAATGGTCCAATGATTTGGATTCGATCCACTCAGTTAAACCCGGACAAACTTTAAAAATCCTGCCTGTTCCTGGAGTTGCCCATACTGTCAAAAGTGGTGATACCCTGGAGTCGGTTGCTAAAAAATACTCGGCCGAGCCTCAGGCTATTTTAGATTTTCCCTTTAATGATGTGCCGGATGACTTTAAATTGTCTGTTGGACAGGTGCTGATTATCCCTGATGGCAGCCCTCCTGAGGCCAGAGCAACCCCAAGACCCAGGCGTCAGCCCCAATACATTGCCCAAGGGCCTTCTTCACCGGCATTTAGTGCACCCGGAGGAGGCAGCTTTGTCTGGCCGACAACTACCCAGGGAATCTCCCAGTACTTTGCCTGGTACCACCCGGGCATAGATATGCCCAACAGATCAGCGCCTGCTGTAGTTGCCTCTGATGGTGGAACAGTGATAACTGCAGGCTGGCCGGATAATTATGGTTATGGAAATAGGGTAGTTGTAGATCACGGCAATGGCTATAGAACGCTTTATGCCCACCTGTCTAATGTTTATGTTTCAGTTGGACAAACCATAACAAGAGGCCAGGCAATAGGCCAGATGGGCACAACAGGCAGATCAACTGGAGTGCATCTCCACTTTGAAATCCACTTTAAAGGTATAGCAGTCAATCCATTAGCTATACTAAAATAATTCAAAACTCAAAAGTCAAAGGTCAAAAGTACAAGTAAAAAGTTAAAAGTATTTAAAATTTTTAATTTTGAGTTGAAATTTTGAATTTTGGATTTTGATTTTTAACTTTCTTGAGAATGAAGTTTTCTACCAAAATAGCCCTCTATAGCTTACTTTTGATCATAATTTTGGTGACCCTTTCCAAGTTTTTTAAGCCCTTCCAAGGGAGAGCTTTGGGAATAATGGTTGACCTGTCAAGTTACTTTGAATTTGATTTTGTGGATCAGGACTTAAATAAGATTATCAAGGGTAAGTTGCAGGGCCAAAAGGGTGAATTTGCGGTAGTTATAACCGATTTATCTTCCGGTGAAAGAAAGTTTTCAATAAATGAGGATAAGCCTTTTCCGGCAGCCTCTTTATATAAACTATTTTTGCTGGCTGCAGCTTTTGAAGAGATAGAAAATGGCAGACTCAAAGAAGATCAGGTGATTACCGTGAGTCAAGAGCATTTAAAAAAAGTTTTAGGGTTTGAGGACTTTGGTTATAACAAGGATCAGGAGGAAATCAGTCATAAAGTATCTTCAATCCTTTCCCGTATTGCGACCATTTCAGACAATTATGCTTCGATAATGCTGGCCGAGAAAATTGGCTGGGAGAAAGTCAGAGAACAGGCAAGAAAAATCGGCGCCTCTCAAACTTCAATAAAAGACCCAATCACAACCAGTGCTTCTGACATTGCTCTTTATTTTGAAAAACTTTACCGGGGTGAAATTGTTTCAAAACAGGCCTCAGAAAAGATTATCGAACTTCTTTCTAAATCCAAAATAAACAACAGAATTCCCTCAAAATTGCCAGCTGATGTAGAAATAAAGGAGGGGACTCAAAGTGCCAAGCAGGTACTCAAAATTGCCCATAAAACTGCTGAACTTCCTAGGATAAGGCATGACGGGGGAATTGTATTTATCCCCGGAAAACCCTATGCAATTGTACTTTTAAGCCAAGACTTGCAGTTTGAAGATGATGGGATAGAGCTTCTGGGGCAAATTTCCAAGGACGTGTTTGATTACTTTAGTAAAAAGTAAGGGGTAAAGATAAATTTACTAAGGAAGGTGGGTTTAGAGAGAATCTTTTCAAGAGAAGACTGGAAGAGAGAAGAAAAGGATAGTATAATTTGACAGTTAAAATGGGCCGTTGGCTCAGTTGGTAGAGCGTCGCTATGGCATAGCGAAGGTCACCGGTTCGAATCCGGTACGGTCCACTCGTCGAAACAAGACCATTAAATATACTTCCAGAGCAGTCTTGATAAATACAAAATACCAATCTACAAACTCCAGCCAAGAAGCTAAAAAGGCAGAGCTGCTCGATGCCAAATATTCATAATCTAGTTTAAGATTAAGGTGGCATCATATAATTTAAATCTAGTTCTTTAGGAGGTATAATTGCAAGAGTTTTGTGTACTTTTGGCCGCAAAGTGGGTCGCTGCTTTCAATGATCCTTTGGGCTTGTAGGTAAACGGCATACCGGTACATTCGCATTGTACAATTCCGGGTTCGATTCCCGGCAAGTCCACTAAAATTATCTAGGGGAAGGTTGTGGGGATTGTCTGTTTCTGACAGCCGGCGGGGTAGCTACCTGGGGTTTTTCCTTTAGCTCATCATCCAAGACATTTGGCAAATTTTCCTGCTGCAAAGCTGAAGTAACTTGGGCCGCCGGAGGGATATTAGCTTGTTGAGAAGCCGAACCAGTAGCAATTCTGGCTTTAAGATCAGCCAGGTAATCTGAGGCTGTTTTATAATCCGGGTTTTTGGTATCAGATTGCAAAAGTTGAACAACCCTTTCAGCAGTGGCTTGGGCACCTATTAAATCTCCTTTGTCCCGTAGGGCTATTGAAAGATTGTAGTAAGCATTGGCATAGTCCGGTTTTAGGTTGGCGGCATCAGTGAAAAATCTGATGGCCAGGTCATAGTTTTTGATGGAGTAATAAACTCCGCCAACATTTAATCTCAAAATCGGATTTAAGGGATCTCTTTGAATAGCTCTGCCATAAGCATCTAGAGAGAAAGATAAAGCATTCTGGGCAACTCCGGAGATCTGCCGGTAGATTGCGGCTAAAAGTTCCCAATTGGAGGCACTCCTGGGGGATATGGTAACAGCTGCCCTGGCCTCGTTGATTGCCTGGGACAGTAATTGCTGAATGGTTCTTTTGTCCTCATCAGTCAAAGATCCTCCGGGGGAGCTTTCAGTTGGTCCTTTTTGGGAAGCGATAGCATTTGCCAGAGCAAAGTTGGTATTAGCCAGGTCGATTCTGTATAAATCCACCCTTGGATTTAATCTTTCTGCTGCAACCAAATTATCATAAACATCCTTGCCGCTTGTACTGACTGATTTTAAGGCCAGGCGGTGGTAGAAATCTGCCCGAAGAATCATAACGCCATTCCACAAGGAGTAGATTACAAGAATAATAATCGGGATAAAAAGAATGATCGGCAAGGCATCCCCGACAATCAACCCGGAATCAGTCATGGTTGATGTTTTGATGCCAACTGTCAGCTCCTGGATCTTACCCCGTACTCCTTTTTGGGCAGCCATCAACATGGCTAAAATAACCAAAGAAGCAACAATCGAGACTATCGTAGAAAAGTGCAGCAGCATTAAGGCGACTGCAGCAAGCGCGCTTACTGCCAAAGATAAGGTTAAGAAATTATTCCATTCACCCTGAGGATCTTGCACCTCGGTGATCTCGCGGATACTCTTGACTGAAAAATTGACAACTATTAAAGATAAAAAGATCAGCCCCAAAAGCCCCAAAAGCCCCATTCCGGCTAAAACCTGCAAAAATTCATTGTGGGCGTTTTCAAAATTGAAATTCCAGAACCTTGATGCGTTGTGTTCTACCGGCTTGTAGGAGGTGAAATCAAATTTAAAGGTGGAAGGACCACTGCCTAAAAATGGTTTATCCCGAAAGCTTGAAACCGCTACCTTCCAGCTGCTCATAAAACCAAGCTGGACTTCCTTTGGGAAATTATCTTTTTTCTGTTTGATGATATTTACACTTCCGGGTAAGGGAAGCCTGGTTAAGATCAAGACTACCACTACCACTGCTGCCAAAATACCAAGCAGTGGGATTGATCTTCTAAGTTTCCCCCTATTTGAGACAAATAGGCTTACTCCAACTACAGCTGCGGCAATCGCGTAGTAAAGCGGGTTGCCGATTACGATAATGGTTACTAAAAATAATATTGAAAGGGCTAAAGCCGCGGGCTGGGGAAGGAATTTATTGTTATTAACAGTAGAAAGTATCGGTAAAGGCAAAAGCAGTATCAAAAGCGAAACCGTTGAAAAGATTGATCCGGTCGGGGAAAATGCCGGAGCCTTTGCAAAGGCCAAAGGCAAGTAAATTCCAAAAAATGACAGAAGGCTGATAGCCGAGACTACTGCGGCCGAGCCCAATAAAACATAGTATAAAGACTTCAGCTGGCCAATTGTCCTAAGGTGTGAGATGGTTACAAAGTAAAAAATAATATAAGTAATCCAGGCAAGGCTTGAGCCGTGAACCCTGGGAAAGTTACCAAAAATTGAAACATAGCTTGAACTTGAAAAGAAGGTTGAGACTAAAATAACTATTAAAAGCATCAAAAGCGGAAGATCAATCGGAGTACGGGTAAGTGTAACCTTGCCTTTGATAACCCAGGACAGGCTCCAAAAAACAGCCAAAATTAAAGTAGAGATTGAAAGAAATGCCAGTTTAGGCAGCTCAAAAAAGTCGGTTGTAAGTTCAGTAAAGATTAAGGGAGTGAGTCCAACAACTACCAAAAGTAGTGTAGTTATAGCACGATCCAAATAGGCAGAAATCTGATGTCTCATATCAAGATAGTGACAAGAGTCAAGCGATAAGGGACAAAAAAACAAAACTGAACCCTTGTCTCTTGCGACTTGTCTCTAAACTAAAAAGATAATTCCTTAGTGAGGGGACATCAGAAAGTTTAAGTCCGCCTGCTTTTAAATTGTTTGGGCAAAACACCCAGAAGAATCCAGCTACATTTAAAACTGAACTCTGATTATCTACTTTAACCAGACTGGCATTTAGTTGTCAAGGGGTTAATGTATTGTATAATCCTCCACAATATGCAAAACAGGCATAAATTAAGCTTAAAGAACTTGAGTGTTAAATATAAAGCGGGTAGAAAGGACTTATCAGCCCTTGATAAGGTCAGCCTTAATATAAAAAAGGGGGAGTTTGTTTCTATCGTTGGTCCAAGCGGTTGTGGGAAAACAACTCTTTTATATTGCATTAATGGTTTAGTAAGACCAAATTCCGGGACTATCTTAATAGATGGAGGTCCTATTGGGACTGTTTTCCAAAGTTCTTCACTTTTACCATGGAGAAAAGTTTTAGGAAATATTGTTTATGGACTGGAGGTAAATGGAGTTTCAAAAGCAGAAAGAGACAGAATTGGGTATGAGTTGATAAGTATGGTGGGGTTAAAAGGGTTTGAAAGTTTCTACCCTCACCAATTATCAGGTGGTATGAGGCAAAGGGTTAATTTAGCCAGAGCCTTGGCAATTAATCCGCAGATTTTACTTATGGATGAACCCTTTGCCAGTTTAGATGCCCAAACCAGAGAGCAAATGCAGGTTGAATTGTTAAATCTTTGGCAAAAAAATCAAAAAACTGTTTTATTTGTAACCCACCAAATCGATGAGGCAGTGTATTTATCTGATAGGGTAGTGGTTTTAAGCAATCGGCCTGGAAAAGTTAAAAAAATAGTCAATGTGAATATAAACCGGCCAAGAGATATTCGGGTCAAAATGAGTACTGGATTTATTCAGCTACAAAAACAGATTTGGACTTTAATAATGGAGGAAGTTAGGTAAAAATAATGGATAAATTTAAGGTCATCCCTCTAATTTCTATAGCTATTTTTTTATTAATCTGGCAATGGGTAGGTTCAACAGGTATTGTCAACCCTTTATTTATAAGTTTCCCAACAGCTATTTGGGAGGCAGCAAAAGAATTATTTGGGACCGGGTTTATCTATGAGCATTTATTAATCAGTGCCCAAGAGTTTTTTATTGGTTATTTTGCAGCAGTTGCCATAGGGATTACATTAGGCATTTTAGTTGGCTGGTATAAGAGTTTATACCGGATGTTAAACCCTTTTATAAATATCTTTTATATCACCCCCAGAATTGCCCTTTTGCCTTTAATAATTCTATGGCTTGGGATTGGGCTTTGGTCAAAGGTTTTGGTTGTCTTTTTAGGTGCAGTTTTTCCTATATTGATAAACGTAATTATTGCTATTAAAAATACGGATTTGGAACTTGTTAAAGTAGCCAAATCCTTTGGAGCAAATGATTTACAAACTTTTAGGACTGTAGCCCTACCTTATTCCACGCCCTTTATCTTAGCTGGTTTAAGGCTAGCTATTGGAAGAGGAGTAATTGGGATAATAATTGCCGAATTGTATGGACCCCAAGGAGGCATAGGATATCTACTTAACTATTATGGGGCTACTTTCCAAACTGACAAACTAATGGTAACAATTTTAATTATTATTTTTTTTGGAGTAATCCTAACAGAAATATTGCAGTTTTTTGAAAAGAAAGTTGAGTCTTGGAGGCCTGTTAAAGATATAGAATAATAAGATTGTGACTTTCCCTCTTGACTTTGAGGCTAATGAAAATTAGAATGCAAAAAATGAAAAAACCCTTTATACTAATCCTAGTAGTTTTAATTATTAGTCTTCTGGGTTTTGTAACCTATAATAATCAAAAATCCCCTGCTAAAATTTCACCTTCCAAAACACCCCAAATTCAGGAGAAAGTAAAAATTGGCATCCCACATGTCCCAATCCGTGGCCTTCCTGTAAGGGTAGCCAAGAAACAAGGCTTTTTTGCCGAAGAAGGTTTAGATGTTGAAGTTGGGGAGTTTTTAACCCAAGGCGCACAAGCTTTGATTGCCAAGCAATTTGATTTTATGGTTACTACTTTAAATACCTATATTGCAGCATCAACCCAGGGAGGGCAACTTAAATGGATAGCCGGAGTTTTAAATAATGACCCGTATGTGGTAATTGCTAAGGACGACCCTAAAGATATTAAAAGAATTGCTGTATTCCGTTTAGGGGGGGAGGATCATTACTATGGAATTACCGCCGCTCAAAAACTTAACCTTGACCCGGATAAAGTCAAGTTTGTTCAGGCTGGTGCCAATGAGGCAAAGCTGCCAATGCTTTTGAAAGGAGAGGTGGATGCTGCTGGCTTTGTATTTCTACCTGCTTTTGTGGAAGCTAGAAAAGAGTTTGAAAAAAATGGCATTAAGATAGTTTATGAGTCTTCCAAAGATAAAGATTTTTATGCACCCGCTGGAGTGATCACCAGGGATGATATACTGCAAAATCGAAAGCCGGCTGCTGAGAAAGTAGTCAAAGCTCTTAAAAAAGCCATTAGCTACATAAGGGAGCATAGGCAAGAAACAATCAAATTACTGCAGGAAGACTACCAGTTAGATGAGGCTTCCGCAACTGAGATTTATGAATCATATATTAAGGCAACTGACAACCTACGTTTTATACCAGAAGTAGCTTACGTTGTTGAAACGCTTGATAAGATTAAAAAATATGATACTAAAAGTAAAATACCTTCAGACTACAAGCCTGAACAATTTATAGATGAATCAATTGCACAAAAGTTAAAGTAAATGCCGCCCAAACAGTTCAACAAAATCAAAAAGATCTTTGATTTTGCAATAAAAAACCCCTATGCATCCTTTTACAAAAAAAAGTATTCAAAAATTAAATTTAGCAAGTTTAATTTGGAGACTTTTAAGTCACTGCCGTTTTTGACCCGGGATGAGATAGAAAAAACTCCACCCTTAAAAAGAGTTTTTCTACCTTCAAATAAAATATCTATGGTTAAAGTTTCCTCAGGAACGGCGCATAATCCTTTAATGGTTTTGATGGATCCGCTTGACAGAGAAGCCTATCAAATCCAAAAAAATATCTTACTCCAAAATAAAGTCAAAAAGTTATTTTACCTTTTAAGTGCTTATCAAATATATTTAAGATGGGATGTCTACAGAAGAGAGGTTAAAGACTTTCTATTAAGGTGCGTGGGTGATGCGGGTAACTTAGCTGTATCTTCCAGAATTGCCGCAAGTGTTAAAGTAGACGGGATTGAAACCACCCCGAGCTTACTCTACCTTTTTATTCCTTACTTAAAAGAAGTTTATGATTTAAAAAAAATAAAATACATTTCACTAAGTGCTGAATATACCTCAAGATTGCGCTTTGATTATTTCAAAAAAAATTTTCCTAATGCCTATTTCAATTTTGCATCCGGTTCCGCTGAAGGAAGGTCTTTAGGTTATAGATGCCAATACTTATCTTACAAAAAAGACCCCAGATTTTTTCATTTTTACCCGGGAATCTATGGGGAAGCCATAGATGGGGAATTAATTTTAACCAGCTTACAAAAAAGCGCTTTTCCAGTTATCAGGTATAAATCCGGGAATCAGGCAATAATCCGGGATGAAAATTGCCCTTGCGGGCAAAAAGTTACCCTTGAGCTTTTGGGCAGAATGCAGACTGATTTTGTGAAGATTGCGGGGACAATTATTCACCCACAACTTATTGAGAAAGCTTTGATGGTAGTTCAAGACTTAATTGAACCTTTGTATCAACTCCATATTTATGAGGTGGAGTATCGGGATAGAATTCTCCCACTTTTAGAGCTAAAACTTATTCCAAAAAAAGGCAAAGTGGATCAAGGCAAGCTCAAACAAGTAATATCGGAGAGTTTATATCTTTCTCCTACATCAAGTCTTAAGCAATTGGTAGAAAAAGGGTTATTCTTACCTTTGAAGATTACCTTGGTTGAGGGTATTGAAATAAAAGGCAAGGAGCGTTTAATAATTAGTCATTTAAATTAAAGTTTGTTTTAACCCATTCAACCATCTCAGGAAGAGAATTTTTAAGGTTATACTTTGGCTGCCAGTTTAGAATTTTTTTAGTTTTAGAGAAATCTGTTTGAAAATTTATGACTTTAAAATTAGAGTCCCCCTCCAGCTTAAACTTAGGGGCTTTTTTTGGAAAAGCGATTCGGGCAATTTCGAAGGCAATCTCCTCCATATTAAATGCTTCTTCTCTACTGATAAAAATTTCCTGATTTTTGGCCTGCTTTTTTATTGCCGAAAGAATAATTGCTTCCGAAAGATCGGAAAAGTGTATCCATGGCCTTTTTTGAGTAGTGGGGCCTTTAGTTTTGACAACCCTTTTTTTCTCCAGAATTTGTTTTGTCAGCCAAACTAGCTGGTTTTTTTTGGCGATAATCTTCTCTTTTGTGCCATCAAACAGATTAATTGGCCCATAAGCATAATCAATTAACCTAAGGATTGTATACTCTAACCCAAATTGTTTTTGAAAAGCGCGACAAAGTATTTCACCAGCGAGTTTAGAAAAGGTATACCCATCATCCGGGATTTTATCTAAATTTAGTAAGCCATGGGTTGAAATATAAACTATTCTTTTAACACCTGATCTTTGGGCCTCTAAGAAAATATTACTATTAATTTTTAAATTCTCAGCTAAGATGCTTCCTGGAATGTTAAATTTTTGAGTATTTTTGACCCGGGCTGCTAAATGAATTACCAGATCAAACTTATTCGTAGAAGAGCTGTGCTCATTTTGGAATAATTTTTGGACTTTTTCCTCCTTGGATAAGTCTACCGCTATAAATTTGGCATACTTGTCCCAGGGTGACGGAGGCGCTTTGCCTCTAGGATGATAGGTAGCATAAACTTGAAATTCAGGATAGTTTGTGGCTAACTTTTTGACAACATGGCTACCCATGAAACCTTTCCCACCAGTAACTAGAATTCTTTGCATAATTGCACCAACTCCTTTATCCCATCTTCTAATTTGACTGTTTGTTGATATTTAAGTATTTTTTTGGCTTTTAAGTTATCAACCTTAAAGTTGATGTTGTACATGCGTAAATTTTTATCCCAGATTATCTTTAACTTTCCCTTGGGTTTGGCAATTTTATATGTTATTCTGGCAAGCTCATCTAAAGTAATATAGTCATCTGCTCCGACATGTATTTCCTGGTTTTCAGCCCCTTTATCTAAGCTTCTTGCTAATATTTCTGCATAATCTTTTAGATGGATTAATCCCTTTTTCCATTTACCAGTTGCAGGTAGTCTCAAGGGAAAATTCCCCAAAGCTACATTTTTAATCACTTCATTATGCAAAGGAAGATAAATATTATCTTTCCTTAATTCATCCAAATATCCATAGGGTGAGGCTAAGATTCTAATAATAGTATAGGGCAGTCCCTGATCTTCAAAATAATAAAGGCAGCAGTAATCACCAATTAATTTGGATGCTGAATAGCCAGTTTTTGGGAGTTTGGCCTCCCAAAAGTATTCTTCTTGAATAGATTTTCGGGGGACTGTTAGTCTTTTCATAAGTGACATAGAGGTTAAATAGATAATTCTTTTGATTTTGTGTTTGCTTGCTGCCTCAAAAATGTTCAAATGCATCTTTAAATTGTCCGGAAAAATATTGCCTTCACTTTTAATTCTTAAGTGTCTAATTTTGGTAGCCAGATGAAAACAATAGTCAATTCCATTAAATAGGGGCTCAGTTTGTTTTGGGTCTGTTAAATCAGCTTTGACCCAGGAAACATTTTCCGGATAATTTGTCTGGGGTTTGTTTTTAAAGTAGGTTGCCAGAATTTTGTAATCTTTATTTTCCGCAAGTCTTAAGGCAAGATATCTGCCAACAAACCCGGAGCCGCCTGCAATCAGTATTTTTTTCATCCGTATCTTATATCGTAAACAATCCCCGAACGGTCATTAAAATCTTATCCTTAATTTTTGGAGTTAACTCTCCGGCAGTATTTTTAATAATAGTTGCATCAGCTGTAAATAATTTATCCGGTCTGACAAAGCTTATGACCGGTAAACCACCTTTGGCAAAATCGGATGATTTAATACGAATTGCTGTTTTGCTCGAGTAAGGCTTTGAGGTAATTTGACACAAAATCAAATTTTTAAACTCAACAGTTGCCAAAACCAAAGCCGGACGGATTTTCTGACCTTTTAAATTAGAGAAGGGGAAAGCAACCAAAACAACACTGCCTACTGATAGAGGAGCCTTGCTTACTCTTCGAGCTTGAGCGATGAGGCTCATGGCCTCAGAGCCGAAGGCTGCAAACTTGCCCATGCTTTATCTTCTTCGGGTTTGTTCCAATCAGCTTTGAGTGTTTTTTCCGACAGTAACAAAATATCCTCTGTAGAACTATTTTTTTTCGGAGCTGCCACAATTCTTATTTCACCCTTTTTTACCTGTAGTTCCACTTCATTGCCCAGACCACTTTCATTAAGAAGTGGTTTAGGAATACGGACTCCGCGGGAATTTCCTATTGCAATCAGTGTAGTTATCATAAGCAAAGCTTGTGATCCTTTCAGGATCTAAAGTAATTACATTGTACCTACCTATGTAAACCACGTCAAGTCTTAAAAAAGTCCACAACCTGCAAATATGCACGGGCTAACTTCTTCAGCCTCAGCCAGAGTTTCGGGGGTGCAGTCAAGAGTGTCGTCACTCTGACTGAAATTAATGTAATTATTATTGCTTTTTGAGATGAACTTTTGATTTAGATATATTACTAAATAGCCCAAAAGTAGTAGAATTAAGCCCAGCTTAATGAAAGTTAAAATTATAGCCCTATTTGAAATCATCAACCAATTATATACTCGTTTGATAAAAGTTGTAAACTCAAATTAATGGAAAAATCTTGGGTCAAAAAAATCATTTTCAGTTTAGTACTTCCAGTAATTGTAGTAATATTCTTAGCCTCCATCCTGTCTTCTTGCGAAAATATTAATAAGGCTAAAAGTATTTTCGGCGGCTCACCGATTATAAAAAAAGATAAAATCAGCTTGGGCTATACGCTGCTTTCTCCCTTAACTACCCATCAAAACTTTGCCGGCAGTAAAAAAGTTTACCTGTTGGATTTATTGGGTAACCCAGTCCATGTTTGGAATACAAAGTATCTACCTTTTATATCTTATATAAAGCAGAACGGGAATTTAGTGGTGGCTTTAAGAGATCCAAATGCTCCTCCAGCCCCTTCAGGTGGAAAGACTGGGATTATTCAGGAGTTGGATTGGCAGGGGAAGGTTGTTTGGGAATATAAAGATCAAAACATCCATCATGATTTTGATATTTTAGAAAACGGTAACATTATAGCTGTAGCTTGGGAGAGAGTGCCTAAAGAATTGGCAGCCCAAATTAAAGGCGGAGTTTTGGAAACCGAGTTTGATGGGGATGTTTGGGCAGATAAGGTTATTGAAATTGATAGGAATGGTCAGATTGTTTGGACTTGGCATGCATATGAACACCTAGATCCCGGAAAAGATATCTTAGGTCCTTTAGTATCCAGAGCCGATTGGACACATATTAATTCTATTAGGTTTGTTTTAAAGGATCCGATTAAAGGAGAGCCGGGTTTTTTGATAAGCATGCGAAGTATTAGTTTGGTTATCTTTATTAGTCAAAAAACTGGTGAGATTATCTGGCAATCTCCGCCTTCGATGTTTAGCCATCAACACGATGCTACACTTTTAGAAAACGGTAATATCTTAGTTTTTGACAATGGGCTTTATCAAAAACCAAATCCAAAGGTGCAAATTGGCAGTAGGGTAGTAGAGATAGACCCGAAAACAAAGAAGATAGTTTGGGAGTTCAAAAATGGCAGTGTAGTTTCGGAGAATGCTAAATTTTCCCCGGCTATCTTATCCGGAGCTCAAAGACTCAAAAATGGCAACACATTAATAACTGATGGGGTGAATGGGCATATTTTTGAAATAACCCCGGATAAAAAAATTGTTTGGGATTTTATTAACCCTTTTACTACTTTTGGAACCGGAGTATTCCCCAACAGTAGTATATTTAAATCACGTCGCTACCAAAAAGAAGAAATAACTGAGGGAAGGAAACTTCCACCAGCCGTGCCTTTTGCCTCAAATATCTGTCAGCGATTATTTAATTAGGCTATGAAAAAATACTTCTTAATAACCTTCCTGATAATTTTAGTTGTGATTGCTTTAATAGGTGTTTTTATCAGGTCTGATTATTTCAAAGGAGCCCAAAATCAAAGATTACTGGAGGATGTTTCAATACCCAAACTCACTCACAAGAATAAGGAGTATTCAATAAAGAAAGGGAAAGTAGAGCCCAAAGATAAAGAATTTTCTAAGCTACTTTCTCTTGCCTCCTTTTATCAATGGAATAAAGAAGATCCCTTGTTTTCAAGTCCGGATTTTAATCCGGAGGGTTTTGCAAAATCAGTATTAGCTTTGGGTCAGCAGCAACAAAATTTACTCAAAACTATTAAATCTTCCCAACCTGTCTATCCAGTTGAATTCCTAAGTCTGCTGGCATTGGTTGCTTCTGATACTCAGGATTTTTTAAATCAGCCATCGGATACAAAGGCTAAAAATCTTATTTCAAATCAAAAAAAATTAGCGGATGCGTATGAAAAAAATATCCAAGGCTTGATTAAATTTAATGATACTAAAGAGTCACTTAATCCTGTTTTAATAAATATCCAAATCAGCCGTGAGGTATTAATAAGAGATTTTAAAAAAATAGAGGAGAATGCTAAGGTTTTAAAAGAGGAGATTGAAAAGAGAGAGGACTGTCTTTTAGGTAAGGAGGTTTGCATAAGGCCAGTTAAAGATGGAAAGAATTTTTCTAAACCTGAAGATAAGGAGTTCAAGGCAGAAAAACCGCCTGAATTTTTAGAGAAAAGTTTAGTTTTTAATTTGGAAGGGCAGAAGCCACCGGTGAGAAAGATTACCGGTCCCTTAAGAGTCACAACTCCCTGTTTTGGCTGGGGGGATAATTTTAGCTTTAAAACTCATTATTTCTATGTTGCCGATAAAAACAAAGAGTTGGAGAGACAAAATATTCCTGATTTACCCGCACTTAATATAAGACTTGCCACCGAGATTTACTTCAGACCTGTCAGCAAAGAATCAATTTTAGGAGGGGATGAATATTTAACCAAATTAAATATTCCTTATACCACCCAAAATGTTACCAGTTTATATATGTGCACTTATTTAGGCTATTTAACTGAGATTTCAGAAATGAATTCGTTTTTAGCTACTGAAAAGCCAATACTGGCAAACTTAGATCTCAGTTTAATACCCGAGGATGTTAAGACTTTTTTTGGTGAGGCTAAGCGCTTTGAAAATGACTTTTTTTCAGAGCAGTATGCAAGCTATCAAGATCTATCAACTTTGGGAGATTATTATGCCTATGCCTACAGGCTCATTTCAGAAAGCAGTGATGCCAACTGGGCTGGAAGTCTTGAGGCCGTTAAGGATGAGTTTTTAAAAAGAAGTTTAAACATTAAAAGAAAATTGGGTGACCTTGATTTATTGTTTAACAATCAGCTGCTATATATTAGAACTGCTAATTTAAGAGAAAGGCTAAAGCCTCATGAGGATCCAGGTTATAGGAAAGAAGTTTTTTATATCCTAAGGGGAGCCTATGGTTTAATGTATTTACCTTTTAGCCCATCAATTTGGAGATCTAGTGATAATTTAGAGTACTTAGAAAAAATTTATGTTAAGGGTGCAGTCGGTTGGGATAGCGGGTTTTTAAGCTATCATCAGGCGCGAGAAAGGTATTCCAAAGAGGATATTGAGAAGTGGTTTACACCGCCAATGCTTGAAGAGAGGTTAAATGACTTCAAAGATTAATACCCCTTCTTTGTTATAAACATTTTTTAAGTAAGGTTTTTCAAAAGGCTTAAATCCAAAATTTACCATTGAGTCATTAATACCTAAGAAAATGTATTTAATCTGATAATCTTTCAGAAATCTTAAAGCTTGAGGGTGATCCAAATTCAAAAGAAATTCATTTAATTTATCAATTTTTTGGTTAAATTGAATAGTTTGAATTTTATGCCCAACGTATACTTTTCTACCGGTGATTCCGGGAATCAAATTCCCATAAAACCAGTTTGAAAGTATTATACCTTCAGGCTTACTGTTTTGTTTTAACCAACTCAAGCCTAAAAGTTCGCTATCCATTAAATAGTAGTAATAATTACTAGAATCATTTTTTAAAATAGCCGTAGTATCTTGATAAACCCAAATAAACGCAGGCAAAACCATAATAAAAATTAGACTTGCAACAACTACAAAAGCCAATTCTTTCATTTGATGTTTTAAAAAGTCATAAATTTCAATTAAGCCCCAAGTTGCCAAAATCACTAACGGGATATGCAAACCCTCACTTAGTCTTCTCTGAAAATCAAAAGGGGCATAGAGTAATACAAAAGTTATTAAAACCCAGGCAAGTATTAAAATTTTTGAAAAATCGACATTTTTAAGAAATTTTTCTATACCAAAAATACTCAAAATTAGTATTAGTCCATAACCTAATAGATAATTAATCGGCTCAGGAGAAAGCAGGATATTTTGCTTTGACCAGGCATTTAAAATCGGACTCGCGATTGTCTCAATATACTGATATGAAAGACCGGCTCCTATTGCGACTAAATTAACAAGCATTCCGCTAAGATGAGAAAAGCGATCTTTAATGTTTTTAGTAGCTTGATAAATCGTAGTAATCAAAACGACTAGCGAAATCACAATTAAATTAAAAGGATGCTCAAAGCTTAAGAGTAAAAAAGAAGTTGCCGAGAGTAAGTACCAAAAAATGGATTTTTTTTCCATACCTTCCAGGTAAAAATAAAATCCTAGGACCATTAAAATTTGGGCTAAAATAAAATGAGGAGCTTCAGCTAAAGCTAAAAAAGTAATGGATTCCGGGATGTTTAAATCTGATGAGTTAGGTACCAAGCCTTGCAAAATAAAGCCCAAGCCAAAAGAGAGAGTAATTAAGCTGAAGGTAAGGATTCTCTGACCAATTTCCTTGAAATATTTTGATATAAAAATATATAGAACTATAAAAAAAAGCATAGTAAGTATTATTCTGGATAAATGATAAGCGGTTATAGAAGATAAATTTAAAAAATGAGCAAACCTTCCAATTACTAAGTATGAGGGTCTTAGCATAGTGGCTTTTTGGTCTTCCGGGGTATAAAGATTTTCAAATAACTTCAAGCCTTGTTTGGACTGTTCAATAAAAGCCAAATAAGTATATTGGTCTTGAGAATTATTAACTCTGCGTCCCAAAAATTCTAAATGGTCTTTTTTAACTGTATAGCCATAAATTAAGGGTAAGTTATTTAATAGTATGGTAAATATTGAGATAAAAACTACTATTAAATATTCTTTTTTCATAGTTTTTTACGTAGTAAAGAAGCTTCGCTTCATATATTTTTCCTCTTTAACATAACTAGAGCTTTGCTCATCTTTTCTTGGTAGTAAAAAGGCTCGCATTGTCAAAGGATACTTCATCCACCAAGCCTTTTATTTTTAGATCCCTAAGCTTTTGGGCAAAATCTGAATCCTTTGGAATAACTACCCAGTCAATTTTGTATTCATTAAACTTTTTTAAGTCCAAATCATAATAAATCCTTCGAAAATCTATAAACGGTTCAAGATCATTTGCTTTCCAAAGATGCATTCTCCCGTCTATAAATAGTTTAGCAGGGACACCTTTACCAATTAAGTAGCCGCCCCAATCATAGAAATTTAAGCCTCTACCCGAAGGCGGGTGAGAGAGTAGATACTCTGTCATCTTAACCGAACAACCGGGACCAAAATTACAATAATCATAATCCGTATAAGAGTTTAAGTGGTACATTGGTATCCGGGTAAAGATTCCAATTTCTATGGCAATGATGACAGATACTAAAAAGACAAAAGCAGTAGCTTTAAAATTGGCTAATTTCAGATTTAAATCCTTTAAAATCAAAGCTGAAACAGGCAGAGTTGTCACCATTAAAGGCCCCATATACCTTCTTGATTTTAAAGCTAAATAAAAAACTATTAGGATAATTAAAATATAGGGTATATCAGAGAGCTTTCTTCTTAGTAAAAAGCCGAGCCCGAGCAAAACAAAATAGACTATAAATATATTCATATAAGGACTTGGGAAATCAACCGGCATCCATTCAGTGATATAGCCTAAGAAGGGGTGGTTATAGTGTTTAATAGCCTCAGTGTAGACTAAAATTCCAAAAGGATTTATTAAAGTAGCCAAAAGTGAGGCAAATATTGATCCTAAAGACCATTTAAGAACCAAATTTGTTTTAAGATTAAAGATTGCTTTTAAAGTAAGCTTAGAAGTTATTAAACTTATAAAAATAATAATCCCTAAGATAAAACTTCCATGAAAATTGGCCCAGAATAAAAAAAGTAAGGGAAAGGTAAAATAAATCCACTTTTTTTTCTTCCCTTCCAGATTAAAAATCAGATTCATAAGTAGGGAAAAAAAGAGTAGGCTTAAGACCTGAGAGCGCAATCCTTGCCAGATAACTCCACTGACAAGGGAAGAGTAAAATATTGCCAATATTGCTTTTTCAATATAACTTAATTTAAACTTCCAAACCCCGATTATAAAAGCTAAAAGGGAAATTAAGGCGCCGGCTATAGAAAGGCCTAAAAATGAAAAATTGTTATAAATTAGATACACTAAAAGATCATACCCCCAAGAGTGATTGACCCATTTGTACCCCTCCATAGTCCAAGAGAAGATATCTTTTCTTAAAATTTCGCCATTTTTTAAAAAATATTCTCCGTAGCGATAGTGCCAGCCAAAGTCAAAGTCGCGGTAGGCATATAAAAGAAAAAGGAAAAGTCCACTATAGACAAGAAATGAAAATAATTTATTCAGACTAAGTCTTGGCAACATCAACCTCATAAATTTGTATTAAGTAGTAAGTATTATGTATTATGCTTTTTCAAGCTTTTTATCAAGCCATCAATACCAACTTATGGTGCTCCAGTTGCAGGAGCAAAGTTGAGGGCTCCGCCGGTGTAGAGGGATTTAACCTGGGTTGCGGTGAGGGCATAGTTATAGACCTTTGTCTCATCAATTTGGCCGAAAGTCACTTCTTTTTTAGTTGGTGAGCGATTACAGGGAGTCTTTTTATCATGCTAAGGTCTTTTTCAATGTCTTCGTGTCTTTGGGCATGACCAGCCTGTTCTTCGCGCACTTTTAAAACCTCAGTATAAACCTGATCCATTCTAGTCATGACTCCATCAAATTTAATATCGAAATGATCCTTCAAATCCTCAATATCTTTATCAGATTCCTGACGAGTCTTGAATGCGACCATCAGTTTTTGAATATCTTTGTCTGTAATCATATTTTTAGTCTAATTTCTTAGAGTTAAGATGTCAATTAAGATTAAATGGATCATGGTGCGCCTGTGGTAGGGCCAAAGTTTAGGGCGCCGCTGGTGTAGAGGGATTTAACCTGGGTGGGGGTGCCTGTTAGAAATTTTCCTTTCTTTTGAAATCCAGTCTCTTTTTTAGCAATTTTTCATTATACCCACCTTCCCTTTCATGTTTTTTCTCCACAGCATTTATTTGTTGGTCTAACAGGTAGCCACTTCTGACTAAGAGGTCTATTAAATAGTTGACTATCGCCTCTAGTGCCTCTTTTCCTTCTATTCCTCCTAGCTCCTTTTTTAAGAGGGAGAGAGAAGGGGAAGGGGGATTAGAAGGAACAGGATAGCCTTCAAAAAGCTGTCTTAATTTTTTAAGCCTTGAATCAGATTTATCCCATTTGGGCAGGCCATCAAACTTTAAGATATCCTCAAAATCCTCTAACGCTTCCATACCAGATGACTTAGCAACATCATAAAGCTTCAATTTAGAAGATAAGCTTCTCTCTGAAGACCCTTCTACGATATTTTGCTTATCAGACCGTAAAGCCTGTTTAATTTGATCTCTTTGTCTGCCATCTTCATAGTTGTGGTAGTAGAGAGGTACGAATTCCCAACCTAGTAGAAAGGCAATATTTACCAATTTATAGGAAATTAAACTTTTATATCCTGCTTCTGCCATATCTATTTTGTATTTGTCTAGTCCTTCTTATCCCCCTAATCCTTATGGGGCACCGGTCGAAGGGGCGAAGTTTAAGGCGCCGCCAGTGTAGAGGGATTTTACCTGAGTGGCGGTGAGGGCATAGTTGTAGACTCTGGCGTCATCTATTTGCCCATTCATATACCATACATTTGCACTCTGCTCTGCTCCTATTCCAATATTATATGAAGCACTATAACCTAAAGTAATTGCTGGAGCACTGGTATTTGCAAGTACGCCATTAACATAAAGATTCATTGTTGTCCCGTCATAAGTACCAAGTAAGTGATACCAAGTTCCAGTACTCAGTGCTGTCCCCTGCACATTTGATTCTGATCCAGCAGCTGTAGCAACTACCCATACTGGTTTATTAGTAGTGCCAAGTACCCCTAATGCATAGCTATTTGCTCCTCCAGCAGTTACTTGTTTTGTCACACAAAGCTGATGATTAGCACTAAAAGCTGCAAATTTTACCCAGCAAGAAACTGTTATATTAGATGGTTCAAGTGCGGCTGTTCGGGTAACAGAAATATAATCATCTGTTCCGTCAAAATCTAAGGAGTAATTTCTTTTGCCGGTAACTCCGTCTTTCCAGGCCTCGTTGGCTGAGCCTGCACAGGTTCCGGCAGTAGTTTGGGTGCCGGAGGCGCCAATGGTAATAGTCCCTGTATTAGAGTTTCCAGAGGAATCATTAGCAGTTGTGCCCTGACACTCATCCAATTTCCACCAACCCACAGGCCCACCCCTGTTATAATCCCAGGCTACTTGTGCAGCTGAGCGAGCATAATTAAAAACTCTGGCACCGTCTATTTTTCCTTTAAAGTTGTGAGAATCACCATTTTCCCCACCAATTCTTAAAGGAGTAGTATCCCCGGGGTCCAGTGTTCCGTAAGACGCATTAGTAATTGTGCTGTCTAAAGCGCCATTAATATAGTATTTAAAAGAAGTCCCGGATTTGGTGACAGCAACATGTTGCCAAGTATTATTACTAACAGTATTTGTGCTGCAGCCAATATTTGCAGCTGTAGTTCCATTTGACACCAACAACCTTAACATGTTAGTTGCACTGCAGCCGGTGCTTGTATCTCTGGAAATAGTAAATGAGTAGGACTCGACATCAGCTGTGGCACCCCATTTCGAGATAACAGTATCAACAACTCCACTAGAACCGGCACCCGTTCTATAAATCCAAGCTTCAGCTGTAAAATCACCAGTAAGCTGGTTACTGGTTGCGTCAGTAACTTTTACTAGGTCATCACTGCCATCAAAACTAATTGCTTTTCCAACCTTTCCACTTGTATAGGTAGGACCAAGCGTTAAGGTTCCAGTATTTGCGTTCCCTGAGGTGTCATTGGCAGAAGTTCCAGAGCCTTCCTCAAAGTCCCATCTGCCAACAGGGGAGGCGCAAGAAGTAGAGTCTCCGGGAATACAATATTCCTGGTTTGCAGCCTGAGTTTGGTAAGAAGAATTGTCTGATAAAGCTCCTAAGACTTGGGAAGCACCCCTATTCATATCCAATTTAACTTGATCAGCAGTCAAAGCTTGTCCATAAACTTTGACTTCATCAATGGTTCCGGGGAAATATGGATCCGTGTAAGTTGAACGGCCAATTCTCACAACAGATGTATGGGTAGCAGTTAATGTACTATTTAAATCTGAGGAGGCAGCAACCTGCACTCCGTTTATATAAATTCTTTGAAAGTGATTATCATAAGTAGCTGCAACATGGTACCAAGAACCATTTGCAATAACGGCAGAAGTTGTATCCAAGGCAGTTTCGTTTGTCCCATCTAAATAAATACCAAACCTTAAATATCCATTCGTACTGTGTTGACCAAACCAAAAATCTAATTGACCTGCTGCAGCATTTTGTTTATCTACGAAGCCAACCCAGTCTTTAGTTACATCAGAGGGTTTTATCCAAGCAGAAATTGTGATACCGGAACTTCCGATACTAGTCATTGTTGTGGTAACATTGTCATTTGTTCCATCAAACAGCAGAGCTTTTCCAAATTTTCCTGCCTGGGTCCAGCCGGAAGTGGAAGTAGCAGGTGAGGCCATGCCGGATTGGGCTCCATCCAGGGTCGAACCTTGTGAACCTGAATTACAAACATCATTACTGCCTCCTGAGCAGGTATTATCCGCCCCTTCATCAAACTTCCAAAACCCTAAAGGTGTCCCCACAGGGCTTCCAGGTGCCGGATGTCCAGCATTCATGTCTTCTATAATCTGCCCCTGGGTCCGGGCGTAGCTATAAACTTTAACTTCGTCTAAAGTTCCGTTCCACACATCCGGATATCCAGAACCTTTGTAAGCACCGATTCTGACATCTATAGCATTTGTGCCTACTTGGAGAGTGGTGGAAGCGGTTGTGGGATCAACTACGCCGTCTATATAAGCTCTTACAGTAGTCCCATCATAGGTACCACAAATATAATGCCAGGCATTTAAACTCACAGTATTGGTACTTGTTAATAGGACTCGTGAGCTAACTGAGCCCGTAGAGACTGCGAATAATACTTTCCCAGTTGTATCAACAGCTAAATTCCATAAAGAATAAGGGTCGCTTACGCTCGCTCCTACAGCAGTGACTGATTTAGCTGCTATCACGCTACCGTCAGTTGCATCATAGCCGTTTAATTTGCCCCACCCACAAACTGTCATGGCTCTAAAACCTTCCAGGGAGGAGTTGTCAGCCACAGTAATGTAGTCATCCGAGCCGTCAAAGTTCACACCTGAACCATATTTACCAGCAGAATAAGTAGGACCGGAAGTGAGAGTACCAGTTAAACCATTACCAGAGGAGTCAGCCGCTGATGTCCCACTTCTTTCATCCATCTTCCAATACCCAACTGGCCCTGGGGCAAAGTTATAAAGCTGAGAAATGTCATTGCTCGAAAGGGCTCTCGTATAAACCCGGGCTTCATCTATTGATCCAGTAAAATACCTACCACTTAAACCTTCCCAGCCAATATAAAGATCAGTTACGTCACTAAGTGTATTAGTACCAGTTAAAGCTTGAGAGTTGTCTAGAACACCGTTAATATAAAATTTAATTGTTGAATCATTTTTATTAATGACTGTTGCCACATGTGTCCAGACTCCTGCGGTAACAGCAGTGGTAGAGTCTATATATGCTGATGCGCCACTCGGACCGGTTTCGACTCTTAAATTACCCGTCTGGTTATTGAACATAAAGTTATATGCTTTATTGTTGCTCCTGCCAATGATTCCTTGGTAAGCATTGCTAAAATTTGTGGGTTTAATCCAGGCGGCCAGAGTAACTTCATTCGTAGCATCAAGAGAGGAGTTATAAGGGACATCAATATTATCGTTACTTCCGTCAAAGCTACCGGCATTTCCGTATTTTCCAACCGCACCGCCTGCTGGTCCTGTGGTTGAGTCACAGCTTTTTCCGTTGTTGGCATTACCTGATGAGTCAGTTACTGAGGTTGCAGTACAATTCTGAGTCCAACTGCTTTCATCCATTTTCCAGTAACCCACTAAGCCATTAGAAAGGGCTGCAGGTTGGTTTTGGGCACCCAGTACTGCGGAGGCGCCTTCACCATTGGCCCGGGCATTATAATCAGCCTGGATTTGCGCAGCAGACCGGGCATAGTTGTAGATTTTGACCTCATCTAAAAATCCGAGCCATTCATTGGAAGTCCCATCTAAATCCACCCCCGCATAAAATGTGCCAGTATTAGCAAGGGTACCGGTTGCTGCAATTGAGGCATCTTGAGCCCGTTGCTTCCCGTCAACATAAAGAGTAATAGAAGTAGTTCCGGATTTAACTCCTTGAACCAAATGCCACTGAGAATCATCAAACTCAACTGCAGAGGTACAAGCGGTGTCCGTATTTGTCCCGTCTGATACATCAAAACAATAATCTCCTGATGCATCCTGATATAGTTTGTATCCTGTATATCCGGTTTGCGCCTTGGTAATTATGAAGTTATTGGCGCTGGAAGCTCCACTTCTTCTAACCCAGGCTCCAATAGTAAAATTATCCGCTGCTACAAAATCCAACTTTGCATCATCTGATTTTGAGACATTCATATTAGTCGTCCCGTTAAAATATAGACATTTTCCAGAGATGCACTGGTCTTCGGTTTGCCAGGTTGGAGTGTTATTTAAAGTTCCGTCCAGGTTATTAACTGTTGCATCATTGGCATTAGTCCCAGTGCCATCATCAAATTTCCAGTAAGCCACAGGGGATGGGGCTTTTTCTTCAGAGGCAGGGGAGGCAACCACAGGTTCAGTAGCAGTATAAGACTTTAAGTGAAAGTTTCTAATTGTGTCATTAATTGTGGCAGCAGAGGAGTCATTGTAACTTGAGGCTGCATAAAGATAAGTAAAGCTGGAGCTAAAGGTAAAAGACTGTGAGCCTACAAGAGTAGTCCTGGCAGCATTTGAATAAACATAAAAAGTGGCATTGGTGCCATCATATTTTACCCTCATGTAATAAGTTGTAGCGCCATCTTGAGTCATAGCGCCTATATCTGCGGTTTGGGTATTGTCTCCTCTTAAGCCTCTAAAAAAACCTCCCCAGCGCCAGATCATCCAGGCTCCATCTGTTGAGCCGTTACAGTCATCAATCTGGGAGGAAACTCCCACACAAGTAATTTTGTTATCACCCGAGGTTCTAATTGCATCAAACTCAATAGTTCCGGTAGATCTGGAGGTGACAGTTTTATAGATGTAAGCTTCTTCATTAGAGGTCAGATTGGTAATAGTTATTTGTTTTGATGAGTCAATTGCCAGCCGGCTATTAGGATCAGTTTCGGTAAAGGTTGTCAGGTCCCATTCTGTAAAAACATTATTGCCATTTTGTTTATTAACAGCAGTTGGGTTGCCATAGTAGATATATAAAGTTGCACCTGAGGTAGGGATGGAGGGAACTTTGACCCAAATGTTAGTAATAGAGGTGTTACAAGCAGTTGCGCCTGTGTCCAGAAGATAAGATAAAACCCTGCCATTCACATCGGTGACTCTGATGTCATCGCAGTCAGATTGCATTTTTGAAGCAGTAATCAGGGTGGCTGTATCTAAGGTAATTGAGACAGGGTAATCAGTCAGGGCCGAGCCTGCGTTGGTGAGTGCAACATACTGTCTGTAGGCAAAGTTGTCATCGTACCAGACAGCTTCTGCTCTCTTAGTCCAGGGTCCAAAAAGGTAAATAAGTCCGGTGCCTATGGTTAGGGTTGTGATGATTAGCACTATAGAAAGGGCTTTTTGTACAAACTTGGGTAATTTTTTAAAATAGTAATAAAAATTTGGAACTTTTAGTTTCATAATTTTAGATTGTTACATTGCTGTATTGTTTCATTGTTGTTTATTATTCTTTAAGTCTCTCGTTCGTAAATTTAATAAGTTGATGAATTTCTTTAGGTAAAATTTGTAGTTCATTTAAAATATAATTATATTGCTCGGGACTTACTAGTTTTCTTACTCTCGATTTCTCATTCCAATCAAAGCCTTCTTTAACAGAGCCAAAGCTGTAGTAATAAAATTTCACCTTATCTTTTTTTCCATATCTTCCAAATCCTTCAGCAATATTGGCTGAAATTGAATCTATTGCAGTTACAAATTGCACACCCACTGTCTTTTGAGCAAACCAATCCCACTTAATAACAATCTCCCAAACGTAATTCGATAAGATTAAAGCTCTTTTGTAACAATCAATGTCGTTTAGTTGTAGGTACTTTTTCATATTAACAATCGAACAATTTAACAATTGAACAATGCCTCTAGTTGCTTGCAACTTCATTGATGATCCACCAGTCAAATTTAATGTCCGATGCCACTGTAATTGGTGCTGAAACTGTAAAGCCTTCGCCATCTAGCTTTTTGGTGACTGCCAAAACCAGTGAGGTCTCGGTGGTTGGGGTGATCAAAATCCTGGAACTTTCCTTGACCAACTCATTTGGTATGTCAATGCTTTTAGTTCCGGTCAAAATCTTGCCTGAACCAGTGGTTTTGTTGGCAACTACTTTAAACTCTGCAACAGTCACAGATTGAGCAACAACTGAGCCTTCCTTGTCTATGGTTACAAGGCCATTAAAGAAGTCTACAGCTTGGGCAAGAGGATTGTTTTGAAAGTATAAGGTACCACTTCGACTATCGCTCAGTGAAGAGTTATTGCCTGAGTCTGTCGAAGGCACACCAACAACATTGATGCTGTTATCAGCTAGGGAGAAGGTGCCATCAATTGTAACAGCTCCGGCAATTGTGGTTTTACCCAAATAAGTTTGGCCCAAGGATTTAAAGGTTTCCGAAACAGTAGCCGAGTTTGCGTCAAGCTTAAAGGTTGAGGTGTTGTTGGTGACTTTCAAATCAGCGAGCTCTGCTTGTGCCGAAGCCTGGAGTAATGCATCCGGAGGCGTCAAATTAAGCTGGGCTATATCATCATATAAAGGTTGGCTGCTTGTTGAGGCTTCATTACTTCCGGTAAAGTTTGCCAGAAGCTCATTAATTTTATCCTGCAAGTTTGCTATGTTGGCCGAAGTTGAAGCTACCTTATCTGCCAAGCTTAAAGATTGCTCAACGACTTTTCTGGAAGTTTCTTCCACCTGGGCAAGTTGGGCAGACCGGGAAGCATCATTATCTTCAATGTTTTCTAGCCTATCCTCAACTGTATTTAGTGCAGAGGCTAAATCAATAATGCTATTATGGGTTAAGGCAAGCACTCTGGTATCAATTGCACTTGCATCTTCAGTTAAGCCTTGATTTAGAGAAAGAGTTG
>CAYMTV010000006.1:0-44827 GCA_964393525.1 uncultured Gammaproteobacteria bacterium | reverse complement strand
TTAAATGAGTAGCAAGTGAGACATGTCGGAGTATTCTGAAGGTTAGTTTCTTTAATAACTATATAAAAAAAAAAAAAAAAAATATTTAACCAGAAGATTGGTCTAATAAGTTTATTTTTTCTGGCTATTTCACCCTGGCACCTTCATTTTTCCCGGCAGGGCGGAATGGAACCTCTAGTAGTTTTGTCACTGATAACCTGGGGGACCTGGGCATTTATTAGGGGTTTAGAGAATGCACGCTGGCTTTTTCTGTCGATATTCTTATTTGTTTTATCATTTTATTCATATGCTATAGCTACATTGTTTACTCCGCTTTATGTAATCAGCTTGTTTCTATTGTTTAGGGATAAACTTCTTAGGTTGGGACAAAGTAAACTATTTTTAATTTTACTTACAGGATTTATTGTTCTTATTCCTTTTTTAATCCTTACCCTGCAGGGTAAAACTCTTGAAAGATCATCTAAAATCTCAATATTTACCGATAGAACAATCAAAGATGAAATAGTTTACAGAAGGAAGATTGAACAGGATGGTTTTCTTCCTCAACTTTTCCATAATAAACCGGAGTCTTTTCTGAGCCAGATTACAAAAAATTACCTGACAATTTTATCCTCACCGTTTTTGTTTTTAAATGGCGATCCGAATTTAAGACACTCTGTTGCCGATAGGGGAGAGTTTTATTATTTTGAGCTCCTGCTACTTTTAATGGGAATTTTTGTCTTAATAAAATCATGGGAAGCACAAGATTTCCGCGGAAGAAAATTTGTGACAATACTGATATTCTGGCTTTTTTTGGGTGCTTTACCGCCAGCTTTTTCAATTTCAGGCGGCTATCATGCTGCCCGCGGGATACTAATTTTATTGCCCCTTACCATTTTTACTGCTATGGGGTTAAATTATTTGTTAAATAAGCAAAAAGATTTAAGATTTAAAGCGCTTTTTACTGGGGTGATTCTAGTGGGCTTAATCAACCTTAGCTTTTATTTTCACAGATACTATGTAGACTGGGCAAAAGACAGCTGGCGTTTTTGGCAGGATGGTTATAAAGAAGCGATTACTTTTATAAGCAAAGTAGATGGAAATTACTCAAGAATTTATTTTAATAATAGTTACGAACCGGCTTTACCGAGATTTTTATTCTGGTATGGGTATGATCCATCCATATTTCAAAAAGAATTTAAAAGCGATGAAACCCTCGGAGAAGTAGCTGAAGATTTTGAGGGGTTTAGATTGGGAGAAAAATACTTCTTTGGAGCAATGACGGATTTGGATAAATACAGAGGCCTGGATAGATTGTTGAAACAGGGAGAGGTTTACATGGTAAGTTCTCAAGATGAGGCTAGTAGCTCAGATTGGAGGATAAATCCTCCAGGAAACATCGTTGTTTTGAAAACAATCGTAAACCCGTTTGATAAACCCATATTTTATGTAGTTACAAAAAAGTGATCCGGTGTAATGAAAAAAAATACAATACTAAAGCTTTTGCTAGTCATTGCAATAATCGCAGCAGTTTTTTTAAGAATTTGGCAAATTAACAAAGTTCCGGCAAGTCTTTATTGGGATGAGGCTGACGCAGGGTATCAGGCATATTCATTCTTAAAAACAGGCAAAGATTATTACGGTAATTCTTTTCCGATTTTTTTCCATTCTTTTGCAGATTTTAGAACTCCGCTATATATTTATGCTGCAGTTCCTTTCATAGCAATTTTTGGAAATAACGCGTTGTCGGTCAGGATGCCCTCGGTAATCTTTGGCTTACTTAGCGTATATCTTATTTATCTTCTGGCACTCAAAATCTTTAAAGATAAAGTAACCGCAGTCCTCTCTAGTGTGATGTTTTTAATCTCACCCTGGAGTTTTCAATATAGCAGGATAGCCTTTGAACTTTCCCTGATGATAGCTTTATTTTTGGCAGGTTTATACTTTTTTTTGAGGGGTTTAGAAAAGGGAAAGTTTTTGTATTTTGCCGTAGTTTTTTTCGGACTATCCGCTTGGACCTACAGTACTGCTAAACTTTTTATACCGCTTTTTTTGATTGGCTTAATTTTGATTTTTTGGAAAAAATTGGCAATTGTTAAAAAAAGAATCATATTCCTTCTGTTGATATTTGGGTTAGTTTATATGCCTCTGATTACGGGTAATTTTTTTGGCGGAGGAGGACAAAGATTTTCGGAAATTTCCATTTTTACCGATCCAACAACTTCAAAAGAAATTGATTTAGCAAGGTTAAGAAAGAATTTAGCTGAGGGAGTCGAGAAATCGGTAGGTTTACAAACAAGATTTCTGGATAAAGTAATTTACAATAAGGCGCTGTCGTTTCTCGATTCCATATCTTCAAATTATTTAAAGGCATTTTCTCCCGAATTTCTTTTTTTAGAAGGGGATCCAAACTTAAGGCATTCGCCAAAAGGGATAGGACAATTTTATAAGATAGAATTTTTTGCCCTAATTTTTGGAGTAATCTTTTTAGCTTTTAACTTTAGATTGCTTGGCAATACTAAGTGGCTTTTGGTCCTATGGCTTGTGCTCGCGCCGCTTCCGTCATCTTTAACCAGAGACGGCGGAAATCATGCCTCAAGACTCATGTTTGTGCTTCCATTGCTTATTATGCTGATGGCCGCCGGTCTAAATTTTGCCTATAAAAACTTAAAAGGGAAATTTAAAATAATTATCCCTGCAATATATGGATTGATTTTGGCTTTTGAAGCTTTTATTTTTATCCAAAATTATTTAGGTCCATATAAATGGGACAGTGCCTATCATTTTAATTATGGTTTCAAAGAAGCTGTAACTTGGGCAGACAGTTTAAAAAACAATTACCAAAGTGTCATTTTAGATGACAGTGATACTTCGCTTTTAATGGCCTATTTATACCATAATAAATATGATCCTCAGCTTTTCCAAAAAGAGATCAAAAGCCTAAGAAAAGAGCTTTTTAAAGAAGTTTTGGGTAACAAGATTGATAATATGTATTTTCTAATACCTGTTAGCCGCGGCTGGTATGGATCGTTGCAAGCTGATTTATTAAAAGGTAAAAACCTTTTAATTGTTTCTTCTACACAACTTAAAGAATTGGATCCAAAAAAAGTTGAAGGAGAGATCGGGTTTAGGGGAAAATTGCTCGAGGTAATTAACTTCCCCGATGGTTTGCCCGCTTTTTACATAATAGAACTTAATACTTAGGATTCATTACAATTAAGAAAGAGAAATGAAGTATATTCTTTTATCTTTGGTTTTACTAATAGGAGCATTGCTTCGAATCTTATCCCTGGATCAGTTTCCAGCTGGGGTTAGCGCAGATGAGATTCAGCAAGGATATACCTCTTACTCAATCCTTAAAACCGGAAAAGACGAATGGGGTGAGTTTTTGCCTTTAAATCCCAGAGGCTTTGGGGATTATAAGCCGCTGCTTTATTCCTACTTCATAATTCCTTTTGAGGCGGTTTTTGGGTTGGAGATTCTGGCTATAAGGCTGCCTTCGGCTTTAGCTGGATCACTGACGGTTTTGATTATATTTTTCCTGGTTAAAGAACTATCAAAAAGTTTTTGGACCGCTTTTTCTGCAGCCTTGTTTTTGTCTATTTCATCCTGGCATATAATATTTTCCAGAATCGGCTGGGAATCAAATTTGGGGTTGATGTTTTTTTCTCTGGGGATTCTGTTATTTTTAAAAGCCAGACATAGAAATTCTCTAATAGTTTTTTCGGCTTTGAGTTTTGGATTATCCATTTTAAGCTACCATACCTTCAAATTATTAACACCTCTTTTCCTGGGCGGGTTAGTCATTATCTACTGGAGTGAGATTAGAAACTTTCAAAAAAAATGGCTGGTGGTTTCTTCAAGTACTTTATCTATTTTCTTATTGATTGTCTTGTTTGGGTTGTTTTTTTCCGGAGCTGGGAGAAGAGCGGCTGATGCAGCAATTTATAATCCGGAAAATATTACTCCACTTAGGGAGATTCAAGTTGAGGACAAACTGCCTCAACCATTTAACAGAATAGTCAACAATAAAATTTTTTATATTGGAAGTAATTTTTTGCAAAACTATTTTGGGTATTTCTCAACCACTTTTCTAATTTCTCCACATCGGTCAGACTCCTCTCTTTTCAACCTTTCGGGAAGATGGCTAATCCCTCTTTGGCAATTTCTTCTACTTGGATTGGCTTTATACTTATTACTGACTAAAAAAATACATAATTTAAGAGTTTTGGGACTTTGGATATTTCTTGCACCCATACCTGCAGCTTTAACCCGGGATTACATGGCAACACTCCGAGTAGAGCCGTTTTTACTCACGATTCCTATTCTGTCTGCTTTCGGAGTAGTTTACTTTATAGAAAAGTTTAGGAACGAAAACCTAAGAAAAATAATACTTTTGGGAATGGGGACAGTAATCTTTTGGTCAACTCTAACCAATTTTGATTATTACCTTTTTCATCATTTTGAGGAAGCTAAGGGTGGCATTAAGTTTGGGTATAGCGAGGCAGTAAAGTTTACCGAAGACAATAAGGCAAATTACGACAAAATTATTTTTACTAAAAAACACTCACAGCCGCAAATCTTTGTCGGATTCTACTCAAAAATGGATCCTCAATTTTTTCAAAAGTATTCTAAAGATTGGGTTTATTTCGAGAATGCGGGTTTTAAATTTTCCGACATGATAGATATGAATCTTGATGTTTATGAGTTTAAGAATGTTGACTGGAGTAGAGATAGAAATGAAAAAAACGCCTTACTGATTGCTGCAGAAGATGAAATCCCCCCCGATATTGAAACAATCAAATTGATAAAAAGCCCTGATGGAAAAGTTGTCTTTAAGATCGTTGATACAAGTAACCAGTTGTTAAAATGAATCCTAAAATAGTGCTTTTCATAATTTTACTCATAGGGTCAATTTTACGTTTCTTTAATATAGACAAAGTCCCACCCGCGTTAAATTGGGATGAGGCATCTTTAGGATATAACGCTTACTCAATCCTTAAATCCGGAAAAGACGAATGGGGGAAAAGTTTGCCACTGACATTTGAGGCATTTGGGGATTACAAACTCCCGGTGTATGTATACTCGGACGTTCCATTTATTGCCTTTTTTGGTTTGAATGAAATAAGTATTAAACTTCCCTCCATTCTATCAGGGATACTTGCAATTTTGCTCACTTTTTTAATTTCAAAAAGCATTACGGGAAGTCAAAAAATAGGTTTAATAAGTGCTTTTTTAATTGGAGTAAGCCCTTGGCACGTTTTTCTTTCAAGAATAGCACTTGAGGCAAATCTTGCGTTTACGATTTTTCTTTCCGCAGTTTATTTGTTTTTACAAGGTTTAAAAAAATATCATTTGCTGAGTTTATCGGCACTTATCTTTGGGCTGACTATATTTACCTACAATTCAGCAAGAGTTTTTATCCCACTTTTTATTATTGGGTTAGTAATTTACTTCTTCAAACAATTAAAAAAAGTTAGGACAAAATTATACTTTTCCGCTTTAGTGCTTATATTTTTTATCGGAACGGCCGGGTATTTAGCAGTTTTTGAAGATAGCAGTGCGAGATACTTTTGGGTAACGATTTTGGATCAGGGAGCTATTAATTACCTAAATGAAGCCAGGGCTAGAAGCGAACTACCCGGTACACTTCCTAACCTGGTATATAATAAGATTACATATTTTACGGCAAATTTCTTAAGTAATTATTTTAAGCACTTCACCCCCAAATTTTTAGTTTTGGAAGGAGGGAGTAATTATCAATTTTCATTACCAAAATTTGGATTACTTTTTCTAGTAGAACTTCCCTTTCTGATCCTTGGTTTATATAAATCATTTAAAAGCAAAGGATGGTTTAGATTTGCGCTTATATGGCTCTTTTTAGCTCCTATTCCGGCTGCAATTACCAGAGAATCTCCTCATGCACTGCGGGCAATATTTATGCTCGGGTCACTGCAGATTATTACCGCAGCTGGAATTCTTTACGCCTTTGAATATTTACAAAAAAAGATCTTATTTATAAAAATTATTCCGGTACTATTAGTAGTTTTTCTTTTTTTCACAGGGTTTATTTCTTACTATAAAACATATTTTTTTGTTTATCCAAAGAATTATTCACAGTCATGGCAGTATGGAATGAAAGAGGTTATTAATTTTCTTGATGAAAATGAGTATCTCAAGACAAGTAAGATATATATTACCAAAAAATATGGTGAGCCGCATATTTTTTATCTGCTTTATACAGGTTATGACCCTACTAAATATCAAAACAACCCTACCTTAGTTAGATATAGACAGAGTAACTGGAGATGGGTTGATAGAATAGATAACCTGTACTTTATTAATGATTGGGAGGTTAAAGAAAAACTCAAAGCTATTGACGGCGCCATTTTAGTGAGTTCACCGGAAAATCTCCCTCAAGATGCCCAAATAATACAAACTATTAATTTTTTGGACGGGAGTAAGGCTTTCGATGTGGCAAAAATTTAAAGATAAAACCTTACTATTTTTAATACTTATAACCCTGCTTTCCTTTATTGCAAGGACCACGAACATTTCAGATGTTCCTCCTGGTTTAACCTGGGATGAAGCAGCTTTGGGATATAATGCTTACTCAATTCTAAAAACCGGACGGGATGAATATGGCCAACCTTTTCCTTTAATTTTTAAATCTTTTGGTGATTATAAACCAGGATTATATGTTTATTTAGCAATTCCTTTTGTTGCAATATTTGGACTAAACGAGATGTCTATTAGATTACCATCAATTATCTTGGGAAGCTTCATACCACTACTCAGCTTTTTGCTGGTTAAAGAACTTTTAGGAAAAGAGTTTAAGTTGGTAGGGTTGTTGACTGCATTTTTTCTTGCGTTCTCACCGTGGGCAACTCATTTCTCAAGAGGTGCCTGGGAGGCTAATATATCTTTTTTTCTCTTAATGCTTGGTTTAATATTTTTATTAAGAGCACAAACAAGTAAAAAAAATTTATTAGTCGCATCACTTATTTTTGCCGCATCAATTTATACCTACCAATCGGCTAAACTTTTCGCTCTGGGGATTTTCTTCGGAGTAGTGTTGCTAAAAAGAGATGCTTTTTTATCCAGAAATTATAGACCTTGGGTTATTCTAGCAACTATAGTTCTTGTAACAGCACTTCTTTTTAGCATCTTAGATCCTCAAGTTCGCTCCAGACTTATTTATCTAAATCAATTAAGCTATCCTAGAAAAGAAGAAGAGATACAAAAAATAATTAATGAGGAGGCTGATAGCAAAAAATTTAATTATTACATTTTTCACTCGGAAGACTTGGAATACCTAAAAACAATTACAGGAAGATACTTTAACTATTTTTCTCCCAAATTTTTATTTGCCCAAGGCCCTGCCGACGCCAGGCAAGGAGTTTTAGATTATGGCATGATGCATTTTTTTGAATTGCCTTTTATTGTCGTAGGAATTGTTTTTTTACTTAGAAGGAGTTTTGTAAACCGAAGAATTTTGCTTCTATGGTTAATGATTTCTCCTATACCTGCTGCCTTGAGTAGAGACAGCGTAAATACCATAAGGTCATTGCCACTAATTTTTGGGTTGGAAACATTAGTTGCACTTGGGGCCTTTGTGGTATGGCGATGGGTTAATCTTAAGGGGAAACCCTTCAAATTAATTATCCCAGGTTTACTTTTATTTATTATTATAAATATTTCCTTTTTCTTTGATCGGATGTTGACTCATTCAAAAATTGACGGATCAGTTGATTGGATGAATTCGTATAAAGAAGCTATAAATTATGTCATAAATCATCAATCCGAATATGAAGAAATAGTATTTACAACAAATTATAATGAGCCCTACATATTCTATTTATTTTATTCAAAATATCCACCGGATCGTTTCCAAAAACAAGCAAAATTATTAGTTCAAAATCCCCCTGATGTTGGGGAAGTAGAAAAAATTGATAATTTAACTTTTACCTATCCAGATTGGCATAAATACAGGTTTATCCCAGGGTTGTTGATTGTTGGAACAGAAAAAGAGCTTCAAAAAGATGAGATCAATAAATCCAATACTGCCAGGGTCTTAAAATCAATCAGTTTTCCGGATGGTAAAACACATGCTTTTAATATAATTGAAACTTATGAACCAAAAGATTAAACAGGTATATTTATATCTGCTCGATAATGAGCAGATTAATCTGCGATTATTAGGATTAATTATTACCTTGGGCTTTGTACTTAGAGTCGCATTTCTGAATATTTCACCTCCCGGATTTAATGCCGATGAAGCAGCCTTAGGATATAATGCCTATTCTTTACTAAAAACAGGTAAAGACGAGTGGGGTGAGTCCTGGCCGATTGTTTTCAAATCTTTTTCCGACTATAAACCCGGACTTTACGTTTATCTTGACTTGCCATTTATTGTTCTTTTTGGGCTAAATGAACTGTCGATCAGGCTTCCTTCAATTATCCTGGGTATTGTTTCAATTTACTTAACATATCTTTTAAGTAAAGAAATTTTTAAAAAAGAAACTATTGCTATTTCCACAGCCTTTTTGCTTTCTGTTTCGCCCTGGCATATACATTTCTCAAGAGGAGCGTGGGAAACAAACATAGCTACGTTTTCCATCCTTTTAGGGGTTCTGTCATTTTTAAAAGCCTTAAGAAGTCCCAAATGGTATGTATTTTCCGGTATTTCATTTGTTGCATCCATTTATGCTTATCAAAGTACCAGATTAATCATTCCAGTTCTTTTAATAGGGATTTTCATTTTGTATTTTAGGAAAGTTAAATTTAAAGCTGCAATCCCGGGTTTAATTGTTTCGGCCATTCTTTTAATACCTTTAGTGTTGATCCTACTAAGTGATAGAGGCTTAGCCAGATTTCAGGGGGTATCAATTTTTTCCGATATAGGACCTATAAACAGGCTGAATGAAGAAAGAGGAGAACATCAGGATCCAAACTCGTTGGTTTCAAAACTTTACCATAACAAGCTTTTAGAATATGGATACGTATTTACCAAAAATTATTTTGATCATTTTTCACCGCAATTTTTATTTATTGAGGGAGATCCACTAAAAAGAAATAAAATACCGGAAACCGGCCAGCTCTATCTTTTTGAAATTATAACCTTAATGACAGGCCTTTTTATCTTAGCAAGGAGACAGTTTAGCAATGTTAGGATAATTATATTATGGTTGGTGGTTGCACCAATTGCAGCAGCAATGACCTACCAATCTCCTCATGCTTTAAGAGCGCACAATATGGTAATTCCTTTGATGCTTATTTCAGGACTGGGAATGGGAGCAATATATGAACATTTTCAAAAATTTCGCTTTAAATTTAGACTGACATTTAATGCACTAGCAATGCTTGTAATTTTTTACTTTTTCAGCCTTTATATACATCAGTATTATGTGCATCTGCCAAAACAATACGCTTTAGAATGGGAGTATGGATTTTCAAAGTTAGTTTCTTATTTAGTTTCCCATCAGGAAAGTAAAGAAACTATATTTATTACCGACCGCTATGACCAACCCTATATTTTAGTGCTTTTTTACACTAAATATAATCCTAAAACATATCAAAATAGCCGCAAAGAAATAGGGGATAATAATTTTGGGTTTAGTACAATAAGATCATTTGATAAATACAAGTTTAAAAAAATTGAAGACAAAGATTTGGATAATATTAACGATGCTTATGTTGTTGCAAGTGGCGAAGAAATAGCTAGAGTAACAAGTCCGGAAAAGATTATAGATTTTCCAAATGGCAATCCAGCATTTAAAATATATTCAAGGTAAAAGATGATTAAACTTTCTGTAGCTATTGCTACTTATAACGAAGAAAAAAACATTGCTGACTGTCTACAGTCAGTAAGAAATATAGCAGATGAAATTGTTATTGTTGACGGTTCATCTAAAGATAAAACTATTGAAATAGCTAAGAGTTTTAGAGCGAAAGTCATTGTAAAGGATAATCCACCAAACTTTCATATCAACAAGCAAAAATCTTTTGATTTGGCAAAAGGGGAGTGGGTTCTATACCTGGATGCCGATGAAAGGATTAGCAAAAAACTGGGTGAAGAAATAAAAAGAATTATTGAGATGTCCGATGAAGAAATCGCCAAGTATCAGGATAATCTAAAAGATAGAGAATTGTTTTTACGACATCAGCAGATTTTGGAGGAAAGAGATGGCACGATAGGAAATGATCAAGCTGAATATGTAGCCTTCTTTTTTCCGAGACTTAATTATTTCTTAGGGAAGTATCTAAAATACGGCGGCGTCTATCCTGATGGGGTTATCCGCCTGTTTAAGAAAAATATGGCGTTTCTACCCTGTAAAAATGTTCATGAACAGATGGTAGTCAAGGGTAGAGTGGGCTGGCTACAAAATCCTCTTCTGCATGTGGATTCTCCAAATCTAAAACGGTATTTTACAAAAAACTCGCGCTATATAGATTTAATGGCTGAAGAATTTAAAATAAAAAAAGTGCGAAAAACTCCTTTCCAATTTATAAACTACTTAATACTGAAACCTTTCGCTTGGTTTTTTTCTACTCTAATTATTCACAAAGGGATTTTAGATGGAATTTATGGGATCATTTTTTCTTTTTTTTCAGCCTTAAGATTTCCTAGGGCGTACATGAAGTATATCAGTTCTTAATATGATTAAAATAGGTTTTAACATCATTCCACTCAAATCGGGTCATAAATTTAGAGGAATAGGCGAATATGCTTCAAATCTACTTCAATTTTTAAAAAAGTCCAAAGATTTTGAATTAATTGAATTTGAAAATCTTAATGATCTTCAGAAAGTTGATATTATCCATTACCCTTTTTTTGATCTTTTCTCAAATACACTACCCTTTTTTAAAAAGTTTCCCACAGTTGTGACAATTCTGGATGTTATTCCTTTAGTTTTCCCAAATCATTACCCTGCGGGTATAAAAGGAAGCTTGAATAATCTTTTGCAAAAAATCTCCCTCAAAAATACTCAAGCGGTCATAACAATTTCGGAAAACTCAAAAAAAGACATTAAAAATTTTTTAAAGATTGCCGAAGAAAAAATTTTTGTAACATACCTTGCACAATCTGATGATTATAAAAAAATTCAGGATAAATACGCACTTGATCAAGTAAGTAATAAATTTAACTTACCAAAAAAATTTGTTTTCTTTGGTGGTAATAATAACTGGAATAAAAACTTGTTAAATTCGGTGGAAGCTTGTTTGGATGTAGGAGTTGATATTGTGCTAAGAGGTGAAAGCTTTAGGGAAGTAGATATTCATGATCATCCAGAGCTAAAAAGTTATAATGAGTTTCTTGGAAAATACTCAAAACATCCAAAAGTACATGTATTAAAATACCTTTCAGAGAATGAGTCAATATCACTTTATAATTTGGCCAAGCTTCTCTTACTGCCTTCATTTTATGAAGGGTTTGGTTTGCCTATCCTTGAGGCCCAAGCCTGCGGAATACCTGTTATTACCAGTAATACATCATCAATGCCTGAGGTTGGACAGAATTCAGTAGTTTATGTTGATCCGGAAAGCATTGTTGATATTTCCAATGCAATTAAAAAAGTTTTCCAGGATGATTCCTTGAGAAAAAATTTAATCGCTAAGGGTTTTGAAAATATAAAGAGATTCTCCTGGGACAAAACAGCTGCTGAAACGATTAATGTTTACAAAAAAGTATTGAATGTTTAAAATTTTAAAATTTTTTTTGGTATGGAGAACAAGTTTATTTGTATTTGCGGCATTTTCAATTTTTCTTTTTCCCCAATTTGGAGCTAAATTTCCCTACTTTGGAGAAGAATTGATTCCCTCGGGATTGCCATATTGGGTTTGGGGGTTTGGGAATTTTGACGGAGTTCACTATTTAAGAATTGCTCAAAATGGCTATGCTTATGAATTCACTCAAGCTTTTTTCCCTCTCTTTCCTCTGCTGATTAATTTTTTAAATGTTTTTAACTCACCTTTAATTAGTGGACTTTTAATATCAAATGTATTTTTTTTAGTTTCCCTTTTTTTGCTATATAAGCTATTTAAGACAGATTTTGATGATCAAACGGCATTAAAATCGATAGGGCTTTTTTTGGCCTTTCCCACCTCATTTTATTTTGGGGCAGTTTATTCAGAGTCTGTCTTTTTATTCCTTACACTCCTGACTTTCTTATTACTAAGACAGAAAAAATTCATCTTATCGGGAATTATTGGAGCATTAGCATCAGCTACAAGGATCTATGGTGTATTTCTCATAGTCCCAATGCTGATTGAATTTTTTAATAAACTCAAGGAGGATAAAGTTGATAAAAAAATTATATTTAAAAAAATTATGGGTATCATGCTTGTACCGGTAGGCCTTTTTTCTTACATGACGTTTTTAAAATCCAAGTTTAATGATCCGTTTTATTTTTTATCTGCCCAGCCTGCCTTCGGGGCAGAAAGAAGCTCAGAGCCTTTTATTCTTCTTCCTCAAGTGCTATTTAGGTATATTAAGATATTTTTTACTGTACCTCCTGTGAGCTTGATTTTTTTAAATGCATTTATAGAATTTGCTTCTACGATATTTTTTTTAATAATGCTTCTTTTTTCTTTCCGGGTCATGAAAAAAGGATACTGGTTTTTCACTGCAGGAGTACTTTTGTTGCCGACATTAACCGGAACACTTTCTTCTATGCCGCGGTATGTTTTATTAGGCTTTTTAGTCTTTCCTTTTATAGTCAGAACAATCGGTAAATTTTATACTCCTCTTATTATATTCTTTATCTTACTCCAATTTATTCTTCTTTCACTTTTTATCCGCGGGTATTGGGTTGCGTAAATTTTGATGTATAATTCTTCTCAAATGAAAATTGCTTTGGTAATCCCGGCCTTCAACGAAGAAAAAAACATTCGGGAAGCACTAACTCGTCTTAAAAAAATTCATTACCCAATTTTTGTAGTGGATGACGGGTCAAGTGACTCAACTTACAAGATTATTCGGGATTTTAACGTAACTGCTATTAGACATAAGATAAATCTTGGTAAGGGGTCTGCTTTAAAAACGGGTTGCGAAGCAGCATTTAAAGCTGGAATGGAAGCCGTGATTATTATGGACTCGGATGGTCAGCATCTAATTTCGGATCTTCCAAAATTTATTAATACGATTAGCTCAAACAAGTACGATATAGTATTCGGTTCCAGAAATCTTAACTTAGGTATACCCATTGTAAGGTTCGTTGGCAATAAGATGGCTTCTGTTTTGATATCGCTTTTGTTTGGGATATATATTTCAGATTTGGTTTGCGGTTATAGAGCTTTTACTAAAAAAGCCTATGAAAAAATAAACTGGCAATCTTCAGGATATGGAGTGGAGACCGAAATGGTTGTAAAGACAGGTAAATACGGGCTAACAAGTTGTGAAGTCCCGGTTGAAACAGTATACTATGACAAGTTTAAAGGCGTGACAGTTCTTGATGCTTTTGGGATACTTTTTAGTGTAATGAAGTGGAGGCTTAGTTTGTGATTTTAGGACTGCAAATTATCTCTTTGATATTTGTTCTGATAATGCTTTATTTCGCCTATCTTCACTATCGAAGAGGTGAAATTAATGGTGTCGAAATGTTATTTTGGTTAATCTCCTGGATAGGAGCAGTAATTATAATAATTTTTCCGGAGGTTTTTAAAATGTTCTCCCAAACTATTGCAATTTCAAGGGCTTTTGATTTAGCAGTTTTGGGGGGGTTTATTCTAATTATTCCAATGGTTTATATAGCCTATATCAAGACGAAAAGAATAGAGAAAAAAATTGAAAAAATGATCAGAGAAGACGCTTTAAATAAGAAGATAACAGGTAACAAGAAATGAGTAACAGCTCCATAATCCCCAAAATCTCAGTTGTAATGCCCTCTTTTAATACAGTGGATTATATTGAGCGTGCCATCAGGTCGGTTGTAGAACAAGACTATCCTAAGATTGAGCTGTTTATAAAAGACGGTGGGTCAAACGACGGAACTTTGGATATTATCAAATACTACGCAGAAAAATTTCCAAAAATCATAAAATGGGTATCCTCAAAAGACGAAGGTCAAACAGATGCGATAAATATTGGATTAAAAAATGTCTCAGGTGATATTTTAGCTTATCTTAATTCCGATGATGTATATAAAAAAGATGCTTTTAAAAAAATAGGCAAGTTTTTTGCCGAAACCCCCCAGATTATGTGGACTTACGGAAAGTGTGACATCATCGATGGTGACGATAGAGAGATCAGAAAGTGGATTACAGGATATAAAAACTTCTGGCTTCAGAGTTTTTCCTATACAACACTTTTGATTTTAAACTACATTTCTCAAATGGGAGTTTTCTTTAGAAAGGAAGCGTTTAAGGAAGTAGGGGACTTTGATAAAAGTCAACATTATGTCATGGATTATGATTATTGGTTGAGGTTGGGAGAAAAATATCGGCCTGGAATAATCAATGAATATCTGGGAAGTTTTAGGATAGTCCCCACGACCAAAAGTTCAACCGGTTTTATCAAACAATTTAGAGATGAATACGAAGTTTCCAAAAAACACACAAAAAACAAAATGACATTGTTTTTACACTATTTACACTATCAACTGGTTATTATTATATATTCCATACTTAAATTTCTTAATTCTTTGTTTTCATGAAAAATACAAATAGCAGTAAGTTTTGGAGGGGTAAGAAGGTGGTTGTTACCGGGGGGGCGGGTTTTTTGGGTAAATTCATAATTGAGAAACTAAAGACTCTAAATGTAAACCCTTTTATACCCCGATCTAAAACCGATGATTTACGAAAACTTGAGGTTTGCAAAAGGGTTGCTCAGGGTGTTGATATTATCATCCACGCTGCGGGAGATGTGGGAGGTATTGGCTATAACCGGGATAATCCTGGAACGCTTTTTTACGATAATTTAATGATGGGGGTGCAACTCATGGATGAGGCGAGAATTGCCGAAGTCGGCAAATTTGTAGCCCTGGGAACAATTTGTGCATATCCGAAATTTACATCAATACCTTTTAAAGAAGAAGATTTATGGATGGGTTATCCTGAGGAAACCAATGCACCATATGGGTTGGCTAAAAAAATGATGTTGGTTCAATCCCAGGCTTATAGACAACAATATGATTTTAACTCAATTTTTTTATTGCCGGTAAATTTGTATGGACCAGGAGACAACTTTGATCCTCAGAATTCTCACGTAATCCCTGCATTAATTAAAAAATTTATCGATGCTAAAGAGAGAGGCGATCATTATGTGGTGGTTTGGGGAACCGGTAAGGCCACTAGAGAATTCTTATATGTTGAAGATTGTGCAGAAGCCATAATTTTAGCAACCGAAAAATACAACAAAAGCGACCCGGTAAATATCGGAGCTTCATTTGAGATATCTATCAAAGACCTGGCAACCATGATTAAAAAAACAGTCGGGTTTGAAGGTGATATTGTGTGGGATACTACAAAACCGGACGGTCAGCCCAGAAGAAAACTTGATGTTACGAAGGCGGAGAATGAGTTTGGTTTTAAATCAAAAACAGATTTTAAAGTAGGCCTCAAAAAAACAATTGACTGGTATATGAACCAACAATGGAAGTAGGAATAATGAATGAAATATCCGAATCCGCTTAAAATCTCAAAATTACTTTTAATCTGGTATTTATCAATTTTTATTTCTACTGAAATCTTATCATTATTCCATTTACTTGAACGTACTTTTATAGTTTTAGTCCAAATAGCAGTTGTATTTTTGATAATATTTTTTAATAAGCAAAGCTTTTCTACGAATAAGCAAAGCTTTCTTTTAGATAAGCAAAGCTTTTCTACGAATGATGGAAAACCCTCTTCTTCGAATAAAAACAATTTTTTTCAGGCTTTCAAAAATATCAACTGGCAATCCAAGGGCTTCATAATAATTTTTGTAATATTTTTATTAACTTTCATACAGGGCTTTTTTAGCGCTCCGAGCACTACAGACAGTATGGTTTATCACCTACCCCGGGTAATGTATTGGATACAGGAAAAAACCTTAGATCAAGCTATTATCAGAAACTCACATGATTTCATGCCTCCTTTTGCAGAGTATATTTTATTGCATCTTTACTCAATATCTGGAAATGATCGGTTATTATTCTTCTCTCAATGGCTGGCTTATATCGTGACAGTTTTTCTAGCTGGTGGAATTTTTTTACAACTTGGTGGGAACAAAAAAAATCAAATGACGGTTTTTTTGCTTGCGGCAACCTTGCCAATAGCACTGTTGCAATCAACCAGTACTCAGACAGATTTAGTAACAAGTGTGCTGGTGCTTGTTTCAACTAGTATATCCTTAGAAATCATTAAAAAATTTGATCTTAAAAATGCTTTATGGTTGGGTTTAAGTATTGGCTTGGGATTACTTACTAAACCAACATTTGTAATTTATCTATTGATACCACTTGGACTGGTAAGTTTATTTGCCTTCAAAAATTCAAAAAAAACTTTGCTTCTCTTGGTTGGTTTAGGGATTGGCCTGTTGTTTCAACTTAGGTATTTTCTACAAAACATTTACCTTTACGGATCTATACTGGGGAAACATATTGAAAACGGAACAGAAGTAATTTATATAAACGAGATTATTAATCTTCAAGTAATTATATTAAACTTGATAAGAAATATCTTTCTACAAATACCCTTTCTCTTCTTAGTTTCACCAATGCAAGAATCTCTAAAATTTATCGGAATTATTTTAGGAATCGATTTTAATGATTCCAGAGTCACTTGGAGCAACTCCTTGCTAGCTATAAAGCCAGTTATTTATCCACAAGAGGATATTGTTTCAAACCCATTACATATGTTGTTGATCATAGTCATGTCGGGACTTTTACTCCGCAAAGATTTAAGAAAAAAGATTAACTCTAAAGTTAAAATTTTACTCTTTTTTTTAGGATTTAGTTTTATACTTTTTTGCGCCTTACTTAAATGGCAGCCTTACCATCCCAGATTGCATCTGCCTTTTTTACTTATTGGAACTATCTTGTCAGTTTTAGTTTTAAGCAAATTAAGCGTTGGAAAAAAGATATTAAACGCTGCTGCAATCTTATCGGTTATTCTAAGTTTTGTGTTAATTTTATTTAATGTTTCCAGGCCCTATATTTCATATAATTTTTTCTATAAATACATTCAATCTTTCACTTTACCTTTATCCTCAATCCCTAAGTCTTTCTTGTTAAAACCCAGAATCGAGCAATATTTTAATGCAAGGCATTATTGGTATGAGCCATACAGTAATGCGGTGAATATAATCCCGGATAATACTACTGTCGCCTTCCAATTAATTGATGATTTTGAATACCCGCTTTGGGTTCTGATCAGGCAGAAAAATAGCAACACTTATGTACTGGCAAAAAATGATACCCGAAAAGCCCGATACTTAATAAAGCAAGCTTTTTATTACGTAGTAAAAAGCTCTGATGAAATTGAGAACTTAAAAGGTTACGAGTTAATAAAGTGTGAAAAGACCGGAGTTGATTATGGGTATCTGTGCGTATATAATCTTCAAAATTAATATGGGAAATTACGTTGCTCACTTACAACAACTATCCGCGCCTCAAACCTTAAAAAGGAAAAAAGATTATATAGATTATAATTTAAAAAAATACTTTAGAAAAATCGGTTTTAAAAAAATTAGGATTTTGGAAATCGGACCGGGACTTGGGGAATTCGAAGGTTATTTAAATGAAAAAGGGGTTATAGATATTGATATAGTTGATAATGATAAAAGTATATTAAATTATGTTTCAAAAAAATATAAAGTAAAAAACAAACTCTTAGCTCGAGATCTTTTATTAATTTCTAAGCGTTTGCGCAAATACAATTTTATTTTTTTAATGCAAGTTTTAGAACACTTACCAATAGAAAAATATCATAAAGTTGTGCGGCTCCTTTACTCCCAGCTGGAAAAGGGAGGTTTTTTAGTAATAGTTGTCCCTAACGCTAATAATCCTTTAGGACTAATTGAAAGATATGGTGATTTACAACACACTGGGAGTTTTACAGAACAATCCTTAAAGGACTTAATAAATTTGTCTGATATAAAAGATTATTCCATGGAAATAAAAGGGTATGAAATACCGCCCTATGATTTGTTAAATATAATAAGAATTATTTTGCAAAAAATTCTTCATACGATTTTGCTGGCAGCTATAATTATCAATGGAGGCATATTTTTTAAAACTATGACGCCAAATATTATGCTTGTAATTAGAAAAAAGTAAAAAATTATTTAATTAAATATGGTTTCCAAAACTCTTTATCATATCTCTCCCAAGCATGACATCCAAATGGAAGCTTTTTGTTATTAACCTCAAAACACCTTCTAGGAAACTTTTCAAAAGCAAATTTTAAAGCGAGTTTAAAGGAAGGAATTTTGTAAGTTGAGTCATATTTAGGAGCCTCCAAGGCCCAAAAACCATCCTCATAAAAAGGATAATCAAGAGCAGGAGCTTTAAGCCAAACCTCGTGGGACTTACCTGTAAGTACTGCCAGTAAAAACCATAGTTTCCTTTCAAAGAGGTTTTGAGAGGTTCTTGTTGCCGACGTGTTGACAATCTCTAAAATCTTAATTGTTTTATGAATATTCCTTAAGCTAAAACCCCCATTTCCTCCGGATGGAGGATAACCCTTTTTATGGGTTAAATAACCTATTATTGGCCTAAACCAAGGAGCAGCAATGTAGTCATACCCAGAATTCATCCATTTATCGATTTGGCTTGAGAATACTAGTGCATCAAGCTGGTAAACAAGCATAAAATTATATTTTTTAAAATCTTCATAAAATTTTTTTGTTAAAAGTAAATTGCTATATTTTCTGATAGTTCCAAAAAAATCCTTGTCTACCTTTTTTACTTTGAATCCCAAAGACTCAAATGTTTTAGAGCTTATATTTTCGGGAATAACAAAAAAAGTATCGTATTTTCCCAGGTGTCTCTTTAAATGTTTTAGAGAGATTCTATCATCAGAGGTAAGGGAAGACCTATGGGTTGGTATGATGATAACTAATTTTTTCTTTTTTGACATGAAGTCTTTTAACCGTTTCTAATTTTATCTATTAATTGTTGAACCCTCAATCCTTCTGCAAAAGAAGGGGTAATTTTTTTATTCTTTAAAATACCCTTAACGAATCTGGTTGTTAAGTTTCTGACAACCCTAACTCTTTCATCTTCACCTTTTTTAGTTTTTGTTTTTGGAACAAGTAATTTGGTGCTTCCATCCAAAGTATAAACTTTTATTGTGAAATTTTCTGTATGACTATTATAGTTTTCTAAGACTATAGTCGCTCTCTCGCATTCAAATACGATTTGGTGGCGGTTTAGGCCTTTGGCATTGCAGTTTAGATGGGCATTCCCCTTAACTCCAGTCTTAAAATCTATCAGTAAATCAACACCAACCTCCCCCCCATTCAAACTTTCTTTTGAATAAGATAGCAAACTTATTATGTTTTTTATTTCCCCTCCGAATATTTCCAAGTAATGTAAAGAGTGAGAAAAATAAAAAGAAAGAGCTCCTCCGCCTAAAGAAACATCAGTTTTCCAGGATTTAATTTTATTTTTGATGTCATTGCTTAAAAATTCCCAATTTAAAGATATGTGTTTTAATTTGCCAAATTCTTTTTTGTTTAGCAGCAGCTTTACCTTTTTCCACTCTTCGATTTCCGGAAAGATAAAATCAACCATGTGTTTAATTTTTTTCTTTTTCGCCAAATTAGTTAACTTTTTAGCTTGGTCGTAAGTTGCAGCTAGTGGTTTTTCAGCAAAAATATGCAAACCCTTATTTATTGCAGTTTTGGCAATTTCGTATTGAGCACTGGGTGTGACCGCTATGGCTAAAGCGTCCATTTTTTCCTTATCCAGCATTTTTTGCCAATCGGTATAAATATTTTCCAGACCAATTCTTTGGCAATAATTAATTAAGCGCTCAGTTTTTTTACCGCAGATAGAAACTACTCTACAAGCTGATGTTGAGTGAAAAGCTGGAAGTAAACCGTACAAACCAAAACCTGAACCAATTATTCCTATTTTTAACATCGTTCATACTTTCGAATTTTTGACAATTTTAAAATCAGGTAGCGGGACAATGAAATCTGATTTTAGCCCTTTTGCCTTTAGTTGTTCCATAATCTGTTTTGCATAATGCCAGGCAAGTATAACTACATAGTCTGGTTGGTCCTTAACTAGTATTTGGTTATTGATAATGGGAATGTGCTTACCAGGCAAAAACATGTTCAGTTTTAATGAGGTTGGTTGCTCTGCAATATAGGGCAAAAGTTGCCTGTCTACCCCATAATAATTTAAAAGTGTTGAAGCTCGGGCAGGACTAGAATTGCCAACGACTGATTTACCCCTCTTGATTGCACTAATTAAAAAATCCATAAATTTAAAACGGGCTTTTTTGACTCGAGTTGCAAAGCGCTCAAAAGTTGACAACTTACTTAATTCCGATTCCAGTTTAAGCAATTTTTTTACCTCAGGACTTACCTTTTTACCCCTTCCCTTTGTGGCATAAACCCTGATATTGCCTCCATACCGCTCCCCCCTTTCAACATCAGTAATGGTGAAATCATATTGTTCAAATAACTTTACATAAGCTTTAAAAGAGTACGTCCTTAAGTGTTCATGGTAAATCGTATCAAATTGTCCGCCTGAAATAACATCAAGCAGGTAATGAGTTTCATTAACAAACACCCCATTTTTTTTAAGTAAATAATAAGCCCCCATAACAAATTCTCCTATAGTTTGCATATGAGCAAAGGTATTAGTGGTAATAATTAGCGAAGCTTCGCCTTTCGCCTTTTTAATTTTTTTGGCTGTTTTTATATCGAAAAAAGCTTGGACTGTTTCAATACCAAGGGAGCGGGCGATTTTAGCAATATTTGTTGGTTCAACCCCTAAAACTCTGATTCCATTTTTTTTAAAACCGCTAAGTAGTGTTCCGTCATTTGATCCAACATCTATCACTAAGTCTGAAGATTTTAGGTTATACTTTTTTATTAACGATTCACTTATCTTGCTTTGGTACTGCGCCAGTTCTTTGGTGATACCGGTTCGGTAGGGGTAGTTGGGATAATACACTTCAGATCCCGGGACGCAATAATCAAGCTGGACACAAGTGCAATCTTGACACCATAGCATCTTTAAAGGGTATGTCTTTTCGGGCTCATTTAACATCTCTTTTGTTAACAATGTGTCGCATAGTGGTTGGTGGCCCAAATCTAAAATGAGATGAAGTTTATCTGAGTTGCAAACCTGGCAGTTTTTAATATGACCGTCTTTGACAAAGTGATGTTTGGGATAGCTTAGCTTCATATAATTTTGTTAACTGATTCTAAATATAAAGGTAATCATAGTCAAATGCCGCTTTTATAGTTTTGAAATATTTTTTCGCTTTCTTCAACAAGTTTTAACAACTTATCTTTGGTGAGTACCTTACTTGTACCGCAATAATTATTAGCTAACCTTCGTTTCTTGGCATTGATTAAAAATTGGATTTTAGAAAATTCATCAACTATCTGGTTGTATGGTTTAGAGGACCAATACTCCTTCATAATTTTATCAAAATATTTGTTTTTGCCCATTTTAGGACGCTCTAGAAAAATGATTTGTGGCTTATTCATATAGATAGAGTAGCTTAATGGTGTAGAGGCATCATTGGCGATTGTTAAGTCGCTGTTTGCAATAATGCTTTTTAACCGGGAAAGAAAAAAAGGATCTAGAATATGTCCTGCTGTTACACATGTAAGTCCCTTACTTTGGTAATATTTATGTTTCCCGAGTAACACATCCTTCCAATAAATACAGACCCGGATTGTTTGATATCCTTTAGCAATTGCTGTTATTTTTTTTAAAGATAGCCCCATATCATACTCATTATCTAAATTTGCAAGTGAGTGGAAAGGGAAAAACAGAACGGTTTTTCCTAAGCGTTTTTTTTCTTTCCTCAACTCCTCCTCGCTAAGATAATGATTTGCATAATGGATGAATGGTCCGATTGCAAAGGTATATTTTTTGACTCTTTTTAAAACCTTGGCGCGGTAAGGGCTGTAAGTTAAAAACGATGGTAAATCTACTTCCAGCTCAACATCTGCAACCTGGTCTGAAAAATATGTACCATGCTCAATAATAAATTTGAACTGGTAATTTTGAGGAAGACCTAAGAATTTTTTTAGGGTCGAAGCATGGCCATACCAGTCGTTAACTGGTTGCAATTCGTTAGTATAAGGGGAAAATAGATTAATATGTTTGGATAAGTTTTCAATATCGGTAAGAGGTAATTTTGAGCGTTTCCGGATTTCTTTTTCAAAAAGGAGTTTTGAAAGGGGATTTTTATGGAAAGTATAGAATGCCTTTTTGACGGTTTTTTTAAAATTCATATATTATGTTTGAAAATAATCTTACGTAGAGTATTAAAGTCGTCAAAATATTTAGATGAGGGATGGTTGATTGCGCCTGTAGGGTCAGAACTGGTTTTTGAGAAAAGGTATTTTACATGCAATAGCCTGACAAATTTATCTATGCTTGGAGGAAGGCGTTTTAATATTAGGTTTATTCTGCCGGTTAAATGTTCCTGAATTGTTGTTTTTAAATATGCCTTCATTTTTAAATCAATTATATTAGAGGACTCGGACTTGGAGAAGCCAAATTTTGCTAAATTCGTAGTCAGGCACTTTTTGAATTTATCATATTCTTGATCATAAACCTTAGTTTTTCTAGAATCTAGTAAACTGGGCCAGTAACTATATGAAGTAGAAAAAGCTTGTCTGGCAGAGTAGAGAGTATTTAGACGTTTCATTTTACCAAAAATTAAAGTCAGCATGTCCGGTAGCAGTTCTCCAAAAAGATAAGGGTTAACTTTGGATTTTAAAAATTCTTTATAGCTTTTTTTTGCTACTTCAGTCCTTCTGACTGCCCATAAAACCTGGTAGTAACTTTTTAGGTGATTAATTAATCTTACTAATGGACTGGAAGAGTTGATCGTGGTAAAAGGATAGATAAATCTCCACCAAAGTTTAATTCCAAAAAACCCTTTGTAAAGATAAAAAGAGATGTAAGTGCCGTGAGCGGTTGCATAGTCTGGGTTTTTTTCAAGAAACTTTACAGCCGCATCGATTCCATTAGGAATGATAAAATCATCATCCGGACAAAAACAGACGTATTTACTACGAGCTTTTTTTACCATAATCCCAAATTTTATGTGGGAAGGTAGTTTTGAAGAGAATTTAATATAAGAAATATTTAGTTTAGGAAATAAAGCGATAACCTTTTTATTACGAATTTTATTCGCAGTACTGCTTGAATCAGCAATTATAATATTATAGTCTACATTATAATTATTGTAGTAATCCAAAATCCGACTAAGAAATTCAGGCCGGTTAAAAGTAGGGATTATTAAATCGAGGTTACTCATGAGATTTTAAGACCATTAAGAATTTTTAAAAACACCCTACAAACATAGTCAATATCAGCTTCTTTAAGCTCAAGAGAATAGGGCAGGCTGATTATAAAAGGTGAAATTTTGTAAGAAATTATATTTTGTTTTTTGTAATTTTTACCTTTAGTATATTTGGCATAAGCTGGTTGCGAGCTTACTGGATAAAAAAACGGTCTTGTATCGATATTGAATTTTTTAAAAGCCTCCATAATTTTTTCCTTTTTAATTTTATATTTTCCACTTAGGTAGGCGTTTATTATCCAATAGGTACTCTTAGTCCCTTTACTCTCATGGTTTAGCTTGATCTCCACAATTCCTTCAAGCCTTTTTTTATACCATGCAAAAATCTTTCTTTTTTTAGTAACAAGCTCATTAAGCCTTCGTAATTGCCCAAGGGCTAGAGCTGCCTGGATATTAGTCCAGAGGTAATTGTAACCTATCTCAACAGACCAAAAAGTTTTCTTATTATATGGAAGCATGCCATGATGGGCTAGAATCTCAAATCGTTCGAACCATTTTTTATTGTTTGTAACAGCCATTCCGCCCTGCCCGGAAATCATAATTTTTGTGGCGTTAAAACTAAAAGCTGAGATATCACCAAAACTACCCGCCGGCTTACCCTTGTAAAAAGAGCCCATGGCTTCAGCTGCATCTTCAATGATTTTTATCTTATGTTCCTTAGCAATTTTTAAGATTTTATCCCAGTCCGGCATGTTGCCGTAAAGGTCTACTACCAGTACAGCTTTAGTTTTGGGTGTAATCAATCTTTCAAAAGACTCAGGCGATAAACACCAACTATCCTCTTCAATATCTGCAAAAATTGGAGTGGCTCCGACATAATGGATCGGAGCCACCGACGCAACCCAGGTTACATCCGGAACAATCACCTCATCTCCTGGGCCAATTCTTAAAGCCAGTAATGCTAAATGTATAGCTGAGGTGCAATTAACAGTAGGATAGCAGTATTTAATACCAGTGTATTGCGAGAACTCTTTTACAATCTGATTAATATGCATATTGCGCTTTTCATACCAGCCGTACTTGATTGCTTCGGTGACTAAGTCAATTTCTTTTTTTGTAATTGAAGGACCAGCAGAAGGTATTTTTTTCATTTTAGTTTGGATTATATTTTGCAACTCTAACCGCGTCAATAAATCTACCATCAGCAAAAAAATGATCCTTAAAAACGCCCTCAACTCTAAACCCTAATTTTTTAAACATTTTAGCAGATCCTTTATTAATCGAATAATATTCTGCACAAACTTTATGTAGTCCAAGATGGGTAAAAATATAATCTGCTAATGCTTCTAAAGCTTCAGTGCCGTAATTTTTACCCCACTCCCTTTTATTCCAAATTAAGATTCCAACTTCTACTCTTTTGTTGTAGTCGCTAAAGGAATGAAGCCGAATATTACCAATGTGATGCTTACGTTTACCCTTAAGAAAAATACCGATTAATATTGATTCTCCCGGAATGTTGCCTTTATTTTTAACATACTCTGTGACTTGAATTTTATTCCAAGTTCGGTATCTCGATTCAGTTAAGCCAATAATTTCAGGAGAGTTTAAAGCCTTAACATAAGCTGCGGTGATATCGCTTTCTTTGAATAATCTTAAGCTAAGATGATTTGTTTCTATATTTAGTTCATTAAAATTCGGCTTTTTAATCCATTTTAACTGCTCAGTAATTAGACCGGCTTTAATTAAGGACTCGAATTTTTGCAGTCTGTAATAATTTATATCCTCAAAATCCTTTTTGGTTAATTTCAACTGCTTAAATTTATTTACCATTTGCTGGATGCCTTTTTGGATAGTATAGTCGCATTCAAACCCTTCAAAAACTTTCCGAATCTTGACAAAAGAAATTTTGTAATTTCGGCTATCAACCCCATCCTGGATTTTTCTATCTTGAATTAATTCCTTCGGAGCTGATTTAATTTGGTTTAGGAAACTGATTTTACAATCCGGAATTATTTTTTGGACCATTTTAGCTAAATCGATTATTTGGTAATTTAAAGACGAACTTCCTACGTTTAAAATGATTGGTTTGTTACCTGAGGTTTTATGATCAATGCCAAATTTAATTGCTTTACAAACATCTTCTATATGTACCAATGGTCTCCAAGCCTTTCCATCAGAATTCAGAATTATTTTTTTGGTTGTAAATGCCATCGCAGTAAACATATTCACAACTAAATCAAACCTCATTCTTGGGGATAGCCCGAAAACAGTTGCAAACCTAAATACAATTGGTACAAATCCTTTATCAGAAAGTTTTATGAGGTCCTGTTCAATCTGTAGTTTGTTTAGAGAATAAGGTGTTTGAGGAAAAACTTTAGATTCTTCACTCATTAAATCATCTGTTCCTTTGCCATAGACCGAACAGCTGGAGGAAAAAATAAATTTAATGCCTAGTTTTTTGCAAAGCTTTGCTGTCCTGATGGTATGTTGTCTTACAGGATCATAAACTTTTTTAGGGTCGAAATTTTTAAAAGGGTCATTTGATATTCCTGCGAGATATACAACAATATCAAAGCCGTTAAGATCTTTTTCTGAAAGATCCCTTGCGTCTTTATAAATCATTTTTGCATCTTTGCCAGGATAAAGCTTGCAGTCTTTAATAAAACCTGCATCAATGCCGATACATTCATAGCCATTTTTTATTAGAAAAGGCGTCAATACGCTACCAATATAACTTTGGGCACCTGTGACTAAAATTTTTTTCATAAACTAGAAAATTGTTCGATTGTTTTTTTGATACCTTTATCAATATCAACTTTAGGTACCCAGCCGATCTGTCTTTTGATTTTTGAAATATCGGCATAGAAAGCCGAAAGAGAATCCATCTGTTCTTGTTTTGCGAGCCTATATGATAGTTTAGTTCCAAAAAATGAAAATATTTTCTGTGTTATACTCTGTACACTGGTTAGTTTTCCTGAGCCGATATTAAATACATCACTCTTATCACATTTCATGACTAGTTTGTAAATTGCATCAGCAACGTCCTCAACATAAACAAAATCATTTTTAGCTTTTGGATTTCTTATCTCCGGTTGTGTATTTTCTTTGGCGCAATTTATTAGATAAGAGACTAAGGAACTATTCTTTTGTCCAGGACCATAGACATAAAATAACCTAGTCCAGATAAAAAGCATATTATAATTTTCCGCAAGCTCTCTTCCTAAAAGATGCATAGAATTTTTGGCAGCTGTAAATGCATTAAATGGTTTAATTAGTGTCTTTTCATCTAATTTCCCCGATTGATTTCCATATTCCCATAAGCTTCCAGCACCTAAAAAAGTTTTACAACCAATTTTTGCAAGAAATTCTATTAAATTTAATCCATAAATTAAATTTTTAATGCTTTGTTTTGGGCCGTAATCAGGAATGCCTTCCCAGGCAAGATGAATAGCTGTATTTGGCTTAAAATCTTTTAAAGTTTTTTCCCATTTATTTATAGAAGCAAGGTTGCTTCTTATTAAGGAGATGTTACCAGATGGATTAAGATTATTTGGATCCCGAACTAGTAAGAGGAGCTGATTCTTTCCATCGTCTAGTTTTTTAACAACTAACCTACCAATAAATCCGGTGCCCCCGGTAAGAAATATTCTCATCTTATTTTTAAGCCTCCATATTTTTTTATAAATTCTTTAAAGCTTTGAGCATTTGCATCCCTTTCTGAAATATCAGCTGGAATTTTAACAGGCCATTTTATTGCCAAATCAGGGTCATCCCATCTAATATTGTCATAGCTTTCGGGAGTAAAAAACTGATCCATCTTATAAAGAATTTGACAGTTTTCGGTTAGTGTACACATACAGGGAGCACATCCTTTTGGTATGTAAATCATATTTTTCTTTCTTTCAGATACTACTATCTGAATCCATTTACCAAATGTTTTTGAATCCAATCTTAAATCAACAATGGCAAAAAGTATCCTTCCTTCAATTACCCTAATTAATTTTGTCTCGCAGTTAGGGGGGTGTTGAAAGTGAACCCCTCTTATAGTCCACTTTTTTTTGCTGTATGAATGGCTTTCTTGTACCCATTTTTGATTAATGCCAAAATTTTCAAACATCTTGTCATCATAAGTCCTCATAAAAAAACCGCGGGAATCCGTATTTGGTTTTAACTGAATTTCAAATGCACCTTTAATACGTAACGCCTTAATAATCATTATTTTTTTCCTTAAATTTTCTTTTAGTGTAATTAATTGTTTTTAAAAGACCTTGTTTAAAACTTACTTTACTTTTCCAATTTAATATTTTTTTAGCTTTGGAAATATCAGCTAAAGTAATTTTATTAACCTCTTTTCTTAAAAACTTTGGATCCATAGGATATTTGCCTTTAAATTGATTAGGGAATTTTTCCCAGATTAATTTCGGATCACGATAGACTGGTTTAACTCCACTTTCGCCTAAAAAATGCGCAATTAAGTCAAAAATTTCCTGAACTGTAATTTGAGTTCCGGAACCCACATTAAATATCTCATTTTTGGATTTCGGATGGAGAATAGTGATTTCACAGAGTCTGGCTACATCTGTCACATAGACAAAGTCCCTGGCCTGTTTACCGTTCGAATGTAAAATTGGCGACTCTTTTTTCAGCAAGCAGCCAATTAAATAACTTATTAAATATGAAGGCGGGCGGTAATCCATATGCGGGCCGTAAACATTAAAAAATCGGAGTATTGTTATATCCATCCCGTACATATCGATATATGATTTACAAAGATCCTCGGCAGCTTTTTTGGATTGGGCGTAGATAAGCGTCGGAGCAGGGGAGACTGACTCACTAAAGGGGAGCAGTTCTTCATTTTCATATAAGGCGGCAGTTGACGCAAAAATGATTTTTTTAACGTTGTTTTTTCTAGCTGCCTCTAAAACATTTGCCGTGCCGGCCACATTTATTGAATAAGCTTGCGATGGGTCATCGTTACATCCAGGTAAAGATACAAATCCGGCGATATGAAATATAACGTCTACTCCTTGCATAACTTTTTCTAAGCTTGGATCTCGTATGTCCATGCATATAAAATTATTTAACAACTGCTTATTTTTAGCGAAGTTGTAAATATATCCGGAACTAAGATTATCCAACAAGGTAACGTTATGCTTTTTATTAGCCAAATATAGTCCAAGTTGAGACCCGATAAACCCGGCCCCGCCTGTAATGAGTATTTTCATAGTTATATATTGTGTTGTAAAACTATCTGACGGATCACTTCAAAATCATTAAAATATTTAGAAGAAGGTTGGTCAACTTTTCCCAGCTGATTTGTTTTGTCTTTGGAGAATAAATAAATTGCCTGAAATAACCTGAGTATTTTTTGTATTAAAGGAAAATACCTAAAGGTGCGGTTTACTTTATTAACTAAATATTCTTGATATGAATATTTTAAATATCTCTCCATTGCTAAATCAATGGTCTGTATTGCTTGGCCGCGGGACAGGTTATCTAGTTTGATTAAATTTTTAACCAGTGAACTCCTAAACTTGGCATATTCAGTTTGATACTCCGTCGTGTTGACCGCATCATTTAAAGTCACATAGTTGGTAGCAATTGAAAAAAAATATTGCCTTGCTGCATATAGGGTTTTTAAGCGTTTTACTTTTCCAAATAGCACTGTTAAGGTATCAGGCAATAACTCCCCATACATTAAGAGCAGAAAAGGATCAAACTTAACCCTAGATAGTTCCTTATAACAAGATTTAACAAGATTAGTTCTTCGTACAGCCCACATTACTAAATTAAGATTACAAAGATATGAAAATACTCTTCTCCCAGCCCTCTCAGCAGTTATTGAAGAATTGGAATAACGGAAATTCCACCAAAAACTTTTATTACCCAATACCCCCTTGAATAAATAGAACCCAAGATAAGTCCCGTGGGCTGCGGAGTAGTCAGGGTTTTTTTCTAAGAATTTAACACATTCTTTTATGCCGCTTGGTACAATAAAATCATCATCAGGACAAAAGACACAATATTTTAATTTGATAAATTTAACCATTTGGCTAAACTTAACATGTTGCTCTAGGTTTTCTGGAAAGCTGTCTATATAAGAAATCTTTAAAGTGGGATATGATTTGATGAGTTTTCTGTTATAAAGTTTATTTTTTGGACTGCTTGAGTCAGCAATAATAAAATTAAACTGTGTACCTGTTTTGGCATAATAATCTAAAACCCTTTTAAGAAAATCCGTTCTATTATGGGTAGGTATTACAATTTCCACTAAGTTTTGAATACTTTTTCTCATAGGGTTTTAAAATATTCCCAGTAGCTTAAAAGGGAATCTTTTAATGAAAACTTTGGCCGCCAGCCAAGCCTGTTTAACTTTTTTGGAGAGAAACGGAAAAAGGTAGCCTTTTCAATGGCGGTAGATATTATAGGTATTGCCTTCGGGTTAAGCCTGACAACTTCTAAAAAAACCTTTGCCAGATTTTCAACAGTTGTAGGTTGTCCTGTACTGATATGGTAAACTTCGCCACTTAGGCCTTTCTCTATTAATGTTATATAAGCGTAAGCTACGTCCCGAACATCGAGCATATCAACTTCACTTAGCTTATTTCTAAGTTTTATTTCACTAATTTGGCCTTTTAGAATCTCTGATATTTGATTTGCCAGATACCATTCAATTACACCCTTAATTTTACCTGGTCCGGTAAATTGGCTTGGTCGGGTAATAATATAATCTAAGTTTTCTTTAACTAAAAGTTTTTCCTGATCTAATCTGCTAGCCCGGTAGGGTTCTAACTTAGGATCAATCCCAGGAAGGTCCTTTGGAGAACTTTCTTTTCTTTGGCTCGGGTTAGCAGTTTGATCATAAACCAGACAGCCGCTGGTTAAAATAAATTTTGGTTTTTTTTGCATGCCCTTAACGGCAGAAAGTACATTTTTAAAAATCTTAATGTTTTCCTGGTATGTTTTTGGATTTGCAGTTTGACTATCAGATGCGCCTAAGGCCTTACCCGCAAAATGGACTAAAACATCGGGTGTAAAATCTTTAATAGTGTCCCTGAGTTTATTCAAATCCTGTAAATCTACCTGGTAATATCGAAATTCTCCAGTCTTTATAAAACCCCTTAATTCTTCAGGAAAATTTTTATGAACGGTTCCGGCTACAAGGTATTTTTTTGACAGCGCCAATTTGGCTAACGCCCGTCCAGCCAGCCCGCCCATTCCTGTTATAAATATTTTTTTTGCCATAATTACAAAACCTTAGGATTATTAGGCAGGGGGACTATATATTTCCCCTGGTAGTGATATTTGTCTTTAAGTAGCCTAATTATTTCTTTGCTGAAATTCCATGCCAGAATTATTACTACATCCGGATTTCTTTTTAGAACTTTCTGGGGGCTGTCAATTAAAATATGGGTTCCTGCGCTGAAGCGTTTGTGTTTTAAAGGATTTTGGTCGGCTATGATTGGGATGGTTTTTGAGTCAATACCGCAATAATTAAGTAAGGTAGAACTTCGGGCAGAGGCTCCATACCCGATGATAGTTTTGTTTTTAAATTTATTAATAACTTTTAAAAATTTTTCGCGGTGCTGGTAAACTCTTTTTGCAAAACCTTCCCAAGTTTTATAGTGGTTTAATTTTAGTTCCCTCTCTCTTTTTTTGTATAAGCGAATGATGGATTTTTCATTAACTTTGCCTTTTTTGGCGTAGACCACCAGAGATCCTCCACTGATGGGGCTTGTGGTTAGATCATAAATAGAAAGCCCATATTGGTGGAGAAGTTTTTCTAAGCTCTTTAAGGTAAAATAACAAAGATGCTCATGGTAAATTGAATCATAATGTAAGCCTTCATTGATTTTTTTTGCATAGTGAAATTCTATAGCCAAAATTCCGTCTTTATCTAAACAGACAGATATACCTTCTGCAAAATCGTGAAGGCTGGCAACATGGGGAACCACATTACGGGCAATTAAAATTTTGGCTGGTCCGTATTTTTTAAGTATTTTTTTGGCAAGTTTTACTCCAAAAAATTCAGGCATGGTTGGTACCCCTTGAGCATTTGCCAGCTGGGCGATATTGGTAGCTGGATCTATTCCTAAAACTTTAAATCCTCTTTTGATAAAAGGCATTAAAAAAGTGCCGTCGTTACTGGCTACCTCCAAGACTAAACCTTCAATTGGCTTTTTGGCCCTGGCAATGGTTTGTTGGCAAAAGACTTCTGCGTGGTTCCTCGCAGTTTCTGAAGTTGATGTTACCCAAATATAGTTAGAAAATAAATCCGCAGGATCTGCAGTATGGTTTAGCTGAACAAGAGAGCAATTGAAACAATAGCTTAACGAGAGCGGATAGAACTTTTCCTTTTCATTTGGGTTTTGAGGCAGGGAGTTAGCGTAAGGTTGCCGACCTAGATCCAGAAACTGCCTTACCCTTTTGCTTCCACAAACGCGGCATGAAAAGACTTTATTCATTATTTCTGTATTTTACAGAGCTTGAATATATCATTAAATTGACAAAGTGGTAAAGGCTTTTCTTTTTAGAAAGAAGAATTGTTTTACATAAAGCCGCATCTCCAGTTTGCTTGTCACGAATATCATCACCAATAAAGATGGCTTTGCTCAGGTCAAATAAATGTTCCCTGGATGCCTTGTAAAGCAAACCCGGTTTAGGTTTTCTGCAGCTGCATCCCTCGTCCCATCCATGCGGGCAGTAATAGATCCCATCAATTTTACCTCCAGCTTTTTTAATTTGATACATCATCTTTTGATGAATTATCACCAAATCTTTCTTTGTCATCACTTTTCTGGCTATGCCTGCCTGGTTTGAAATGATGAAAATTTTGTATTTAGCCTGCCTCAACTTTTTAATGGCTTCTAAAACCCTTGGCAAAAAAACAAACTCCTCCCAGTTTTTAATATATTGGGCTTTGGGTGCTTTTTTATTTATCACACCGTCTCTGTCCAAAAGTATTACCTTTTTGGGCTTTAAAAATTTCGCAGTGATTCTTGCTCTTTTTAAGTCGCTTATACTGTAGTATTTTTGATCGGTTAAAAATCCTACCAAGCTCTTCTTAGCGATTAGTTTTGGAAATACCACATCTTCAAATTTTGAGTTTTCTTTCGGTAATAAGTTTAAGACATTTTTTCTGACAACCATAAAACCAATATCTACTCCATTGAGGTTTGGGTCTAATCTTAATTTATCATATTTTTCGATGTAACCTTGGCTTGAGACAAAACAATTATTTTTAGTTGAATTATCAACATTCGAATAAACTGTCAGAAGTATTTTAGGTTTTTTGCGAAAATAAACTTGCTCCAGTTGCTTTAAATTGAAGGGCCAATAATTATCACAATACAATAACAAAAAATGCTCTTTTAATAATTTCTGAGCGTTTAAAATTCTAATACCACTTTTTAACTCAGTTCCAAAAAAATCCTTAAAGGGTGTATAAGAATATTTAATTTTTAAACCTAACTTTGTGCCATTTTGAAAATATTTTTCAATTTTTTCCCCTAGGTATCCTGTAAGAATTATTACTTCCTTGATGCCGTTGTCCTTCAAATGTAAAATTAAATGCTCCAAAAAAGGTTTACCGTTTACTTTTATCATGGGCTTTGGGGAATTTAGCGTAAAAGGTTGAAGTCTTGTTCCTGCCCCTCCGGCAAGGATTACAGCTTGGGTAATTTGCATCTTAAGTAATCCAGTAGAAGTTTTTATCAATCTTGCGCTTGTTAATTAAGTATTTCAGTTGGGGCAAACGTAGAGTTTTTCTACCGCGGAACATCTCTTCAGTAAAGTTAATTTCCCTAAAAAAATCCACCAGTTCCTTGCCGCCTTTATCCAAATCCCACTGGGGCTTAAAGTAATCTTTTAAAACTGTCAGAATCTTTTTAAATGAAACTTTATAAGTTCTGGAATCTGACCCATGTTCTCCGGTAAAGGTTAATGTACTTTTGGGAATAGCTCTTTGTGCTGCTTCTGCCAAGTCTCTAACTGTATAATTTCCATTGAGGATACCAACATTAAATGATTCGTTTGAGATTAATTCTCTAGGTGCTTCTATCCCTGCCAAAAAAGCTTGGCAAACATCTTTAACATGTACCACCGGACGCCACGGGGTCCCATCACTTTTAATCTCAATTTTTCCTATGGTATATGCACAAGCAACCAGGTTGTTATAAACAATATCACATCGAATTCTTAAACTTGCCCCAAAAACAGTCGAGGGGCGAAAACAAACAACTATAAAATCCTTGCCTCCAAGTTCTTTTAGCTTAACTTCAGCTTCCCATTTGGTTCTGGCGTAGGCTGTAACCGGATTTTTTTCACTACTGTCTTCCTCAAGCTCTTTATCAGTTTTGGATATTCCATACATGCTTTGGGAAGATGAGTAAATGAATCTTTTAACTCCCATTTTTTTGGCGATTTTTGCCATTTTTACAGTTGATAAATAATTTATATCCTCCGTTAATTTAACGTCAAACTCTCCAATTGGGTCATTTGACAGAGCAGCTAAATGAATTACAATATCAATTCCTTCAAAATCTTCCTCGGAAACGTCTCTAATATCTTTTTTTATTTGTTTTACTTTTTTAAAAATTTCCGGCAAAGACGCTAAAGGTTCAAAATAGCCAGTATCAAGTCCTATAATCTTAAAATTTTTCTTTAAAAGTATTGGTGTAAGTACTGTACCAATATATCCCTGATTGCCTGTGACTAAAATTTTCATAGAAGTTTAGTTTAGCTATTCTTTCCAAGATAATCAAAGTAGTTTTTAAAGTATAAGGTCATTAAATGCAAAATAACAGAATGGATACCTTCTACTAACTCGTATGCTCCTTTTTCTGTTTTTACTAAAACCTTAGCATCCGCAAGTTTGTTAAGCTTGCCTCCATCAAACCCGGATAAACCAATAACATTAATTTTATAGTCTTTTGCTAATTTGACAGCTTTAATTATATTAGGAGAATTTCCGGAGGAAGAAATTGCAATAACCGTATCGCCTTCTTTTATATAATTTTTTAGAGGTCCTGCAAAAACCATATCATACCCCACATCATTAGCCCAGGCGGTTATCTCAGCCTCGGTAGTGGGGAGTCTGATTGCCTGAAAACGCCTAATGTTTTTATCCAAGTGGTGAGAAAAAACAGTTTTGTTAAAGTCTGCTACCCAGTGAGTTGCCATAGCTAAAGACCCGCCGTTACCAAAGACATAAATTCTTCCATCCCTTTCATATGTAGCTTGCAAAATATTAATAGCCCGAGCTATATCTTTAGTTGGCAATTTCTGCAAAAGCTTGATGCTTTTTTTTATATACTTTTTTATATATTCTTCCATAATCTTTTAACTAAATATACTATTTGAGACAATTTCAACTCCGGAATGAACGAATTTTACCGGTATTTCTTTAAAATCAGATAATTTCATATTTTGGGCCTGCTTATAAACTGCATCCCGGATAGTACTTTTTTTTTGTAATGGCACCAAAAACATAATACAACCACCACCTCCTGCACCCAGAACTTTACCACCCCAGGCGCCATTTCTAATACCGGATTCATAAAGTTTATCGATAAGCTTATTGGATACTTTTGAAGCAAGTGATCTTTTATTTAACCAGTTTTCATTAAGTAACTTTCCCAAATCTTCAAATTTACCTCTTATTAATTTTTTCTTAAATAAGTCAACTGATCTTGTCATCAATTTTAGAGTCTTAAATTTTTTTTGGACATTGGATTTTTGTTCTTTTAAAATACCTGATGCATTCCTTGTGATGCCGGTAAAAAATAATAACAAATGGTTTTCCAAATCGATCCTCCTTTTATAATCTAAAAGAATTGGTTCTATATCAACCGACTCATCTGGGTTAAATTGAAACACATTAAATCCCCCAAAAGCAGAAGCATATTGGTCCTGTTTTCCAATAGGCTCTTTGATTTTTTCAATTTCAATTTTAGATGCTATCTCTGCGATTTCTTTTTTATCAAGGCGTTTTCCTAAATAAGTAGAGAATCCTTTAATAAGTCCTATTGTAAAAGCAGAGGACCCGCCGAGTCCAGTTCCTACCGGCATGTGAGAAAAAATTCCAATCTCCATATTATCCATCACACCCAAATGAAGCATTGATTCTCTAATTCGATCGTTTTTTAACTGACTAACATGATTTACGTTTTCGATAATTGCATAACGTGCTGTTATTCCCTTAAGTAGGGGAGCCGGATTAATGGCCACAAACACGTATTTGTCAATTGTTGCAGAAATTACTTTTCCCGGATGAAGTTTATAGAAATCAGGCAGATCTGTTCCTCCGCCAACAAAACTGATTCTTAAGGGAGCGCGCACGATAATCATGAGCGTTCGCATTATATCTTGCTAAAGATATGAGGACAAGTCTCATTTTAACTTGCTGCGGAAGTTTATAGTTTAAAATCACAGGATTTACATTTCTAAAAAAATGTATATATAATAGGTTTCTTAAATTAACCCTCATGGCAAAAACTAAACCTCAAAGAAAATCCCTGATTTCTCTTCGAGTAACCCATGCCCAATCAGTTTACGATGATAAGGAACTAAATAAGGTTGTTGCAGTTATTAAAGAACACCGGACTTTAATGGGGAGGGAAATTGACCAGTTCGAATCAAGGATTGCTAAACTTTTTGGAAAAAAATATGGGATTATGGTTAACTCCGGGTCTTCTGCCAATTTAGTTGCAATTGAACTTTTAAATTTACCACCCGGATCAGAAGTAATCACTCCGGTTTTAACTTTTTCGACCACTGTAGCGCCGATTCTTAAAAAAGGTTTAGTCCCGGTATTTGTTGATGTTTTGGAGGGGACATATGTTATAGATGCGGATAAAGTTGAAGCCGCGATCAGCAAGAAAACCCGCGCTTTGATGATCCCGATTATGTTTGGGTGTGTCCCAAATATGGAAAAATTGGCCAAATTGGCGAAAAAATATAAGCTTTTGTTTATTGATGACTCATGCGATGCGCTGGTTTCTTATTATAAGGATAAGCCAACAGGTACTTACACAGATATTTCAACAACGAGTTTTTATGGGTCCCATGTTATAACCGGTGCTGGGGGAGGGGGAATGGTAGTGGTTGACTTTGAAAAATTCAGGGATGCGGCAAAGATGCTTCGAGGATGGGGAAGGTCATCTTCGCTTTTTAATGAATCTGAAAGTATTGAAAGCCGTTTCTCGCGAAATATTGACGGTATTGCCTATGATGGGAAATTTATCTTCGATAGTATAGGCTACAATTTTTTGCCTCTTGAGATTAGTGCTGCCTTTGGGAATGCCCAGCTTGATAAATTGAAAGGCTTTGTAAGCGTACGGGAAAGGAATTATAAATACTTAAAGAAGTTTTTTGGTACTTACTCAGATTATTTTATTACCCCGGTTGTTGAAAAAGATGCCAAACCCCAGTGGCAAGTTTTCCCAGTGACAATTAGAAAAAATGCCCCATTTTCCAGGTTAGAATTTGTTAAATACCTTGAGTCAAATAATGTTCAAACCCGTCCTTTAGCAACCGGAAATATTCTAAGACAGCCTGGGTTTAAGAACATCACACAAATAGACAATGCTAAAGAATACGCATTCACAGACCAAGTAATGGAAAGAGGGTTCATGGTTGGAGTCCACCAGGGGTTAACCATAAAACACTTAGAAAAACTTTCCAAAGTTGTAAAAGAATTTCTTAAAAAGAAAAAATTGGCATGACAAAACAAACTGTGCCTTTACCAAATGTAATTTCCGGTGACGTTACAGAAATTATTGATAAGACTAAAAAAAGATTGAAGATTCTTGAAGGTAAGACTGTTGTTATTACCGGTGCAGCCGGGTTTTTACCAAGTTACTTTGTTCACACCTTAGCTTACGCCAATAATCATTTGTTTAAAAAAAGCGTTAAAATTATTTGTCTGGATAATTTCTTAACCGGGAGCGCCAAGCGTCTGTTTCCCTGGAAAGGTATATCAGATGTAAAATTTATTACTCGAGATATCACTAAAGGTATTAATCTTAAAGAACCGGTTGATTATATTATCCACGGCGCCAGTATTGCTTCCCCCATCTGGTATCGGAAATTTCCGCTGGAGACAATCGACGCAAACGTCTTAGGGACTAGAAAACTTTTGGATTTAGCTAAAGGAAAAAAAGCAAAGGGATTTTTGTCCCTTTCTTCAAGCGAGATTTATGGCGATCCTTTCGAAAAATTCATACCAACATCTGAGGAATATTGGGGTAATGTTTCTTCAACAGGGCCGAGAGCTTGTTACGATGAATCAAAGCGGCTTGGAGAAACACTCTGCATGGTCTACTTCCGAATGTTTGGAATTCCTGTCAAAATAGTCAGACCGTTTAATGTCTATGGACCAGGACTAAGGTTGGATGATGGACGGGTTATGCCGGATTTTATCAGTCATGCTTTACAAAAAAAACCAATTACTATTTTGAGTGATGGAAGAGCTACTCGCAGTTTTTGTTATATATCTGATTTTATAGCAGCTTGTCTTTTACTACTTGTAAATAATATCAAAGGTGAGGCTTTTAACGTTGGAAATGATAATGAGGAAATAGCTATTTTAGATTTGGCAAAAAAAGTAAATCTGATTTCTGAGAATAAAGCAGGTGTTAATTTTAGGGTAAGTCACGATAAAGCATATTTGACTGATAATCCCCAAAGAAGGGTTCCAAATTTGGATAAAATCAAAAGGACTATTAAATGGGGTCCAGAAATTTCGTTGACTCAAGGTCTTGAACGGACATTGAAGTATTATTTGGAAGGAGGTTTAATTTGAAAGTCGCTGTTTTAGGGTCTGGTTATGTGGGACTTGTAAGCGCAGTTGGTTTAGGCTTAAGAGGTCATGAAGTTTTAGCCATCGATATTGACCCTGCTCGGGTTGAGCAAATTAAAAAAGGTGTGGTGCCTTTCTATGAACCTGGACTAACTGAAGGTCTAAAGGTATGTTTACTCTCAGAGAACTTAAAAGTAACTGATAATATAGAAGAGGTTTTGGATTATGAAATAGTTTTAATTTGCGTCCAAACACCCCCCCAAAGTAATGGAGCTATTGATTTATCAATACTTGAGAAAGCATCAAAACAGTTAGCATCAGTTTTTGCCAAAAATCCCAAAGAAAGAGTGGTTGTTGTTCGCAGTACTATCATTCCTGGAACAACTGAAAATTTTGTTACACCAATTTTTGAGTCGGAAACCTCATCCAAAACAGGAATAGCTTTTAATCCGGAATTTTTAAGAGAAGGTTCAGCTTTAAAGGATTTTTTAAAACCCGATAGGATTGTGATTGGCACAACTTTTGACAAAGCTAAACTAACACTAACAAAACTTTATGCACCTTTTGATGCACCAATCATAATAACGACACCTCAAACAGCGGAGATATCTAAATATACTTCCAATACACTTCTTGCTACACTAATCTCTTTTTCCAACCAGATTGCTAGAATTGCTGAAAAAACCCCCAATACTGATGTCGAGGATGTTATGGATATTCTACATCTTGATAGAAGGTTTAGCGTTTACGGCGCAGATGGGAAAGCGGGCATTATTTCTTACCTTAAAGCCGGATGTGGTTTTGGAGGAAGTTGTTTGCCCAAGGATTTATCTGCCCTGATTACCTATGCTCATTTAGTAAAAGAAGAAGTGCCTTTGCTTGAGGCAGTTGAGGAAATTAATAAAAAACAACCAGCCCGGGTTGTAAAAATGGTGAAAGAGACACTTGGAGGGTTTAATAAACAAAAGATAGCAGTCTTAGGGGTGGCCTTTAAAGGCGGAACAGACGATTTACGAGAATCACCGGGTTTGGCGATTGTAAACGAGCTTTTAAAGGAAAAAGTAAAGGTAGTAATTTTTGACCCATTAGTTCCTAAGCAAGCATTAAAGAATTATTTCAAAAAAGAAGTAGAGATTGCTGATACACTTTTATTAGCACTTGGGAATGCTAATGTTTGCGTCGTTACTACAGACGCACCAGAATTTGCCCAGCTGAATAAATTAAATGGGATAAATTTAAAAGTTGTTGATGGAAGACGAATTTTGAAACCCCAGGGTAACTTAGAGGGGCGATATTTCGCGGTAGGTAGGGCATATAAAGGGAGAGAATTTAAAAAAATTTAAGCCTGATATTGGAAGTTTGATTGTGGTATAGTATTTGCAATTTGTTTTACATTAGTTTATGAAAAAAAATAGTCAAAAAAAATCAGCCCCCCCGAGGATCTCTCACGCCTTAGCACTCCATGACAAAAAAGAAGAAAAAAAAGTTTTGGGAGTCTTAAGAGAACATAGGACAATAATGGGCAGGGAGACCGCGGAGTTTGAATCCCGAATCGCTAAACTTTTTGGAAAAAAATATGGGATTATGGTTAACTCCGGGTCTTCGGCTAATCTTTTAGCAATAGAACTTCTAGATTTAGATGCGGGTTCAGAAGTTATTACTCCAATACTAACATTTGCAACAACTATTGCCCCCTTACTTCAAAAAGGACTTGTTCCGGTATTTATTGATGTTTTGGAGGGAAAATACACTATAGATGAAAGTAAAATTGAAGGGGCAATCTCCAAAAAGACGAAAGCCTTGATGATACCAACTTTAATGGGAAACATGCCTGATTTAGAAAAAATTAGAAAAATCGCTATAAAACATAAACTTTTATATATAGACGACTCATGTGATTCTTTAGGTTCACTTTTTAAGGGAGATCCAAGTGGAGTTTATTCTGACATTTCAACAGTGAGTACTTATGGATCACATATTATTACTTCTGGCGGTAATGGTGGAGTACTTATGGTAGACAGGGAAGACTTTAGGGATCGGGCAAAAATGCTCCGGGGTTGGGGGAGAACATCTGCAATTTTTGCAGAATCTGAGAAAATCGAGGACCGGTTTTCCAGAAAAATTGGTAATATCCCCTATGATGGGAAGTTTATTTTTGAAGAATTGGGTTATAACTTTTTACCTTCTGAAATAGGAGCAGCTTTTGGAAATGCCCAATTGGATAAACTTAAAAGCTTTATTAAATTAAGAGATAGAAATGCCAAATTTTTAATTAATTTTTTTGCAAAATATCCTGAATTTTTTATTCCACCAGTTGTTGAAAAAGAAGTTGATGCTAGGTTTTTGTATTTTCCAGTAACAATTAAAAAGGGAGCTCCTTTTAGCAGGCTGGAATTAGTGACTTATTTGGAAGAAAATAATATCCAAACCAGGCCAATATTTACAGGTAATATTTTAAAACAACCAGGTTTTAAAAATATTTCCCATCGGGATACCCAAAAAGAATATCCGGTTACAGAACACATTATGGAATATGGGGTGTTAATTGGACTGCACCAAGGACTTACTTTAGAACACCTAGACAGGATGGCAGAGGTAATTAGTAAGTTTGTTAAAAAGTACGTTAATTAAGAGTAATCTGTGCAAGCCTACTTTTTCTTACAAATTCAGGTCTTTTATCTTCCTCAATTAAAAAGCGGAGAAAATGAACCAATTCTACAATAGTCTGTCCTTTTTGAGCTCTTCTCTTGTTTTGGTAATCTTCGATATTTTCTTGTATGGTTTCATTGAGTCTTTGTGTTTCTGAATATATAAAAGGTACACGTCTACCGGTCACTCTAAAGCCTCTAAAGAGTCCCTCAACAACTGGGTATATTTGGGCATTTGAACCATCTTCTGGGTTTGCGTACTTTCTAACACCAAAATCTCTCTCGCCCCAAAAGGTATAGATTTTCATAAAAAGAGAAACCACGTTAGGATCATTTCTAAGTGCAGTTGGGCCAAAAGCAATATCTAAGTTCAATTGTTTAGCAGATAATCCTACGCATTGCAGAACTTGATTAAACTTTTTGTTTATTTCTACTTCAGAAGCATACATGTAATCCGGGTAATATTTTGCAAAATAGGAATCCACCCTGCCCGGAACACAAATATCTGCCTGGTTATTAACAAGTGGCTCGGCAATAGTTAAAGCATGATTTACCAAATCTACTTTTTCAGGCTCAGATCTGATGATTGCTTTTACTTCATCTAGGGAGGCAGCTTTTTGAATGGCCAACCTTTTGCCAGCTGCCCTTTGGGGGACTGTTCTCTCAAGGACAATTGCACCTGTTTTGGTAAGCTCCCTTTTAAACTCAGGAACGCTTGTTGGATTATCCGCTATGACGATTGGATGTCCTCTTTCTCTGGCAAAACGACAAAAATCAAGTGCTAAATCTCCGCGAACTTTGTCTGTGTGAGCTAAACTAACTGTTGGTCCGGAGTACCAATCCTTATAAAAGGTGGTTGCAACAAAGGCTATGGATCCTGGTCTAATATCAGGATTTGTAATCATGAAAGTGGAGTTTAGTCAGACCTATTTAAAAAGTCAATGTATTTGAGGATTGCTACCAGATTTTCCAGGGTGGACTACCAACATTCCATATTTTGTTTAGGTCCTCTAATTCTTTAAAAGTATCTATGGCAAACCAAAAACCATGATGGCGGTAAAGCACCAGCTCATTTTTTCTTGCCAGTCTTTTAAGGGCTTGATGTTCCATCTCGCCTTGTTTAATGTAATCAAAGAATTTCCTTTTAAAAACCATAAAGCCACCACTAACCCAGTCATTTAAAACAGGTTTTTCAATAAATTTTCTTACCTTACCATTTTTGGCAATATCAACCAGTCCATATTTTGACCTGGGGTGGACACCGGTTATAGTGCCAATCTTCCCCTTTTTCTTATGGAATGCAACCAATGCATCAATGTCTACATCAGCTACCCCGTCCCCGTAAGTCACCATAAAATCTTCATCTTCATCAGGAATATATTTTTTACAGCGAAGGATCCTTTCTCCTACCAGTGTTTCGAGTCCGGTATCAACAAAAGTAATTTTAAAATCATCGTTTAAATCCTTCCGGTGATTTAAGTGGTATGTCGGCTCATATGTGATTGTTTCTAAAGTAAAGTCATGAAGTAGGGCTTTTTGATTTAAAAAAAATTCCTTAATATAGTCTGCTTTATAGCCTAAAGCCAAAACAAACTCGTTAAACCCGAAATGGGAATAGGCTTTCATGATATGCCAAATAATTGGTTTATTCCCCACATAAACCATAGGTTTTGGTTTAAACTCTGTTTCTTCTTTTAACCTGGTTCCAACCCCACCGCAAAGAATTATTACTTTCATATCTCATCCCTTCAAAATTTTTTGGTAAATTTTTAAATTTTGAACCTGCTCTTCTATTGTACAAAGATTTTTTTTATTTCCCAAGAAAGATTGGACTTCTCTATAAATGCCTGCCTTAAATTCAATATCTAATTCATCATCTAATGGAAAATCATAAACTTCGAAACTACCAATCTTTTGAATTTGCAATTTTTCTAATGGTTTAAAAATTAACTTATGGTTTTTTGTCATTATCTCAATAGACCACCGGCCGGGAGAAATCCAGTTAGAATGATAGGAAAATAATATTCCGGTTTTCGTTACCCCGGATCCTACAAAAATTGCACCTTTCTTATGCCAAGGCAACTTACCTGTTTTTAGCGGATAAATTTTTTTAGGGACCCCAGCTAGAAAAAAAGCTAAGTCAATAACATGAGTGGAGTTTTGCAAAAACCAATCCTTCTTTACTCCCAGGCCTTTGGTTAAAGGTTCAATTCTGAAACTTGCTTCTGTAAAATCATAAAATAAAGATAATATCCCTCCGTCTTTTTTTATAATTTCTTGGGCCTTTTGGACTGAAGCATAAAATCTCCGATTATATCCAACAAATACCTTAGCCTGTTTTTGCTTTGCTAACCTACCGACCTTTTTAATATCTTCAAACCCCAAGCCGCCTGGTTTTTCTACCAATATGGATTTTATTCCCCCTTGAAGAAGTTGGTGCGTTGTTAGACCAAGGTTCTCTTCTGAAACCGCGACGATTGCATTTTCCGGTAATTTAGTATTTGTTTTCAAAAATTCATCCAACCCGCCTGTGATTGGAGTTATATGAGTTTGCTCAGCAAAGTTTTGCGCCGAAGTTTTTCCTCTTCCAACAACAATAATTTCCTTCCTCAGGGCAGCTAGGACTTTGGCATAGTCAACAGCCATGGGCCCGGTTCCAACTAATAAGGTGGGTTTTGAATTTTTCATAATTTAAGTGAAAGGGTAAAAGTTGTATTTTTTCTTTGAATTTTTGTTTAAAAATTTTAACAAACTTTCTAAAAGAGTCAAATGTATTTTTGCCGATTCATTATAGCTTACTAGTTGGCAGTTTCCTTTAGTCAACAAGTCTTTAACAATTTTATCAGTCATCTGGCTTTGATAGGGAATTTCAGTTGAAGTTTCCTGCCAGACCCACTTATTCGAAGAAGAACTTTGCTCATTTTTGGCAGTTGAAACGTATGCTTTTCTTTCACTCTCTTTTGAGATAAACCTAAAGTTTGGTGTTGTTATTTCCACCAAGGGTTGAGCATCACCTTTGGCAAAGCACGAAAAACAGCCAAAACTCCCGCCCTTAAAATTGACTGTTAAAGTTCCGTTAAGTTCCAAAAACCCTTTTCTCTTACTTTCAATAGGGGTAGGGTCTAAGAAGTCGGTATTAACAATGAAGTCTGGATTGCCAGTTAAAAAAGCCATATGATCAATATAATGAATAGCATTAGTTATTAACCCATATTGACTTCCAGTAACAAAGTAATTAACAGGAGCATTCTGAATTTGGGTTTTTAATTTACAGTAAGAAGGCATTGTCCGCATGCTGCAATTTACAAAACATTGGCAATTTTTAATTTTCAATAATTTTTGGATAAAGAAGTAATCAGATTTTTTTTGAAAAAGTAATTTTTCTAAAATTAAAAACTTAACGGAAGAACGAGATAATAGCTTCTCAATTACTTTTCTTCTGACATCGGAACTCGTGGCGATGATTGCAACATCAATTTGTTTAGGAAGTTTATCAATTTCTTGATGGAAATCTAATTTATGTCTGGAATTAACTAAATTTGGAAATGTCTCATATCTTTCTCTAGCTAAATTTAGTGAATCAATGGAAGGATCAATAACATAAACAGAAAGCGGGATTTTAACATTCTTTAAGGCTTGTAAATGTCTTGAACCGATATTACCGACACCTATAATACAAATATTTTTCATCTTTTACTTTTGGTATTCTATCTTAAATCTTCTTTGAAAATCCACCACTCATTTGGATCTTTTGGTTTAAGATTTTTTTTGATTACCTCTTTTTTAAGCTTGGATAATTTATTCAAGTCACCGACTTGTCTTGCAAGCGAGGCTTTCTGGAAATAGTAACACCAATTATGAGGTGGTTCGCTACCAAAGATATGTTTAGGGGGGGGAATAGAAGGCTTTGGTTTAATTAATTTATCGCCATCCAGGACTTTAAGACAAGAAGTATCGGAGGGTGTTCTGATTA
>CAYMTV010000005.1:0-47257 GCA_964393525.1 uncultured Gammaproteobacteria bacterium | reverse complement strand
GTGGCACACCAGTGGTAGCCTTTGCAAGAGGTTCTGTTCCTGAAATTGTTAAAGACGGGGAAACAGGGTTCTTAGTCAACCCATCAGAAACGGATATTCGAGGAGATTGGATAGTTAAGAAAACCGGTATTGATGGATTGTGTGAGGCAATAGAGAAAATTTATTCAATGCCGGAGAAAGAATATCAAAAAATGCGTCAAAATTGCAGTAGCCTTGTAGAAAAGTCATTTTCAGCAGATAAGATGGCAAAAGAGTATATGAATGTATATAGAAAGATTACTCTTTCTAAACATTAATTTCTGAGCTATCCTATAGTTGAGTAAAATTTCCTAATTTGGTATAATTTCAACCTATGCATTTTGAACCAAAAAGGTCCCCTTTTAAGCTTGTTTTAATTGATATAGATAATACATTACTGCCGGATGGCTCCTTGGATTATCCTTCACGAAGAAATTCTCTTGCAATGGTTAGATTGGCAAGAAGGGTCCCCATAGGCCTTGTTACTGCCAGACAGCCTTGGAAAACAGAGTATTTAATCAATTATTTAGGGCTTACCGGCCTCACAATTTTGAGCAACGGAGCCCAAATTTATGATCCTAAAACAAGAAAAACGGTAGTTGAAAGACCGTTGGATAAGGAAGTGACAATGGCTGTCAGCAGAAAGCTGCAAGATGAAGGTGTTGGTTTTTGGATTCAGGATAATGGAGTAGATCACCCGTTTAGCAATATGTACAAGCCTGAAAAACCTTTTATTATTGTCGCCCACAGGATTGACCAGCCCCAGGAAGCAAAAATTCTTAACATGATGGAAAGATTTCCTCCCTTAACAGCCTATAGAAGCCATGCATTTGTGGATGGTAAAGTTGATGTTTTTATCACTCACAGAGACTCAACTAAACAGCAGGCAATTATTGATGTAGCAGATATGATGGGAATCTCAACCGAGGATGTATTTGCGATAGGGGATGGATCGAATGATTGGGTTTTAATAAGAATAGCCGGCTTCGGAGTGGCTATGGGTAATGCGGTACCTGAGGTTAGACAAGTTGCCAATGACATAGTCCCCTCACAGGAAGAAGACGGTGTGGCAGTAGCACTAGAAAGACATATACTAATCTGAAAAAAGGTGAGGGAATTGCATGGGTAAAACCTTAAAAAGCTCTTTTTCTACTTTTTTTCTATAAACTACGTTAAATTTGGGAAAATATAAGAAAGTCGCCGGAGCATTATCCAAAAGTATTTTTTGGAAGTCATAATACTTAGCCTTTCTTTCTTCAAGGTCAGTTATCTTTCGTCCATCTTCCAAGTCCTTGTCAATTCTGGGGGAAGCAGTTTGATCGGAGAATTTAGAAATATTGGTTTCTTTTTGGGTGGAGTGCCAAAGCGAATACTGGTCCGGGTCAACCGGGATATTCTGAGATATTAAAAGCGCCTGGAAGTTTTGGGGGATACCACTTTCAACCCTTAGCACAGCTTTAATACCCATTTTTTTCCAGGACTCAACAACTTTTTCACCGACCTCTTTTAGGGAAGAAGTAGCAGTCAGAGTTATGGTATCCTCCTTGCCCTTCTGGACCTTTTTGAAATAAGTCTTTGCCATCTCAGCATTATCCAGGAAGTCTTTAACGTTTGGATTAAATGCCCAGGACTTTGGCGGGATAGAGGTTTTAGCTTCCACCTCACCTTTCATTGAAGGCGCAGCAAAACTTAAGGCCAGTCTGAAGTTCTCATCGGAAAGAACCGGATCCCGGGTATTGTAAAAAACCGTAACAACCTGTTGAAAGTTGGTTTTAGAGGTGTGAGCGAGAGTTTTTTGGTTTAGAGTATCTGAGATTTCCATAACTCCCAGCAAGGCTGAGACTTCACCCAAATTAAGGGCATTTTTGGCAATTTTTTCATTGGGATAAAAGTTAATTTGGATGTTAGGTAAGTTTCTGTCGGAAGAGGTTAAGTGTATCCTTTTAATAAAAATTTGGTCCTTCTGAATTTTTTTAATTTTATAAGGCCCGGTACCTATTCTGCTTTCTTTTCTTAGAGCGGGTTTTGTCAGAAGTGAAGGTAGCGGACTGAATGACTCGGTTAAGTTTAGCTCAATAGTATTATCATCAGGATAGTTTGCGATTACATCCGGCAGCCCAATTTGGATATCGGATGCTTTTATCTTTTCTCCATTACTCCAGGCAAGATTATCTTTTAATTTAAAAATATACCTTTTGGCTTCTTTATCACTCTCCCAGGATTTAACCATGTTTGTCAAAGGCATTCCGGATTGATCAGTGGTAATGAGACTTTCGGAGATAAACCTGGTTACCTGGTCGGGTAAATTTTCTTCCAAATGTGTTCCTACCATGCCAATTGTAATACCGGGGCGGACAAAAAATTTAACATAATAGCTGTATGCCAATAAGGCCAAACAAGAAAGAATAATTACAAGAAGTATGAATTTTTTCTTCCTGTCGATTAAAGCCAGAAGGAAAGCCAAAGTATACCTAAAGTTCATTTTTTGGGAAATTACACTACAACGCTTAGAATAAGCGATAACATAAAAGCGATGGTAATAATTATGGTAAAAACAAAGAGCATTTTTTCAGCTCCTCTTTTGGTGCCATAAAAACCCATGTCTCCGCCAAAGGTAGAACCCAAACCTGTCCCTTTGGATTGCAATAAGATTAAAACAATTAGTAAGATTCCTAAAATAATTAGAATTATGGACATAAATGTTACTTGCTGAGCCATTTTAGAAAATGACTGGTAAATCCTACCAAAAATGAGGTGATTATTGCTACCTGCAAAATATTAAGCTCCTGAGAGGGAATTGTAAAGCCTCCCAAATTCAACTCATTAAAGTTATAAGGTACCATCTTAAACTGGGGAACAATTGCAGTTAAAAAATATATACCCACTACATTTACCACCCAGGTAAATAGCCCTAAGGTTAAGAGGTTTAAAGGCAAAAACATAATCTTTAAAAGGGGAACTATTGCGATATTAATTAGCATCAGGCCCACAGCTCCAATTATCAGGGTTCTTATGCCTCCCGAATAAGTAAAACCTGGGATAGCCAGGGTTGCCACCCAAAGCGCAGCCAGATGAATGAGCAGATTACGAAGCAACTTTTTCATCTATACTGATTATTATAACTTATTTTTTTCCACCCAGTTTTCTAACTTTCGGCCGAATTTTTTCCAATTTCTGGCATCCCAGTCAGAACCCCAGTCTCCAGATGGACTCCAAGCAGTAAGTTTGGCGATAAGATCTCTTATAACGTAGTGTGCCACCAAGTCATCTTGACCGCCAGTATCAGTATGAAGCTGCGCTGCAAAAGCAAGATTGTCGCCTATAATAGGTACAGCTGATACCCAGGCGGCAGTGCGGTAATCTCTTCTAAGGAGTTTCCCAAATAAAAGTGTGGCTGGCGGACGGACTAAAAGTGAAGATGTAAGTCTTGCTCCAAAAAATACCCCACTCCCTGCAACTAAAGTTCCCCAGTCGTCAACTGAGTAATTTTTAAAAACGTGCTCTAGGAAACCGGACTCAATACCTAATTTATAATAAAGCTGAGCCTCTGCGACGTTAACTAATCTACTTAAACCAAAATAAAATACTGCTAACTGAACTGCTTTAACACGCAATTTGGCATTTTTCCCGAAAGTGTGATTGCCAAAGATCCTTTGCCTGGATAAATCAAGCTCGTCATCAGTTACTAATCTTCTATCATGTGCTTTCTCCATTGCCGAAAAGACCATCCTAACTTGATGGTCAAAATCTACAAAACCTCTTAAGATATTTAAAACTTTCCCAATAAAAGTTGCAGGGATCTTTAATGACGCATGAACACCATGCTGAAACAATTTTGAAACCATTTTTCCGTACTCATGTTCTGGTGTATAAGTTCTCTCAAATTCATCTCTGAGATTTTCATAAAGAATAATTTTTTGTCTTATCTCATCGAGTTTCTTCGGATCAAATTTAGATTTATTGGTCTCTACCTCTGCCATCATCAGGTTCGTATGAATCTTATTGAAGGGAACTATGTTTGGTTGGATTGGCGGATCATAAAACTGGTTTAGAGTTTTTTGATGGAATTTAAATCTAAACACCCCTAAAGTTGGTCTTAAAAGCATCGCTGGGAGGGGATCTAGCCAAATCCAAACATCTTCTTGTTCGTTATACCATATATTAGGCATACCAAACGGATTGTCCTCATCAATCGAGGCAATTTGCTCCAGACCTAAAGCGTAGCCTATTTGTCTTAATTTTCTTCTTTTCTCCCAGAAAAGCTCGGGTTCATCATCTTCAGTATTATATTTTGGACCCCTGCCTTCCATCTGTTCGACAATTTGTGCGTATCCATTTGGTAAATGGACATAGCCATAGGATCTAGGAGAAACAAACTCCCCATCGGTATAGATAGGCAAGATATCAGACACCAGATCCATACTCAAATGATCCAACTGTGCAGCCAGTTCTGAAACCTGAGATGGAAATTTCTCACCTCCCCAATTAGCTGCTCTTAGAAAATATTTCAAGGGAGAACTTGGATATGTGGTTTTCATTAGAAATCTTTTATGTTCTGGAAAGACCGCATCCCCGTAGAAACCGCCTTCCAACTTTCGAGCAACCCTAAATTGGAGCAACTCCTCGGTTATATGGCCATTTGGACTGAGTCTTTTCAAAAGAAGCTGTAAGTTTTCGCCAGGATGAAATTTGGGCGGACGAATTAAAACAGACTTTCCTGATTCCGGTAGATGATTTAATCCTTCTGAAAATTCCCCAGCAGCCATACAGCTTTGGATTATACAAGAACTTAAAGCTGAAGTTATATTGCAAATCAATTAACCTTAGATTAAAGGCCAAAGGATTTGTTCCTGAGTTTTCTGTGATAACTTAAAGCAAATCTATGGGATTCGTCGCGGATTTTTTGAAGAAGCCTTAAAGCTAAGCTTCTCTTGGGAAGTTTTAAAATTTCACCTTCAGGCGGATATAACCATTCCATTCTTTTTGCTAAACCATAGATTGGGATATTTAAACCTCTGGTAATTAATATCTCATTTGAGCCTTTCACCTGCCCTCTGCCTCCATCAATCAAAATAAGTTGAGGCATTGGCCATTCGGGATGGTCTAACCTTCGTCTCATTATCTCTTTATGCATCCCAACATCATTTGGCTTACCAGTAATCTTAATTTTAAACCTCCTGTACTGTGATTTATCTATTTCCCCGTTTGTTAATACAACCAAAGACCCGGTGGCTTCTTTTCCTTGGAAATTAGAGATATCGTAAGCTTCAATTCTTTCTGGAAGTTCTGGTAGTTTAAGCTGTTTTTGTAATTCCAGCAAAGCTTGTTGTCTTTCATCTTCCAGGTAATTGGGATTTTCTAGGTATTTAGTCACTCTATTTGGTTGGGTTAAATATTCAATCCCGGAGATCATCTTTTTTACTTTTTGCGCTTCCTCAAACTTTAAATCCTTTGCCAAAAAATTCATTTCTTCAGTGAGTTCTTGATGGAGCTCCTGTTTCTGGCCACCGATAAATTTCTCAAAGCGCCTTATAATTTTTAAATAATCTTCTTTGGAAATTTGCCCTGCACAGGGGCCTGGACACAAATTAATATGGAAATAAAAGCACAGACGAAGTCTGCGGTTTCTTGGGCCCGGAGGATTTTGGCACCAGGGAAAAACTCTTCTTAATTGTTTTAGGGTAGATTTAACTGTAGATGCAGAGGGAAAAGGGCCGTACCATGATTTAATTGGCTTAAGGTCTTTTTTCCTGGCAGTAATAATCCTTGGAAACTCTTCTTTTGTTATGGCAATATAAAGGTAGTCTTTATCATCGGTCAGACGAACATTGTAGGGAGGCAGGTATTTTTTGATTAAATTGGCCTCAAGGATTAATGCTTCAAGTTCGGATTCGACAATAATAGTCTCCACCTGGCGGATATTTTGTACTAAATAGGCGGTTTTTAAACTCCCACCCCGGGGGTGGGATCCTACAAAATAGGAGGAAATTCTGTGATATAAATCTATGGCTTTGCCAACATATAAAACTTTCCCTGCCTCGTCTTTAAAGATGTAAATTCCAGGTTTATGTGGTAGTAACACTTTATCTATAAATTGAGGAACCATGAAAGAGAATTTTAGCAGAATTATTTTCAGCGTGCGAAAACCGGGTTCTGAGAGAACCCGGATGAAGCTGCTGAAAAGAACTTTCTTGAGGATACCGCGGACTTTTGGTTGCGGTAGTTCATTTCTTTTGTGGATGCGCTATTTTAATCCGTTTTAGATGTAGACCCAGTATTGCTAAATAGGTAATGGTAATTAGTGCTGTAACCCCTCCAACAGCATAAGAAAAATATTTATGGGCGAAGAATGGTTTGATAATTATTTTTTTGCTGACAATTTCATCTCCGACTCGTACCTGCAGGATATCCTCGTAGGATTCAAGCGGGCTTCCGCCCCGCAAATCAAACTTATATTCAAATATTCCCGAAGGAGGGAGATCTGGAATTAAGAAAGCAGAGGAGCCTTTAATTAGGACTTTTGATGAAGATAATATTAATTGATCCGTTTGATAAATATAATTGCCGGCATTTTTAACTTGGATTTTTGCTTTAGCGGGAAACCCTGCATAAAAAGCTTCGGGTGTGTCAATTACGATATTTAATTTAGAAACCGGCTTAAACGCGCTTTCTGAAAAGACGACTTTGGTATCATCTGCCGGGAAGGGTTCTTCCGAGCTTGTTCCCCTGACCGTCATTACAAAATGGTTTAGGTCAAACTTGGAAAAATAATCAACCCCGCCGGTGGTATTTTCCCAGGTTGGATCGATCATCGCCCATCCCTCATCAGGATCATAATACTCAGGCCAGGCATGCAGTGCGTCAATGTCTAAAGATAAGGGCCTAAGCTGGGTATTAGAAGTATAAGCATAACCGGTGAGCATCCTGGCGGGAACCCCGGCTGCCCGGGAGAGTGTAATAAACAGGTCCGAGAATTCCTGGCAAAGAGCTTTATCGGGATTTGACAGAGCTGTTACCGCCCCCAGCCTTAAAAAATCCCTGTCTTTGATTCTGGACTGATCGTAAGTTAAAGCTGAAGTTACAAATTTGTAAATCAGGCGGGCTTTTTCTTTGTTGGTAAGATTTTTCCGGTTTCTAAAAATTTCTTCAAGCTTAGATTTCACCGACGGGTTTGAAGTTTCCCAGTATTTTTGCTCCGATAAGTAATTTTTAATCTCGTCACCCTTTAATTTACTTTTCTTAAATTTATTTATGGAAAGCTTGGCGATTCCCTTTACTTTTACATCAAATGTTTTTTTCCGGTCAACCTTAAACCAGGCCAGGTAATTATCGTCCTGGTCTTTGGTGACATTTTCCGGATTAGGAATTATCTCATCAATTATTACCTCCTGATTATCCGTATTTGGCGGCAGCGGGATGTTACCTAAGGCTGGTAGAAAGCCGTTATTGTTTAATGTGTATTTCAACTCAAAATCAAATAACTGGTTAGTTCCGAAGTTTGCCAGAATTCCGGATTCTTTAAGCTGATCCTTATTGAAAGAGAACTGAAGCCTGCCTCCGGATTCTGTTACATTTCTTGGTTCGGGAATTATTGAGGTTGGATCGCCAAATCCCACAGGGACTGTTAAATTAAGGTTGTAATTTGTGACTTCGGATGCGGAAGATATTTTTGGTACTGTCACCTGCCAGATCTTGCCCTGTTTTTGAGCAAAGTCTTTGGAGTTAAATCTTAAATTAAAAGTATAATCTTTATCCTTACCGATTATTTGTTTACTAAACGTCACATTAATTTCGGTCTTATTCTGTAAAGAAGAGCTTTGTTTATTACCTAAATCTTTACTGCTTACTGTCAAAGCCCCGCTGTCGTCGAAGGCCGAAACATTTTCAACTTCGGTGGCGCCTATTGTTAAATTAAAGCTTGAGGCATAAAATTTGTCGGTTAAATTTTTGAGAGTAACTTTTTCGGTGACGGTTGTAATACCAGAATCATAGACATCATAGGTTACCTGATAGGAAGTGGAAAATTCCTGCTGAGCAAAAATAGACTTTGGAAGGATAAGTAAAAAAATAATGATAAAAATGGGAATTAGAAATCTTCGCATTAATTCAAAAGCCAAAATGCAAAATTCAAAAATACATGTAAAAAGTCAAAAGTTTTAACTTTTAAATTTTGATCTGCACTTTTAACTTTTGAGTTTTGACTTACCTGTCATTGTATCAGCTTAGATAAATATTGCCCAGTAAAAGATGATTTGATTTTTGTAATCTCCCGTGGTGTACCCTCCGCAATTACTTGTCCGCCCCCGACTCCGCCTTCAGGGCCTAAATCTATAACCCAGTCGGCGTTTTTAATCACATCAAGATTGTGTTCAATAATAATAACTGTGTTTCCAAGATTAACCAGCCTTCTTAAAATCTGCAAAAGCCTTTCAATATCGGCAAAATGAAGACCGGTTGTAGGCTCATCCAAGATGTACAGGGTTTTGCCGGTCTGGCGTTTGGAAAGCTCGGATGAAAGTTTAATCCTTTGGGCTTCACCTCCGGACAAGGTAGTTGCAGGCTGCCCAAGCCTGATGTAACCCAAGCCAACATCATTTAAAACCCCGATCTTATTTTTAATCTGGGGAATATTTTTGAAAAATTCCAAAGCTTCTTCAACTGTCATATCCAAAACTTCGGAGATATTTTTATCCTTAAAATGAATCTCTAAAGCTTCGCGGTTATATCTTTTACCATTGCAGGATTCACAAGTTACAAAGACATCCGGTAAAAACTGCATCTCTATTTTAATTTGTCCTTCTCCTTCGCAAACCTCGCATCTGCCGCCTTTAACGTTGAAGGAAAATCTCCCGGGGCCATAACCTCTGATTTTTGCTTCAGGGGACGAGGCAAATAACTCCCTGATAAAAGTAAAAGCTCCGGTATAGGTTGCCGGGTTTGATCTTGGAGTGCGTCCAATCGGGGACTGATCAACAAGCACTACCTTATCAATATTTTCCGTTCCCAAAAGCTCTTTGAATCTTCCGGGCTTTTCTCTTGACCGGTAATATTTTTGAGCTAATGCCCTAAATAATATATCGTGGATTAAAGTAGACTTTCCCGATCCGGAAACTCCTGTTATAGAAACCAGTTTTCCTAAAGGGAGTTTAACGTTGACATTTTTTAAGTTATGTTCGGAAGCGCCTAGAATTTCTAATATGCCAAAGGATTCGGAAATTTTCCGATCGGACAATGCTTCAATTTTCTTTTTGCCGGATAGGTATTGGCCGGTTAGAGACTTTGGGTTTTTCATTATTTCTTCAGGCGTACCTGAGGCAACAATTTCTCCTCCATGTTCACCTGCACCCGGACCGATCTCATATAAAAAGTCAGCATTTTCCATGGTTTCGGCGTCGTGTTCATTAACAATTACAGTATTACCTAAATCCCTCAGGCGTTTTAAAGTTTTAATCAGTCTGATGTTATCTCTCTGGTGCAGGCCGATGGAAGGCTCATCTAAAACATACAAAACGCCTGAGAGTCCTGATCCGATCTGCGAGGCCAGTCTGATTCTTTGGGCTTCCCCTCCGGCCAAAGTCATGGCAGCCCGATCCAATGTCAGATAATCCAGTCCAACGTCCACTAAAAACTGGAGTCTTGACTGGATTTCTTTGATAATTGATTTGGCAATTTGCAACTCCCTTTCATTAAGTCTGGGTTTAGTCAGACCCTTAATCCAGTCTAAAGCTTCTCTAATAGACATTGTGGTCACTTCGGCAATATTTAATCCATCGATTGTTATAGAAAGGGCTTCATCTCGAAGACGTGTACCGTGGCATTTGGGACATTCCTCGCGCGTCATGTATTTTTCAATCTCGGATTTGACATATTCGGATTCAGTTTCTTTGTACCTTTCCTTAAGGTACTGGACCAGTCCTCCAAAAGTTGAATAAAAATAAGTCCAACGTCCCTGCCTATTTTTTCCTTCAACTTTAAATTCCTCCTCACCTGCACCATAAAGTAAAACCTGTCTGGCTTTTTCCGAGATGTTTTCTATTCGCGTACTTAAATCAAAACCATATTCTTTCCCAACTGCCTCAATCAGCCGGGTGAACCAGGTTTCATGAGTTGCCAGTTTCTGCCAGGGCAAAATTCCTCCCTCAGATATTGAAAGGATGGGATTTAAGATGCTTTCCGGGTCTATTTCTAAAAGCGATCCAAGCCCACTACATTCGGGGCAGGCCCCATGCGGGGAGTTGAAAGAAAAAGTCCGCGGTTCAATTTCCGCTAAAGCAATGTTATCTACCGGACAGGCAAACCTTTCGGAAAATAAGTGATCCTCAAGTTTTTTTGGGTTGGGTGGAAAATCCAAAGAGGCATCTAAAACTTCGGAGATAATTACCGCTCCTTCTCCGAGCTTTAGTGCAGTTTCGATGGACTGAGAAAGCCTTGAGCGCGTTGTGTCTTTACTAGACTCTTGTCCCTTACGGCTTGTCTCCATGACTATCCTATCAACTACTGCATCTATTGTATGCTTATTAGTTTTGATCAGCATAAAATCCCCCGCTCCGCCACGAGGCGAGTCTGCCAGATCCTTAATGTGTCCGTCAATTCTGACTTTGGAATAACCTTTTTTTCGTAAGTTCTCAAAGAGTGAGGTAAATTCACCTTTGCGGTCTTTCACAACTGGTGCCAAAATTATTACCCGGAAACTTTTTTTGGAAGTTTTCCCCTTTATCTGCAAAACTTGCTCAACTATCTGTTCAACGCTCATCCTAGAGATTTCTCTTCCACAGATTGGACAATGGGGATGACCAACCCGGGCAAATAAAAGCCTCATATAATCATAAATTTCAGTGGTAGTACCAACAGTTGAGCGGGGGTTGTGAGAAGCAGATTTCTGGTCAATTGAAATTGCAGGAGAGAGTCCTTCTATATAATCCACATCAGGCTTATCCATCACCCCTAAAAACTGTCTGGCATAAGCGCTTAAAGATTCTACATACCTTCTTTGGCCTTCGGCATAAAGCGTATCAAAAGCCAGAGAAGATTTACCCGAACCGGAGATGCCTGTCAAAACGATAAGCTGATTTTTAGGAATCTCCAAATCAATGTTTTTTAAGTTATGCTGCCTTGCACCCTTAACAATGATTTTTTCGTTGATGCCATTTGTAGCCATAATTTAAGAAGATAGGTTGCGAAGCAAACCCGAAAAGAAACTTATGAATTATACTCTGTTCGCAAGAATTTTTCCAGCCCTAAAAGATTTAGCTAATCAAGACAATTTATGACAAAATAGTGTACGATCGTACAATGTTTTGGGAAAAATTTATATTAGTATCAAATACTTAATTCTCTAATTTGGTCCCTAATTCTGGCTGCGGTTTCAAAGTCTAAAAGCTCTGCAGCCTGGCGCATCTGAGACTCAAGTAAAGAAACCATCTTTTCTCTTTCCTTGAGCGGAATCTGATCAACAGTTAAGATCTCTTTTCCAGACTCTTCCTCCAGCTCTTCAACTTTCTCAATCAACCTTTCCCTTAGGTCTTTCTCAATACTCTTTGGCTTAATCCCATGTTTTTTATTATATTCAAGTTGGTACTCCCTTCTCCTTTCCACTTCATCAATTGCCAATTGCATGGATTTAGTGATGGTATCAGCATACATAATAACCTTACCCTCTACATGTCTGGCAGCCCTTCCCATGGTTTGAATTAGAGAAGTTCTTGAGCGTAAAAAACCTTCCTTATCCGCATCTAAAATAATTACTAAAGACACTTCAGGCAGATCCAGACCCTCCCGAAGCAGATTAATCCCTACAATAACATCATATTCCCCAAGGCGCAGAGACTGGAGTATGTCTGAGCGTTTAAGTGTTTCTATATCCGAATGTAAGTAGTTGACCTTAATACCTTTTTCCTTAAGGTATTCTGATAGATCTTCCGCCATTCTTTTAGTTAAAGTTGTTATTAAAACTCTTGTATGTTTTTTAACCCGATCCTCAACCTCTTTTATAATATTTGGGATTTGGCCTTCAGTCGGACGGACGATAATTTCCGGGTCAACAATTCCTGTCGGTCTGACAAGCTGTTCGGCAACATTTTCTCCAAGCCCACCTGCAAGGGAAAGTTCATACTCATCAGGTGTGGCGGAAACATAAATTGCCTGCCAAACTCGCCTTAAAAACTCATCAAATTTAAGTGGTCTATTATCCAAGGCTGAAGGTAATCTAAATCCAAAATCAACCAAAGTTTCCTTTCTTGAGCGGTCACCATTGTACATCCCTCTAATCTGCGGAAGAGTAATGTGTGATTCGTCTATGATCAGTAGATAATCTTCAGGGAAAAAGTCCATCAAAGAATAGGGAGCTTCACCGGGCTGTCTACCATCAAAATACCTGGAGTAATTCTCGATGCCATTGCAGTAGCCAAACTCTTTAATCATCTCCAAATCATAATTTGTTTTCTGCTCAAGCCTTTGGGCCTCCAAAAGCTTACCCTCGGATTCCAGTTCCTGAAGCCTAAGATGAAGATCTTCTTCAATTTGGGCAATAGCTGGTTTAAGCCTTTGCTCCGGGGTTATGTAATGTTTTGCAGGATAAAGAGTTAAAGTTTGTGGAGTAGGAGTAATGACACCGGTTAAGGGATCCAGGTGAGAAACCCGCTCAATTTTGTCTCCCAAAAATTCAACCCGCAAAGCCTGATCAGAGTATGATGGAAAAATATCTAAAGTGTCACCCTTTACTCTGTAAGTTGAGCGTTTAAAGTCTATGTCATTTCGCTGATAAAACATCTTCTGCAACATTTTTAAAACCGATTCCAAAGCTACCCTGACACCTTGTTTTAATTCTAAAATTGCACCGCCATACTCTTTTGGAGAACCCAAGTTATAGATGCAGGAGACAGAAGCTACTACCACCACATCGCGGCGGGTCATAAGTGAGGTTGTAGCAGAGAGCCTTAATTTTTCTATTTCCTCATTTATCTCGGTTTCCTTTTCAATATATGTATCAGACTGGGGGATATAAGCTTCAGGTTGGTAGTAGTCATAGTAAGAGACAAAATACTCAACTTCATTATTGGGTAGTATTGACCTGAATTCTTGGGCCAGTTGCCCTGCTAAGGTTTTGTTATGTGAGATAATCAAAGTTGGTTTTTGAACTGCTTCTATAACATTGGCCATGGTAAAGGTTTTGCCCGAACCGGTTACCCCAAGTAAAACTTGGTTTCTTTCCCCGCGTTTAATACCCTCAACTAATTTTTTAATAGCCTGGGGCTGATCACCGGTTGGTTTAAACTGAGAAACTATCTGGAATTTATACATATTAATGAGATCCTTCGGTCACCGCGTTCCCTCATTTTAACACGAAGAAAACCCAAATTAAACGACAGATTTAAACTTCTTTCTCATTTATTACACCCTATTTTTCCTTTTCACACCAAAGAAGCCTACTATATTTTAATCCTGAGTGAAGTCGAAGGACTGCCCATGATTAGAATCGGTACTATTTTCAAAAGGTCGTACAAATACAGTACCTTCAAAAGAAAGCTGCCAAAAAGGCATGTGACTTCAAACAACACGTTTGGAGGTAGTGTCTGGGAAAACATTATTAAACTTCAGGCAGTAATACGAAACGGCAGGTTGAGTTTTAACTAATTACCATCAGGAGAACTTATGAGAAGGTTAAGGAATGGTGTCTTATTCAAACAAGAGAGTGATGATACCGAACTTCTGGCAATTATTATTTATGTAGTTGTCGGATTTTTGCTTTTTTACTGGGGTTTTATCTATTTACTTAATATATTAATTTAAAGACATGGCTAACGGAAAATTGTCTACTACGCAACCACTACCGCAGTATTTATCTCCTGCCCAGCAGGCATTTATTAACCAAAAAACTCCCCGCCAGTTTATTAAATCGCGTCCCGGCCCAGGAGGAATAGCTTTAAGTTATGTTGAAGTGGGTTATGTCATAAATATTTTAAACCAGGTTTTTGGTTGGGATTGGGATTTTAAGATTTTAGACCAGCAGATTGGCAAAAAGCAGGTTTGGGTTAGAGGAGAGCTGACTGTCAGGCTTAGGGGACACACTATTACCAAAGGCCAGTATGGGGGAGCGGATATTAAATTAAATCGGGGCTCCGGTGAGCCGGTCAGTATTGCCGATGATTTGAAGGCTGCTGCGTCGGATTGCCTGAAAAAATGCGCCTCAATGCTGGGTATTGCAGGGGATGTTTACTGGAAGGATCTGGACAACTGGGGCGTGGAAGAAGAAAAACCGCAATTAAAACCTGCCTATGCCCACAATATCAGGCCCCCTTAAACCCTACCTTCCTGCACACAAGCTTGCCTTTTGCTTGCCCAGACCTTAAAATGTTTAAGATTTATATGAGCAGGATAAATCATGAAAAGCTTAAAATTTTATCATTTTTATTTTACTTACTCACCTTAACTTTGGTGGGGATCTATTTTGCTACGGTAAATCTCCTATTTAGAGAAGACGAAGTTGATAAGGAATTTCCAATCTTACGAGCACGATTTGGCACAATCCTGTCGCATTCAGATGCGGTTCAAAATTACCGACAAAACATTGATCTAACAGACAAAGAATTTCATACTTACTGCTACTACCCTGGTGAAAGTGTAAGTTATACTGGTAAAAGCGGTGAATATTTTATAAAAAGGGTGGATAAAATTGAAGATTGCACAGGTTGGAATGGTGTTGCCCAGTTTCGGGAGGGTTACTGGGTTTCGGAGAGGGAAAAAATCTGGTGGAGCTATGAGCAAAAACAGTCTGTAATAAACTCACAGGTAGCATCGGGTAACGAACAGAAACAAAATACCAACTAGTTGTCTTCGGAGGATTTGGAGACTGCTCCTGGAATCTCTTCCCAGTCCCTGGTTTTTCTGATTTTTAAGTTTTTCTTCCAAACTGTTTTCAAAAACTCGCTGTCAATGCCTTTTTCTTTAAACAACCCTATTAATGCCACTATATCTTTGGGGAAACATTTCCCGCCAAAACCCTTTAAAGTTGTCACATCAAGGTGTGAGTCAAAAATTCGGTGGTCTGCCACTACCATCTTTTTGACTTCCTCGTACTTAATTCCAAGTTTTTCGCAAAGATCAAACATCTCATTGGCAAAAATTACTTTCGATGCCAAAAAACAGTTGGCCATGTATTTAACCATCTCAGCGGAAGTAGGATCAGTCTGGAAAACCGGAGTTTTCGGGAAGTGTTTTTTGTAGAGTGCAACCAGCCTTCTGGAAACTAAATCATCTAAAGCACCAATTACAGTCCTGTCGGCATTGACAAAATCCTCCAAAAAGTTTGCCTCGGTTAAAAACTCGGGATTAAAAGCTATGTGAACATCCGGATGTTTTTTGGAAAGCTCAACTGTAGTGCCGGGAATGACTGTAGACTTAATTACCAGAATTTTATCAGTACCCGCAATTAAATTTGCTATTTCAGCAGCTGTGTCATTGACAATAGAAAGATTAATGCCGGTGTAATCGGCGGTCATCGGTGTAGGCACAGCCAGGAAGATAAATTCCCCCTTTTTGCAGACCTCCTCCAGAGTTAAAAAATCCTTGAATTTATCATAGATAAAAATAGGTTCTTTTTTAAAACCATATTCAACTGCCTGACCAACTATTCCATAACCTACAATACCTAAGGGATTATCCATAACCAAAAAATCTTAGCATAAGTGTCTTAGCTTGGCAATAAATAGTGCTTGATTTTTTCATTGAAGTATCCTATAATTTTTGTTTATGTTATCTCCGGATGTTCGGGCGAATGCTCTAAAAGAGCATTTTGAAATGGAAACATCGGCTCGTTTTAGAGCAGCTCTTCCAGGTCATTATCTCTCTATTTATCATGCAGCTGTACCTGTTTTAGGAAGAAATAAATTTTACGGATTATTACAACAATGGTGTTCTGAAGCTGCTACAAATCCGGCTAATGATGTCTATAGACGTCTTACATTTACTAATCAACCTTGGATGCTGGACGAACTAGCTAAATCATCTAAAACACCATTTACCGAAAAATTATCAGATGATCCAATAAAATTAGGTATACAAGTTGCTGCAGTTGGTGAGGTATTTCAAAAAGAATATTTATTTGTGGTTGATGAGATGCCAGGATACCCTTCGCTTTATCCGAATCAACCTGGGGATCCTTATAAAAGTGAATGGAGTCCTTTGTATCAAAATTATGCTGATGTCATAGTAGCCTCATTGGTAACTGATCCTTATCAGCAACGCAGGGCTATGCAACTTGCCAGAATAGTACACCACTATTTTAGTGACAGTCCAAATTGTCGAATCCTACCCTCACCTTCCGAACCTGATTACAACCTCGCGTTCCTAAGAGCAATCCGGTCACCCGGAGTGAGAAGTTTGGCTGATATACAACACATTACGGAGGCTGAAACTTATAACTCATATGTTGCGCTTTTGCGCGCAGGAGATTAATATTTGCAATAATTCAAACTATGAATGCGAGATTTACACCAGAGCAGGATAGAGGTTTAATAACCACCACTTCAGGTGGAGTTCCATTTAGATATGAATCATTAGTCAAATTCGCGGACAGAGGCAGCTTCGCGCTACACCAACCTTCTGAGTCAACCTCTCAGCTATTACGTAGTCTAGAAGGCTATCTGGCTCTATGTTATGTACCTGTTATCCGGCCAGGTGCGGCAGCTGGAATTTTACAAACAGCACCTCGAATCGTAGAAGCGGTTATTGATTATCATAAGCACAGTCACAGAGTAGGGACAGAAGGATTAGTAATCCAGGCTACTGAATTGGCTCTCACAGCTTATACCAATTATAGGATGCCTTATCCAACTGAATTAATAGAATGCTTTAAACAGGAAACAAGGGGATCTGGTCATACTGAACTTTTAACTAATACAGCCCGTCTTGACATTCCGGAATTTGGAAAACAACCCAAAGTTTTTGATGGGGATAAACTAGTAGCAACAGCAGCCAGATTACAGGAAATAGCCGGGGGTAATGATATTTTGATGTTGCCTCTTTCCAACCATGGTCTCGGTGCAGCTTTTGATACTTTCCTGCGTTTTCAGGCAGCCACACAATCTCAAAACTCGCTACTTTATCCTTTAAGAGCTGATATTAGATTATTAGGGCCCTGGCTACCCACACTCACCAGGGTGGAACTTGAAGCCTTGAAGCGCTTTGCTCAAGGAAAAAGGGTAATTGTTTTTGATGGTTCAACCACCCAAACAGAAGCAGGATTAATATCCGCCAGAGATATTCTGGCCAGCTATATACTCGATCAAGATATTTCAACCATTTCACACCGTTAATATTCAATCACTTTAAACTGACTTAATTTGATATAAATAATCTTAGTTGACAGGTTCGGGTTGTATTTGGTAAAGTTATGGTACATTTATGCCTATTACACTTTATCGCAGACAAAGACATCTTCTAAAGTTTATCCAAGAATATATTGAAAAATACGGTTATTCACCAACTTTAGGTGAAATGGCCGAAGCAATGGGAGTTTCTTCTTTGGCAACAGTCCACGAACACGTTCAGTCTTTAGTTGCAAAAGGTGTTATTAAAAAGTATGAGGGCTCAGTCAGGGGAATTGAGATTTTGGATCACAGATATGCACCTTCTGAAACCATGAGGGGTGTTGAACTTCCTTTAACAGGTTATATCGCAGCCGGACAGCCAATCATGCCATACACCGATCCAGGCGCAACCATCTCGGTTTCCCCCCAAATGGTTAACCCTAAGAAAAATACTTATGTTTTGCAAGTTAAGGGCGACTCGATGATAGAAGACGGAATCTTGGACGGGGATTTCGTCATCATCGAGGAGCAGTACAGCGCCAATGATGGTGATATTGTGGTGGCAATGCTAGATAGCGGTTTGGCTACTTTAAAAAGATTTTTCAGGGAATCTAACAGGATAAGGCTTGAGCCTGCCAATGCCGCAATGGAACCGATCTATGCTACCAACGTCCGGGTTCAGGGTAAATGTGTCGGAGTTATACGAAGATTCCAGTAGCTCACTTTTTTTTCTCAACAACTTTTTCAAAGGGTTTTTTATACATGTTACAACTTTTGGTGCCAAAGACCCTTAGGCCTTTGTCATATTGTTCTTTTGTAATAATAGCTTTGCAGCTGCCACTACATCTATAATGAATTTTATCCATATTAGCGTTTCTTAGCTTTTTTCCTCCTTACTTTGAGTGTCTGCTGTTTTTTTTAATTTTGTAATAAACATACCAGGCAAAAATTAGGATCAGTAATATAACTATAATGGCATCTGCTTTATGAAAATATGGCCCTAAACTATCCCAGTTTTCCCCCAGCACAAGGCCTATCCAAGCCAGAAAATATGACCAGACTAAAGAACCCATAAAGGTTAGGACTATAAATCTCATCAGGGGAAGTTTGGCAATTCCACACGGAAGGGAAATTACGGTTCTGATTCCTGGAAGAACTCTAGTTCCCAAGACCACTAAATCTTTGTATTTATGCAGTAACTCTTCCGCCTCATCCAAATCTTTTTCAGTATGCAAAATCCATTTACCGTACTTTCTTAAGAAACTTCTAACTACTCTTTCGTGGCCCCAGTATCCCAAGGCATATGCTGCTAAAGACCCCAAAACATTTCCCAAAGCTCCGGAAAGCGCAACCAAATGTAAATTAAATTGCCCGGTGGAAACCAGGTACCCCGAAAAAGGCATAATAATTTCCGAGGGCAGGGGGATGAGTGCAGACTCAATAGCCATAGTTAAAATAATTCCCGGATAACCTAAGCTTGAGATGACATTGATCACCCATTGAGATACAATTTCCAGCATGTTAACCATTGTACCAACACCAATTGGGAATTTGAAAGATGTAACTTTAAGAGCCTTAGAAGTTTTGAAAGAAGTTAGTGGGGTAATCTGTGAGGATAGTAGAAGAGCTTCACTGTTATTAAACCACTACCAAATTCAAAAACCGCTAGTAGTTTTAAATGATTTTAATGAAACAAAAGTTTATCCTCAAATTATTGAAAAGTTAAAAAATGGAGAGAATTTAGCTCTTATTTCCGATGCCGGAACTCCACTTATTTCGGATCCGGGATTTAAACTGGTTAGAGAATGCTTGCACCAAAATATTCCGGTTGATTCTTTGCCGGGGGCATCATCAATCCTGCCTGCCTTAACCCTTTCCGGATTACCGCCTGATAAGTTTATCTTCTTAGGCTATCCACCAGACAAACCGGGACACAGGCAAAATCTTTATAGACAAATAAAAGAGATGTCTGAGACTTTAAATGCTACTTTAATACTCTTTATTGCTCCATTTAAACTAATTAAAACGTTGGAAGAGCTAAAAGAGTCTTTGGGCGATGTGGAAATCACCCTAGCGAAAGAACTGACCAAAATACACCAAAAGGTGGAAGGAAAACTTATCTCAAGCTGGTTGGATGAATTTAAAAAACAAAATCCAAAAGGGGAGTGGGTATTATTGTTTCGACTCTAGTTGAGAATTTGATGTTTTAAGTTGTGTTCTTCAATAAAAGGCAGATGGTCTAAAAGATGCGGGAAATCAGAAGGGTTAACCGACAGACCCCAAACACCTTTTAAAATAAGAAATTTCATAACCTCATCATTTAAAGAAAGCTGCCCGGTAAATACCACCGGGATTTTTGATTTGTGCAAAACCCTAAGTCCTTCTTCGATAAATTTTAAAACAGATTCCGGCCCACTTTTAAGATAAATGCTTTCCTCGGAGTTGGGAGAAAAGCCTCCTAGCATTGTTGAAAGCTCATCCAAATTAACGATTGCTCCATCAAACCCGGCTGTTAAATATTCATCCAGGTTAACGAAATTTTCCGGCACCGAAAGCTCAAGCCAAATCTTAAGAGAGCCTTTGCGGGAAACCCCAAAGGAGGCAAGATTTCTTTTTATCTGAAGGAATTCATGAATATTTCGGACATAAGGTATAGCAACCTGGGTGTTTAAAAGTCCTTTTTTATTCCTGGCAAATAGAAAAACTTCAGCCTCTTTTTTTAGTATAGGTTCCAGGTGGATTAATCTTAAGGTGCCGCGGATTCTTGAGGAATTGTCCGAAATATCGGCCAGTTTATAAATTACCGGGGAATCTTTATCAGCGAAGCCTGAAACAGCTCTGCTGTTATAGTCTGCGGCAATTTCGGCAAATTTGGCAAGTTTCATCTCGTAATCTAAAATTTTTTCGGCGTGGATAATTGCGCCATCCGAGTATTTGCTGGTCCTGAAGTCTTCCGATAAATCCAGGAGTATTTTTACAGTGGATTTTTTAACATCTGCGTTCGGCTTTCTTTCAACGAGCTTGGAGACAGTTTCTATATGATTTTTGGGAAACTGGGTAAATGGAACGACCTTTACAATTCGGATATTGCCATCAAAAACCCAGTGGTAAACTTGAGGGATAAAAAGCTTTCTATTGGCAATTTGGACTAAAACTTCCAAGTCATGAATAATTTCCGGATCGAGTTTTTGAGTATTCCCGTTGATAATAGAGTGCTTGATCACAGGATCATAAAATGCATCTCCCGAAACCCTAATGGTGTCTGTAAAAAAAAGCGGCTGGGCAGTTAAATTTTCAGTTATTCCCATAAAAATTGCCCCCCTCCAGACTCTGGAGCGGATTTCCGAAAGCCAGGTATCCAAAAGTTTGAGCCAGGCCTTTTTTGGGTCAACCTTTCTTTTAATTAAGAAAGATTCCAGTTCATCAGACAGGGGGATTTTTTCTATGTCTTTTTTGATAATATGTAAACTGGCTTCAAAAACCTCCCGGTCTTTGTATTGATAATGCTTGAGGGTATTTTTTAAATGGATGTCCGGTGGAAGAACAATTATTCCATCTGCTTTTCCAATTCCTGCCTGATGAAGTTTTGTCAGGTTGAAAAGATTTTTCCCAATCAAAGGAACATCTTCCTCACTTATAAACTTAATGGGCAGAACATTCATACTACTCTACAATCTCTATCTTATCACCAACTCTGAGTTTATGGTTATCGGCAAAACCGGCATTTACCTCAAGAATTTTATTGATTGGGACTGTCGGAGAAACCAAGGGGAGTGATTCATCAGACTGACCTTCCTTTGGTGGCGGAACATTTTTTAAAATATCAACTACCCTGTCTTCATTAATCCAGATAAAGTCTAAAGGAAACTTCATCCCCTTCATCCAAAACCTGTAAATATCAGTTTTGTCAAACACAAACAGCATGCCGGAGTCGGAGGCTAAGGATTCTCTTCCGCTTAAACCATCGGCCCGTTCTTCTTTAGAATCGGCAATCTCGGCTACGATCTCTGCTTTGAGAACACCAACCTCGGAGGTCGATGAGGCATCAAAAATCTGGATTATTTTAGTCTCAAGCTGATTAGCGTTATTTGGGGTAGGGGTGGAAAATGAATTTAGAAGCTGGTAATTGTAGGAAACGAATAAAGCCCCAAATATAACTATCACCAAACCTAGAATTTGAAAAAAAAATTTCTTGTCCACAAAAATATTATACTACTTACTGCTAACATCGCATTCTGCCCAAAGGCCGCGACGGTTTTCTTCTGCTTCTTTTTGGGCCAAGCGGAACCTTTCGGAATATTTAACATCGGGTGGAAAACTGGATGCATAGGCGAACCCTTGTCTGACTAAATAATCATTTACAAAAAGCAGATTCCCGTCATCAAGTTTTAAATAAACATACCTTAAAAGCCTGCCAAATCTATCCGTCTCGGAAACATCCTTTTCCAAAAATACCTCCGTGTTCTCAACCAGCCTTTTATTTTCCGCGCTGGCTTGTTTACCGAAACACTCTACTTTCCTTCTTGGGTCGACCGTTTCCGGAGTGTTTACCCCGATGTATCTTAATTTAAATCTTTGACCGTTTTTTTCGACTTCTATCGTATCTCCGTCAATTACTTTAGTAACTTGGGCTGTCTCCTGAGATTGTGATGGAGGAGCACTTTTAGTTTTTTCGCCTAAAATTTGTTTAGTCTGGGGAGGCTCACTTGTTTGAGTAACAGTTGTTTGCTGGGGCTTAAAGAGCTCGCTTTTAAGACCGGACCAAAAAAGAAAACCACTAAGGACAAAAACTGTAATGGAAATTGCAAAAAGAATAACTTGATTTCTGTTAGACATTAGTTACTAAAAACTTGGGTTATCATCAGACCATAAACTCCACCGTTTTGAATACCAATCCCGATTTTTCCGAAATCCTCAGATAAAATATTAGCCCTGTGTCCGGGGGAATTCATCAGTCCGTTATGCGCCAGATCCAGATCAGGTGCATAAGCTAAGTTTTCACCAATCACAAGGTAGCCAATTCCTGCTTTCTCAGCCCGCTGGGCAACGCTGTCACCCTCCGGAGAGTAATGGGCGAAATAACCCCTGGTAAACATGTCCGCACTATGGTTTCTTCCAACAACCCTTAAGCGATCATCGAATTCCAAACTTTTTAACCCCGTTGAGACTCTCTCCCGATTTACCATGGTTACCATCTGTATTTCCAACTGGGGGCTAGGATTAAATTCCGTGGTTTGAAAACCCAAATTAACGGTTTCATCACTCCGGGGTTTAATGGTTAAAAAAGTTAAGGTGTCCTGAGTTATTCCGCCAAAAACATTTTTTAAAGGTCTTTCCAACTTGGCTGATTGGGCAAGGATTCGGGAGCCTATTTGGGAGTCGGAAACCGCTTTTTTAATTCTTGGTTGAATAGGAAAGGTACCGATTAGTACAAGGATTATGGCAATAAAAATAAGACCCCTGAAAAAGGCCGGTATTACCGCCAAAACATTAAGTTTAACATTAAGTTTGTGCAGGGGTTTAAACCTGGAAAGCAGGATGTGGACTAGCGTAAAGAGGATTGTTTCAACAATAAACCAAACTGAGACAAATCCTAAAACATTTGCCAGGGAATGGGGAATTGAAAAGAAGTTTTTGTAAAATAAACCAAACTCATTGTAAAACCTTAAGGAAAAGAAAAAGGCTAAAAGGAATGAGAAAAAATCCAAAAGCTCACCAATAAAACTTCTTCCCAGACCTTCCAGGGTGAAAAAAATAAGGATCAAAATAATAACAATATCAACCCAGTTCATGAACCCTTTTCTTGCTAAATATGTACGCAGAAATAACTGTTGTTATGGGAACAGCCAGAATAAGTCCTATGCTGGCTACCAAAGTTCTGACAACTTCCTCGGCAATTATTTCCTGATTAATTGTTTGCCCAAACGGAGCAGGATTGTCGATAAAAAGTAGCAGTAGAGGCAAAGCTGCTCCGGTATATACTAAAACTAAAGTATTAACCACCGATGCAATATGATCCCGCCCTATCTCCATAGCTTTTTTATAAAGTTCTCCAAATTTTAGAGATGTTGAGGTTTTCTTAAGCTGAGCAACTACCGATGCCTGAGCTACCGTTACATCATCCAGTATACCTAAAACTCCTATGATAATACCTGCAAGTAAAAGACCTCTGATATTTATTAACCCCTGCTTACTGGCTTGTAAAAATCCGGCTTCTTCGGATGCAAAACCGGTTAATTTTGCCCATTCTACAAATAAATTAGCTAGAATGCCTGTGATTACAAGTGAAAGAAATGTTCCTAAAAGCGCAGCATGGGTCTTTTTATTTATTCCGTGGGATAAATACAAAGTGGCGGGAAGGATAATTGCAGAAGCCAGAATGCTTATTAGTATGGGATCATTTCCCGAGGATATTTGTGGAAGGATGAAATAAAAAATCACCAAAAAAGTTCCAGCCATCCCGATTAGAGACATTAAGCCTCTTTTTTTACCTACTAATACTGTTAGCACAGCAAAAATCGCAAAAAGCCAAAAAAGGGGAGTTTTTCTTATAAAGTCCGAGATATAGTAGCTTTTGTTGCCTTGGGGACCTGTTATTTCACTTACCATTACATTATCACCAACTCTAAATTTTTGAACATTTACCACCGGAAAATTTCCGTTTTCCAAAGTTATGTTCTCATCCGAGTTTTGTAAATCTAATTCAAGCTTCTGGTAAAGCTGCTTTTTACCCATAACCTCAATTTCTTTTTCCTCAAGAATTTTTACAATTTCTGCCTCATGCTTTTTTTCCTGAGGTTGAATCTCCTGGGCAAAGGTGGTTGGTATAAGAATGAACAAGGCTAGAGCTAAAAGAAGAAAAACTCGCATGAACATTTAAAATTATATATGAATAAAGGTAAATTAGAAGTAAGGAAATGCTTGTAACGTGGTCCAATATTTGTTTTAATTAAAAACATCTTATGGATTTAGAACCACCAGGCGAAGGTCAAAGTTTTGAAGAGGCCTTACAGGCCTATGACAGTAAATTTGATCAGGGTTATGAAGCTGCTTTGGCAAGGTCAAAGGTGCATAGTGCTATGGTAATAAGGTTGGATGAAATTCCAGAAGACGCTAGAAAAGAAAGAGTCACACAGCTTGAGGGAAAGTTGAAAGAATATACCAACAGACTGGCTATGAGATCATCCGGGTCAACCAGATATAAGAGGGATGCATTAAGGACAATATTATCAAGGGGTGAGTTGGATGTACGGGCTTTTGATAAAGCTTACAGAGAGATAGATGGGGAAGCAGATCCTGACCGTCTTTCGAATGCATTAGGTGTAATTTATATGTATCTTCGAACCGGCGGAAGAGGTGTATCTGGAGGAACGGGTTTGCCAAAAGTACGACGGTGATCCGGCAGGGAATCGAACCCTGAACCTGCTCCTTAAGAGGGAGTTGCTCTACCGTTAAGCTACCGGACCAGATTTGCATATTTTATCAATGTGGGAGATTGGATGCAAAGTTTAAGAAGAACTAGTCGCTTTTTGCACTGTTGTTCCAGTTATCCGCTGAATTTAATTCCTTAAGACCGTTTTCGTCTGTTTCAAGTCCAACGCTTTTAGCAGTTTCATCTATATCCATAACTTCTTCAGGCATGCTCCCCAAACTTCCGGTTTCCGCTTCAATTTGTTCATCCATTCGCTTTAAGTCTTCATGCTTAAGTCGATCATCATCTGCCTGAGCTCCAAAATTACTGGGGAGAGTTCCTGAACCAGAAATATTCTTTTTATTCACAGAGCTAATATAACAGGGTAATATTAAGAATAGTTTTAGAAAAAGGTTAGAATGTGTAAGAGAAGTTTTGCTAGTTCATGCTTAACTTGGTAAAATTAGCCTGGGTAATAAATTGCCCCTATAGCTTAACGGATAGAGTACGTGGCTTCGGACCATGTGGTGGGGGTTCGATTCCCTCTAGGGGCGCATAAATTATTTAATCTTTATAAAATCTCCAATTATGGTTCTGGAGATTCTGATTGATCCCCACGGAAGTTCAGCGACTAGAGTGTAAATAGGGTTCCAGAAAAAGAAACGGTTTGGTTGTAAATTTTGCTTAATTTCTAAAACCTGGTAATTTTTATCCAAGATCAGTACATCAATTGGATATCTAATTCCAATAGTGTGTATCCCAAACCTGGTTTTTAAAATGAGTGATGTTCCTTTAGGTTTATTGATAAGTCCAACTGATTTCCTCCAAAAACTTTTTGCCCAAAAAGCGTTTTTGGTAATTACAGTTGACCTGGTAGTGTTTACTATACTTATTGCTTTTTTCATAGCTCTTTTAATATACTACCGATTAATATGGCCAGGAAAGCTACACCAAGCAAAGCTGTCAGAATAAAAAAGGGAAAGAAGACGGAAACTGCAGCAAAGGTCACCAAGACCAAAACCATCCCTTCACTTATCCAAAGACTAAAAAGCTCAATTCCGCAAAACTTCTACAAAACCCGGGGATTTTATGGCTTATTAGGTCTTGTAGGGATTTTAGTTATTGTAACACTTGCCTCCAAATATCTTGCTGTAGGTTGGGTTGATAATACTCCTATAACCCGTTTTGAATACTACAAGTCCCTTGAACAAAAATACGGTAAAGAAGTCAAAGAACAACTGATTGTTGATAAACTGGTAAAGTCCGAAGCCCAAAAAAAAGGAGTTAATGTAACAGAACAGGAGATTAATGGTGAGATAAAAAAAATTGAAAAAGAACAAGGCGGTACCGCGCAACTCAATCAGATTTTAGAAATACAGGGTATCTCTCAGGAAGAATTTAAAAACCTAGTCAGACTACAGCTTTTAAAACAAAAGATGTTTGGCAAGGATATTAAAGTAACCGATGAGGAAATTAACAAATATCTGGAGGAAAACAAGCAAAGTTTTACGCCGGAAGAAAGCACAGACACAGCAAAGCTTAAAGACCAGATAAAAGAGCAGTTTAGACAACAAAAGATCAATACTAATTTTAACAACTGGCTAAAAGATGCTCTTCAGAGTTCACGGGTTAAAAGATCCTGATTACCGCCTAAGTTTTGTTTTAAAAACTCCAAAGATCCATAAACTCCTGCGAGATCTCCTAATTTTGAGAGTTTAATTTCTGGTAAAGACGGAAGAAGACTGTTTTTTGTCTCAAAATATATCCTAACCTTTTCCAAATTTATTGATTTCATTAAGGATCCGCCTAAAACTATAACATCAGGTAACCAGTAAACAGTCGTATTAAAAAGCCCGATACTTAAAAGTCTTGCCATTTCATCCCAAACCTCAGGGTCATCGATTTCTTTTGCGCTTTTGCCGTATTTTCTTTCCAATGCGGCGCCTGAAAGAAATGATTCCAGATGATTAGTGCCGCCGCAGCTACACTCAACCGAATCTTTGGTTTCAATAATCTGGTGTCCTATCTCAAGTCCGCTTCTTGAGATATCAATTTTTCCATTTTCAATACGGCTTCCGCCAAATCCCGTACTAACAGTTATAAAGGAAACGACCTTGAACCCAACCCCCCCGCCATGTGAGGCTTCTCCCAGACCTCCCATTGCAGCATCATTACCTATAAAAACCGGAGCGTGAAATGCCTCCTGGAGGTGAGACTTAAATTCCTGATTATTCCATCCCTGATTGTTGGTAAATTTAACAATTTTTGAAGCGTCCGGGCTTAGGGGACCTGCTATCCCTCCCGCAACTCCAGCAACCATAGCCCCCCTGGTCATAAGTTCAAAAGTGTCCTTCATTAATTTGAGTCCAAGGTTATAGTCCTCCGGGGTCTGATAGATGCGCTTGTCGGAGATGTCAAACCCGTCTTCCGAAACTGCCAGCTTTGTATTGGTTCCACCAATATCAAACAAAAGATACATACATATGATATTATCAATTTTGATGAAGATTGGGTATATTGGACTTGGCCGGATGGGCAAAAATATGGTACTGCATCTACTTGAGCAGGGAATTGAGGTAGTCGCCTGGAATAGATCTCTTGGGCCCAGGGAAGAAGTTGCCAAAGCGGGTGCTACAGCAGTTGAAACCGTTGAAGAAGTTATCCAAAAGCTGAATCCCCCAAGAATTATCTGGCTTATGCTCCCTGCTGGCGAAACCACTGATGAATTTATCAATAAGGTCCTTCCGCTTTTAGAGTCTAATGATTTATTAATTGATGGGGCAAATTCCTTCTATAAGGATACCTTAAGGCGGGCTGAAAAGATTCATGCAAAAGGGGTTCATTTTTTAGATATTGGAGTATCAGGCGGACCAAATGGTGCCAGAACCGGAGCCTGTTTAATGATAGGTGGAGCAAAAGAAGATTTAGAGCGGGTTAAAGAGTTGGTGGAGAAAGCCTCAGCCCCTAATGCATGGGGATATTTTGGTGGTGTTGGAGCGGGCCATTTCGCCAAAATGGTTCATAACGGAATTGAGTATGGAATGATGGAATCAATCGCCGAAGGTGCAGCAATTCTTAAAGCTTCGGAGTTTAATTTTGATTTAGCCGAAGTTTTTAGGGTTTATCAGCAAAGGTCGGTTATTGAATCAAGACTGGTGGGCTGGTCGGAGGAAGCATTATCGGAAGATCCTAATTTGGATAATTATTCCTCAGTAATTGGGCATACCGGAGAAGGCGAATGGACAGTCAAAACTGCTCAAAAGTTAGGTGTCAAAACCCCGGTATTAGAAGATTCACTCAGTGTCAGAGTAGAATCAGAAAAAGATACTGAAGATTCACCTAATGGTTTTAGGAACAAATTAGTCTCCGCCATGCGTGGGAAGTTTGGTGATCATAAAGTCAGGAAAAATTAGATTCGACAGAATAACATTGAAGGCTCGAGCCACTGCCTGCCGTCAGCTTTAATTAACTCATCTGCTTCTTTGGGTCCCCATGAGCCCGGTTCATACTCGGTAACTTTTTTCTTTGCTTCAGATAAGGGATCGATAAATGCCCACTGGGCTTCTACCTCTTCAGCATCATTGAAAAACGTTTGATTGCCTGATATTGCATCAAGTAATAATTTTTCATAGGGATCAGGTAATTCAGTTTTAGGGTCCAGCTTGTAACAGTACTGCATATAATTGGGTTCCAGTTCAAATCCCGGACCGGGTTTTTTAACCAGCATTTTTAATACGATTCCCTCATTGGGTTGAATCCGGTAAATTAAGACGTTGGGTTCATTGCCGATTTTCATATCATTAAACAATCGATTAACCGGATTTTTAAATACAATCGATATTTCGGTCACTGTCTGGTTGAGTTTTTTTCCGGCCCGGACATAAATCGGCACATTTTTGAAGCGCTCATTTTCAATATAAGTTTTATATGCATAGAAGGTCTCGATATTTGAGTGCGGATCAACATTGGGTTCTTTTTTATAACCTTGGTACTGGCCAAAAACTATTTTATCCGGAAGTGGCTTTAGGTGTTTGAGGATTTCTATCCTTCTTCTGGTCACTGCATTATTTGAGAATTCATGCGGGGCATCCATGGTAGTAAATGCCAGCATCTGCAACTGATGATTTTGTCCGACGTCCTTTAGAGCGCCAACCTGATCATAATAGCCACCTCTTCCTCCAATCCCAAAATCTTCTGTAGCGGTAATTTGAATATGATCTACAAAATCCTTATTAATAACCGGCTCAAAAACACCATTGCCAAACCTAAAGGTTAATATATTTTGCAGCGTATCTTTTCCCAGATAATGATCAAGTCTATATATTTGATCTTCTTTGAAGTACTTATGCAGCAGACTGTTAAGCTCCTTTGCCGATTTGAGATCATGACCTATTGGCTTTTCAATCATCAGTCTGACAAAACCATTTTTTTCAATATTTAACCCGACTGAATGTAAATTTTTAAAGATATGATGATAAAGCTCCGGGTAGGTTGCCAGGTAAAATATCAAATTATTGCAGGGAGTACCCATTTTTGTCTTCTTTTTTAGGAAATCTTTCAGCCTTGGGTAAAAATCAGGATCATCCAGATGTCCGTCGATATAATAAAACCTTTGGGAAAGTCTTTTAAACATGTCTTCTTTGATCTCATGCTTGTGGTGCTTATTCTCTTTTTGCAAAACCTCAAAAACAAATTTTTGAATCTCCTCCCGGCTCATTGGTTTTCTGGCATTGCCGATAATTGACATATCTTTGGGCAAGAAACCTTTTTCTTCCATGTCATACAGTGCCGGGATTAATTTAATCTGAGACAGGTTGCTGGTTATCCCAAAAATGATAAGCGCAAATGGTTCCATAATTAGAAACTAGTGACTAGGGTTAATACACCTTTCCTTTCGCAAAGGGGCTAGAAACTAGCTATGTGAAAGATTATACTATTCCCTATACACTAAACCCTATACCCTAAATTTATGTTAAAACCTTTTGCTCAAAGAGATCATCAAAAAATGAAAGAAGTGTTAATGAACCCGGAGGCGAAGGGTCCTGAGGTCCATTATTACATGATCAGGGGGGGGATGGATAAAAGGAATGTAACGGTTTGGGAAACAGGGACTGTAGATGGGGAATATATTAAAACCTATGGGCATTATCATGTTGGGGATCTGGATGAAACTTATTGGATAGTCCAGGGTGAAGGGGTCGCCCTTTTGCAAAAAAGAAAAGTCGGTTCGGATGGTAATCCGATTGATGGAGAAATTGAGTATTTTTATGCAGTAAAAGTTAAAGCCGGGGAAAGCATCTATATTCCTTCGGAAACGGGCCACCTGGTTGTAAATACAGGCAAAACCTGGCTTGTGACAATTGATGACAGCCCAGTAAATTTTGAAGAAGTTAACCCGGTAAGTCTGCCCGGACATGCTGATTATGAGGCGGTTAAAAGAATGAGGGGATTTGCTTATTATATAGTAGAGGCGGAAGGTGAACCAAAAGCTGTTCCAAATCCTGCATATAAAAACCCTCCTGAACCTCAATGGTTTACAGCTGCTGAATATTCAGAAAAAATCTCTAAGTAAAATTAAAGATTTTATCAAAGCGGGCTTAGCACAAACAGTCTGCACATGCATACCATTTGTGCAACTGGAGATATGACGAGCTAGATTAAGTGATATCCTCCAGAGGCTTCTTTGACTTCTTAAGCGGAACGGTTGCACCGGCAAATATACCCAAAGACCCACCCAGTAAAAGACCGCCGATTACATCTGTTGTCCAGTGTTCGGCCAGATAAATCCTTGATATAGACATTGCTACCAAAAGTCCAATAAGTGTGGGAATTATAAATATTTGTTTAAAGTGGGAAAGCTTAAGGTAAAAGACAGTAATTAAAAAAAATACTAAAAAAGAAGTTCTATAGACATGTCCGGAGGGGTAGGAATAATCAGTATGAACAAAGTTACTGGGGAAATTATAATCAATAACACCCCTATAAAATAAATGGGGAGGAGCAGGGTGCAGGACAAATAATTTACCAAATACTTCTAAAAAAAGCCCTATTGGCATCAAAAACAAACTTATGGATGTTAACCAGTACCTTTTAAATAAAGAAATTATTAGGATTGTCAGCCATATTACTCCGGTAACTTCGGCTGAGCCAAGTCCCGAAAGGAGCGAAAAAGGGTAATCTAATCTTCTTGGCAGCCTGTCTTGGAATTTAACTGTGGTATCAAAATCAACCTGGGCAAATCTTTCCTTAGCTACAAGATAAGAAAAGAGAATAAAGCTTACAAAAACCACAAGCGAGATAGTCAGTAAAATTTTTCTGGATAATTTGGGCATAAATTAAAGTTAAAAAAACAGTAACGCTAAAAGAACAACTACTACTTGCCAAACATCTAAAAGACTGATTGATAAAGTTCCATGCCAATGAATCGCTTTATGAAAGGCGCTCTCAATTTTAAAAAATCCTTTTTTAGGGAAAAAATCAATATGTACTAAACCTTTAATAATATCCGGCAGATGTGACCCGCCAATCCCAAAAAGTATATATAAAGTAGCTAGTCCTAATCCAAATTTATAATATGAAAATAGGGTAAAAATTAAAATGCCAAGCGCAAGATCAAATATTAGAATAGGCCAGATTTTTTTCTTATACTCCTGGCTTCTGATAAAGTGCCCGTGGGGGATAAAATCCGTCAGGTAATGCGAAGCAATGGAAACTGCGGTCGTTGTAGTAATTCCCACAAGTGGAGAGTTCTGTCCAAAATAGTCGTAGCCAATAATCCCAATAACACTTCCTATGGCAGTATGACCGAATGCAATCACTTTATTATTATAGCAAAGCGAGTGAGCTTTGACTTAATCAAAGCAATTAAAGAACAATTGCTTAACTAATTCTTACCAAGCTATTATCACTTTTTTGCGACTAACCCATAGAATTAAGTTTAGAATGGTGGTGAAGTTATAAGTGGTAAAAAGTGCGGCGCTTGCTTTCACAACTTTAGCTTTGTCTTTTCTGGTTGCTGCAGGACTGGTTTTTGGATAAACTAGCAAGTAATGGAGTTTATCCCTCAATTCATAACAGTTTTTCTGCTAGTTTTGCTTAATGGTTTTTTTGTGGCATCTGAATTTGCCCTGGTTGGGGTGAGAAAAACAAGAATCCAAGAACTTGCCAGAAAAGGCCATAAAGGAGCAAAGCTTGTTAAAAAATCCCTTTCAAAGATTGATGATTTTATATCAGCTACTCAGCTTGGGATTACTATTGCCTCGCTGGCTCTAGGATGGATTGGGGAGCCGGCAGTTGCAAGTTTTATAGAGCCCTTTTTTGATTTCCTACCCCAGCAACTCGCTTTTGCATCAAGCCACACTTTGGCAGTAATCATTGCTTTTTCAATAATTACTTTTTTGCATATAGTTTTGGGGGAACTAGCTCCAAAAACCATAGCCTTACAATCCTCCGAGAAAACTGCCCTTTTTATAATTGTCCCACTGAGGATTTTCACCGCTATATTTAAGCCGTTTATATGGTTTTTAAATGGTGCCGGAAGGCTGGTTGTTAAATTGATAGGCATTACTCCTCCTCTCAAACATCAACTATTTCATTCCGAAGAAGAGATCGGGCTGATCCTTTCTCAAAGTGCGGAAAGCGGTTTGATCGAAAAAGAAGAAGCGGAAATGGTCAAAAGAGCCTTTGAGTTAGATGATAAGCCAATTGAAAATTTTATGATTCCAACTTACGAAGTTATTGCATTTGAAAAAATGACCAGACTAAATGAGGTTTTACTAACCCTTAGAGAAAAGATACATAGCAGGTTTCCGGTATTTGATAAATCGCCTGATAAAATTGTCGGGTTTGTCCATATCAGAGATATCTATAAACTGGCAATGGTAAATGATACAGATAAAACACTTGCCAAAAGCGGGATAATAAGAAGGATCCTCAAACTTTCAAAAAAAATACTGGCGGATGATGCGCTAAACCAGATGCGAAAGGAAAAGGTCCATATGGCAGTAGTTAAAGATGAGAAAAATAGGACCATTGGAATAATAACCTTGGAAGATATTATTGAAAGCATTGTCGGGGAGATCGAGGATTAGTTTAAGAGGTGATATACTTAAATTGTGAGATTTTACGAACATTCCACAAGGTCACTTGCCAAAACTATCACCTACAGAATCCTAATTTTAATCTCCACTTTCATTATCTTTTATATCTTCACTAAAGATATTCAAAAAACAACAGCTCTGACTCTGGTTTCAAATATTATTAATGCGCTCTTGTATTATTTGCATGAAAGATTCTGGAACTACATCCATTGGGGAAAACATAAAAAATAATTTCTGATCTCTTCAACATCTTTTTCAACTCTTACCACTAATTCCTCAATGCTGTTAAATTTTTCAATGTCCCTGATTTTTTTAACAACCTCAACTTCTATTTTTTTATTTTCCGTCTCCGGGATTTTACTTTCCTCAATATCAAGAAGCATTACCTCCAGGCTTTTTTCATTTTCATTAAATGAGGGAACCGGCCCAAAATGTAAGGCTCCCTTAAAAACCTGACCATTCAAAAAAACCCGAACTGCATAAATGCCATCTTCTAGAGAAAAGTTTGGAGGTATCTGAAGATTAATGGTTGGGATGCCAATGCCTTTGCCTCGTCCCTTGCCTTTAACCTGGGTGCTTTCAAATCTCATGCCTTGGCAGTCTCAATAGAGGGTACTTTTTGAAGCTTGGTAATATTGTAAACACTAAATAGTAGTACTAAAGCTGCGATGTATTGTGAGGGTGCCAGGATTGTCTTAAAAAGATAAGTATCTATTGCTACAGCCAGCAAAGGATAGACAAGCTCCAGTAGCGTTGAGATTTTGGCCTCGGTCTTTTTCAGCCCATGGTAATAAATCAAAAGTGCTACCATCCCGGTTGAAACTGCAATAAAGGCAAACCTGGAAAGCTGAGAAAAATTTACTGAAGTTAACGTATTGCTTTGGCCCAAAAAATACACTCCTACTAAAGCCATGAAGCTGGTAAAGATAAATCTTAATCCTGTAATGTAAGTTGGGTTGTTTTTGGAAAGAGCCATCTTAGAGATGGCAGTTGAGCTGCCCCAGGCAAATGCAGCTCCAATTGCAAAAAGTGCAGCAATAACTGTTCCTGAACCGGTATTGAGATTAACAAGCCCGTCTTTAAAGGTCACAAAATAAGCGGAAATCAGCGCCAAAAACGCCCATTTTAAAAAGTTTGGGTTAAGTTTTTCCTTAAGTAATATTACAGCTGCAGTGATTGCAAAAATCGGCTGGAGTTTTTGCAGTAAATAAACCACTGAAAATGAGATAAAGTTTACCTTAAGCAAAGCCGTAGTAAACCAAAGAGTTCCCAAAAGAGAGCTTAGCAAAGATACAACACCTACCAAAGTTAAATCCCTCCTGGTGATTTTTTCCTTTCTGAATTTAGTCAGTACAAAAGGTAGAAGTATAAGTGCGCCAATCAAATGCTCAAAAAAAACAATGGTTATTGGCGGAAGGGTGTAAAGACTTCTTCGGATTATTCCGTCCAACGCCCACAAAACTGCAGCAATAATTATTAAGTAAGGTCCGTAACTTAAAAATTTCATTGTTAGTAATATACGTGCATAGAAGCATGTTGTCAATTAATTACCAAAAAGTAATTTAGTATCCCTCGGATAAACGCTGATGCTTTTTTATGATGCAGCGGGAACATCTTAGGGTTTCCGGCACAAATATAGTAGTTGTTTTATCCGAAACTTTTATCTTTACCTCATCGTATTCTTTTAAAGTTGGGATTTTAGGATTATTGTCCACCGAAAGCGCAGCCGGTCCTCGAATTATTTTAATCTTTATAAGATCCCATTTGTTTAAAAATAGCGGCTCAATTTTTTCGGTAGTATTGTTAAAAGCTAAATTGATACCCGTTTCAAATGTTTTTCCGGTGACTGACTTAAAGTAACCGGTTGAGCCGAAAGCTGTGGCAATTACCACTCCATCGCCAATTATAAGCTTCCGCGGACTTAGAGTCCGTGGTTTTCTGTTATTTAAGCTTAAACCGCTTCGCAGCTCATTTGCCGCGCAAGCTTTAACCTTTGCTTCACCTACATCAGGTCGAAGTCTCGACCGTTCTGGCGAAGCGGTTATAAGCTTGGGGGTTATTAACCGATTATTTATTGCCACTTCAAATCTGATGGCATGAATTGGTGTCAGGTTTCTAATGACGATTTCATTTAAAGCATATAACTTATGATCCTCAAAAACTGCCTCCAGCTTTATCTTCTCTTCCGATTTAAGCCTGCCTTCTTTTAAAAGTTTAAGCAAAGCTTCTTCCGTATGGTCTGAGCATTTTTTGCAGACTTTACTGTCTCTGATAGGAAGTTTAGGAATATTGGGAAATTCTCTTTCCGAGGCCAAAAGCGTCCCATCCCCGCCGTAACTTATAATCATATCCGGATGAGAAGATACGATCTCAAAACCTAAAGATGAAGCTAAATCTGAAATGGTTTGGGCATTCTTACCATAAAGTAATACCTTCATGAATTATCCTAACTTTTCCCGCTGAGTCCTAAGGTAGAGAAACCACTGTTCAAAGAAGGAGAATAAAACTTTAAAAGGCGTTTCTATAACCAGATCAAAAATATACAAAAATATATTTATTTTGGAAATGTTTTCCGTCAGCTGCCTGCCAAGATGAATAAAAGGCATAAAGAAAAAGTCAAACAAAACAGACCTGATTCCTTCTTTCTCATCTGCAAAAGTATACATATGTGCAGTTTGATTGACCCGGTAGGAGATAAAAGAAACTATTGCCATAAAGAAGATAAAAACAAACTGGCTGATTTCGGTAAGCCCCAGCAAAGACAGGACATAAATGATCCCGCCTAAAAGCAAAAATAGGGCAAACAACCAAAGGATAATGAACACTGCATACATTATTGGATCCCTTGTTCCGGTGCGCTTGACCAGTTTGGGCGGAATTTTCCCAACTTCGCCTTCTAATATTAACTGTTGTATTCTCTCGAAAATTTTTACTGAATTCTCTTTAGTAGGGGTTTTAATAAAGACCCCCGCTAAAAACATGATGATGGGTGGAAACATTGTATTTATGGCAATTGAATTCCACATAACTTCACCGTACAGTAAGCGTTCATATGTCCCCTCAACTAGCAGGGCAAAAATAGCTTTGGTTAGAACAATGAAAATAATTCCCCTGATGATTGCTCGTCTAACTCTTCCGCTAATATCCTCATAACGGATTTTGCAGGAATTTAAAACCGCAATTTTTAACTCCTCCTGATTTTGCAGAAGATGTTTGTTGTGGCCCTTATTTTTTGTTAAAACATCTTCCAGAATAAATAGAGGGATAGTCTGTTTTTTAATATAGGTATAAATCCGATCTTTTAAGGGATGATTTATTTGTGAGTTGATTTTTCTTACAAGTTTAACCCAGTTTTCTGAAATATGTTCTATTTTATCCTCAGCTATGAAACCCATTAGTTGGTTAAACAGCCGATACCTTAAAAGGGCCAGGTCATCTTTGGCGAAGGCTCTCCTTACTCCTATAAAAACCTGGACATTTTTTGTTTCCTCGTCTTCATCCGGAATTTGCGCTCTGTCCTTGTAAATTTGGTACATAAAGTTTGATAAAAGATCCTTTTGTTTGCTTGGGGACATCTTGTCTTCAATCTCAGAAGACATAAGATGCATGATCCATTGATAAATCTCATTCTTATTTAATCTGTGTTTGGCATTAATTTTGTCCTGCAGTCTTAAGTAGTTGTCGATAATTTTTTCAACGGTTGGGATAATTGATTCGGAAACCGTATCTTCATTGAAGTATCTGGCCCAAACAAGCTCTCTAACCAAAGGTTCGGCAATGGTAGCTCCATTCCCTCCAAGAAGCATCCTGCGTTTGATGATTCTTTCAATGGCAGCCCGCAAAATTACATCATCATCCCGGTAATCCATGGCATTGCGGATTTTTTCATACCAGGTGGCAACTTCGGCAACAACCGGATCTACAATTATCTTCTGGTCGGTCTCGATTTTACGTTCTTTGTCGAATTCCTCAGCGACAAAACTGGCGACTGTTGTGAGTTTTCTAAATTCAGACATACACTTATTATATTGATTTGGTTTATTCCTAACAACAACATCTTATCAATGGACTGTATAATGGTTGTAATGGATAACCAAAAAATATGACAGGCAGAACTCATGATTTGGCTGCATTTACTGCTTTAACTTATCTAGTAGCAACCCAACCTCTACAGGAGATTACCTTATCTACTGCCATGGTAGCTTTTGGAGCCAATATGCTTGGGGGACTTGCTCCGGATATTGATCAGTCTACAGCCTCTTTTTGGGGGAAGATTAGGGGAGGCAATATTATATCAAAACTAATTTCGCCACTTCTTGGAGGACACAGATTTATTTCCCACTCAATTTTAGGAATATTTTTGTTTGGGTTTATACTGCAGATTTTACTGGATGCTGCCTCTTCCGTGCTTTTGGTCAATATGGATATTGTTTGGTGGGCGTTTATGATTGGATTTGTTTCCCACCTTTTAATGGACACTTTTACTCGCGAGGGTGTACCCTGGTTTTTTCCAATCCCAATAAGATTTGGGATTCCGCCGCTTAGGTTTTTGAGGATAAAAACCGGCGGCAAGATAGAAAAATATTTTATCTTCCCGGGTTTAGTTTTTATAAATTTTTATCTTATATATTTAAATTACCAAAAATTCCTGGATTTCTTTAAACAATATTTAAGATAATTTTTTCCGGATGGGTTAGGGGGAATTGGTGACCCAATCCTTCCAATTTAACTACTTCTATATTACTAAACTCTTTTAACCTTTCAATATTTTTAGCAATTATTCTTTTATCTTTTGATCCATAAATGATTTTTGCCGGGATTTTTAACTGCTTAATCCCGTAAATTGGATCTTGCATCTCCACAATATTTTTTAAAGTCTTAGAGTAGGAACTAAATGTATGGAGCAAGGTATCTTTGGCTATATCGGAAGGTAAATCTTTAAAATAATAGGCTACTCCAAGTGCAGTGAGAGGACGAAGTAAGTTACAAAAAACTTTACAGGTAACCTGAGCCAGTGGTCCATAAAGCAAAACTTTGGGCAAAGCGGAGTGGGAAATAATATTTTCTTTGGCTTCCTGATGAGTTAAAAATATGGGAGGTGAAAGTAAAATCAGTTGTCTGACTTGTTTGGGGAATTTCACCGCATAGGACAAGGCAATCAAAGCACCCATTGAATGACCGATTAATACAAATGGCCCGTTAACTCCTAAGTGATCCAAAGTATTTTTGATTGCGCTAAGATGGTTCTCCTTAGTGTAGTTGCAGTCAGAAGGCATGGGTGATCTACCAAACCCTAAAAGGTCTAAAGAGATGACTTTAAATTTTTGTGCCAATTTTGCTGCCAGTTTTTTCCAGAATTTAGTTGTTGCCAGCATCCCGGGGATTAAAACAATAGTTTGACCGGACCCTTTGGACTCGGTATATAAAATATAGTTACCTTCTTGCATTGGTTAATTATATAATTCTTCCAATGACTCGCAATACTCTGGCAGATTTTAAAAAAACTATTATTTCACTTTATAAAGAAGAAGGGAAAGTGTGGCTTAAAGGATTACCTGGTTTGATAAACCAAATAGAAGATACTTTTAAAATAGAAATCCAGGATCCCTTCCCAAAATTATCTATTAATTACACAACGCCTGCAAAATTTATTGATGGAGAAGAGGTTGTGGTTAAGTTGGGAATTCCTTCTAACAAAGAGTTTAAAACTGAAGTTGAAGCCCTAAAACTTTTTAATGGAAAAGGTATGGTGAAACTTTTGGAGGTTGATTTAGAAAAAGGTTTAATGATCCTTGAGTATCTTAAACCGGGTACAAATATTGAAAAGATGGATGAAGAAGAGGCTATGTCTATTACTACCGCTTTATTGAAAAAGTTTTGGATTAAAGCCCCGGAAAGGAATATTTTCCCTAAAGTCTCAGACTGGGGTAAGGGTTTTAAAAAGTATAAGAACTCAAAATCCACCCTGCTTGATAAAAAACTGGTTGATAAAGCGGAAAAAATTTTCTTTGAGCTTGAGGCATCCCAAGGAGAGCAATTTTTACTGCATGGGGATTTTCACCATGGGAATATTTTAAAAGCAGAAAGGGAAGCCTATCTTACAATAGACCCCAAGGGTGTCATAGGGGAAAGAGAGTATGAAATTGGTGCGTTACTAAGAAATCCCTACCCCCAAATTTTAGAGTATCCAGATATAAAAGTAACCATTAAAAACAGAATAGGGTTTCTCTCCGAAAGGCTTGGGCTAGATCCAAAAAGGGTTTACTTGTGGAGTTTTTCCCAGGCAGTTTTAGCAACAATCTGGGTAGTAGAAAACTTTGGTGAAGGCTGGGATAAGTGGAATACTGTTGCAGAAATTTTAGAGGAGGTAAAAATATAATGATCTTAATTTCTATACAAATAATCCTAATAGCGCTTCTTTTATCTTTGATTTACCTTTTAGTCTACTCAACTATTCGTGGTGGTCCATATGCTCCATTAGGCAAAAAGAGGGTTAAGGATATGATTAATCTTTTGAAAATTAAAAAAGGAGAAAAAGCTGTGGATTTAGGGTCAGGGGATGGAAGGGTTGTCATTGCACTTGCCAAAGCTGGTGCAGAGGCTTATGGGTATGAGATAAATCCCTTGTTGGTTTGGATCTCAAGGAGAAATATAAAAAAAACAGGGTTAGAGAGAAAAGCATTTATAAACTGGCAAGATCTTTGGAAGGTGGATTTATCCAAATTTGACATTGTGACTTTATATGTAATTCCAACCATTATGGGAAGTCTTGAGAAAAAACTAAAAAAAGAATTAAAAAAGGGTGCAAGAGTTACCTCAAATCATTTTAAATTTCCCAAATGGAAGGTCTCTCAAACAAAAAATGACAGCTACTTATACAAAAACTGACTTTTTATCTGGATGCAATTCCCAACCTGCGCTCTCTTCCTCTGACAAATTTATCCACCCCTAAAGCGAGCGTAACCCCCGCTCCTAAAGCCGCGAAATCCCAGAGGTCGTATCTATTATCAGGAGTTTGAATTTTGGCAACTTCAAGAAGATAATATTGAACTGCCTCAAAACCGGCAGCATAGGTAGAATAAAGAATAAGAGGTATTTTTGATTGGGCAAATTTTTCTAAACGGGGAAAAGCCCTTCCAGCTATTTGAGGAAAACCATACCAAGCTCCAAGCGGCATAAGGAAATCTTTTCCATAGGAGCTTAAAATTTCGGTATGGTGAAGATTATACTGCGATGCGAAAAAAGCTAAAGTTGTTGCTCCAAAGCCAATTATAAACCTACTTTTAAACCTGTTATCCCGAGCAAGTCTTTCTATACCTATTGGTTGTGCGAACTCAGCAGGAGCTTGGTCAGGGGGTTTTTCGCGAAACTTACGTCTACTCCCACCCATATGGTGAGGTAATCTTTTTCCGGGTCTACGTTCAGGCATAAATCAAATGTTAACAGAATTATAAGTTAACATCAAACTATAGGGTTCAATTTTTATATTTTCCCTAAAGGTAAATAGTAGAAAAACCTTAGACCTCATAGTAAACTAGCTAATTGAAAACGCGGCATTTCAGATTTACTTTATTACTGCAAATGCACTTTTACTGCTTTTAGTATATAGAAAAAAATTATTCAAAGTAATAACAGACAATTTTTTATTTTAGAAATGTTATTAATACCAGGAATATAATTAAATACAAGAAAAAATTAGATAACAAATTCTTGTCATTCAAAAGTTTGAAATTATTATTCCATCATCCTATAATACGCAAACAAAAGTATACAAATGATTTCCCAAGGTAGATTAGAAAGATATAGCGATTTTGTGGACCCAGAAAGAAGGGGGATGGCCTATGATCCTAGAGCTGGGCTTGGAAGAGCACTCTCTGTTTTAACACCAGATCCTAAAGGAATAGTTCTATTAGCTATGGGTCAAGGAATTTACTTTGCCTCAAGTAGACTTCATAAAAGAGTTTTGGATTGGATAGAGGAGTTAGGGTTGCCTAGGAGATTTCCAATTACAGAAGCGCCAGTTTGGAGCTATGTAGAATTAAAAAGAAATGATCAAAAGTTAGATGGTTCACTAGTAAGAATTGGAGCGGTAGTTAGACAGGTTCATTTACAAACTTTAGAAGATTTTAGAACAGGTTATATCCGTTCAGAACCTTCTAGTGAGCTAGTAACACCTTTAGTCCAAAATGCAGTGGAATTTGTGTATAGAGCAAGAAGCTCAAATATCCCCCATAGGTATGATTCCATGGTAAGAATACTTGGTGGATTACACTCAAAAAATGATCAACTAAAACCTGATGCAGTGTATCGAATTATAAGATTTCTAATTGATCATCCAGGAAACCAAAGACGAATAGATATTGCAACAGAAACTGGTCTTGCGGAAGAAAGAGTAACAGATCTGTTTGATGATTTGTCAGTTGCTGGAATTATTGATTTTCAATCACCGTCAAGAGATATAGAAGGGAATGTTTCTAGGGGTTGGTCCATTTACAGACCAATTAATGCAAGGCTTCAACGGGATTTCGATTATTTTAATGTTTACGTAAAATTACAAGAGATAAAGCCTTACTTTAGGGCCCCAGGAATATTATATAAGGTTTTAGGATATATTCAAGCTAATCCAACTGAAGATTATGAAGGAAATAATTTATCAAAGAAACTAGGAGTTGAACGAGCTGTCACTGCGGATGTTTTAAGTGGTTTGCAAATGCTTGGCTATTTGAGTAAATTCAATTCAGTAACAGGAAGAAAAAAATCTCTTGCCTCGGCAAATGAATTAACTCGTCTCTTTTACCATTTAGTTTTGGAACCTGCCAAAGAAACAGTGGACACCTTATCCCCGGGACCTATAAGGAATTGGGATAGATTTAAAGTAGCTTTATTTTTGCAAAACTATCAAGAAGAGAGAAGTGCACGTACTGTCCGAGGGAGTAATCAAGCTCGAGATAGAATTCTACTTATTTTGCCAAACGATGGACAAATGAAACTTAGTCATCTGTATGAACTTTTCAATACCGATCATGAGCCTCATATGCAAAAAGAAGGGTTAGGGACTCAACTTAATGTTCTAATTAAAGCAGGTAAAGTTGAAAAAACTAAACCTGGATTCTATAGAAGAGTTAGCTAAAATTGTTTGAAAAATGTAAAATTAGATTCAATATGATTACTAATTTATTGTTTGATTTTTCCAGAGTAATTCTTTTTCCTAAGGATGAAAGCTATAATGGTTTGCTTAATGATTTGTACAGGAAAGTAAGAGGTGAGAATGGATTATTTTTGGATTACTTCAAATTTAATACAGAGTTATTAAATTATTTAGGACAATTTAAAGATAAATATACCCTGTCTATTTTTACAACTGATATTGTGCAAAATGACTCAGAAGCACAAAAAATAATTAAACCAATATTTAGGAATGTATTTTCAGCAAAGAATTTGGGAATAAGCAAAAAAGATTCCAAAGGATATTTGGTGATTGCTGAGAAATTAAAAGTGGATCCTTCTGAAATTTTATTTGTGGATGACGGGGCGGCAAATATTGCAGCTGCAAAAACTGCGGGTTTGAGGGCAATCCGCTACCTTTCAAATGAGCAGCTATTTAATGATCTAAAATCAATCCTTGCTGATTTTAATAGACAAAATGAACAATCTTCAAAAAGCTAGCTAATATTCCCAAAAAGGCGCAATTACACTGGTTGACTTTTAGATTCCCTTAAGATTTAATTTGACTTATGGATGAGCAAAATCAGCCTTCTCCCGAAACTGCAGCTAAAAAAAGTGGCATAGGCTGTGGACCGATGCTTGTGTTTCTCATTATTTTAGTAGTCCTTGTTTTAATTGGGTCTAATGCAGCTTTGGGTTACTATTTTAAGCATTGTGGCGGGGAAGAACTTTTTAATTGCTTGATGGGAAGACTGGAGGATGAAAAACCAGAAGGAGCAGTAACAGCTTCAGGGGTATACAGTTTTAAAGATTATTCTGTAACAGTGACTGCCAGTATTCCTTTGGAGGGAGGGTCTGTCACCGGTTCCATCTCCGGAACTTGTGGAGGTAAGTTGAAAGGAACATTTGATGGCCAAAATAATGGAGTATTTAGCGGTACAATAACCGGAGTTTGTGACCCATTTTTTGTTGCTATACCTGCCAGTGCTGAGTTTAGCGGGACTGTTAATAAAGATAGCAAAGTTGCTCCAATAAGTTTCACAGGTAAAGGCGGAGGGCTTACCCACAAGGATTCCATGTCGCTTTCATATTAGAAAGTCTGTTATCTAATCTCCTGCCCTAAATCATTGCTAGTATATCCAAGGTATGAGATAGTTAATTTAATGCCTAATAAAGGATTCGGCCTGATAGCTTTAGTTGTTATAACTGCCGCTGTTTTAATAGGTGGAGTTTTTGCTTTTAATTCCCTAAAAGCTTTTAAACAAGATTCTTACAAGCCTTTTGGCTTTCAACAAGCTGGACAAAAAGGAGGAGAGGGATTGTATGGAAGGTGTGAAGGTAATGGCACTACAAAGTTAAACACCTTTCCACTTGATCCAAAAGAGATAGAATTAATTGTTCCAATGGGCAGAGTCCAAGATTCCCATGTTACCCCAACAGACCACCAATACATTATTCCAAAAGAAACTAAGGGTGGGTCACTAATTACAGACAACCCTGAGAAATACCAGATAAAAGCTCCATTTGATGGCTTTATCACCAATGTGGAGCTTTTTAAAGAGCCAGTTGAAAAATCTTACAGAAAGGATCCTTATTCCAATAATTATTTAGTTGTTTTTGAATATTCCTGTGACTACTATGTCAGGTTAATCCATATTGATACATTATCTCAGAACATACTTGCTTCATTTAAATTTAATAATCCTAACTCACAGCACCCAAATGCTTTCCCTAGAATTCCTGTTAAAGAAGGGGAGGTGATAGGCACTGTTGGCCCGCATTCATTTGATTTCCAGATCATGGATACCACAAAAAAAGATCCAAATATTTTAAGTCCAGAAAATATTGATCCCTGGACTTCTGTTACAGTTGATACTTTTGATTATGTTTCTGATTCCCTAAGGAGTGAACTCTTGCCTAAAAACTTAAGAACTGGAGAGCCCTTAGGTGGAAAAGTTGGTTATGATAAGAAGGGCACATTACTTGGAAATTGGTTTAAGGTTGGCAGAGACAAAAATGAAAGAAATGAATATTGGACACAAAATTTAAGCATAGTTTATGACCATATTGATGAGAGCCAAGTCAGAATATCTTTAGGGAATTTTGGAGGTTATCCAAAAGCTTTTGGAGTAAGAGGAAATTCCCCTGATCCTAAAGATGTAACTAAAGCTTATGGAGTTACAAAATATGAGCTGATGAGATTTGATTATTATGAACCAAATGGGAATAGATGGGATACCATAAGCCTTGTTAGTGGACTAACTGCCAAAAATACAGAGGAGCTGGCAGGAGTAGTTTTATTTGAATTGCAAGAGGACGGTAAATTAAAGGTAGAAGCTTTTCCAGGAAAATCAGCTTCCCAAGTCAGTAGATTTACAACTAAAGCCATAATCTACGAAAGATAGTTATATTGTATTTAAGCTATGAAATCAGAAGCGCCAAAGTAAACTGCTTACTTTTGGGTGGTAAGCAAAGTTTGGCAGTACAGCCCTGATAAGAAAGATTTCCTTTGACTAGATATTCACCAGATTTTGCATCTTTACTTATTTCCAAAGGTATAAGGATATTGATCTTCCCTTCATATACCAAAAGCTTTACCTCTGACCATGAAGTGGGTAACTCTTTTGGCTTGGGATAAATAGGTTGACCAAAGCTTAAGCCTACTTTTTTCTCTAACTCAATTTTAGTAGGGATCAAAAGCTCTTCTGCTGGCTTATGAGCTTGGATATGAATATCTTTTGGTATCGTAAGGGTAATCGTGAGATTTGTCTTCTGACCTTTTTTAAGTTTTTTAGGAGCCCAATCCAAATTTATCTCATTCAGCAAGGATTTCATTCAGTTTTTTAATGGTAGCCCGGGCACGGGCATCAAAACGCTCCATGTTTAAATATTCATAAAAGCGCAGACGTGATTCCTTATCTAAAATAAAATGGGAGTTGATGATTGCTACCTCAGGCGACAAACCTTCTTTAACTGGAGCAAACTTTTTAGTAACTTTGCCATCCTTATCTAAAAGCACAGGAAAGGTCCATTTAAACCTCTTTTGCATTTTTTCTGCTAGAGCTTTGCTTTCCAGTACATCTATGGCAAGTACTTGAATACCCTGATCCTTAAACTTTTGCCAGACTTCTTTCTCCAGATATGGCGCCTCAGCAGAACAATAGGGACACCAGGTAGTAAAGAAAAACACCAGTACCACTTTCCCTTTGTACTCAGAGAGACTGATCTTTTTTCCTTTTAAATCAGGCAGTGTGAAATTTATTTCCTCGCCAAGCTTGAAGGAAAGTTTAAGAGTGGGAATTTGTTCTTCTGTCATCTTTGGTGTTTTTGTCTAATGTCTTTTGGGGTGAAAGCATCAACCTTAAATATTCGAGCTTGGCTACGAAGAGAAGTTGGTAACAGCTTTCTTACAGTTGACTCATTTTTGGCATCTATAAGCGCCCAGCCTGTGTGATGGCCCAAGTTACAACCCCAGCTAAACTTAGTTAAAATCTTTGGTTCATTAAGTAGCATTTCATCTAGAGCTTCCAGACACCCTTGATTAGTATGAGGCGACTCAATCAGATATTTTGCCATAATTTTTTCTTTTCTAATTTATATAACCGTTTAGCTTTATTGTCAACACTAAAACTGCCAAATGACAAATTAATTTATGTTAACCTAAAAGAATGGAGATATTATTTTTTTTGGCAGCTTTTTTCTCGGAAATTGTTGGTACTATTGCAGGCTTTGGTTCCTCAACTATTTTTTTACCCCTGGCACTTTTATTTTTTGATTTTAAAACAGCTTTAATACTGGTTGCCCTGTTTCATATTTTTGGCAATTTAGGAAGGATTGGATTTTTTAGATCAGGTTTGGATAAAAATATCCTTATTAAATTTGGTTTGCCAAGCATTTTATTTACCCTTTTGGGTGCTTTGCTAGTTTCCGTTATTGAACAAAACTTGTTGAAAGGAATTTTAGGGATTTTTCTTGTTTTCTACTCTCTTATATCACTTTTTAAGGAAGGATTTAAGGTTAAGCCAACACTTTCAAATTCAATAATAGGCGGTGGGATGTCTGGTTTTTTGGCTGGGCTAATAGGGACAGGTGGTGCATTAAGAGGGGCATTTTTAACAGCTTTTTCCTTGCCCAAAGAAAAATATATTGCAACTGCAGCAGCCATTGCGCTGGCTGTAGACTTAACCCGGATCCCGGTTTATTTTTCTCAAGGTTTTTTGGAAAACAAGTTCTATTGGTATATACCAATTCTATTTGCTTTAGCCCTTGCAGGGTCCTTTAGCGGGAAGCAAATTGTTGATAAAATCCCAAAAACTCAATTTAGAAAAGTGGTTTTAGTGGCAATTTTAGCAATTGGAGTAAAGTTTATTTTCGCTTCTTGATATTATTTGAATCTTTATGTCTACCAAATATTTTTGTGATGTTTGTAAAAATGAAATTTCTTTATTGGAGATATGTATAAATTAAACAATGATAAAATGATAATATGAAAAAATTAGAAAAGAGAATGAAAACTTTAGAAGACGAGGCTGGTATAGAACCTCCTCAGGAACTTACCTTAGCAGAAATTCAATAAATCTCTTTGAACTAAACCTAAATATAGTAACTTCGTTTTTGATACAATCTCTCAAATGTCAATTTATGATTATAGTTTGAGCAGACGGGACTGTTTAAAATTAGGAGTAAGCTCTGCATTATTTGCTGTATTACCATTTGAACAAATTCAAGGTCAATCTTTAACACAACCAGAGGTAAAACCTTTGGTTGGTGCAATTAGGTGGGGCGGTTGGTTTAGTGGGAGTAGATGGGTTAAAAATCTGGAAGACCCGAAATGGCACAATAGGCTCCCTTTTTACAGCAAAATTGGCCCAGATGGTAAATCAATTGAGATATTGGGGGACAGACAAGAAGTAATGGATCAGGAGATTCTTTATGCAAAGAAGGCCGGAATTGATTTTTGGGCATATTGTTTTTATGACAATAGGTCGTACGATTTTAATATCTATAATTATGGGTTTAGACGACATCTAGCTTCTAAATTGACAACTGGCCCAAAAATTGCCTTAATTTTGCAGGGATCACATTTTGGGGGCGCAAGTGGCTGGGAAGGTTTCACAGACCATTTGGTTCAAACTTTTAGGCAGGAAAAGTATCAACTCCTTCCTCATAAAAGGCCATTACTTTTTATGCTCGATGCCCCCAGTTTTAATAACATTTTTAAGTATTATGATCAATCAATGAAAGCATTGGATATGCTC
>CAYMTV010000004.1:26312-66720 GCA_964393525.1 uncultured Gammaproteobacteria bacterium | reverse complement strand
GGACTATTTCCCAAGTTTTAGAACAAATTAGATCTAATGCCATATGGCTTGAGAGGGATAGTAAAGGGACAGAGCAATTTCTAAAAGATTTTGGTAGAATTAAAAACTAATTATGTTGAACGTAAACGATCTTAGAAATGGTACTGTATTTAAAGATGATAACCAACTTTGGCAAGTTGTCAATTATGAACACGTTAAAATGGGGCGGGGTTCAGGGACTATTAAAGTTAAGGTTAAAAATCTAAAGTCCGGTTCTACTACTGAAAAATCTTTTATTACAGGAGCTAGGGTGGATGAGGCGAATGTTGTAAAAGAAAAGGCTCAATTTCTCTATCAAGATGGAGAGAGTTTTAACTTTATGAATCCAACTAGTTTCGAACAATTTTCAATAGATAGGGAAGTTATAGGGGATCAGTCAAAATATCTAAAAGAAGGCTTGGATGTAGTTTTAATTGTAAATGATGGGGAAGCGATTGGTTTAGAATTACCAAACAGTATTATTTATGAAATTACAGAAACCGGTCCTGAGGAAAAAGGTAATACTGTTTCCAATGTTTATAAGGAAGCAACAATTGATAACGGGCTTATTATAAAAGTTCCGATGTTTATGAAAGTAGGGGAGAAAGTTAAAGTAGATACTAGAACCGGTCAGTATGTAGAAAGAGTGAAATAAGAGGTTGCTGATTCGGAGTTGGCTTTATGATAGGATTATTTAAATGAAGAAAATTACTAAGGCTTTAATTCCGGCTGCGGGGTTTGGGACCAGGTTTTTACCACAAACTAAGGCTATGCCTAAGGAGATGATGCCTCTTGTGGATAAACCTATTATTCAAAGGGTAGTGGAGGAATTGGTGGACGCCGGAATTGAAACCATAGTTATAGTCACAGGCTGGAATAAAAGAAGTATTGAGGATCACTTTGATAATAATTTTGAACTTGAGGAAAAACTTTTAGCTTCGGCTAAAACAGACGCCCTTGATATGGTAAGAAAGATTTCCGATTTGGCTGAGTTTGTTTATATCCGCCAGAAAGGTCCTCAGGGCAATGCAACTCCAATTTTAAACGTCCGCCATATCATGAATGATGAGCCCTTTTTGGTATTTTGGGGGGATGACTTTATTGATGCAGAACCTTCCCGGGCAAAGCAGCTTGTGGAAGCGTATGAAAAGTACGAATCAATAATTCTGGGCGGAATTAAAGCTCAACATGAAGACTACTATAGAAAGTACGGTTTTGCCGGCGGGGAAGATTTGGGGGACGGAATAATTAAAGTTAATAGAATTATTGAAAAACCGGGCTCCTCAAGCGGTTCACCTTCGGATTTGGCGATAATTTCAGGTTACGTCTATACCCCGCAAATTTATGATGCGCTGGAGGAAGCAAGAAAAGAGCTTGGTGAAGGGCAGGAGTTGGTTTATACTTTGGGGGTACAAAAATTAATTGATCAGGGCATGCCGGTTCATGCATTGGAGCTTAAAAATGCTAAATACCGAGATACCGGCAATAAATTGGAATATTTAAAAACCATAGTAGAGTATGGATTGGAGCATCCTGAATTTGGTAGTGAGTTTAAAGAATACCTAAAAAAACTTCACTCTTAAGTCACTTTTAGCTAAAAGTTTGGAGAATTAGCACCAGAAGAGAGATAGTTACCACCTGAGTTAAAATCCCCATACCCATGGTTTTTGTCCTTCCCTGAAACTTAGACTGAATGTTGTAAATCCAGCTAAAGGGTGGGAACCGCCAGTTAAAAAACCAGTAAGGCGCCTCTAGTATATCCCAGACCTCAGAAACAAAAACACAAGCCAAAAAATACCAGGGGTTAACGCCTTGGCCAAAAAAGATATATGCCAAGACAACACCTAAAATAAGATCAAAGGATGCTTGGACAAATAGTGTTAGTTTGGACTTTTTTTTCCAGCCCCAGCCAAAGTCCCAGTGGGGGATTAAATCCAGAAGAGGGTGGGACAGCGCTGAGAGGGTAATTCCCAAAACCGGATCTTTTACTGAGGCGGCAATTGCCCCTCCTACCAAAGCATGCGCAGTAGCAGTCATATTTTTTGGTTAATTAAGTCTAAAGATAGTATAACAAACTGCAGTAATTTGCGGTAGGACACATCAATGTGATAGTCTAGGAAAAATTTCCAAAATACATGAAACCGGTTCTTTTTACCTTATTTAACCAGTCAATCTCTTCCTTCGGTGTGTTTTTAATACTGGCGCTTTTTGCCGCAACCTTTATCATTTGGCGGATAGTTAGGGTATATGAGCTTGATGAAGAAAAAACAATAGATCTTTTGCTGCTCTCGGTTATTGGAGGTCTACTGTTTTCCAGATCCTATTATGTTTTAACAAATTTAAGCCTATTCGACGACTTCTTGAAGGCGATACTCTTTAGTAAATACCCGGGTTTATCTTTTTGGGGAGCACTTTTAGGTGGAGGTTTGACTATGAAATATTTCTCGGGTAGATTAAAAATACACTTCTGGCAGGCAGCAGACTTTGCCGCGGTCGGTCTTTTTTTAGGCATAGCTATTGCCTCCCTAGGTTGCCTTTTAGGTGGCTGCCAATATGGACTTATTTCTAATAGCGCTTTTGAAGTGTCACTGGTCGGGGTTGTCGGAAAAAGATTTCCACTGCAAGTTGTTGAAAGCCTAATCTTTTTTATCGGGTTTTTATATCTTTGGTCCAAAGTTCTAAAGTTTCATTTCAACGGTCAAATAGCCTCCATCGGGCTTATATTGCTGGGAGGTGCAAAATTTATATTAGAGTTCTACCGCGGAGATAGGCAGAAAATATGGGGGGATGTATCTAGCGGGTTTTTATTTTCAATATTACTAATAATCCTGGGGATTTTCTCCTACTATACTCAGGGAAAGAAGCAATTTGGGCGTGATTTGGTATTTTTGCTAAGTCTTTTAGTAAATCGGCAAAGCCAAAACTTTATGGTTTCAAAGTTTAAGAAAAGCTGGTATAATTTCTGGGTAAACTTAAGGGTCTCTTCTCGTAAAATGAGTCGGACCCTATTTAAAATGCTTAGGATAAAATCCAACCCGGGTAATTTTTAGGGTTGTAATTGAGGATTGGTTTTGCGAGAATATTGTTTCTGCATGAAGGTTTAAATGAATACTTTAAGTAAAATTAAAAATCTTTTGATTAAACAGCAAAAAAAGGTAGAAAAGGAACTGGAAAACCTAGAAGATGATGATCCGGTTTTGTCCGACAATGCTCTTGCCGAAAGCAGTGAGCCGGGAACAGATTCCTGGCTGGCAGATACCCACTCCAGGATAGTGGCGGTCAAGCAGAATTTAAGCGAAATACTTACAAACATCAAAAGAGCCCTTTCAAATATCTCAAACGGCAAATACGGCAAGTGCGAAAACTGCGGAAATCCGATTGAAAAGGAAAGACTGGCAGCTATGCCAACTGCCACCCGCTGTATTTCTTGCTCCAAAAAACCTACAAAAAAAGGTAAGCTTTAATATGAGTGAGGGTTTAAGGGCTGAACGAGGTACATTAGTAGAAAGACTAAGGAGAGTTAATAAAGTTGCGTCATTTACAGATAGGATAGGTGATTTGGCGTTTGGTGTAGTCGCTTCATTTGTATCCAAAATCCATTACCGTCCAACTACAAGACAAGCAATCCTCCTTGCATCTTTATCTGCTGTAGGAGGCGTAGGGTTAATTTCAAGTCAAATAGTAACATTTTCAGCAAGCTCTTATGTGAAAGAATGTGAAGATAGTAAGGGTGATCCTTCTAAGGTTAAGCCGAGTCCAGCTGCATACGGAGTTGCTAAAGCTCAGAGTGGTTACGCAGGTTGGGATTATCCCTATATGACCCCGGGCGGTTCTTCCTTTATCGCAGAATTCCAAGGTAAAACTCTGCACCTGACATGCGAACAGGAAACTGTTAAAGCTTCTGAAAGAGTTGGTCCTGAGTTTTCGCCTAAAATAGGTTTATCAAATTTTGCTTGGTTTAACATGGAAGAGGATCATTTTCAAACTTTAAGGTAAATTGACAATTACTTCCCGCTAAACTAGCATAAATTAAGATCCTAATTTATGCTGACTAAAATTTTTCTACTCATTCCCGTTTTAATAAACATTACTTTTTTCAAAGAAAATTTCCCCTCATCAAATTTAATTGAGTTGGTCTATGCTGATGATGATACTGGTGGGGATGTTCATTCAAACATTGAGATTTATACTCCCGGAGAACCCTGAGAAAAATTATGGTTTCAAATGAAAAGTTGACAGTTTTTGTGAGGTTGCAGCAGATAATTTTAGATACACCAAATAACAGTGAACTTTTGGATAAAATCCTGCCTGAGATGTTGGTTACTTTATCTTCGGTTAAGTTAACCTATGAGTTTATCTCCGCCTTGTTTATAAGTACAGATTTCCAAGTTCAAAAAGCTTTCTTTGTTGATGTCCATTCCCTAAAAACCAATGATAAGTCATCCCAACTGGTCATAAATTTTAATGAGCTATTTAAAGAGGGTAGTCAAAATACTAGTGACCTTAAGCAGGGTAAAATACTAATCAGTGAAAATATGAAGGATTTCATTTATGAAACTTATTTTGACTACTCCCATCTTAAAACCCTGGTAATTTCACCAATTAGAGTGAGCAATTTACTAACCGGTTTATTAATTTTTGCTACTATCAGGCAAAAAAGTGAGATTTTAGATGAAGAGATTTACTTAATTGAGATAGTTTCAAATCTCATTAGCTTAGTTTATAGAGTACAAGATACCCAAACTTCTCTAATCAAAATCACCAGAGAGGTATACCAAAAGAATGCCCAGCTACACCAGTTAGATAAGCTAAAAGATGATTTTGTAACCATTACTTCTCATGAGCTTAGGACACCGATGACTGCTATCCGCTCTTATGCCTGGATGGCACTGAATCGTTCGGATATGCCTTTATCGGAAAAGCTTAAGAAATATTTATCCCGTACATTAATCTCTACCGAGAGATTAATCAATTTGGTTAATGATATGTTAAACATCTCAAGAATAGAGGCGGGCAGAGTTGAGATTATACCAACAGCTTTTGATATTCAAAATTTGATTAGAGAAGTCAAAAACGAAGTAGATGCCAGGGCCTCTGAGAGGCAAGTAACAATTAATGTCCTCGAGACTAATCTGCCACAGGTTTTCGCCGATCCGGACAAAGTCCATCAAGTACTTTTAAATCTGATTGGCAACTCTTTAAAGTTTACCCCCCATGGAGGAACCGTTTCCATCTCCTTTTTTGCAGATGGGCAGATGTTAGATGTTACCATTTCGGATAATGGGGTCGGAATCGCCCAGGATGATCTGCCAAGGCTCTTTAAAAAATTCGGTAGATTGGATAACTCCTATGTTGCAGCAGCAACCTCTGGAGGAACAGGTTTAGGGCTATATATCTGCAAGAGTTTAGTAGAGATGATGAAGGGGAAAATTTGGGTCAGATCAGATGGGGTTGGAAGGGGATCGGTTTTTTCTTTCTCTTTACCTATCGCAACTGATGAGATTGTGAACCATTCGGATCAATTTACTACCAAAGTAGAGGGAGAATCTAAAATGCTTGAGCCAGTAGCAATTTGAGGGTATAGGGTATAGCGAATAGGGTATAGTTATGGTATATCTATGAATAGTTGACAAACTGAATACAATATTCAAAATTCAGTTTGTCATCCTGAGGGCGCAGCCCGAAGGATCTCTAGATTAAATCTTTAGATTCTTCGCTTCGCTTAAGAAATGACAGTTGTATGGATAATCCAAAGAAAATACTCATTATCGAGGATGATCAGTTTTTAAGGGAATTCTATCAAGAGCTTTTAGGGGCAGAAGGTTTTTTGATTGATCTAGCAGAAGATGGGGAGACGGCCTCAAAAAAGTTATCTGAGGGAGGTTATGATTTGGTAATGCTTGATATCATGCTTCCAAAAAAAGATGGAATCCAAATCTTACGTGATAATAAAAATAACCCCCCAAAGATTAAAAATGGACCAATTGTTGCGCTGACAAATATTGGTCAAGATGCAATTGTAAAAACCTGTTTTGAGCTTGGGGCAACTGGATATATTATAAAGTCGGCAATGAATCCGGACCAGGTATTAAATGAAATCCATAACTTCTTAAGAACCCCCCCAATAATCTAATGGATCTTCAGGTAATATTTGAGGATAGCCAGCTAATGGTAATTGATAAGCCTGCAGGTTTAGTTGTTACTCCGGCAGAAACTCACAGAGAAGATACTCTTTCAGATATTTTGATAAAAGATTTTGGAATAAACCTTGATAGGGGAGGAGTGGTCCATAGATTAGATAAGGATACCTCAGGACTCCTGGTGATTACCAAAACCCAAAGTACTTTAGAAAATCTTCAGCTTCAATTCAAAGAAAGAATGGTAAAAAAAGAATACATTGCCTTGGTGCATGGATTCTTGGAAAAAGAACAAGTGGTTAGAGGAGCAATTGAAAGGAACCCAAGAAATAGAGAGAAATGTGCAGTTTCAGAGAGGGGTAAGGAAGCTGAGACGGATTTCAAATTTAAAATTTAAAATTTCAAATTTTGAGACCATTTTTCATGATTTAAACAAAATCCAAAGGAGAAAATTGGAGCAAATTAATTATAACCAGTTTACTTTAACGATCTGCCAGCCAAAAACTGGACGGACTCATCAAATTAGGGTACATTTAAAATATATCAACCATCCCATTGTAGGAGATGAAAAGTACGCTGGAAGAAAAGTTTCAAGGCTGGATGGAAGATTTTGCCCAAGACAATTTCTGCATGCAGCCAGATTGGAGTTTTATCATCCCAAGGATGGAAGAAAAATGAGCTTTGAAAATCCGTTACCTGATGATTTAAAAAAGGTTCTCAGTCTTTTATCGCCTTTAACTGATTAAATAGAAAAAACATGAGTAACATTTTCCTGCAGCTTGCCATAGTTTTATCACTATCTTCTCTTTTTGGTTTCCTGGTAATGCGAGCAAAACTTCCGCTAATTGTGGCCTATCTTTTGGCAGGAGTTTCAATCTCGCTGGTGGCGGTATTTGATCCCTCACACTCGATTTTATTTGAGACTTTCCCAGAGATTGGAATCGCCTTTGTCTTATTTTTAATCGGTATGGAGCTTGATTTAAGAGAGATTAAGACTTTAGGGTTTCCGATAATTGCTGCAGCCTTGGGACAAATAATTATTTCAACGATTGGAGGTTATGCTCTAGCAGGATATTTAGGTTTTGGGCAGGTGGAAAGTTTTTATTTAGGGATGGGTCTGGCATTTTCTTCAACTGTGGTCGTCATCAAAATGCTTCTTGAGAAAAGGGATCTGGCATCACTCTATGGAAAATTATCGGTGGGTATTTTGCTTTTAGAAGATTTGGTAGCCATAGCTGCCCTGATGGTGGTTTCTGTTAATCAGTCGGTATTTAATCTTGGATTTCAACAAAGCCTGCCATTTGCAACCTTAATATTAAAGGCTTTAGGTTTGTTTATTCTAACTTTTTTGCTTTCCAAATACTTCCTAGAGAGGGTGTTTGATGCGGTTGCCAAATCAGTTGAGCTTTTGTTTCTATCGGCTTTAACTTGGTGTTTTGTATTTACAACAATCGCGGTGTTAAGTGGTTTCTCTGTTGTAATTGGGGCTTTTTTGGCAGGAGTGGCTTTAGCCTCATCGCCTTACCATCTGCAGATTCAGGGAAAAATTAAGCCCTTAAGAGATTTTTTCTTAACCTTATTTTTTGTTTACCTTGGAACCCAGGCTCGGATAGAGGATTTAATCAAAGCTTGGCCGGCAATTTTATTATTCACATTATTTGCTTTGATAATTAAACCGCTAGTTTATCTGCTTTTGTTGGGAATATTTGGTTTTAGAAAACATACCCTTTTTCAAACGTCTCTAAATTTATCCCAGATTTCCGAGTTTTCCCTGGTTGTGTTACTTGTTGGAGTAAGGTATGGACTCGTGAGCCAAACCGCTTTATCGGTTATGGCGGCTGTGGCTGTTTTGTCAATAATATTTTCAACTATAATGATCGCTTATTCAAAAAAGATTTATTCGTTTGTTTCCCCTCTTTTGGGGTTTTTTGAACATAAATCCAAAGTCCACTTTTTAGAACTTAAATTGGAGGATCAGTTGCAGGATCACATAATAATAATCGGGGCGCACCGGGTAGGGGGGCCGGTGGTGAAATATTTAACCCAAACCAAGATCTCGTTTGTAGTAATGGATTTTAATCCTCATGTGGTTGAAAACTTAAGGGAAAAGGGGATTAAGGTTATATACGGGGATGTCGGGGATCCTGAGATGTTGGAAAACCTGCAGCTTCAAAACGCCAAGTTAATTATTTCAACAGCAACGGATTTGGCTGACAATGAGATTCTACTCGCCGAATGCCGGAGGAAAAAGGTTAGGGCCAAAGTTGTGGTAAGGGCACTAGATCATGACCATGCAGAAGCTCTAAAAGCCTTAGGGGCAGACTTTGTAATCTTGCCCGAGAGAGTCTCAGGAAATTATTTAGTAAATCAGTTAAAACTTCACTGGCCAAACATCCACTTCACAGGATTAGAGTAATTCTTGTCAGAGGCTCAAATAACTTGTAGAATTTAATAGGAAGGAGGTTGCAAAAGGTTGTAATGTTACGACCAGCAATTTGTCGAAAAAATTAATATGGGAATGTTCGGAGGATTCTACAAGGGAGATAAAAAAAAGAAGAAAAAAGGGGAGGGCCCTAAGCATATTTCAGTGGGGCCAGTATTCACTCCCCCTAAAGTCATCCCAAAGGGCAAGGAAAAGTACTAGAGCAGGAGGAGGAGCAGACGGGGAAAGGGTTTTTTCTTTTGGTTTGGAAAAAGCATCAGCAACAAGTTAAACAACAAAAAAAGACCAAGCTTGCATTTGTCTCTCTAGGGCTTATTTTAGCCCTGATTATAATTGGCAATTTATTTAATTTCCTGCTTTCCCTAAACAAACCCAAAAACTTAAATATGACCGTTTACCAACTGAATGATTGGAGTGGTAAGTCGGCGATCAATATTCTTATAGGCAGCATCAATCCGGAAAAGAAAGTTAATCTAAATTTGATAGGTTTTTTACCGGCAGAAAAAAAGGCGGTTATTTTAAAGCTTTCCGGAGAGATTATTCTTGATGTTCCTAAAGAATTCGGAGCCTGGCAGCTTGAAAGCATTTATGGATTAGGTGAGGAAGAAAATCCTAAGATTGGGTCTAAACTTTTGCAATTATCAGCATCCAAACTTTTAGGGTTGCCAGTGGATGCTGTTGTGCTTTTTGGAAACAAAGAACGGTTTAGTAATCCGGAAAACCTGATTGCAGATCTTCGAAAAAATCCTCTGATTTTAGCTGGGATATTAAACGGTGTGGATACAAATTTAACCCCCTTCCAAGCGTATCGGGTATTTTGGATGTTATCTAAAGTAAGATCGGATAAAATAATAGCCTTGGACCTTGCCAAATCTTCGATCACAGAAAGCAAACTTCTGCCCGACTCTTCAAGGGTTTTAGGAGTAGATATGGTCAAACTTGATTACTTCATCAGGGAAAATATGGCAGAGCTTAGTGAGGAAGATAAATCAATTGCCATTTTTAACGGAACCAGCTTTGCGGGCATTGCCCAGGAAGCTTCAAGAATTGTTACTAACATGGGAGGAAGCGTAATTACAGTTTCCAATACCGAGCAGAAATTTGCAAGTACGATGGTAGTCTCAAAAGATGGAGAAAATAAGGGCGGGTACACTTATCAAAGAATGAGTCAAATTTTTGCTCCACAATGTTTAAAAGAAAATTGCCAAAGCAAAGATCCTAAAATCCTTTTTTCCAGAGCGGATGTAAATATTATCCTGGGAGAGGATTACTTTAATCTTTGGTATCGTCGTTAACGGATCTTTCTAAGACTGCGGCTGATCATAAACAGCACAATTGCAGAGAGTGTTGCAATGAATAGGGGATCAATCCTGTAACTTTCCTGGATTTTTAATACTAGATAAAACTGTATTGCAAATGCCATTAAAACTGCCGCCGTTCCTAAAAAAACCGACTCTAGGATTTGATTGTTCTTCATGGAACTAAAATTCTACTAATTTATGTTAAGGTTTTTGAAAAGATTTCAGTAAGAGCATTGTTAGAGTATTTATGATATTTTAAACTTAAAACCTATGGTAATTTGGCTAGTGCTGGCTGGTGCAGTTTTAATAATTTCCTTTATTTTAGCTTTCAGGTCGATGAAAGGTTTTAAAGAAATTCCTCAATCTAAAATTCCAAACAGCCTTTTTTTAATCAGAAACACCTTGGAATTTAATGAGGAGACCGTTAGAAGTTTAGGCGACTATGCCAAGGTATTGGATTCTCAGATTGCCTTTGAAAGGCTGTTTCGGGGACAGGAGACTGCTTTGGTGATCTACGGTCCAAAGACTCTTCCCGGGGCATTCCCTAAACTTAATTTACTTGAAATAGAGGATTATTTGGGAAAAACTTCGGTAGACGAATCGATAGGATGGATAATTTCGGGTAAAATTGCCCCGGCCATTACAAACGCCAATATTTTTGCAGGCCTTAAATTAGGGGAATCCCAGAAGATATACTGGCAGATAGTGTGTTTCGGTCCGGCTAAATCTGACGGATTATTCCAGGCAACAATTAGGGTACTAATTTTAGATAAAAGCCCAGCGGAGAAAGCAGAATTGGCAAAAAAACTTAAAGCTCTTATTGAAGAAAAAACCGGGCTTTTACAAAAAAGTAGGGAAGAATCTACTTCGCAAGTCTTTGAGGAATTTGTAAAAAGATCACTCTCTCCTCGGGAATTATCGAAATTTAGCCTTAGAAGCGGAGAAATTTTATCGCTTCTTCATTAAGCTTGGGTTAAATGTTGCTTTCCTCTATCTCGATTTCTTCATCCGAGGGCATATCATCAACGTCTTTTGTTAAAAGAGAAATGTTGTCTGATGAATAACTTAAAACCTTTGCCTCATTTAGAAAAGATGCCTGATTTTTAAATCTTTTAGACCGAAAAATCTCGCGGATTATTATAGTCAATCCATTCGGGCGGATCGCTTTGATAATGCACATATATTTGTTGCCACCGCTTATTAATTTTTTCAGATGAAACCCAGTATCATCTGGCAGGACACCTAAATACTGATTGTTTGAATCTGTAATATAAATACCTTTATTTTTTGTGACTAAATTAACAACCTGGCCGGGGGAGAGTGTTATTAATTTTTGAGGTTCGGCACACCTTGTTAAATTAACCAGCCGGGTAGTTCCCGGTTCCTCCAAAAATAATTCCGGGTTAATCATGACATGGTAGCCGATCCCGTTTACTGCCAAAACCCTACCGTTTTTCTTAAAGCTACTTACTTTTTTGAGGTTTTTCTGGGCAATTGTGTTATAAGGATCCAGTCTTAAAACTTCTTCATAGGTTTTTTTAGCCTGAAGGTATTTGCCAAGTTCAAAGAAAGCTTTAGCCAGCCGGTTTAGACAGTCTACATTCTCCGGCTCAAGTTTTAGAATTTGTTTGTTTAACTGAAGGGCTTTTTCAAAATCGCATCTTAATGCGGCGTCTATGGCAAGTCGATGGAGATTAGAAGAGGAGTCTTCCATTGTGTGAATTGGAAGTATAAAGTGCCAGATAAGCCATTGTCAATATTTTGGGAAAAATTCGGCCGGTTTTTAATTACTCAAGCCTTGAGAGACCCTGCTTTTTGCTTTGGTTGAACATATAGGCAAAAAAGAACAAACCAAAGGAAAGAAGAATGACATTAATTAACAAACTCATGAAAAGATAATCCAGAGGTAGGGTACCTTTTAGTAAAACTGACCTCATACCCTCAAAAATATAACTTGTAGGCAAAACCGCCGAGATTTTTTGGGCCCAGTCCGGCAGCACCGAGACCGGATAAAAAACACCGGAAAATGGAGTAACTAGTGATACCCCGCTCCAGGCAAGAGTCTGTATTTTTGTACCAAAGCGAATGATTACACCTGCAACTATAATTCCAAATGCCCAGCCTGTCATCAAAAGCAAAGCTAAAAAGGGCAAAAGATAGAACCCAAGCGAAAAAATCCGGGCTTTATAAACAACTATTGCCACCAGTGTGGCAAAACTTAGAGTAAAAAACATTTTTATAACCCCCAGCAAAAATACGCCGGCAATCCACTCCCTGACCCGAATAGGGGAGGCAAAGATATTAATCATATTCTGGTTCCACATCTCCTCAAGCAAATTTACCGTAATTTCATACTGGCCCCGCCAGACAGCCATCCAAAGGATCAGTCCTGCCAAAACTGAGGTGACGATAAAAGAAAGTCCTGTTGCCTGCTGCGAGATGTAGAGCGTGGTAAAGCCCCAAAGAACTATATCCATCGCCGGCCAGAAGAAGACATCGGTAGAGCGATCCAAAGTATGTTTAAAATTGTACATGTGCCGTACAATTATTGCCCAGACTAAATTCCACCTCATGAAATTCCCTCCTGCGCCACTTTGATGAAAAAATCTTCCAGATCCGGTTTTTCAATGTTAATTTCGGTAAACTCAATATCTGCACCGTTTAAGACCAAAAGGAGTTTTACTATCTCACTCTCTTCCAAATCCACCTTTAGGTATCGTCCTTCGGCTTGGGCTTTCCAGCCTAAGTTCTGACATTTTTCTATGGCCTTTTTAAGCTTATTTTTAGGTATAAGTAGCTCAATAGTGGCAGTTTTGATTCGCCTTGACAATCCATCCGGTGAGTCTTCGGCCAGTATCTTACCTTTATGTAAAAATATCACCCGGTCACAAAGCTGCTCTACCTCCGCCATGTTATGAGAGGTTAAAAGCATAGTTGTTCCATATTCTCTCTGCTGCTTAAGCAAAAAATCCCTGACTTTTTTTGCAACATCCGGATCCAGGGAAGCAGTTGGCTCGTCCAGTAAAATTAACTTTGGGTGATTTAAAAATGCTTTAGCGAGCATAACCCGCATAATTTGACCTGCAGAAAGTGCGGATATCGGACTTTTAATGTATTCAGCCATCTCAAAGACCTCCAGAAATTTCATTATTCTTGGTTTGATATTTTTTACTCCATAAAGCATGGCCATTACCTCTAAATTTTCATAAACCGTCAACCTCCAGGGAAGCTTAATATAGCTTGAGCAAAAGTTGATATCTTTCAAGACGTCTTCTCTTTGGGCAAAAAAATTTTTACCAAAAAACATAATTTCTCCGGCAGTTGGGGTTAAAATCCCTAAAAGCATATTAATGGTGGTAGTTTTGCCAGCTCCGTTAGGGCCCAAAAGACCCACTATTTCACCCTCTGACGCCTTAAAGGAGATATTATCCACCGCAAAATAATCCCCAAACTTTTTTTGTAAATTACTGACCTCTAAAACAATATTTTTAGCCATGAATAATATTGTAGTCTCAGTACAGGTGAGATGTCTACTTCCGACCTACTTCCACCGAGTCAAACTCGGTAGGCAAGTTTGACTTGCCACCTCGGAGGTGTCAAGCTAATTTCAAGCATCATTATGGTTGGTGTATAATGCTTGGGTTGTTATATGTCCGGACATTCCAAGTGGTCAACTATTAAAAGAGCTAAAGGCGCTGCTGATATTAAAAGAGGATTAACTTTCACCAAATTGGCTAATGCAATAACTATTGCTACCAAACTCGGTAATTCCGGAGATCCCGAGGGAAATCCTAGACTTCGAATTGCTGTAGAGACAGCCAGAGGGGCCAATATGCCAAAGGATAATGTTCAAAGGGCAATTGATAGGGGACTTGGTAAACTCCCAGGGCAACATATTGAAGAAGTGAGTTTTGAAGGCTTTGGACCGGGAAAAGTTGCCTTTATGATTGACGGAGTCACCGACAATAGGTTAAGGACCCTTCAGGAAATTAAAAACATCTTTGAAAGAAATGGGGGAACGTTAGCTACTCCGGGCGCTGTGTCTTACATGTTTGACAAAATTGGAGAGATAAAAATTCAAGGTAAAGGTGATAGCGCGGAGGATGAGATATTGGAATTGATAGACTTGGGAGCAGATGATGTTGAGGATTTTTTGGAGCCCTTCGACTCCGCTCAGGGTAAAGAAGTACAAAGATACTTAGTTTATACAGAAGGCTTAGAATTAAATACTATGAGTAATAAAATTACCCAAGCCGGGTTTAAGGTAGAGAGCTCGGAAATTGTTTATAAACCCAATACTTTGGTTGAAATAAAAGATCAGGAGACTGCCAAAAAAGTACTGGAGTTTTCCGGAAAGCTAGAAGAACAGGATGATGTCCAAAAAGTATATGCAAACTTTGATATTAATGAAGAGTTAGTTGGTTATTAATTAAAGGTCCAATAACTATTTATGGTAATTCTAGGCATTGATCCCGGAACAGCTTCAACAGGTTATGGAGTAATTAAAATTCCCGACGATATTTTAGGCCGGGAGTTTGAGTATGGTATAGAACTTGTTGATTATGGTTTTATTTCAACTCCAAAAGACCTTGTGATGGAGAAGAGACTGGTTATTTTGCATCATGAAATAAATAAGGTCATTGAGCGTTTTAAACCGGATCAGATTATTATTGAAATGCTTTTTTTTGGAGCCAATACCAGAACGGCAATTGCAGTTGGACAGGCTAGGGGAGTGATCCTGCTTGCTGCAGGGATGAATAATGTTTCCATACATGAGTATACCGGCCTACAGGTTAAACTAATGGTGACAGGAGCAGGCCGGGCAGATAAAAAACAGGTTCACGAAGGGGTAAGACGATTCCTTTCCAAAGTAAAAGGGCAGAAGGCAGCCGAACTATCAAAACCCATGGCCGGGATTAAAAGGAAAAAAACCTGGGATGATAATGCGGTAGATGCGGTAGCAATTGCCATCTGCCATGTCCTAAAGCTTGTTGCAAAGTGATGAAAAAAATAATTAACCAATCCATACTAAATTTTTTCAAGCTTGATAAAAGAAAAAAGATGGTTATTGCATCTGCCCTTCTGACACTAAGTTTTCTTTATATAACTCAAACATTTAACGTCGTTTTCAGGCGTTACTACTTAATTTATATCATCGGAATCGTTTCTTATGTCCTGTCCCTTTGGGCTCTTTGGATGGGAAAGGATAAAACCAGACTTTTTGCAGTATTTATTTTACCGGTGACCTATGCTATAGCACTATCAAGTTTTTATTTTCTGTTTCGGCATATAGGCTGGCTGACTAGAATTCCTACAGCTGCCTTCTTTGGTCTGTCCTTTTACAGCCTGCTTTTGTCTCAGAACGTTTTTAATGTTTCATCCGATAAGGCAATACCTTTATACCGAGCAGCTTCTACAGTAAATTTTGTTTTTACTATTTTAACCTCAATCCTTTTAATCAGTGTGTTATATGCCTTTGAACTTCAATTTTACTGGAACGCTATTTTGGTGATAATAGTTTCTTTTTTCCTAAGTTTACAGGTTCTGTGGTCGATTGACATGGATAAAATTACCTCACAAAACCTTATTTATAGCTTTTTAATGGCTTTAATAGCAGGAGAGTTGGCATTGGCTTTGTCCTTTTGGCCTTCACACCCGATTGTTAAAGCAATACTTTTATCAACCATTTTGTATATTTGCGTTGAGATTGTAATTGAACATATCCGCAAAAGGCTTAACAGGCAGCTTGTCTATGAATGTATTGGTGCTTGTTCTTTAATTTTATTTCTAAGTTATATTGTAACTGTTTGGGGAGGCTAGGGAAGTGGTGCGGGAAATATTCGGGTCCGGTTAAATTAGAAAACTATAGGATCTGTGTGGAAAAAATCGTGAAAAATGATATAGTTTGATATAGTATCAATTTGGGCTGGATTGGGAGGGATAAAGCATAAAATTATTAATTATTGAAGATGTACCAAATGAAATTAGCTCTAAATTCCAGTACGGAGTAGAGCACTCCCCGAAAGCTATTGCTATCTAAAGTACTGTGGATAATTTTCATGCGTGAAAACTATAAGTTATTTTTCTTACAAATATTTCTAAGAGAACTTAGCCCTCTATTTAGTAACGATTACGTAGAGTCTGGCTCTTAAAGGAGGGATTGTATCTTCTCTAGAGTCATACGTGCCCTCTTTTTAGTTGTCCTAAGTCTAATCCCAACCGGCTATATCCTCGATGTCGTACAATATACAATCTATAAAAAACCCGGAGAAGTGGTCTCTTTAACAAAATAAAAATTAACAAAGGGGTCTTAAAGGGAGGAAGCTGTACAGGTTGTTTCTGTCATTTTATAAGCTGTTTTGGTATATTTTTAAAAAGTTTTTAATCATTTTTTATCAATTAATTGTCAAAATTGATTAGATGGTTTGGGCTGTCCTAAAGGGCTAAACTTATAAATGACTCATTGGTGCACCCATCCCCTAAGAAGCCGTTTTAGCGGCCATTTTAAGTCTTCTATTCTTGAACCAGAGCACCTCGCAGCTTGCTGCGAGGATGAATGGTTCACAGAAGAACTTTCCGCAGGATACCCCGTCAGCTCTGCTGCGGGGTAGTTCATTTGAGGCTGGATTTAGCTGAACAGGGAGTACAATATAAAGGTTAAACCATTGACAAATCTCAGCCACGTATATTATTATGAGTATAATCAACCTAACACTCATAATCATGGATAGACTAGAGTCCAGCTCAGGACGAGATACTCCACCCTCTAATAAGATAAAAAAAATTCAACTACCCCTATTTGATGAGTTTCTACTTTATCTTACAACCAACAATTACTCGACTGAAACGATTTATAATTATGAGCGGGATTTGATAACTTTTACCACATTTCTTAAAAGTCAACTTATCAAAGAGTTTAGTAGCTTAACAAAGGGCGATGTCGAACAATATAAAGCTTATCTTCTGTCACAAGATCGGAAAACTGCTATTTTAGAGGAGAAGACTCTAAACAAACTTCAAAGTGGGTCAGTCAATAGGGCACTGTCTTCTTTAAGAAGTTATTTAAAATTCTTAATTTATCAGGACTTCCCTGTCCCGGTTGCGCCGGAGCATATTAAGATGGTCAGGAGAGAAAAAAACCATTATAAACTGGCTGAGTTAAATGAGTTGATATCTTTAATTGAGGCACCTAGTAAGCTTGAGAAAGATCCAGTCGTTTCCTCCAGAAACAGGGCAATGTTAGAAATGCTTTTTTCAACCGGGATGCGAATCTCAGAGCTGTTATCTTTAAATCGAAAAGATATTGATTCTTCAGGACGGATCTTTGTGACTGGTAAGGGAAAAAAGCAACGGTTTGTCTATCTAACAGAAAGAGCTAAATTCCATCTTGATGAGTATTTTAAGCTTCGGACAGATACTTCCCCTGCGTTATTTGTTCCCCAAAAAGGTAAAAGAAAAAACTCTGCTAATGTCCGCATCTCAACAAACTACCTGCAGGAAAGAATTAAAAGGTATAGGGAAAAATTAGGAATCATCATTCCAACCACTGCTCACTCACTACGCCATGCTTTTGCTACTTACATGGCAGAAGAAGGAGCAAGTGTTGTAGGTATTCAGATGCTTTTAGGGCATGAGTCGCTTGATACAACTACTAGATATGTTAATGCCCAGGATAAATTTGCCGAAGAAACTCACCGTAAATTTCACCCCCTTGCCAAGATTGATGACTAAAGACGATTTCAAAAAAATCTTTTACAGCAACTCCCTTCTTAATGTTGACTGGTTCAATTTAGAAGAAATTACCTTAATGTATGAGGAAAATTTAATTGGATTTAACAAAATTTTTCTAGGAAATAGTAATAAGTTTGATCAAGCCTTAGGGATAGTCCAAGATCCAACACAGGGACTTATAAATGGAGGTGAAAGCCAACAACATATTGCTTTAAAGTTCCTGATTAGGCAATTTTTGAGCAACAAGTATAAATTTAAAATTGATGATTTTTATATAGAATACCCCTTTTTGGGTTTTGAAGTTGATCTCATTGATAAAAACTTTAGATTCCCCTCTGAATGTGGAGATACTAATGCTTTAAAACTTGAGAAATATTTATCTTCCCCTACTGTAGAAAAGTTTTTTGTTTTGCCTTACCCTCATATGGATGATATTTACACTTTTGAGTTTTTTGCCCAGCCTGATTTTATTAAATATATTGAGTTTAAAAAGGATTACTTTAATAAAAAAAATTCCAAGCTTCGTTAAATTCGTTCGTTGTCGTACAATGTTAGATTTTTAAATTGTGGAATGGTTGACAAAGCAGGTAAATTGCTACACTATACTATTTAGTGGACAATTTGACCTCTTTTTTTAAGAACAAAAAAAACATCCTCAATACCCTACTTCTATTGACTTTACTGGCTGGAATAATAGTTGGGTTATATCTTACCAAAACCAAACAAATCCTTAGGCCAAAGGCAGAGGTTGCACCAATTACCTTTTTGGAAGGAAAATGTGTCCAGGAAAGAAATGGTAGAAAAGTTTTAACTTGTCTTGAGAATGTTGAAATCCAGTTTGTTTCAACTTTAAATGCAACACCCTCCCCCAGCCAAACATCAACTGCCTCAGCCTCCCCTTCAGCCTCTGCTTCCGCTTCTCCTGCAGCCTGCAATCCTAAGAAGTTTGATAGCTCAACTTGGAAGATTGAGAAAAAAGAAGAATGTATTAAGGAAAAACAAAAAGTTATTTATAGCTGTCAGGGAAAAACTAAAACAGTTAAAGAACCCTGTGAAGCAACTGGCTCAGCGGATTTAATTGAATCCTTCCCCTTTTCCTTTATCAGTAATGTTTTGGCTGCTGATGATCCCACAAGTGGTCAGGGAAATGAAAATCAAACTAATGAAAAAGAAGATGGGTCAACTAAAGATAACAATTATGCATGTTGGCAAACCTGCACCGGTAGTGAGCAAGTCTGTGAAGATAAATGTGGCGGTAAACCCCCTAACCGCTGTCAAAGGCTTGGTGCAAGTTGTGACAGACAGGGCTATACCTCAAACTGTTGTTCCAGATATTGCGACAGCAAAGTCTGCGCTGTCAAAACAGTTCCTTCACCTTCCCCTAAAAGAGATCTCAGGGTTTTTGCCTCAAGCAAATTTTACAACGGAAATTTAGGCGGACTTGAAGGGGCAGATCAAAAGTGTCAGAGCCTTTCAGATGATGCCAAGCTTGGAGGGAAGTGGGTGGCTTGGCTGGGTACAAGTGACAAGAAGGCCCTAGATCGTCTGGAAGATGAAAGGTACGTCAATTTAAAAGATGAGGTGGTGGCATTTCGTAAAACTGATATCCCTAACCGCCTAGAAAATCCGGTCAGATTTACCGACAAAAAAGAAGATATCGGGGAAAAAGAAACTAGCGGATTATCTCCCTGGGCCTGGACTGGTGTTAAAAAAGGCGGTGAGTCCCACTCTAAAAATTGTCAAAACTGGACAGATAATAGCAATAAAGAGAAAGGACTTCAGGGAGCAGCCACCCTTAAAAACTCTCAGTGGACGGATTGGGATGATAAATCCCAAAAATGCAACTCCGAGGCTAGAATTTACTGCTTTGAGGTAAGAGAAAAGTTCAATGGGACAGTTGCGTTTAAGTATGCCGAGACCAGAGCTGATTTAGATAAAGCCAGGATCTTGGCTTATGATAAAGAACCAATCATCGTCGAGCACAACTTTATCGATTCCTCGCTTGGGATGAAAAATATTTTTGTTCAGTTTATAGGAAGCGATGGTAAAAATATCGTTGAAACTGCCCAGATCGAATATGTTGGAGCAGATCCATTTATTGACAATATCAAATGCACAACAAGCTCCACCAACCAAGGATCAATCTTTACTTTAAAGGGAGGAAACTTTGGTAGAGAACAAGGTATGGTCAAGGGTGGAAAACAAGATTTGACTAATGTTAATTGGTCCGGGGAGGAAGTGATGGTTTCATCTCAGAATTTAAAATGTGACAATGAATTGGAATTTATCTTAACCAGAAAAGACGGTGCGATAGCCAAAGGGATATATGATCCCAATGTTTCCCTTTCATTGGGGGCAAAAATTTTCTGCCGGGATGATCGAACTAATGAAACAGAAGGAGCCCAGATTGCTATTTTGGAAGAGGGCGCCTCTGCTCCAGTGATTTTTGACAATCTAAAGATTAGTCAAAACGGTTTAATTAAGGGTTTAAATTATAAGTTCAAAAGCGGCAGGTTATATAAAGTGACGGTCAAAACTCCCAACAGCGTTAGAAGAACCGCCGAGGTATTTAAAGCCCAAGAGGGCACTGCGCAGTTGTTTATTAGAAAAGGTGAAACGTTTCTGGATAAGATACGGTACAATGTTTTGCCGGTCGGGGATATCTTCTTGCCGCCTGATGGAGATGGTACGATTAATACCTTTGATGCTAATCTTTTGCACAGGCTATGGGGACTAGTAACATCGCCTGAAAAGAAAAAAGGAGACTTTAATGTGGATGGGGTTATTAATTCAGTTGACTGGGCTTGTATGAGGTATGATTTTGGGGCTTTTGATGATCCCTTACCCCAAGCACCACTTTGTCCCGAACCCCCGGTATGTTCTGTCGGGTCACCTATCGTTGGCGATTCACAATCTGCTAATGTCTGCCCTGTTTATGTTTGCGCTACCCCATCATCTCCCACCCCAACTCCAACTCCAACAGTCTCATTAACCCCATCCCCAACTTCGACCTCATCTGCCACACCTGTTGCGACTGCTACTCCAACTGCTAGTGCATCTGCCAGTCCCAGCGGGATTTAAAATGGGATAATATATAGATATGGATACTACTGCCCAAAATACCAACATACCTCAAATTCCTCAAACTCAGCAAACTCCTCAGGTTACTTTGGCTAAACAGACATTCAAAGGGATTTTTATTAAAAAGAAGCTTTTAGTGGGAGCAGTTTTATTGCTGATTTTTGCTGGATTTTTTTTGCTGATGAGGCCTTCAAACCCCAAACCTGGCATCAAGCAGAGCATCGCACCTTTGAGCGAAGGTAAGCTTGTTTTAAGAACAGCCAATTCTTTAATAAGCGTTGGAGAAGAGGTTTCAGTTGAGATCTATCTTTCAACCGGTGGTCGCAACTCCGATGGCGCAGATGTCATACTTAAGTTTAACCCAGAATTTTTACAACTTAGGGAGAATGACCCGTTTGAGAAAGGTGATATTTATAACCAATATCTTGGTTTAAATGCCGATCAGGTAAATGGTATTTTGAGAGTTTCCGGAATCATTACCCAAACAAATGGTCGATTTAACGGGACCGGAAAATTTGGCACAGTTTATTTTAAACTTTTGAAGGATGGACCAACTGAGGTTAAAGTCGATTTTACCAAAGGTTCGACCAAAGATTCCAATATTACCGAACTAAAGTCTGCCAAAGATATCTTAGTATCAACTTATAACTTGTTCCTGGGAGATTCATCTCAGAAGTTAGAGGCTAAATCATGCGCCAGTTTTACCCAAATTTGCCACGATGAAAATGGTAACTCAGCTAGCCAAACTTGCTTTGGGGGAAAAATTGCCGATGATTTTTGCATTTGGGATCCTGACCAAACCAGAAGTTGCACCCTTTGTGCCACATCTACTCGCTAAGATTCCATTGACAAAAGCCTGCTTGTTCCTTCACTATATATATAAGCACCTTCGCCCAAGCGAGGGATCCAATGGTGGACAATTTATCTAACCTCATAAACAAGCTATGGTCATTTTTTAGAGTCAAGAAAAATCTTACCAACTTTATTTTTCTTTTGATCCTAGTTCTTGCAATACCCTTGGGAATAGAGTTGGTAAGAAGAGAGCAGCTTCTGCGCTCGAGAGCTGTTGATGAACCAATAGCTTTTCTTGAAGGTGAGTGTGTTTCAAAAAAGGACGGGAAGTTGGTCGCCAAGTGTCAGGATATAACTTTAAAGCTAATTTCATCACTTGGTCCTCCCGGCACGCCGGCCCCCAGCCCTTCACTCAGTCCCAGTTCTACCTCCAGTGCCTCCCCTACACCAACTGTCAGTCCGACACCTACTCCTCCGGCGGATCCAAACGTTGCTTTAGGCAAGAAAGCGGAACAGTCATCAACCGAAAAAGAGGAATGTTCCGCAAGCAGCAAGAAAAAATCCAAGATGGAGGCAGAACTGGCAATTGATAGCAAAAAAGACGGTGAGTGTACGGAGGCCAGAACAAGTAAAGGCAAGGACGAGTGGTGGCGGGTTGATTTAGAGGGAAATTACCTTATTTCAAAAATTGTTATTTATCCTCAAACAGAAGAAGGTGGAAAACTTTTTGCCTCAGAAGAATTTCCGGTAAAACTTCAATACGGACTAAAAACCAACAACTGGATTGATATCGAAACTTTTACATCGACTGAAAAGAACCTGATTGCTACCCCATCCTCTCAGATCACAGCACGCTATATCAGAATCTTAAAGGAGGCTAAAGATAAAAAGAAGGATGAAGAGAATGGAAAGCTGGGTTTACTTGAGGTTGAAGTATACTGCAAACAAAGCAGCGCGTCTTTTCTTAACTTGCTATTTAAGACTGTTTTAGCCCAGGAACCTAGTCCAACGGGCACCCCAAAACCGGAGAAGAACAGTATCTTGGGAACGGTGTTTATGGACCTTGATAAAAACGGTACAAAGTCAGCTACCGAAAGCGGAGTTGCGGGGGTACAAATTAAAATTAGTGATAAAAAAGATGATTCCAAGGTAGCAACTGCCTCAACCGATGTATCCGGCAAATATACTATAACCAAGATAAAGGATAAGAAATTATCAAAAAAGAAATACATAGTAAAGCTGGAAAAAGTTCCGATTACGGGTTTTACTAGTACTACTCCGGATAAAGTTGAGATAGATGTAAAAGGCGCTGAAACAGTCAATTTTGGCATATTCCATGAGGCATCGGCATCCGCTTCCCCCTCGCCTACCCCTCCAGCTTCACCCTCCCCAACTCCTGTTGGCAATACAGCATTTTTTGTAATCGCCGAAGATCCCCTATCCCTTGCTTCAGCTGACAAACAACCCTATACCAACCATCCGCTTATTACTGATTTTGAATTGAAAAACAATAAGCCCGGCACTAAGACGGTTTTTGTTAAATTCTTCGGCGCCAAAGGAGAAGTAAGCCCGGTATTTTCAAAGTCAATTACTTTTGTTGCTCCGGACCCAACTATATCTTCCGCCAAGTGTAGTCTTAGCTCATTTGGATCCGGGATAAATATTGAGCTTAAAGGCAGCGGCTTTGGGGACAGTGAAGGAAAAATGACACTCCCTGACTGGGAGGTGCCTGATGCGGCGATTACCAGCTGGAAGGAAGATAGCATTTCCGCTACAGTCAATTTCCCCGAAGGATTCGTATTTGACGAGAATGTTGTGAACTTTCTTTTAAAAAGAAAAGACGGGGCGGAAATGGAAGGATCCTGCGGTTTGGCCGGTGCCACCTCACTTGCCTTGGGTTCAAAACTGATGTGTCGGGCCCCAAGTCAAAACAGCACCCAAAACGTTGAGCTTATTATTGCCGAAGACTCACCCACAGTCAAACCCAAAAAGCAGATAGTCTCTATTGATAAAAATGGAGTTATCCAAGACATTGAGGTTGATTTAGTCAAAGACAAACGTTATCAGGTATCGGTTAAAGCTCCAAAGTCCCTAAGGAGAACCTCAAAACCGTTTGTAGCAGAGGATGCCACCATTCAACTTCTGTTTAATCGCAATATCGGAAACGACATTCACTCAAACAGATTACCGATTGGGGATATTTACCCCTTAGGTGATGGCGATGGTAAGATTAATGCGCTTGATGCTAATGAGTTATACCGGGAATGGGGTCAGGGTGGAAGCTCACTTGAGGCAAGCCCGATAAGACCTGCAGACTTTAACCAGGACGGAAAGGTAAACTCAATTGATTGGGCTTGTATGCGCTATGACTTTAACCAGCTGGAAGACCCGCCTTTAACCGGGGTGGATCAATAAGGTCTTTGATAGTTTGATTTAAATAAAAAATTAGTGATAATAAATATATACTAAAAAATGACCGAGCAAACAAACACCTATCATTCAAATGAACATCCTGAAGAAGTCAAGCTGCCTAATGTTCATATTTTCTCGGCACCCGAGGATAAGAGGAAATTTGGTAGTTTAGTTAAGCAGTGGTTTTTAAGTACCAAAGTTATTTATCTAATACTTATAGCAGTGATCACAATTGAGCTTTTTTTGGGCGCACGGACACTTCTTTCGCCCCTGCCTCAGGCAAATAAACTCCAGCCGCTAGATGTGGGCAGGATAATTTTAAAAACTGATAAAAAATCCGTCAAAGAGGGAGACAAATTTTTAATAGATGTTTTCATATCTACAGGAGGCAATAACACTATTGGAACGGATTTGGGGTTAAAGTTTGACCCGGGGTATCTGGAGATTTTGGAAAACGGTTTTACTGTAGGAAAGTTGTATCCGGATTATCCGGGGGTTAATATAGATAATAAGGAAGGTACAGTTTTAGCTTCGGGGATCGCTTCTTTTAATAATAAGGGCTTTAACGGAACAGGCAAATTTGCTACTCTTAATTTAAGGGCTTTGAAATCCGGGAGAACATCGGTTACTATAGATTATAGGAAGGGATCAACAGTAGACAGCAACATTATAGAAGAAACTTCCTCCGCCGATATCTTAGCCGAGGTTGTGAATTTGGAATTAAATATCGGATCCGATGAACCGATTAGCCAAAGTACCGGATCCAAAAGCTGTCAGTCCTATACTCAGCTTTGTTGGAACTTGGAGGGAAGCCAGAGTGTTCAAAGTTGTTTGAAAGGTGGGATTAAAGAAGGAGTTTGCGGTTTTGATCCGTATTTAACAACCGAATGCACTAAATGCGGATCTAAAGATTAAAGCCTGCCATGATTAAGCTAAATTTAAAACTATTTTTCGCCAATTTGACAAGTGTAATACTGGTAACACTCTTTACTCTGATTTTTACTTATTCCAACACACTTGCTGCTTCAGCCACTCTTTCGTTGTCTCCATCTACAGGTACTTTTAACCGCGGATGTGACTTTAGTTTAAATATCGAACTTGATACCGGAGGGGCTCAAACAGATGGGACGGATGCTATTGTAAATTTTGAGGCCACTAAACTTAAGATTAATTCAATTACCAATGGAACCATCTATCCCGATTACCCGGGAAACTCGATAGATAATCAGACCGGACGGGTTAATGTCTCTGGACTAGCCGCCCCGGATAAAGCATTTTCTTCAAAAGGGACATTAGCTACCCTTAATATATCTGTTTTGGCGAATGCTCCTGCAGGCTCAACTCCTGTCACATTTATGTTTGATCCTAATAATAAAACTAAAACCACTGATTCAAATGTTGTTGAAAGAAGTACAATAGCTGATGTTTTAAGTCAGGTTCAAGACGGTAATTATACTATCGGCACTGGCGCTTGTGGTTCTTCAACCGGGACAGGAACGGGAACTGGAACGGTAGTCCAGACAGGAGCTGGTACTGGAACAGGTACCGGTACTGGTAATGTATCTGGTAAAGGTGGACTTTACGGTTCAACTCCATCAGCCGAATTAAAGCAGCTGCCCCAGAGCGCAATTACCGGACCAACGCTGTTTTTAATGATAGTTGGTGGAACTTTGACCTTACTTGGGATAATTGGACTAGCACTACTTTAGTTATTGGTGATTAGTACGCTCACTTCGTTCGCTAAACTAATAACTAATCACTAACTATGATCATTTCTTCACTGATCTCTGACTTTCTTGAATATTTGGAGCTTGAGAAAAATGCATCTTTGCGGACTGTCAGAAATTATGACCACTATTTAAGAAGATTTCAGGAGTTCTCGCAAGATTTAGATCCTGCAAAAATAGATTTAAATTTAATTCGCAAATACCGTTTATATCTTTCCAGATATGTTGACCCCATAAGCAAAAAACCCTTAAAAAGGGTTACCCAAAACTACTTTATGATTGCCCTGCGGGCTTTTTTGAGGTATTTAGCAAGAATGGATATTAAATCTTTATCGGCCGAAAAAGTCGAACTTGGGGAACAGGATCCTTCTCCGCTTAAGATATTGGATGAGGAGAATCTGGAAAGGCTCCTTGAGGCCCCGGATACCGGCAAAAAAGACGGGTTAAGAGATAAAACCATCTTAGAGCTTTTATTTTCCACCGGACTTCGAGTTTCGGAGCTCGCTTCGCTAAACTGTGAACAAATTAACCTTAAAAGGCGGGAATTTGGGATTGTCGGGAAGGGCGGTAAAGAAAGGGTGGTCTTTTTATCAGACTCTGCTTGTGAATGGCTTGAGAGGTATTTAGGCTCAAGAAAAGATGATTTTAAACCTCTATTTATCAGGTATCAGGGACGGATTGATTCCTCAGATCATGGAGAAAATATGCGACTGACTACCCGCTCTATTGAAAGGATTGTTGAAAAATATGTCAAACAAATTGGGCTTTCAATTAAAGCCACGCCCCATACTCTGCGCCACTCATTTGCAACTGATTTATTAATAAATGGAGCAGATATTAGGTCAGTCCAGGAAATGCTTGGTCATTCAAACATATCCACAACTCAAATCTACACCCATGTTACCAATAGACACTTAAAAGAGGTCCATAAAGCCTTTCACAGTAAAAACAAAGAATAGACTTCAGCTTACAGTCTACAGTCATCAGACAAGTTCAATGTATTTGTCTGACAGCTGAAAGCTAATGATTGATAGCTACTTTTTAGCTATATCTTTCCTTAGCATGGAAAGCCCGGTTGAGACAATCGATAAAACAATTGCTGCCAGAAGTGCCGAAACGAAATTTTCTAATATAAACCCTGGGATAATTGCCCCAACTATATAAAGCATCAGGGCATTGATCACAAAAGTGAATAACCCCAAAGTTACTATGTTAATAGGCAAGGTCAAAATTATAAAAACCGGTTTAATAAAGGTATTAATAACTCCTAAAACAATTGCTGCCAGAAGTGCTGTTTGGAAATTTTCCACCGAAAAACCCGGAACTATATAATCAGTGACTAAAAGTGATAGGGAATTTAATAAAACCGAAATAATGATATGCAAAAAGTTCACCCCCTCCCCTCCATTGTAGGCATATTTATTCGTATGAATCAAATCTGGCATTTGCTACAATGGATTTAATGCCCAAAATACGAAAACCAAAAAAATACCACCCCCAATTTGGAGTGTTTTTTGTGAAAACTATTATTTTTATAGCCATCCTGGGGTTTTCTATCTGGCTTGCCCAATCTTCCCATCCACAAGCATTTCTGGATAAAATCCTCCCCTTTAAACTTCTGGCAGCTTTTATTGCGGGGATGATGTACTCTTCTTTGCTGACCTCTCCCCTGTCAATTGCAGCTCTTTTTCTTTTAGGTCTAAACTGGGATCCTATAACTGTAGCGGTCATTGGAGGTTTAGGAGCAATGACTGCAGATTTTCTAATTGTCAAAGTATTAAGAAATATCTTTAGACAGTTCTCTTTTGCAATCCATCTACCCTTTTTTTCTGCTTTGAAAGCTTTTTTTAAGGCAATTCATTTTAATTTTCTGGCAATCTTAATGGGGCTTTTGATAGTTGCCTCACCCCTGCCGGATGAGTTGGGTTTGGTACTGCTGGGAGCGTCTAAACTTTCATATTTCAAACTTTTAGTTTTAACTTTTGTCCTAAATACATTTGGTCTTTTGGTAATTCTTTCTCCGCTTTATCTTATCAAATAGTATGGAATATACAGGCTTAACTACGATACAGGCAGAAGAAGCTTTAAAAAAATATGGGTTAAATGAGCTTCCTAACAAAAAAAGCTCTTCTTCTCTAAAACTATTATTTTCCCAGGTTAAGAATTTACTTTCCCTGCTACTTGTAATTGCGGCAATAATTTCTTTTGTTGTTGGTGATAAGGTAGATTCATTATTAATACTGTTAATTCTAGTTTTAAACACTTTTCTTGGGTTTTGGCAGGAATATAAAGCCTCAAGAGAGTTAGAGGCCTTAAGAAAACTTGAGGTTTCAAAATCCCGATGTATTAGAGATGGTCAGGAAACAGAAATATCTTCAACCGAACTTGTCCCGGGCGACATCATTATTATTGAACAGGGAGATAAGATCCCGTCAGATGCGCTCATCCTTGAGTCACACGACTTCTCTGTTAATGAGGCGTCTCTAACCGGTGAATCGGTGCCGGTTGTAAAAAGCAGCGCCGAAGATGATAACCAGATTTTTTTCGGAACGACCGCAGTAACCGGCAGAGCAAAAGCGCGGATTGTTAAAACGGGTTCCGAAACAAAATTTGGCAAAATCGCTTTAATGCTTGCGGAAGTTGAGGAGGAACCAACTCCGCTTGAGGTTTCCATTGGCACTTTGGCAAAAAGAGTAGGCTTAGTAACTATAGCTTTAGCCATTTTAGTATTTTCTCTAAGGCTTTATCAGGGATTTGAAATCTTTGAAGTATTCTTTACCTCGGTGGCTCTTATGGTAGCCGCTGTACCTGAAGGGTTACCGACTGCGATTACCGTTGCTTTAGCAATTGGAGTCCACCGGATGTATAAGAAAAAAACTTTAGTTAGAAGAATGAGTGCAATAGAAAGTCTGGGAGCAACAACTTTAATTTGTTCTGATAAAACCGGGACCTTAACTGAAAATAAAATGACCCTTAGAAAAGCCCTGCCCTATTTAAACTCATCCGAAGACGAACTTATGAAAGCTTCGGTTATCTGCAACAGCGCCTCATTAATTCTTAAAGAAGATCATGGAACCTTTGATGTTTTGGGAGATAGCACAGAGGGGGCACTTCTTCTTTGGGCAAAAGAAAAAGGCAAAAACCCGGAAATGATAAAAAAGCAGGGAAAAATTATCGAAGAGGAAGCCTTTGACGTTAAGCGCAAAATGATGAGTGTTTTATGGCAGGATCAGGCAGGAGGTACAACAGTCTATTCCAAAGGCGCTCCTGAGGTCATCTTGGCTATCTCTAAGCTTTCGGATGAAGACAAGAAAAAGATTAATCAGGAGTATGAGGAGATGGCAAAAACAGGTTTAAGGGTATTAGCCTTGGCAAAAAGCCTAGGTGTTTTAAATACAAACCGGATTGAAGAAAAGAACCTGCAGTTTTTGGGACTTGTAGGAATTGCCGATCCTCCAAGAATGGAGGCAAAAGAAACCATTCAAAAAGCCAAAAATGCCGGCATTAAAATTGTCATGGTGACTGGCGATCATGCGTTAACGGCCAAAGCCATTGCCGAAGAGATCGGATTAATTGAGCCGGGAGATGAGGTTTTAACCGGTGAACAGTTAAATGAACTTTCAGATGAGACTCTTAAAGAAAGAATCGGTAAGGTTAGGATTTTTGCCAGGGTAGAACCTCAGCATAAACTTCGGATTATTAAAATTTACCAGCGCTTAGGAGAGGTAGTATCCGTTACCGGAGATGGGGTAAATGATGCCCTGGCTTTAAAACAGGCTCATGTGGGAGTAGCTATGGGAACAACTGGGACTGATGTTGCCAAAGAAGCCTCTGATTTGGTGATTTTAGATGACAATTTGTCTACCCTTGTTCAGGCTGTTGAACAAGGCAGATTAGTCTATGCCAATATTCTAAAAACCGTTAAATTCTTATTGTCGGGTAATTTATCGGAAATACTTTTAATTGCGGTAGCGGTTTTAGCGGGACTTCCCACCCCACTTTTGCCGGCTCAGATCTTGTGGATTAATTTTGTAACAGATGGACTTCCGGCCTTAGCTTTAAGCATGGATTCACCATCAAAACATATTATGCAGTCTCCCCCAAGAAGAAAAAATGTTGGTTTGTTAAACTCCCAAAGCATTCATTTTATTTTAGGATATGGAGGTTTAATAGCCCTTATATGTCTTTTGATGTTTTGGGGCTTTTTGAATATGTTTAACCTGGAGATTGCCAGAAGTTATACTTTTAGTTTAATGGTAGTTTTACAGATGGTTTTGGTGTTTGTGATGAGAAGGCATCATAGTGTATTTTCCAACAAATATCTTTTTTGGGCTGCAGCATTCGTACTTTTGTCTCAAGCTCTGATTCTTTATTACCCTCCGTTTCAAAGCCTATTTAAGGTTGAATCAGGGCTTTGAGCTTTTGGACATTTTCCAAATCTGGGTACACTCTGCCCCAATTTCCAGGGTTTTATCAAAAAATCTTTCCAAATAAACCGCAGCGGAAACATGAGCGCCCACTTTTGGCATCTGAAAAGTATAAGAAAATTAATGAAGGATTTAAAGTCTTTCAGGTCTGCCCAAAGATTTAGCTTTACCGGATTCTAAACTTGGTCTTCGAACTAATTCAGAGGGATATCTTCTAAGTAACCTGGCGGTCTCGCTTCTTATTAGATCTCTTTGTCTTCTTCCAAGATGTTCAATATCTAACCCTTTAAGTGATTCTCCATGAGGTTCTATGTAAACGACGAGATCTCTTATTGTAGTAGCAACACCTGCACTTTTGCCATCTCTTTCAATGTGACAATGATAATCCGGACATCTTCCTAAATTTACCCTTAAGGATAATCGTCTACTCATATATATTTACATATTATATACTATAGGGCATATAATATCAACTATAGGGTCAGTGTGTCTCCTTTTTATCAGGTTGGGGTCAAGTTGATAGAAAGCTACGTTATATAATATTCTAATATGCCTGCTGGTCAAATTAATATTGGGATTAATGGTCCCGGGATGATTGGAAGAGATTTAGTCAGGATGTTTTTTGACTTCCCCGAGTTTGGAGGTAAAATTAATGCTATTAACTATCACGCATTCCATCCGGATAGAATTGCATATCTTACAAAATACTGCTCAATTTATGGACCATGGTATGAGAAAGAAGTTCATGAAAATGATAAGGGTTTAACAATTGAGGGTGAGCAAATCAATCTTTACGCTGAGGAAGAAGCTGAAAATATCCCCTGGGACAAACAAGATACTCAAATAGTTATTGATTCCTCAAGGGTTTATAACGACCCGGAAAACGCCAAAGCCCATTTTAAAAATAGCAATGTTAAAAACGTCATAATTTCCTCATCTCCAATAAAAAACGAGTGCCCAATCATTGTTTTTGGAGTAAATCATACTTCGCTAGATCCAACTCAAGAAAAAATTTTATCTGCTGCCACCTGCTCTAGTAATTGTTTGGTTTCAACAGTCAGTGTTTTGGATAAGGCTTTTGGAACGGAATCCCTATATGCTTTAACAACTCACTCCCAAACTGGAGAAAATGAAATTTATGATAGGTTAAGGGAAGGGACTGAGGGCAGATCTATTTCGGATAACGTTTTACCTGCTATGACGGGGGCTACAAAGACCTTTTTTAAGGTTATGCCGCACTTAAAAGATCAACTGGGAGACCGAGTGGCTATAAAAGCCAACAGGGTCCCTGTTACTACCGGTTCTGTTTTTGATTTGAATGTTAAAGTTAAAAAATCCGTTTCGGTTCAAAATGTTATAGAAGCATTTAGAGAGGCAGAGGCCTCGAATCTAAAAGGAACATTGGCAGTCACGATTGACCCGATAACTGTTGTAGATATCAAAGGAATCAGGCACGCTTCAGTTATAGCAACACCTTATATTGAAGTTTTAGATAATGGAACAGTAATTCAACTAAAAGCATTTTATGACAACATCCGGGGTTTTAATTCTCAGATAGGCAGATTGGTAAAGTATATTTCTTCTGCAGCCTAAATAGGTTTTCCTAAGAAGCCGTAATACATCAGATCTCCAATAAACCCTATTGCCTGGTATGGCCAGGTAAACATGACAGCAAAAAATCCTGGAGAAAAAAGCGCATAAATGGGCCAGCGGTAGTAGAGGGCAAAGCAAATTGCAAAAACCAACCCAAACATGATGTATAAAATTCCGATGGTGGACAGGCGCTTTTCCAGATTCTTAGTCAAAAACTTCATTAGATTTAGTATATCGTATTTAGTATTTTGTATGAAGTGGGTTTAGCGGGTTTTAGATTTTGGTTTAGACTGAACTTTTTTATTTGAATCTTGCGCGTCTTCGGTTTTATCTTTTGAAGAGACGACAGTTGCTGCAGCTACCATTTCTTTCTCCCGCATTCTCATAAGGATTACCCCCTGGGTTTGTCTTTGCAGAGTTGGTACATCTTTTAAGTTAAGCTTAATCAGCTGACCCTTATTGGAGGTTAAAACTAAGGTATCGTCTTCCTTACCAACAATCTCTGCAGTTACAATCCTGCCGGTTTTTGGGGTTACTGCGGCCGCTTTAATACCCGAGCCTCCCCTACCCTGAATTTTCCAGTTTCCAAGTTTAGTTTTTTTGCCCAAACCATTTTCCATCACCACCAAAAGTTCTGAGTTTGGGTCTGCTACCAGATTCATTGATACAACCTCATCTTCTTTTCTTAGCATAATTCCGCGTACCCCCGATGTATCCCTGTGAGTGGGTCTGACCTGCTTTTCCGAAAATCTGATAGACTGGCCTAATCTGGAAACGACAATAATATCATCTGTTTCTTTGGCAGGTACTACCCACCTTAGCTCATCACCTGCATCAAGCTTGATAGAAATAAGTCCATTTTTTCTAATATTGGCATACTCCGAGATTGGGGTTTTTTTAACATTCCCCTTTTTAGTACACATGAATAAGAACTTTACTTGGTCCTTTGCCCTGTTTGTCAGCATAGCCGTAATTTTCTCACCCTGTTCGATATTAATCAGGTTGACTATGGCCTGACCTTTGGCTGTTCTTGAGACTTCCGGTGTCTCCCAAACCTTAATTTGAAAAACCCTTCCCCTGTCGGTGAAAAACAGTAAATTGTCCAAAGTCTTAGTATAGAAAATATGGGAAACAGCATCTTCCTCTTTGGTGGTTATCCCGGAAATTCCTTTTCCTCCCCGGTTTTGAATCCTGAAGGAGAACGGAGACTGCCTTTTTATATATCCCCCTTTGGTAACTGTAACGATAGTTACCTCATCTGCCACCAGATCTTCCTCGGAGAATTCCCCAACCTTTTGCTTATAAACCCGGGTTTTCCGCTCATCGGCGTAACGCTCCTTAATTTTTTCCAGCTCACCTTTGATGACTTTTAGGATTTTCTCCGGATGGGCCAGTAAATCTTCCAGATAAGTAATCAGCTGGCGGATGGTTTTTAACTCTTCTTCAATTCTCTGGCGCTCTAAAGCGGCCAGTCTCCTAAGCTGCATGTCTAAAATAGCCACTGCCTGAAGCTCGGACAGCTTAAATTTGGACATTAATTTCCCTTTTGCCTCATCTGCATCCTTGCTTTTGCGGATAATACTTATAACCTCATCGATATTGTCTACCGCAATTTTTAAACCCTCCAGGATATGTTCCCGGGCGCGGGCTTCTTTAAGTTCAAATTCTGAGCGGCGTCTTATAACAACCTGCCTGTGGTGAATAAACTCCTCCAAAACTCTTTTTAAGGTCATTAAATGTGGAACTCCGTCTGCCAGGGCTACCATGTTAACGTTGAAAACAGATTGCATAGTAGTATGTTTGTAAAGATTATTTAAAACCGACTGGGGTTTTCCATCGCGCTTAAGCTCTATGACAATCCTCATTCCGCGTCTGTCTGATTCATCCCGCAAATCAGCAATTCCCTCCATCTTTTTGTCTTTTACCAAATCCGCAATTTTGGCAATTAGCACAGCTTTGTTGACTTGATATGGCAGTTCGGTCACTATGATGTCAAAGCGGCCTCCTTTAGTTTCCTCAATTTCGGCTTTGGCACGCATCACTATCCGGCCTTTGCCGGTGGCATATGCAAGTTGAATTTCCGCGACATCATAAATTGAAGCGCCGGTTGGAAAATCCGGACCTTTAATAAAACCCATTAAGTCTTCAACAGCCGCCGAAGAGGTAAAGACATTAGGATCGCGTAAAACTTCAGTAGTTTGGCCCAAACCTTCAACTTTAACATCCTTTTTGGATTCTTTGTATGGATGATCAATCATATGGATAAGGGCATCACAGACCTCGCCTAAGTTATGGGGAGGGATTTGGGTGGCCATACCTACCGCAATACCTTGAGCGCCATTCAAGAGTAAATTAGGAACTACTGAAGGTAATACTATTGGTTCTTGGGTAGTACCAGAATAGTTATCTATAAAATCTACAGTATCTTTGCCAATGTCCTTTAAAAGCTCATCCGATAAAGCGTGTAGTCTACATTCTGTGTATCTTTCAGCTGCAGGAGGATCCCCATCAATTGAACCAAAATTCCCTTGAGGTTCAATCAGCTGGTAACGCATTGTAAAGTCTTGGGCCATTCTGGCAAGTGCATCATAAATAGGAACGTTTCCATGGGGGTGGAAGTTTTTCATAACTTCACCAGTAACAGAGGCACATTTTTGAAATCTACCCGAATGGTGGTAACCCATTCTGTGCATGGCATATACAATTCTTCTTTGAACAGGTTTTAGTCCATCACGGACATCCGGGAGAGCCCTTGAGACAATAACGCTCATGGCGTAGTCTAAGTATGAACGCTGCATTTCATCAACCAATGCAATGGGTTCTACCTTGCCGATACCATTTGTAGGAGGTGTAATAGTTGTTCCGTCAGCCATTATAAAGAAGCATCAAAAAACCCTTACGGGCTTGAGTCAAGTATACCTTTTTAGCCTGTAGATAGCAACCTTTTTAGGATAAAATTTAAGCTGTTTAAGCATCAGGAGCATAGGGGACCAAACTTCTAAAATGATTGAATCTTTTTTTGCCAAATCCATAAATTGATTGTAAATTTTCGTCAGGGATGCCCTGAGGCTTTCTAGCGATTGAGTGTGGAATATATCCTGCACAAACCCCCCTAGCTAGCCATCTTGCCAGGTTCAATGGAACACCAAAATCTCTTTCAAGTTTTTGAAGTAATTCTCTGGAAGCTCTCTCTCGAGCCCTTGACTCAGAATAATTTGGGTGCGAATATTCGGTCATAAAAAGACCACAGTCTTCTTCTGATAGACTAAAATTCTGTTTTCGATAAATGCTCTGATTGCCCTTGCCAGAACTATTTTTTCAAGGTCTCTTCCTTTTCTGATCAGATCTTCTACACAGTCCCTGTGGGAAATTCTCACAACATCCTGTTCTATAATTGGCCCGTTGTCTAACTCTGCAGTTACAAAATGACTGGTTGCTCCAATCAGCTTGACACCTTTTAAATAAGCCTGATGATAGGGTTTTGCTCCAATGAAAGCCGGTAAAAATGAGTGGTGAATGTTAACGATCTGATTTGGAAAATGGCTAATAAAATTAGACGATAATATTTGCATATATTTTGCTAAAATTATTAAATCTATTTTAAGATCTTTTAAAATTCGTAGGGTTTTCGTCTCGGATTCTACTCTATTTTTTCCATTAATTGGAATTTCAAAGTATGGAATATTGTACATTTTGGCATACCTTTGGTTATTAGGATGATTGCTTATTATGGCAGAAATTTGGATATTTAATTCTCCACTTTGGACTCTGTAAAGCAAATCAGCAAGGCAATGATCTTCTTTTGAAACAAAAATAGCAGCCTTTAAAATTTGATCAGAATAATAAATACTCCAGTCCATTTGGAATTTTTCTGCAAGAGCAGCAAATGCTTTTCTAAATTGGAGCTTTGTTAAAGCAAAATCTTTAAGATCCCACTCAACTCGCATGAGGAATAAATTAAGCTCTAGATCTAAATGCTCATCCGCATGCAGAATATTTCCGTTATTTTGAAATATAAAATTTGAAACCGTAGCAACTATACCCTTTTGATCAGGACAACTAAGAAGCAAAACCGCGCTTGTTTTTTTATCCATTAAAAAATCCCTCCTCTACTAAATAGTAGAAAAAGGGACGAGTTTTAATCGCGGTTCCACCCTAATTGCCTAAACTACTCCTTCGACTTCGCTCAGGACTTAAGTTTAAACCTCTTAAAGTATTAGGCTAAGAGGTGCCAATTTCCTCTATCATCACCTATATATATTATAAGCCTACTTTTATGAAATATCAAATTATTATATTTCAAGTTTAATATCCCACCTCGGAGGTGTAAAAAATACTAAGATTTAAGATTACACCTTAAAGGTGTAAGGCCGTTTATTTGGATATCCTTATGTGAAAGTTAACTTACCCCTCTACCCCAAAGGTCTTCTCAATTGATCCCATGGCATAAATCTCACATATGATCCACGGTAGTTAGTTCTTGGAATCTCTGGATTAAAGGATGGGTGCCTTTCAAAGCCCGAAAAATCATCAGGACAAAAATATGCCTTAGCTTTTTCTTCAAGTTTAGCACCATATGCAAACCCAAGAAGTGAAAAATTCTGGACCATAGTACAATAATCAGTTAAACAGTGTCCTCTTGTAATATCAGGAACCTGAGAAACGTTTTGAGAACGATAATTTGTGATTTTAAAAAGATGCCCTCCTTCATGTCGAGCAAATCTTCTCATAACGGCCATTTGCATATGAGTATCTTCTAATTCTCTTTCTATCCCAAAAGTTGATAAAACAGAGACTAAGTAAATAGGATCTGTTGCAGCAAATCCAAAATCGCCGGATACGGCATCTCTTAAAGGTTCGTTTATAACTAAAATCAACCACTGTGGTTTTTCTCGCTCCGGACTATCATTGACTGAAGAAATTATTCCTTGAATTGGAGCTTGAGGTCCGTAGCCTTTATCCTGTCCGTGGCCATACATTTCAAAAGCTCTTAGTACATAAGTTTCAGCTTGTAGTAAATTTGCTAAATCTAATTTTTTGGTCCTAAAACCTGTAATTTCCCGATTTTGACCTGAAGCAGCAACTAAGTCCTCTATTCCATCGAAGGTTGCTGTTACTAAGTGATCAGAAATACCTTTTGTAAACCTGATATTGATTGGTACTGGTAAATTATGTCTAGCTTCAAGATAGTTCATAACCTATAGTTATTATAGCAGTTTTGAATGTGGAAAACAAACACCCCAAACTATATAATTTCCCTATGAAGAAACTAGTAGTTGGGCTGTTTTTTGGCGGGAGGTCAGTAGAGCATGAGGTTTCCGTTGTTTCCGCACTTCAGGCTTATGAGAACTTAGATAAGGATAAGTACGAAGTCATCCCGATTTATGTTGGCAAAGACGGTAAATTTTACTCCCATCCTGCATTTTTGGATATTAAAAACTATAAGGATATAGATCAACTTCTGCTCTCAGCTACCCAGTTAGTTCCGGCAGCTAAAAACAACCAGACCGGCCTTATGACTACAGGTATGTTGCCTAAATTAAAGCAGTTAGATGTTGTACTTCCAATATTTCATGGAACTTTTGGAGAAGATGGTGCAATGCAAGGAGTTTTTGATATTTACCAGATTCCTTATGTCGGGTTGTCCGTAACAGGCAGTGCTTTATCCATGGACAAAATCCTGCAAAAACCTGTTTATAAAGAATTGGGTTTAATTGTGGGAAAATATTTCTGGTTTAGGCGCAATGAATGGTTTGCGGACAATAAAAAGGTTTTAAAACAGATTCAAGAGGAATTAAAATTCCCGATGTTTGTTAAACCGGCATCAATTGGTTCAAGTATTGGAATCAATAAAGCTTCGGATGAAGATGCGCTAGGTTTTGCCATAGAGGTTGCCTCTGCTTATTCAGACAAGCTTTTAATTGAAGAAGCCTTTGAGGGCTGTATTGAAGTAAATTGTTCAGCCCTAGGTTATAGGGATATTTATGCCTCGGTTTGCGAAATGCCGGTTGCCTCATCCGATATTTTATCCTTTGCCGATAAATATATGAAGGGCGGGAAAGGCTCTAAAGGTGCGGGCTCGCCTCGCGAAGCGGGCATGGCTTCCTTGACAAGAGTAATTCCCGCTCCAATTTCTGCAAAACTTGCCAAGGAAATCCAGGAAGCAACCATTAAAGTTTTTAGGGCATTTGATGGATGTGGAGTTATCAGGGTGGATTACTTTGTGGATAAAGAAAAAGAAAAGTTTTGGATCAATGAAGTAAACCCTATCCCCGGATCTTTATCATTTTATCTTTGGAATAAAACCCCTAATCCCTTTAAAGAAGGCAAAGGGACTTTAGAGTATCCCGAGCTTTTGGATAAATTAATTGAGTTTGCGCTTCAAAGAGCTGAAGATCAAAAGAAAACCCAATACACATTTGAATCAGGGCTATTACAACGGATGGCTCTAAAGAGCGGAAGCAAGAACTAGAGACGGTGCTTTTACGGATGGATTAAATACTAGTGGTCTTTCTCCAGGAAGCGGTTGGTACAAGACAACTCCTGGTTTAACAATTCTGGGTCCGTGGACAATTGCAGAAACCATGTCTGCAATGGTGTTTATACTTGCTCCCATTCTATCTCCCCAAAACTGGATAACTGCCAATTTATGCGGTTTAGAAAGCCCTGAGCCCTGTAAGTGTCTTTCTAAATTACTCGGATTTGAAGATTGTTCTGCAAAGTCGTAGGCTTCTTTCTCATGCTGTGGAAGAGCCAGCTCATCAAGTCTTCTAAAATACAAAAGTCTTCTTCTTACCTCGCCGATTAATTCCCTATCCCACGGTCTACCTCTCTCTAAGCGGGCAAGTTCATACACTTCCGCTTTGTACATCTCTCCTTTAGGATCTTGATCAATAGCTAAAGTTCCTTCTGGGAAACTGCTCATTTCAACCCGTCACTTATCCTGCCTATTTAAGCTTATAATTTTAAAATATATATACGCTTGACATAATCTGGACACTAGGCAGCAACGGAAAATACTGTGGGCTCAATACTGTAAACAGCTTCAACACTGTAATCAGTTCCTTCAATTGCTTTATTCAATTCAACGTAAGTATATTGACCTAAGGCTCCTTCTTGACCAATGATCCTGTTTGCCGCTATACCAACTCTTTTATTTGTTGTTGGATTATCAAAGCCATGTAGTCTGGAAGAAATAAAAATACCTGAAGCATTATCCCCTGCTCCATTAGGATTTACAACATCGTATCCATATGGTCTTGAATAATATGCAGTTCCCCCCAAATCCAGTGTAGTGAATCCATTTTGGGCTTCCGTAATCATGACTTCTCTACGTTTCCCGCCAAATATATACAATGCCCTAAGTAAGTCAATGGTATCTACACCCTCAAGGCTGGTTCCGTTTATTTTATTGTATACGCCTATTGCCTCAGCTTTGTTGGCAACATAATAATCAGACATTGCTAGCGCTGTCATTGCAATCTCGTTTAAGTCGTCTCTCTGATAAGAACCAAAATGCACCGCTAAGGGGATATTATTGCTTTGGATAAAGTTTAATGCTCCTTCCCAGGCTGGTTCCCATCTCCCTCTGACAGAAGTTAGATATACCAGGTTAATTTGAGGTATTTCAGCATTATGGGTAATACGATTTTTTACCCAATCAACCATTGGAATTAGAAGTCTCATAAATCTGTTATTTCCGGCTTTTGCTAATTCTTGTTGGTGTATTAAAGCTCCGACTAATTTACCTTCACAAAAGACTCTTTCCTCTTCTAGTTTTCTTTCAGAGACATAGGATTCATGTATCGTTCCATCCTGGCTTGATACAAGATTTACAGCAGCTTTTGGAGAAGTCTCTAAAATCTTAATTGGAACCACTCTGACTCCATTTTGTACTAGAACTTCTATCGCATCGCGTTCCGAGCCGTCTTTACCAAAAATTCCATGTAAAGTAACCTCATGGCCGTCTTTGGCAATGGCGGTAGGAACATAAATACCCGGTCCACCCCATTCTCTTCTAAGAGGCTTTTCGAATATTTTATCGCCACCTGTAATAACAATTTTATGGTCCCTCCAAACATTAATTCCACTACCATATTTGAGTAAAGTTTCATCAAGTATTGGTTCTGAAACTACAACAATCCTTTGTGAAGTAGAAGGACGAGGGTACTCAACTGCCTTGTGATGTGACCCATTGTGTACTGGCAATCTAACCTCAAACATATAAATAACCTATAATAATATTATATACCCAAACGTCAATTTTTGTCTAAATTTTGTCTCTCTAACTTCGTTGTATACCTTTTGTTAAATTCTGTCAATGGAGGGGAGGGTTTAAAAATATTGATCAGGGAGATCATTCTCCAGTAAAACTACTGAGTCTGGTTTTGTTATTTGGGCAAGTTTATTCATAGCTTCCTGGGTACTGGAAGATAGATGGATATTTTTTGCAGGGAATTTTTTAAGCTCAAGTCCTTTAAGCAAAGCTTTTCGGGCATTAATGCCTACAATTATTATTTCATCAGAAACTCTGGCTGCTTCTTTGGCAAACTCCAAATTCTGTCTTTCTGCATCCCCACCAAGCTCAATCAGTCCGGGAGTAATCAGAATTTTTTGACTACCTGCATATTCTTTTAAAAGCTTTAAAGAAGATTTTGATACAGTCGGGTTGGTATTGTAGCTGTTGTCAATTATTGTAATATTGCCTGTTTTTCTATTTTCCAATTTATGTTCTATTCGCTGATTT
>CAYMTV010000004.1:0-26302 GCA_964393525.1 uncultured Gammaproteobacteria bacterium | reverse complement strand
AAAGCTCTTTTTTTAATTGTTTCAAGGTCCAGCTCTAAACTTATAGCTGCAGCCGATGCTGCTAGGAAATTCAAAATATTATGCGAGCCAAAAAGTGGAAGATCTATTAAAACGGATTTTCCCTGATAGTGCAGTGTGAAACTCCATCCATCTTCAGACGGCCTTGAGTTAGATGCAAAAACCATATCCTCTGATCTTTGCCCAAAAAAGACCTTATTTATCTTATAATTTTGGTGTAACTTCATCGTCCAATCGTCCGAGGAATTAAGAATTAATAGACCATCTTTTTTAAGCTCACTTACTACTTCAAACTGGGTTTTAGCTAAAATATCCATAGAACCAAACCTTTCCAAATGCTGGGGGGCGATGGCAGTTATAATAGCCATGTCGGGTTCAATTAAATAAGCCAATTTTTTTATTTCACCAGGGTGATAGGCGTCCATCTCCACAATAAAAACTTCGGTATTTTTTTTCAGGTCTTCCATAATTGTTCTAGCAACAGAGATTGGGGTATTAAAACTTTTGGGGGTTTTAACAACAATAAAGTCTTTCCATAAAAGTGTATAAAGCATGTTTTTGGTGGAAGTTTTGGCAAAGCTGCCGACAATAGCAACTTTTTTTAAGTTAGGCAGTGATCTGACTTTCTCAGAAGCAGCTTTAAGCAATTTATTTTTTGAATATTCCTCAAAAGGCGAAAGTATTACCTGGGCTGAAATTATAAATATCGGGCTAAACAAGCCGTAAAAAATAATGAAAAACGGAGTTAAAACCAAATCATAAAACAAAGAGTAAGCTGAAGACGCCGAAACTAAAACTAAAAGACCCAGACCAATGATTGTTATAGCCAGGGTTTTTTGGGTAAATACCAGTTTATGTTTTCTTTGCAGATTTCTTTTTGAAGGATGTTTCAAAAACCAAATTAAAAAGCTTGGTATCTCATACTCTAAAAGTTGAAAAATATAGAGATGATCAAAAAAAGGAAATAAGGTATTAATAAATTTGCTCATAAACAAAAGTCCTTAATAAGTTGGACAAACTTTTCTGGTTGTTCTAAATGAGGAAAGTGCCCGACATTATCTAAAACTTCTATCCGGCAATTTTTAATTAACTGGTACATTTTTTTACCATTCTTTAAGGATGCCTCTTTAGTTGGATCCTTTTCTCCCCAAATAAGTAAAGTTTCAGTTTTTATTTTAGATAAATCCTCAGTTAGATCCTCTTCTAAAATATTTGCTAAAGTTTGTTTCATTTCTCCGGCTTTAAGATAATCCGACTCTAAAGATTTATAAAAAATATATCTCAGTTTTTCTTTAATACTAAAAATATTTGGTATGAATTTTGCAAGCTTTGCTAAAGGGTATATTAGGGTTTTATACAAATCTCTTTTAGGTTTTATTCCTGCTGAGGCTTCTAAAATTAATTTTCCTAAAAGATCAGGATTTTTTGATGCAAGTTTTATGGCAGTTCTGCCCCCCAAAGAATGTCCGAGTAAATCTGGTTTTTTTAAATTCTGTGATTCTATAAATCCTTTAATGATATTTGCATAATCCACAATATTGAATGCAGTTTTTGGTGGATCACTTCTACCAAATCCAGGTAAATCAATTAAGTAAATTGTGACGTTTTCTTTAACGATTTGGGATGTTCCCCAAAAGCTAGAAACATCATTCCCCCATCCATGCAGCATTATTAAATCTGGACCCTTGCCAAGTTTTTGAAAATAAATATTTTGATTGTTAATACTTACATACATATATATCCCGTACCCACCCTCCGGGTGGATTAGCTTGACACCCTTTCTTTAAATACCTCCTCTACTGCTTGATTAAACTTTCTTCCCCTGTCAAATTCATTTTGAAATAAATTAAAAGAAGTTGCACCTGGAGAAAAAAGTATTAGATCTCCTTTTTGTGCTTCTTTTTTTACTGCTGATAATAATATTTTTAGATCATTAAAAGTTCCTCTATCTTTTTCATCCATAATTCTTGATTCTAATTGCCTAATTCTTTCTGTCGCGTCGCCCTCCAAAAAGTAGACTGCTTTGGTATATTTTTCTATTGCCTCCGCTAAATCGCTGTAATCCAACCCTTTATTCATTCCCCCACAAATTAAGATAGAGTTTGGAAAAGTTTTTAAGGCCTCAATTGTTGCATCTGGATTGGTTGCGGCGGAATCATTGTAGATTTTTACCCCATAAGATTCCTTAACAAACTGCAACCTGAATTCCGCACCCTCAAATTCATTCATCTTATGAAGTGCATGTGTTGTATCAATCCCCAGGTGTCTGGCAACTGCCAGTGCTGCTGCATAATTTATTCTGTTGTGTCCTCCTGGAAGTTTTGGTGAAAAATCTTTAGGTAAATCTTTTTCCGAGAATTTAATAATTTGAGAGTTTATTCCTGCTAAAAAATCCGGCGAATTAATTACTCCATTACTATGGTTGATAAAGAAAATATCACTTCCTGTCTGGTGTTTGGCGATGAGCTTTTTGGCAGCGGTATAATCTTCATAACTTTCATAATAATTTAAATGTTCCGGAAAAATATTAGTAATAACCGCAATGTGCGGAGAAATATTATGCTTATTAAAAGCTTCAAGTTGGAAAGAGGAAAGTTCCAAAATTAGTAATGAATCTTTTTTAATATGGTCAACTAAATCTAAAACAGACTTGCCTATATTTCCCGCCAGCATAGCATTTGGGTATTGATTTTTTATAGCGTAGTAGAGTAAAGAGGCTATGGTAGATTTACCTTTAGAACCTGTTAGGCCAATTATTTGTTTAGAGTTAACATAATTTAAAAAAATACCCATATCTGTCTCAACCGCCTTACCCTTTTTGTATGCATATTTTAAAAACTCATTTTCTCTTTTGACTCCCCAATTTCTAATTATCAAATCCGCCCAGTCTATATCGGATGTTCTGTGTTCGCCTAAAATATATTCAATGTTATTGAAATCTTTAAGCTGGTTAATAGATGGTTCAAGAACCTGCTCATCTTTTAAATCTGTCACTCTCACAAGAGCATTTTGTTTGGCAAAAAATTTTGTAGCCCCTACCCCACCCTGATTTAAACCTAATCCAAGTATTAATACTTTTTTGCCAGTATAGTTATCCATTTGCAAATTCCCTTGCAAGGTTATCTATATCTCCTGCCCCCATGAATATAACAAGTTGATCAGTTACTTGGTTGCCTCCGAATGAGGGGTGTGTTATTAGTTGACTCTCTAACTGCTGTTTAGAAATATATTGCACATTGTTTTGTTTTATAGCTTCCACAAGCTGTCTACTGTTTACTAAACCTGTATCGACTTCTCTGCTTGGGTAAATATCGGTAATGATCACCTTATCAACCTGCAAATCTCGAAAAACTTTTACAAAGTTTTCAAAAAGGGCTTTGGTTCTGGAAAACATATGGGGTTGGTATATCAGCATAATTTTTTTGTCAGGAAATTTTTCCCTGACAGCCTCTATCCTAAGTTTGATTTCAGTTGGGTGATGGCTGAAATCGGAGTATATTTTTGCGCCATTAACTTCTCCTAATCCTTCAAGCCTTCTGCCTATTTCTCTAAAATTTTGCAGGCTTTCCCGGGCGATTTTTGGATTTATCCCTAAAGTTACGGCAACATGGTACGCGGCTGAGGCATTTGAACGGTTAAATGAACCGGGAATGCCCAAGGTAAAGTCGATTAAAGCTTTGGAATAGTCGATGATTGGTTTAAAGAAGGAACCAAACAAAGCTCGCTCATCCTCCAGTGTTTCAGACAAACCATTATCCGACAAGTTGGCAATAATTACTTGTTTAGTTTTGCCCAGGAAATTTTGAAAAGATCTTTTATAGCTTTCAAAATCTTTAAAATATTCCGGGTGGTCAAACTCAATTGCGGTAACTACAGAGATTGTTGGATCTAAAGCCATAAAGTTTTCGTTAAATTCATCAGCCTCAATGACCGCATATTTGCTAAGTCCCACCCGGTAATTTCTACCCCATTTTTTAACAATTGCTCCTAAAACTACTGTAGGATCAAAGCCGGCATCCTCAAGGATCTGTCCAATCATAGCGGTAGTTGTTGATTTGCCGTGGGTTCCGCAAATTGCAATGATAAATTTATTCTTCAATAATTTTCTTCCCAAAAATTCCTGCCAAGTTAAAATCTTAATCTTTTTTCTTCTGGCTTCTTCTAATTCTGCATGATCGGAATTTAAGGAGCTTACTGCAGGTGAGATAATCAGCATATCAACATTTTGCAGATGAGTTTTAGAATGACCTTTTTGAATTTCAATTCCCTCCAATTGCTTAGAGAACTCATCAGAAGAATTGGTATCACAACCAGTCACAGTAAATCCATAAGCTTTGGCAATAGCTGCCGCTGCTGATGCTCCACTTCCGCCTATTCCCATAAAATGTATATTTTTACTCATATAAAACTATAATAATTTTAAGGTAATTTCTCAGTTCATTCGAAAGATAACTGCGCTTTTTCCAGTTCTTCCTTTGTATTTATCCCCAGCCACTCTTGGGGATTTTTTAGCTCAACTAAATTGATATGAAAGCCTTCCTCTTTGGCTATGTTAATAAGATCGGTTAAATAGTACTCTCCTTTTTGATTTATGGGAACTTTACTTATATTTGACTCCAGCCATCTTTTATTGAAAACATATGTGCCACAATTTATTTCTTTAGAATTATGACCGCTTTCCAAATAATCTGCATGCTCCAGTATTTTTAAGAACTTTCCTTGATCATCCCGTACGACTCTTCCAATTAAATCAGCATCATCCTTATTTACTGTCAAAACGCTAACAAAAGCATCTGATACTAAATGAGAACTAATAAAATCATTTAAAGTTTGCTCGGAATAAAAAACTGAATCGTCACCATTTAAAACCAGGATTTGCTCTGTTTGAGGTTTAATTACTTTTAAGGCAGTTTTTAAAGCATCCGCTGTTCCCAAAGGTTTCTCCTGCAAAGCATACTTTAGCTTGACACCTCGGAGGTGGAAAGCTAAATGGATAACTTTTTTAACTTCTTCAGCCTTATACCCTACAACCACAGTAATATTTTGAATTCCCAAATCCACTAATTTTTTAAGGGTAATTAAAATCATTGGAGTCCCATTTATAGGATGTAAAACCTTAGGAAGATCACTCTCCATCCTCTTCCCCTCCCCCGCTGCAAATATAACTGCTCCTAAGTTTTGATACATATTAATTGCTGTTAATGTATATTATAGAATTTCGGCAAAATCTGTAAGAGGTGTGGTTGTGGTGTAACCTTGTATTATACTTCGTTGTCCTATTCTCGATAGTCTTTCTCTTGTCGCACTATCTTTTAAAAACATTTCAAAGTTTAAGAAACCTCTGAATGATTCTTCTCCGAATGGTTCTGCTGTATAAATTGTAGGTGGAAACATGCGTTGGCAAAAAACGTGCATTCTTCTATTAGTGATTCCTGATAAAAGAGATAACTGAGGAAAGCCGTTTTCTGATCCTTCTCTCTCCCAATAATCAACTAGAGTGCTTAATCCTAAGGCAAACATTGAAATGTATTGTCTATCTTTGCCTTGAACAGCTCTTCTATTTCCATCAGGAAGGAATCTTATTAACCAGTATTCTCCTAAAGCGAAGCTAAAAACTTTTATTCCTAAACCAGTATTCCCCACCTCTAATGAGCCATCTGTACCATTGAATGGAGTGATTTTTATTCCATGATCTACAGAGTATAGTCTCATTTCAGAAGACCCTGCAGTATGAGTAATCATTTAATGAGAATTATACAGAATAATAGACAAGAAGTAAACTATAGGATTGAATATCCAATATTGCTTGTTTGACACTTTGACTACTTCGACTTCGCTCAGTACAGGTTCGCTCAGGACGCGCAAGCCTTATTATTTTTAGATATCTAGGATGGCTTGCTTCGCGTGGGTTTGGATGAAACGTTTTCTGGGAGGGACCTCGTCACCCATCAGCATGGTAAAAACCTCATCTGCAGCTGCCGCATCTTCAATTGTAACCTGTTTCAAAACTCTGTTTTCAGGATTCATAGTAGTTTCCCAAAGCTGCTCCGGATTCATTTCTCCTAAACCTTTATACCTTTGAATAATAATTCCTGGAACTTTTTTAGGACCCACAGTTCCTTCTGGAGTAATCTCATCTACTCCACTAGTAGAGACCTGTTGCCCAGTAGGCAGTGCCACATCATCCTCCAATTTTTTAGCAATCCCAGGGACTTTCATAGCCTTTAAAATTTGATCCCTCTCTGCATCAGTATAGGCATAATGGATTTCTTTGCCTCTTTGGACTTTAAGCAAAGGAGGTTGGGCTATATATATGTAACCCCTATTTAGAAGTTCTGGTAAATACCTAAAGATAAAGGTTAAAAGTAAAGTTCTAATATGGGATCCATCTACATCTGCATCAGTCATCAAGATAATTCTGTGGTAGCGCAATTTATCATAAGAAATAATATCCCCAATTCCAGTCCCCAAGGCAATTACTACATTTTTGATCTCTTCAAACTCTAAAATTTTATCAAGCCTGGCTCTCTCGGTGTTTAAAATCTTACCCTTAAGTGGCAGTATTGCCTGAGATTTTCTATCCCTTCCCTGTTTGGCGCTGCCTCCGGCCGAATCCCCCTCAACAATATAGATCTCCGAAAGCGCAGGATCCCTTTCCTGACAGTCGGCCAATTTGCCCGGAAGAGTCATCCCCTCCAAAGCGCCTTTTCTTAAAACTGAGTCTTTAGCAGCTCTGGCAGCAAGTCTCGCCCGGGCTGCCAGCATGACTTTTTCAATAATTCTTCTTGCCTCAGAAGGGTTTTCTTCAAAGAAAGTATCCAATCCTTCTTTAACAACCTGGGAAACAATCGGGGCCTCTGCTGCAAACCCGGGCATATTCCTGGTTTGAGAGTCATGCTGCAGTTTCTCTGAGTCCATTTTAATCGCCACAACTGCAGTCAGTCCTTCTAAAGTATCGTCACCGGTTAAATTCTCATCCTTTTCTTTAATGTATCCTTGCTTCCTCCCATAGTCATTAATAGCGCGGGTTAGGGCCATCTTAAAACCTGTCAGATGAGTTCCTCCGTCTTCGGTTGACTGGACATTAGCGTAGGACTCAATTGTAGGATTAAAAGAGTCAGTGTATTGCATTGCCAGCTCAACATCAACGTTACCCATTGCCCGGTGCAAGTAGATGGGAGGAGTGTTTATAACAGTTTTGTTTTTATTGTGATGTTTGACTAAGGCGGTAATTCCTGAATCAAAGTAATAATGAAATTCTTTATCAACTCGCTCATCATAAAGATGGAAGGCTAAGCCCGCCACCAGATATGCACGGTTTTTAATCTGTTTTCTAACGGTCTCAAGCTTTGGTTCAAGTGTCTGAAGGATTTGGTGGTCAGCTTTAAAAGTAGTCCTCACTCCTGATTTAGGATTCCAGGAGAAATAATAATTGAATGAGCCTCCCCCATTTTTGGCAACTTCTGCAACTTTAGATTTTGGTTTACCCCTGACGTACTCCTGGTAAAAAGTTTTTCCACTTCTTCTACTCTCCACCCTCATAAATTCTGAGAGAGCATTAACAGCAGAAGCTCCTACTCCATGTAAGCCTCCTGAGACTTTATATGCTCCCTCGCCAAATTTTCCACCGGCATGAAGCACTGTCATGGCAACTTCTAAAGCACTCTTTTTAACAGTTGGGTGAGTTTCCCATGGGATTCCGTATCCATCATCTGCCACAGTGACATAATCATCATTATGAAGGGTTATCCAGACGTTTTGACAGCGGCCGGCCATCGCCTCATCAACCGAATTATCAATGATCTCTTTGATCATGATCCAAAGGCCGCGCTCATCGGTGGATCCAATATACATTCCCGGGCGTTTTCTGACAGGTTCCAAGCCCTCTAAGACCTGAATTTCTTTGGCACCATACTCATTAATATTTTTTTTGGACATAATGGGGAAATTACTGTTCAAGCGGAGCGAGAACTAAAAAGATTTTTAGACTTCTCACTTCGTTCGAAGAATATTAACCTAACCAGTTTAGCATCTTCGGGAAATTTTTGCAAGTTAGGATATAAAGATTAGACCGTTATAGCAAGCTAAAAATATATAATTTAGTTATATACACCCATTCACATCTCCCCAAAACAGTAAACGATCATTCATTGTTTTTTGGGAAGATGAGCATAAGATATTCCAGGATTGCCCTTAAATTAACATTAGCCTCTTTCCACTGCTCGGCTTCAAGTAATTTTTTTGTAAAATCCAAATATTTGAAATCTTCTTTCAGCTTTTTCCTAAAATAACTTGTTAAGGCTTTAAGGAAAACCTCTTTATCTTCCAATTTCTCAATATATTCAAACCTTTCTTGAATACTCTGGTTTTGCAACTTTTCAATATTAGCTTCATACTGATTTATCAAACCCCCGGGGTTTGATGTTGTTGGCGTTGGGATATTTAATATCTCACAACGGGAAAGAATAGTTGGGATAAGTGACAATTCGGTTTTTACACCCAGCAAAATTAAAGAGTTTTCAAATGGTTCTTCAAGAGTTTTTAAAAGGGCGTTTTGGGCTTCCAGGGTTAAATTATAAGCTGATTCCAAAACCACTGCCCTGCCTTTTGCTTGGTAGGGTTTTAAACTTAGGTGTTGCCTAATTTGTTTTGCTGCCTCAACTCCCAACTTTTGATCAAAGCCAAAGTACAGAAGATCGGGATGAGGTATGGTCAGTTTTTCGGTTTTAAGTATCTCCTCAATTACCTTCTTTCTATCCTCAAGCGTGGAAGAAACAAGAAGCTTAACTTTCACAGATGATTTTTAACATATTTGTTTAAACTTAGCTAATTTTTTGGTTCTTCCTGATTGAAGTTTTGTAAAAATTTGGCGATAATGAAGTTATATCTGCCCGGATGGGTGGATAATTCCTTATGCCACCGGACGCACAGCAATCTTTAGAAGATATTCTTTTACAACAAGGAGTTATCAAATCAGAGCAGCTTTCCGCAATTAAACTTGAAAACATTAACACCGGCCAGTCTATTGAAAAGATTATCCGTCAACACAACTTTGCTACCGAAGATCAAATAGTCCAAGCACGTTCAGAGCAAATCGGCGTACCATATATTAAGCTTGACAGTCTGGCATTTTCAGCAGAAGCCTTAAACTTGATCCCCGAGCCGGTTGCCAGAAGATATAAACTCATTCCTCTTGCCAAAGAGGGTGAATCTCTGCTTGTGGCGATGGCTGATCCACTGGATCTTCAGGTAATCCAATTTATTGAGAAAAAATCCGGGATGAAAGTTAAGCGATTTTTGGCTTTGGAAAGCGATATTCTTAAAGCAATTGGCGAGCAGTACTCCCAGAATTTAACGGTTGAGGTTGTCTCGGCTTTAAAGGAAGTAGCCGACGTTTCCGGTCCGGAGAAATCGGAATATGATGAGAAAGAAGTTATCAGAGAAGCGCCGGTTGCCAATATCATTACTCAGTTTTTAGAGTACGCCATCAAAACCCGTGCGTCCGATATTCATATCGAGCCTGAAGAAACCCAAACAAGGGTTCGTTACCGGATTGATGGAATCTTGCATGAAAAAGTCATTTTACCCAAAAAAGTTCATGAAGCAGTTATTTCCCGGATAAAAATCCTTTCCGGACTTAAGATAGATGAGAGGAGACTGCCCCAGGATGGAAGATTCACCTTTGAGTACGCAGGTAAGCAAGTTGATTTAAGAGTGTCCTCGCTACCGACTGTTTTTGGCGAAAAAGCGGTCTTGCGACTTCTTGCCAAGAGCGATCAGCCACCCTCATTGATCGAACTTGGTCTTGGAGGATCAGCCTTGAAAAACCTGGCTACGCAGCTTTTGAGACCTCATGGAATAATTTTGATTTGCGGACCAACAGGATCAGGTAAAACCACTACTCTTTATTCAATTCTGTCAAAGCTATCAACTTCCAGGGTAAATATCCTGACTATCGAAGATCCGGTAGAGTATCAGATTGCCGGAGCCAATCAAGTTCAGGTTAACCCGACGATTGGATTGACATTTGCTTCGGCGTTAAGATCATTTTTAAGGCAGGATCCAAATATTATTCTAGTAGGAGAAATTAGAGATACCGAAACTGCGGAGCTGGCAATCCAGGCTTCTTTAACCGGTCACCAGGTTTTCTCAACGCTGCATACAAATTCAGCCTCAGGTGCTTTGCCCAGACTTTTGGATATGGGAATGGAACCCTTTTTGCTTGCCTCAGCTATTAATGCCACAATCGGACAGCGAATTTTGAGGAAACTCTGCATCCACTGTAAGATACCTTACTCCCCGCCTCCGGAAGTAACTGAGTCTATTTCACATCAACTTGGGTCCTTGATGCCAAAAGGTCCGGTTCAGCTGTATCAGGCAAAAGGCTGCAGTGAGTGCGGCAATTTAGGTTACCAGGGCCGAATGGGCATTTTTGAAGTCCTGATGGTATCAGATAAGATAATGAGGCTAATTTTGGAAAGGGCCTCGTCTGTCGAAATTGAAAGACAAGCCATAGAAGAAGGCATGATTACTTTAAAACAGGATGGGTTTTTAAAAGTTTTGAGAGGAATCACAACTTTGGAAGAGGTCCTTCGAGTTGCCCAAGATTAATGAATATTCAGCAACTGCTTCAAATTACTATTGAAAAAAAGGCTTCAGACCTGCACCTCAATATTGGTGAAATTCCGACATTGAGAATTAATGGTGACCTTATCCGAATTGAGGGATTTCCAGCTTTAGCCAAAGAAGACATTGACAACCTGATCTTCCCATTGTTAAATCCTTACCAAAGACGAGTTTTTGAGGAGACTTGGGAGTTTGATTTTGGAGTTGATTTTGGCCTAGGACAAAGTCCCTGGGTAGGCAAAGCCAGATTCAGGGCCAACCTCTACAAAGAAAAAGGCTACTTTGCCGCAGCATTAAGATTAATCCCAAACCAGATCCGAGAGGTTAATGAACTGGGGTTTCCTGACTCAGTTAAAAAAATTCCCGAGTTGAAGCAAGGTTTAGTCCTGGTCACTGGGCCAACTGGCCATGGAAAAACAACAACGCTAGCCGCTTTTATAAACAATATAAACTTAAATCGCAGCACCCATATACTTACCATCGAGGATCCAATTGAGTATATTTATCCCAAAGGTAAAGCTTTGATCTCCCAAAGAGAGATTAACTCCGACACCAAAAACTGGAATAATGCCCTCAAAGCTGCTTTAAGAGAGGATCCGGATGTAGTCTTGATCGGTGAAATGCGTGATTATGAAACGGTTGCTGCGGCTATGACGATTGCCGAAACCGGGCATTTGGTGTTTGCAACGCTGCACACAAATTCCGCTTCTCAGACAATTGACAGAATCATAGATGTTTTTCCGGTAAATCAGCAGTCTCAAATTAGGGTTCAGCTGGCTGCCGTCTTAGAGGCCATAATATCGCAGAGGTTAGTTCCAACAATTACTCCGGGTAGGACTCTTGCTGCAGAGATACTCTTTGGAGTACCAGCTTTGAGGGCTCTTATCCGCGATGATAATTCTCATTTGATCGACAATTTAATTCAAACATCCGGTGAATATGGAATGGTTACAATGGAAACAGCTTTAGCTACCTTGGTAAAAGAGGGTAAGATCACAGCAGAGACAGCCATAAACTTTTCTCCTCATCCGCAGTTAGTTTCTAAACTATTGGGAATGTTCAATCGATAAATTTTTCCTATGCCTATTTTTTTATACACAGCTCGAGATTTAAAAGGGGTTGATCACAAAGGAACGATTGAAACCGTTGATGAGCAGCATACTGCCCGGATTCTTGGTAAAAGAGGTTTGATCATAATCTCCATTAAAAAAAAGGACGATCAAACAAAAAAAATTTGGGATAAGTATTTAAAACAAGTCTCATTTAGTGATTTAGTAGTTGCAACCAGACAACTTGCTACTATGGTTGAGTCTGGGTTGGTATTATCAGAGTCAATCGATATCCTTGCGGAGCAACAATCAAACAAGACCCTAAAAGAAGTTTTCTCGGAAGTTTCAAGAGATATCAAAAGCGGCATGGATTTGGCATCTGCTTTTAAAAAACATCCAGATGTTTTTCCGACAATTTATATTAATCTAGTAAAATCAGGTGAAAAAGCCGGTAAGCTTGATGTAATTTTGACTCAACTGGCTGAGACTTTAGAGAAAGATCGGGAGTTTAGGAATAAAATTAGGGGGGCGATGATATACCCGGCTTTGGTTTTAGGTATGATGGCTGTTGTGGTGGTAGTTATGATGATTTTTGTAGTACCTAGGCTAACTAACTTGTATACAGAGTCCAGTATTGAGCTTCCACTTCCCACAAAAATTTTAATTTGGACTTCAAACCTTTTTACAAATTTTTGGTGGTTGATGCTGGTTATTGCCCTACTTGCGATTTTTGCTTTCAGAAGATGGGTTAAGACCTCTTCCGGAAGAATGAGCTTTGATGCTTTGTTACTTAGATTACCGATTATCGGCAAAATTATTAAGGGAACAGTGTTAACAAACTTCTCCAGAACATTTGGTCTTTTGGTAACTGCCGGTATTCCATTACTTGAATCCCTCACTATTGTCGCTACAGTTATTGGCAATTCTATTTATAAAAAAGCGATTGAAGATACCTATAAAGGGGTTGAAAGGGGTTTAACTTTTTCTGCCCAACTTGAATCTGTCGGGGTATTTCCATCGATAATTTATCAAATGTTTCGGGTCGGTGAAGAAACCGGTAAGGTAGACAAAGTTGCCTTTAAGATGGCTGAGTATTTTGAATCCGAGACTGATCAGACATTAAAAAACATTACAGTTGTGATAGAACCGGTAATTTTGATAATTTTAGGCATTGGAGTAACTTTTTTAGTTATTTCAATTATCTTACCGATCTATAAATTAACAACCTCAATTACATAAAAGTAAATGTAGTTAATTTCTTTTTACTTCGTAAAAAGTAAACTGACTACATCTATTACATAACAGCTACTTGACTAGGTGGGAAGGGATATGTCTACAATAAATAAGCGTCTAGGGTATAGTTTAGAAAACAAAAACTAAACGCTATTTTTAACTTTGAGGAGGTGAGAATCTTTGAGAAAAACTGCCCATGGTTTTTCCTTCCAACGAAAAGAAACTGCTAAAGGCTTTACCTTGGTTGAGCTTTTGGTAGTTATTGCAATTATCGCCATTCTGGCTGCTGTTGTAGTTTTGATCATCAACCCCTTGGAGCTTACCCGTAGAAGTCGAGATGCTGCCAGGTTGACTGACTTGGCAAACTTGCAACAGGCTATTAATGTGGCAGCCCAAGAGGCAACTGGCTCAGGATCTGATGTTCTTTGCCTCGGGGGATTAAATAATGGAACCACTTGTCGAGATCAATCCAATCCTGATTCATCCGCCAAGAGAAAGTCTGATGGTACGGGCTGGATTAAGGTAAACTTAGGTACCCAAAAAAGCGTTTCAGTACCAACCTTACCGGTCGATCCAACTAATTCGGATCGATTTCACTACACTTATTGTTCAAATGGAACAGCTTGGGAAATTAATGCTAGGTTAGAATCTGAACAACAAAAAAGCAAAATGGCAAATGATGGAGGTCCTGATGCAGAACACAATGACATTGCCGGCGCAAATTACAACGGCGTTTATGAGACAGGTTCTGATCTATCAATTATAACCCCATCTGGTACCTGTCAATTCTAAGGTGTTGAACTTAATTTTAGGTTTTTTACTAGGTATTTGTTTGGGGAGTTTTGTTAAGGTTTTAGCTGACCGAAGTGTTGGAAAACGCAAATTTAGTGGAAGGTCGTATTGTGAACATTGTAAAAAGAAAATTTCATGGTACGACCTTATTCCAATATTTTCCTATTTAAATTTACACGGCAGATGTAGAAATTGTCAAAAAAAGATCGGTTTGGAATATTTGCTAATTGAGATTATCACAGGTGTCACGGTTGCGACGTTATTCTTTCTAAAAATACCCGATAATTTTTTTCAGCTAAACATTTTTGTCAAAGGAGTTTATGGTCTAGATATAGGTTTTGGGCTTTTGATAATCGTTGTTTTATTGACCGTATTTATAACTGATATTAAAACCGGACTTATTCCTGATAGAATTACGATACCGGCTATAAAAATAGGCTTTTTCTATTTGCTTGGCGCAACTTTTCTTAAAATTTTGCTTTTTTATTTCTCAGTTAGTTCTCACCCGCTGGGAAGATACTTAACAAATGAATATTTTTTTCGTCACGCCAGCTCAATTGTCTTCCCTTTAATGGCTGGGATCGTTGCTGCTTTAGCAATTTTTGTCTTTTTCGCCTTTTTAATACTTGCTACTTCTGGTAAAGGCATGGGAGGAGGTGATCTGAAATTAGCGGTTTTTTTAGGTCTAGTTTTTGGATTCCCAAACTCAATTGTCGTTTTAATGCTGTCTTTTTTGCTTGGTTCTTTGGTTGGGATAATCCTTTTAGTTTTTAAAAAACGAAATTTTGGTCAGACAATTCCCTTTGGGCCATTCTTGTCTTTGGGAGGGGTTATTACCCTTTTTTGGGGAGATTTGATACTTGATTGGTACCTTGCACTCCCCTTTTTAAACTGATGCTTGACAATCAATTTAAAAAATGAAATATTAAAATCAGGTTAAAAATGTTTAAATATCTGCCCCAAAAGATTAAATCTTTTAGAGGATTTACATTAGTTGAGTTACTGGTCGCAATTTCGATTGTGGCGATTTTAGCAGTTGCTGGAATTACCGTTTTTACAAATACCCAGAAAAATGCCCGTGATGCAAAGAGACGACAGGATGTCGAAGCAATTAGTAAAGCTTTGGAGACTAGATACGATGCGGTTAAAAATGAATACGCGGTAGTAGATGCTACTTGGTTTAATTCAGGTATTCCTCTTGACCCAAAAAGCAGCGCTAACTATATAGGGGTTCCCAATGCCTTGGGAGCAACCTATGAGATTTGTGCTGATTTAGAGTCTGTCGGAACCTGGGATGGCACCAATAAAGATTTTTGCAGAAAGCAACAACAGTAAAATATTTAATCGTTCGGGTTTTACCATAATCGAGATCATTATCTTCCTTTTGATTATCACCATTGTTTTTGGAATAATCATAACCTCAAGTAACATAATCCAAAAAAACGCCCGGAATGCTAAAAGACAATCTGACTTAAGGCTGTTACAAAGCGCTTTACAGCAATACTACGCGGACAAACAGTTTTATCCGGATGGGTCATTTAATATTACCGATTCGGCTACTAGGGAGCTTACCGACTTATCTGGTAATGGTAACCCGGAAGCTACAACCCCTAAAAATGTTTACTTAAGACAGCTCCCTTCCGAATCTACACCTTCACAACTTCCTTATGTTTATGTTCCCTATAAAGGGGTGCCTAAGCTTGAATCCGACTTAGGGGGTGACTGCGATAATACCACCATAAACAAGTGTCAGTTCTACATTTTATGTGTTAAATTGGAAAATAACTTAGATCCGGTTACTCAGTGCCCTCAAGGCTACAACTTTAAGGTTGACCCCATATCATTTTAAATTTAGCCAAAATTGTGATAATTTAAGATTAATGCCCAAGTTTGGAATTAGTGGTTTCACCCTGCTTGAAACTTTAATAGCACTTTTTATATTAGCTTTAATCACTTCTTTTACTATCCCCAATTTAAGAAATCTTAACAAAGATGTAGAACTTAATCTGGCAACATCAAGGGTGGTCTCGGCAATCGAAAGGGTTCAAACCTGGTCTATCGCCGGAGAAAGATGCCGCAAGACGCCATCACTCGAGTGGCGTGTCAACTTTTATGAAACCCACTTTAACATAGAAGTAATCTGTCAGTTAATAGATTCCGGTCCCCAAAGTATGGTTGAGCCACAAGAAGAACAGGGGCAGAGTTCTGAGATTAGAGTAAACCGAGAAAATGAGCCGAATTTGGCAGATAACGTTATTATAGAAACCAGTAGCTGTGGTACTCTCTTAAGTAATTTGCCGATGATTTTAACTATTGATAAAGGCAAAATGAAGATCACCTGTCCTCCTCCAACAATTGAAGTGCCGAGTATTTTTTGCATAACGCTTAAAAATACTAAGACCCAAGCAAAGGTCAACATAAAAATGGACGAAGGAGGTATAGTAAATATTGAAACATCCCCAAATTCCTGTGAATAAAATGCTCAAGACTGATTTTTTAAATGCAAAAGGACAGACTCTGCTCGAGATTGTCATAGCCATTTCTCTGATTATGGTGATTTTATTTGCACTGGTTATAGTCACCATAAATGCTTTGAGGAATAGCCAGCAGGCCAAAAACCAGACAGAGGCGACTAAATTGGCACAGGAGGGACTTGAACTTGTAAGGATAATCAAGGAAAACAATTGTCCAATAGATACAGGGGATGCTGGAGTTTACTTTTGGTATGCAGAGGACTCTCAAGGCGATAACCTAATTTGGAACTCTCAGCTTGGTGATACCATTAAACAAGTGGACTCGTTTAAGCCGGTTTTTGCTCCGGATGGAAGTTGTATCAAGCTTGAAAAAAATCTGGAGGAATTTGGAATTTACAAAAGGAAACTTAAACTAAAAATAAAACTACCCGAGGCAGATCAACTGTATGTTACATCTACCGTTGAATGGACGGATTTGTCTGGGTCGCATTCATCGTTTCTGGTGACGATAATTACAAAACAATGAACCTGGAAAAAATTAAGCATTGTGGCGGTTTTACGCTTATAGAGACGATTGTAACGGTGATTTTAATTAGTATTATTGGTACTATCATCTCGGGAGTTACTCTACGTGTTTTAAATTCGACTAAAAAATCAGAGACAATTAGTGCTCTGCGCCAAAACGGTCAGTCCGCCCTAAGTCAAATTACTGAGCAGTTACGAAAAGCTGATGCGATGGTTTGTAGTGATTTTAAGGTAGTAACCTTAAAAGATGAAAAAGGCGTCTTTATCCGTTATTTTTTCGCAGAGCCAACTGAAACTCAAAACGGGACCATAAAACGGGATTATCCAGAAACTAATGATCAGGCAGTAACCCCTTTTGATACTGATAAATTTTGTAACCTAGTTGAAAGTTTACCTTCTGATCCAATTGAGTTATCCAAATCCGATAATTTGCAAGGTGTATCAATTGAGAATGGAAAATTTATTATGATAGATAAGAAAACATTGTCAATCTTTTTTGAGGTTAGGCCGTCCAAAGGGACGAACGCAAAAAGAATCGGTGATTCTGCACCTGAAAGCGCAATATTTAAAACCACAGTTCAAATAAAATGAGAAAAAAAATTAATTCAGAAGGCCAGGTAGTAATCGTCATTTTATTACTCTTTTTAATTGTCCTGTCTATTGGACTTATTATGACGCAGAAGACTTTAACAGATTTAACGATCTCTTCAAAAACCGAACAATCCCAAAGGGCATTTTCCGCAGCGGAGGCAGGTATTGAACGATCGCTTTCTCAAACACCTTTGGTTTCCGAAACACAAGAATCTGAGATTCCACAGACGGAACTGGGAAATGAGTCAAATGCACTTTATGAAATTTCAAAGCTACTGCCAAACAAGCAAGATCAAGCTTTAGAATACCCACCTATCTCAAGAGGTGCATTTGCTCACTTTTGGCTGGCAGATCCAAAAACTTTAGCTCCATATTACACGGCAGGCAAAATAAAGATATTTTTTGGCGAGACTAACCCAGATTTAGAAAATAGACCCGGTTTGGCTGTTACGGTTGTGACTAGAAATAAACTGACCGGAGCATACACATCCCAAAAAAAATACTTTGATTCGGTAGCTGAAAGAGCCAATGAATTTAATTTTACGAGTGCTGATTGTTTGGGCTCAGCTGAGCTTCAGGGAAAAGGTCCGGTGACCACAACTTATGCTACTAATAGATTTTTTTATTGTGAAACCGAGATAGACCTGGCTGATCCATTATGTCCAGATAGTGCAAACTGTTATCCCGTACTTCTTAGAACCAGGCTTTTGTACTCCAAAGCCAGCCAACCAATTGCCCTAAAGCCTATCTCCACTGATACATATTTGCCCCGGCAAGCAAGCGTCAATACGGCAGTTGGTAGGTCAGGACAGACCGAGAAAAAGCTACAGGTTTTTAGCGAAAAATACGTTGTTCCATATTTTTTTGATTACGCAATTTTTTCCCTCGGAAAGATCGTCAAAGATGACCAAAACTAACAGTCACCAGGCGGGATTCTCCATCATTGAGCTTGTTGTAGTACTGATGATTGTCGGATTCATAGTTTTAACCATATCAAATATTCCCACATCATTAAAACTTATTGGAAACAGTAACTATGAATCTTTAGCTAAAGAAATAGCTTCAAAAAAGGTTGAAGACATCAGATCTCTCCCATTTGAAAACTTAGCAGAAGGTACCACTGCCATTTCTGATACCAGGTTAAATAAAATTCCAAATGGATTAGGGGAAGTTATCGTTTCCTCCTGTCCTGATGCAATTTGTAATACCCAGGCGGAGAAAGATACTATCAAGCAAGTTGTTATTAAAGTGTTATGGGTAGAAGCAGGCAGTATAAGGGAAGTTAAATTGACTACACTTATTGCCAAAGGAGGATTGCATTGAAAAACTTAAGTGGATTTAGCTTAATTGAGTTACTGGTTGTAGTGACTGTGAGTGGCGTAGTTGGCATTCTGATGCTGGCAATCTTTTCCCAGAATAATGGTTTATTTGTTGCTCAAACTGCCAAAATCTCTCAAGGTTTAAACTTAAATGATGTTACATCCGAAATTAGGGAAACCATCAGATCTGCTTCTTTTGTTTCATCAAGTTACACAAGCGGTAGCAACACTTATACAAGTGGTACCGATACACTAGTATTGGCAACTCCTTCTTTAGATAATCAAGGTTTTGTCATAGCCCAAACCTATGATTTTATGGTAATTGAAAAAGATTCACAAAATCCTAAAGTACTAAAAAAATTAGTCTTTCCAAATGCAATAAGTAGCAGAGAAAATCAAAATATGGTATTAGCAATCAAACTTTCTAAAATTATTTTTCTTTACTATGATAATGATTTAAATCCAGTAATCCCTTCACAAGCCTCAAGGATAGAATTTACTATTAACCTTGAAGAGAGCTTAGGCCTAAAAAAAATGCAAATAAGCAGCGCTTCAGCTCAAGTAAGCTTAAGAAATGATTAAAATGAATCCTTTAGCTTCTTTCTTCCTTGCTTCTCCGGCTGCGCCGGATCGCAAGAGCGAAATGAAACTTCGCTATTTTCAGAGCGGCCAAATATTTATACTGGCATTAATCGTTTTGACTTTAGTAACGGTTAGCACAATAGCAATCATTTCTGGCTCACTGACCTTTTTTCAAAATTCCAAATATACTTTAGAGGCCATCCAGGCATTAAATTTGGCAGAAGCTGGTATAGATAAAGCAGTAGCCACGCTGAATGCTTCTGGTGGGAGCTACAGCGGAGAAGAAGAAACATTCTTAGGAGTTGGTTCATATTCAGTTTCGGTTTCCTCCAAGGACGCCGGAACAAAAATTATTACAGCCACAGGATATATCCCAAATAAGTCAAAACCAAAAGTAAAAAGAACGGTCAAGATTCAGGCATCAACCGGTTTAGGCGTCGCTTTTGTCTATGGCATACAAGTTGGAGAGGGCGGTTTAGAGTTAGGTAATAGTAACAAGGTCATAGGATCAATCTACTCCAATGGTAATGTTATAGGAAACAATAGTAATGAAATAACCGGTGATGTTTGGGTGGCTGGAGGTTTACAGCCTACTCCAGATCAGCAAACTGATTGCCAGGAAGAAAGCTGCTCGGATTTTATGTTTGGAAAAAACGATGGTGGCGAGAATAGATTGGATATAGCTCAAAGTTTTAAACCAATCACATCTAACACTCTAAATAAGATTTCTCTCAAACTAAAGAAATTTGGCAATCCAACTAATTTCGCTGTTAGGATTTTAAAAGATGACAATGGGAAGCCTGATAAGTCGCAGGTTCTTACTTCAGGTATCCTTTATAGCTCTCTTGTATCTAATAGTTATGGTTGGACAGATGTCACCTTTAGTTCTTCACCAAATCTAAATTCCGGTAGTACTTACTGGGTTATGGTTGATACTAGTTCTAATTCTACAAATTACTGGTTTTGGCAAAATGATTTTCTTCAAAGTTATACCAGAGGATCTCCCGCTTGGTCTCCTAACTGGCAAGCATCTAATCCAATGTGGAATAATTTTAGTGGCGATTTAAGCTTTAAAACCTATATGGATGGAGTTACGACCAAACTTAGTGGTGGGAATAATTTTGAGGTAGGCGGAGATGTTCATGCAAATACAATAGAAAATATCGAAATTGAGGGAGATGCATATTATCAGGTAATTTCAGATTCTAACGTTGACGGGATATCTTATCCCGGTTCAGCTGATCCACCACCTAAAGTTTTTCCAATATCAGAGGCCAATATTTTAGACTGGAAACAGCAAGCTGAAAATGCTGGGGTAAGCAGTGGGGATATTTCAACTTGTATTTCTACGCTCGGACCGGGAAAAATTGTCGGAAACGTCACCTTTAATAATAACTGCAATATAATTGTTAAAAGTCCGGTCTTTATAGAGGGAAATTTAATATTAAACAACAGCAACACTCTAACCCTCTCACCTGAATTTGGTGCTACTTCAGGAGTGATTGTAGTTGATGGGACAATTGATTTTGGTAACAGTAATAAACTGCTGGGGACTGGTCAGGGTAGTAGTTTATTGATGGCTTTATCGACTTATGATTCTCGCGCAAATGGAGTAAGCGCAATTAGAGTTAACAATTCTGGAAATAGCGGAGTTTTATATGCTGACAAGGGAATTATAGAGCCTGGGAATAGTAATTCGTTCAAGGAGCTAACAGCCTGGAAAATAAGACTTATGAATAGTACCACTATTACCTATGAGACAGGATTATCCAGTGTGCTTTTTTCATCCGGTCCTACGGGTTCAATCTCAGTTATTAAAGGAACATATCAAAGTCAGTGAAAAGTTAAAAGTTCGCAATTTGATAATTAAATTGGGTGTGTTAAATGCAAAATTCAAAATTATGGTAATTTCTCGCTACGCACGAAAATTAATATCTCGAGATCAACTCTCGATACAAGTATTTTTCGAGGCCGATTTCTCGACCGAGAAAATTCCGATACTTTAAACTTTGAACTTTAAATTTTATACTTAATGTATGGCTGCCCAAATAAAAGTTGGTCTTGATATTGGTTTTTCATCGATTAAAGCGGTTGCAATATCACACAAAGAAAATCCCCCTAAGCTAATTTCCTTGGGTAATATAGCGGCGCCTCAACCTGGGATTGTTTCAGATGATGATTTAGACCTGAAGGTTACATCGGAAGCCATTAAAAATTTGCTGACTGAGATGAAAGTTTCTAATGCGGACGTTATTGTTGGCCTGCCAGAGTCAAAGATATTTACCAGGGTTATTTATGATCTGCCTTATTTGAATAATGAAGAACTCAGCCAGGCTATCAGATATGCAGCAGAAGAATTCGTCCCAATGCCGATTATCGATGTGAATCTCTCTTATCAGGTAATTTTTCGGACAGAAAACAAAGGACCTAATAGTAGAACGGTAGTTTTTGTGATTGCTGCACCCAAAATCCTCATCGAAAAATACCTCAAAGTTTTACAATTTGCCGAAATCAAACCTGTGGCAATTGAAAGTGAACTGATAGCAATTTCAAGAGCTTTGGTTGGCGCTAACCCTTTTTCACCTACAACCTTAATTGTTCACCTTGGCGCCCTCACCACAGATTTTGCGGTTGTATCGGAAGATTTGATTCTTTTAACCCGGTCTATTGCAACCGGAGGGATTGCTTTAACCCGGACTATAGCCCAAACCTTTAATTTTGAACTAATCCAAGCGGAAGAATACAAAAAGGTTTATGGACTTTTAGAGGATCAACTTGAAGGTAAACTTTTTCAAACTCTTAAACCGATTGTCGACGTGATAGCTTTAGAAGCTAAACGAGTTAGTGAAGCTCATGAATCACAAAACCGCCAACGAAGTATCAAAAGAGTTGTTTTATCGGGTGGTGGTGCTAAACTCCCCGGGATTGTTCGGTATTTTACAAACTTTTTAGGGCTCGAGGTCCAAGAAGCTGATCCTTGGTATAATCTGTCATATGACCCTTCAATAAAGAATAAATTGGTTGCCGAAGCTTCCTCCTACGTGGTGGCGGCTGGCTTGGCCTTAAGAAGCAAGCTCTAATTTAGTATATGAAAGTTGACTTAAATCTTTTGCCGGCAGAATTAACAGCCCAAACAAAGAAACAAAAAAGGTTAGCTCTTTTAAATAATATAAGTATAGTTGTTATCGCAATACTTATCGCAGTCACTGCACTGATCATTGGATTTAGTTTCTTAGAAACAACAACCGGCAATCAAATCAACGATAATATAGTAAGCTTAAGAAACAAGATTAACAACTATAAAAAAAATGAGGAAGTTCTCTTTGTTTTAAAAAGCAGACTTGATGGAATCCGAGCTATATTTTCCAAAGAGAGTATCCACGCTCAATCGTTTAACCTAATTTATGCTCTGGCTCCGGATGGAGTTAAAATTAATTCATTCAATGTTGATAAAAGTGGCAAGGTTGCTCTTAGTACCGAAACAAAAGACTTGGCAAAATTAGAAGTCTTGCTGGACAATCTCACCAATCCGCAAAAAAATGAAGGAAGAATTAAATCTACAACACTGGAGAGTTTGCAACAAAGAGAAAATGGAAAAATTTATATGGAGTTGGTTATTGTTGTGACCGAAGGAAGGGAAAAAACAATCTAGCCCATGGACTTTATTAAAAGCAATCTCAGCGATAATGGATTAGCTATTTTTATAGTCCCGATTGGCGCTATTATCGTGGCAATCTTGCTAGTTATTTTGATAACTATTCCTCAGGTTAATAATTTAATACAAACAGTAAAAACAAATAATGAAAACAGAATTCGCATGGCTAACCTTCAAACAAAAGTTACTGAACTGGAAAAAGTCGATACTGCATATGATTCTTATTCAAAAAGTATTCAAACAGCATATAATGCTATTCCCTACGATAAAGAGATTCCGGGTGCACTATCTCAGATTATTTACCTTGCCGGCAATGCCAATTTGAAATTAAAAAATTTATCCGTTTCTTCAAATGTAGCCAAGGAAGGCAGTTTAAGCAGCTTTCTTATTAGAATTGATGTTGAAGGTGACCCAAAAAACTTAAAAGAGTTTCTAAATATTTTAAAAGATTCACCCAGAATAATGAAGGTTACAGGAATAGAGGTTGTTTCGGCGGGTAAGGAAAATTCGATATCTGTCAGCTTAAATATATCAATTTACTTTCAGGAATTGATTTCATCTATTGCAGATGTTGAATCACCTATAGATCCAATAAAAGAAGAAAATGCCAAGCTTCTCAGTATTTTGGAAAAAAATGCAACCATTCAAGTTGGTAATACCAGCAATGTTTCAGGTCCCAGAGGCAAAATTGACCCCTTTGAGTAGGACGTATTTGTTTTACTTATGAGAAATCAATCTTTGTTCAATAGATCTCGCCTGGCTTGTTTAGTTTTTTCCAGGGATTTTTCTTTACGCCATTTTTCTATTTGGGCATGATTTCCGGAGAGTAAAACTTCCGGCACCTCTTCTCCCTCAAAATTTTGAGGCCTAGTATAATGAGGATACTCCAGTAAATTGTTTTCGAATGATTCGTTTAAGATTGCTTCTTCTTTTTTCAAAACCCCTGGAATAAGCCGGGTGATGGAATCGGCTATTACCATGGCAGGAATCTCCCCCCCGGTTAAAATATAATCGCCAATTGATATTTCTTCATCTACATATTTATCTATAAAACGTTGATCTACGCCTTCGTAATGTCCGCAAACGATCACTAAATGGTCAAGTTTTGAACACTCTTTGGCCTTAGCTTGGTCGAACTTAATCCCTGATGCAGAAGTAAGAACGACTTTTGAATCTACACCTTCGAGGTGTAGGGCTAAACTTTTAATAGCCTTTGCCAATACATCGGCCTTTAAAATCATTCCTGCTCCCCCGCCATATGGTCTGTCATCTACTATTTTATGCGGTCCCTCGCCAAAATCTCGGAGATTAATCAATTCAAACTCTACCAGTTTTTTAGCCTGAGCCCGGCCTAAAATTGAATGGTGAACTATGGGATTAAAAATTTCAGGAAAAAGAGTAATGATGGAAATTTTCATAACAAGTAGCAGATCAGTTATATAGTTGACTAACTGGCTGGTTCGCTTTCTTGTGGAGTTTCTTTGGGGGTTTCTTCTGTTTTACTAATACTCGATTCTGATTTCTCGGTTTCCTCTTCCTGGTTTTCGGGAATTTCCGTAACTTCGGGTTTTCCACCAACCTCATTGAGTCTTAAATTTACCCTGACATTATCTGCCATGGCCCTCACAGTTAAAACTTTTCTTAAAGCCTTTATTGTTTGTCCCCCTTTACCTATAACAATACCCATATCTTCCCCGTTAACAGTCAGTAATAGCTCCACCTGACCCTCTTGGCTTGTTTCCTCAACCACTACATCATCCGGATTATTTACAAGCTGTTTAACAATATACTCTACCAACTCCCTCACTTATTTTCTCCTTTACTTTCTGTAGATTCGGAAGTAACTTCCTCGGTTGCTGCTTCTTGAGGTTTTCCGTCAGTTAGGGTTTCAGCTTGTTTTTGTGGTTCCATTGCTTGAGCTTCGGGAGAAGGCTGATCAGCAGGAGCAGTCTCTGTCGGAGTTTGCCCAGTGGGTTGAGCTGGCTCTTCCGTCTTTGCTGGTTCTTCGGTTTTGGTCTCTGCGGTAGCTGGCACGGGTACTGCTTCTTGAGGTTTTTCTTTCTTAGGCTTTCTGGGTGGCCTTTGAGGAGCTTTACCGATGATTCTTAAGAAGCCAGTGGACATTACTGCTCCTTTTTTAACCCAGCCATCAATTTTTGTCTGGTCCAGCTTTATTTCTTTTGGCTCAGTTAATGGGTTATAAGTACCTAAAAGGTCAAGGTAAGCGCCGGTTCTTTTTTTGCGTTCGTCAACAGCTACTACCCTATAAAACGGGCGTTTCTTGGCACCTATTCGCATGAGTCTGATCTTGACTGGCATGGTAAAAATGAACGTGTTTAAGTATAAGAAATAAGCATTGTAAAATCAACTGCTATTCTTTGGGGGAATTTTTTAAAGCTTCCTGGGCTGCAGCTTCTTCGGCCACCTGTTTGCTCAACCCTACCCCTTTCCCAATTTGCTTTCCCGCTACATAGACCCCGACAGTAAATTCCTTGGCATGATCCGGGCCTTCTGTTTCCAGAACTTTATACTGGGGGGACTGCTTGGTTTTATTTTGGGTAACTTCCTGAAGCTGTGATTTTGCATCCTTTGGTGGACCCGCCTTTAGCTCCTTTGCAAAAAGCGGAAGAAGGTTTTCCTCTACAAATTGTTTAGCAACCTCTATCCCCTGATCCATAAAAATTGCCCCCAAAAGCGCTTCAAAAGTATTAGCCAGAAGCTGGGGGTTGTTTCGTCCTCCGGAAATCTCTTCCCCTTTGGACATTCTTAAATATTTTCCAAGATTCAAATCTCCGGCAGCGCTGGCAAGAGACTGGGTTTTAACAATATATGAGCGAAGACTGGTCAAATCACCTTCGGTGTCTTTCCCCCGGAGGTCATAAAGAATAGAAGATACTATAAATGATAGTACGGAATCCCCCAAAAATTCTAAGCGTTCATTGGATTCCAATTCTTCTTTGGTCTCATTTAAATACGAACGGTGGGTAAAAGCCGTAGTATAAATAGGTTTTTTAGCTACCTGATCCGAAAGCCAGTTTTTATCAAACATAATGCGCAGTCCGGAGAATTTAGAATTGAGAATGCACAATTAAGAACTTAAGAATTCTTAACTCTGAATTCTTAACTCGGTCATTCCAGACTCAAGTCCTCTACCATGACTACAACGTCATGGACAGTTTTAAGAATTTCAACTTCTGCAGGGTTGAAAGTTACCCCAAATTTAGAAGAAAGCGCAGAAAGTAAATCAGCCACTTCCACAGGTCCTAATCCCAAGTCATCCTGCAGGGAGGAACTGGCGTCAATATCCTGCGGAGTCACTCCTAAATGTTTGGCAATTTCATCGATAACTTGTTGTTGCATAGTCTTTAAGGGTTACCCTCTAACTTAAAAAATTATTAACAAATAGTCAAGTGGGATCTTAAGAGGGTTATCTCCTGG
>CAYMTV010000003.1:14348-72154 GCA_964393525.1 uncultured Gammaproteobacteria bacterium | reverse complement strand
GTAATTGTATCCTTAAGACCAACCACCGCGATAATTTCACCGGCATAAGCCTCATCTATTTCTTCCCTGTCATTGGCGTGCATTAAAAGCACCCGGCCAGCCCGCTCTTTGACTCCTTTAGTGGAGTTGTAAACATAAGAACCACTCTTTAAGGTTCCTGAGTAAACCCTGACATAAGTTAAACGCCCAACGTGTGGATCTACCTGGATTTTAAAAGCCAGGGCACCTAAAGGAGCATCTTTGGTATTTTGGAAAATTTTTTCCTCGCCACTCTTTGGATCTGTGCCTTTAATCTCCGGAAGATCCTGCGGGGAAGGCAAAAAATTTACAACATTGTCAAGCATTGGCTGGACTCCTTTATTTCGAAGGGAGGAACCTGCCATAACCGGTACAATTTTTTTTCTGATAACTGCTTTTCTTAAGGCCAGTTTTAATTCATTAACATCAATCTCTTCGCCGTTTAAGAACTTCTCCAGGAGTACTTCATCGGTTGCACAGATTTCCTCAACTAACTTATTTCTGTGCTCTTCAACCTGGGAAACCATATCCTCCGGGATTTCATGTTCATTGAATTTAGCACCAGTCTCACTTGTCCCGAGCGAACTTGTGGTGAGCGTACCTGTGGTGAGCGTAGTCGAACCAGCCGAGGGATCACCTTCCCAAATTATGGCTTTTTTTGTGAGTAAATCTACAACCCCCTTAAAGTCATTTTCCGAGCCGATTGGCAAGTTGTAGGCAATAGCATTAGCCCCAAGCCTGTCACGGGCGCTTTGAATAGTACCCAAAAAATCCGCTCCGACAACATCCATCTTATTGGCAAAAGCTATTAAAGGTACTCCATACTTATCTGCCTGTCTCCAGACTGTCTCGGTTTGGGATTGAACTCCTGAGGCTGCATCCAAAACAATTACTCCACCATCCAACACCCTTAAAGATCTTTCAACTTCAACTGTAAAATCAACGTGTCCAGGGGTATCAATTAAATTAATTCTCATCTCTTGATCCTGGAATGGTCCGGATTTGGCAGTCCAAAAAGCAGTAATGGCTGCAGAAACAATGGTAATACCCCGCTGTTTTTCCTGCTCCATCCAGTCGGTGGTAGTTGTTCCTTCGTCAATATCACCAATTTTGTAGGTTTTTCCGGTGTAAAAAAGAATTCGTTCTGTAGTCGTGGTTTTACCCGCATCAATATGGGCGATAATACCGATATTGCGGATTCTATCTAGGGGAAAATCCCTTTTGGTTTTTGATTGAATTGCCATAATTATCCCTTCATTGCCTTTCCGTTTTCCAAATCGGAGATAATCTTTTTAACCTCGGCAATCCGAGCCGAATATGTCTCGGCATCTTCAATTGCCATCTTATAAGCTGCATTTTCGGATAAATCTCCCTCTTGAGCAGCCTCACCCTTGCGAATTAAAACCGCTTCAAGCTCTTTTTCAAGCTCGGAAAGCTTTTTACTCCACATTTCTATCTTTTGTTGTTTTAAATTATCCATTTTTTTAATTGGGAATATATTCTTCGAGGAACTTTAGTGACGAGAAGTTACCTTAAAAATTATGATAGTTTTTAATGTAGTTTCTCGCTTCGCTCGAAAGATATAACCCATTTCAATTAAAAAACCTCACTCACATGAGGAGGTTGCGTGTTAATTTTAGCTGTCTAAACTTTAAAAGTCAATCTTTCAAGACGTTAGTTTCTTCAAACTCACCTTGGCATTCGACCAGGCGCATAAGGTACATGAATGGTCAATGGAGTTTGTGCCGGTTGCCAATCAGATCTTTCTAAAGCAGTTAAAAGCTCAGCAACTCTTCTTCTGGCTGCTGTATCTCCAATTTTCCTATCAGATTGCCTGATTGTTGGAAAATATCTGACTGTTCTTGGGGTACCAACTTCAGGTTGAGCTACTGGTATTTGTACTACTTCAGCCTGGACTTGTTCATTAACTGCTCCAACCATACTTACTTCTCCATCTAAATCGAGCATATTTTTCCTCCTTTCTTTAAAAGTTCGCTATTTTTATAGTTTTCCTTGTCTTGCTAAACTTGATCTTTTAACTCTTTCAACTAAAACTTCTCTGGCTTTTTCAACATTATCATCATTTCCCATCCAGATTTTAAGCGGCGCCCCAACTATAGCCCGTCCAAAAGACCCACTGATATTTTCCTGGCCTTTTTCTTTAGCTATCTGACAGATCCTGTTTAAATATTGTTCTGATAATTCATCACTGATGCCCCCTGATAAAAAATTTATCCCAGCGATCTCCTTGGGGACATGGTTTGTTAAAACATCTAATGTGGCTTTGGCCACTTGATCAACCGACACCTCCTCTGTTGAATCCTCTCCAGGGGTAATCATATTTGGTTTTAAGATTGCCTTGGTATAATCAATCCCCACTTTTAAAACTTCGGCAAATACCGCATCTAAAACTTTACTTGTGACTTCTGCATCTTTTTCTAACGAATGGTCTCCTGTCCGCAAAACCTCAGGCTCAATCATTGGCACAAGTCCCGCGTCATAACTTAATTTGGTAAGTTTTGCTTGAACTGCCGAGTTTTTGGCTATTAACTCTTCCGAGGGGGTAGAATTGGAGATTTTAAAAACACTTCTAAATTTTGTAGCCGCGGCACCCAAGTTTTTCCACTTTGCTAAAAGTTCCTCTAAGTTTTCGGCAAATTTTGTAACTTGCTCACCTTCTGTCCCAAAATCTTCAAGCCCCCCATCAATTTTGACAATGATTACAATATTTTGCTTTTTTAAAGGCTCTATAACCCCTGACACCTCAAGCATCTCCGGATGAAGAATAATACCGGAGGCTCCCATCTTCCCAATAGGGGCACCGGCTATTACTTCTCTCCAGTTTGCGCGCATCTCAAAAGAATCAGCAATCCCTACCTTGTTAAAACGCGATTTCATTTTCGAGGGGGACTCATTAGCCGCCAGAATCACTCCCGGAGGGGAAGAAAGCAGTTTAGCTGTATCCGATAAATTCGAATTCATACGGGAAATTATGCTATGAAGCAATCAATTTATCTTGACTTGATTCTGACTTTTTGATCTCCATTCCTTGATGGGTAATGCTGATAGTAGCAGATTTTAAATCATTGGTAATTCCAGCAATGGAAAACCATGGGTCTTGGGTAATTGGGGTCGTACTTACCAAAATGGAAGATTTGTCTGCTGGAACCAGCTCACTGGTCCCCATGATTTTAGCTTGTTCCATAACTTGCCCTTCTTCAGAATAAATTCTTCCTTCTGCGTGTCCTCCCAAAGCCTTGGCCGCGGCAGCGGCTATTATCCCCTCCTCCCATCCTCCACTTCCCATAATCAAAAGACCTTTGATGTTTTTTGGAACCTTACTGTCTTTTATTGAGGCAAAAATTTTGGGATCCTGCACAGCCAGCAGTGAAGGCATTAAGTCCCCAGCTTGAATTAAAATTGTAGTTATTCCTAATTTTTGGGCAGATTCAATTTCAAACTGGTTTCTTGGCCGGTCTAATATAACCACTGCTAAATCCGAGGGATTTTTAATTTTTAACTCCTTTAGGGCAATTTTGAAGTTTTCGGTCGGTGAGAATTCAAGTGAGATCTTGCCGGCAACTTGGGGTGGACCAACTAGCTTACTCATGTAATCAAAATTTCCTGTAGGGACAAGCCCATTTTTCTGATTAAGCACTGCTGCTAAAACAGATGTTGAGCCTGGGAGGTTGCGGGAAGCGCTAGATGTGCCTTCCACTGCATCATTGACAATTTCAACCCTGATCCCTTTTGCCGGACCGTAAGAGCCGTATAAATCCGGGCTTGCTATTCCGTCACGTCTGGTATCTTTCCTGCCCTCTGACCCTTTAATTTCAATAGAAAAATGGCTCTGAGTTTCAAAAACTTCCTGCATTGCAAAAACTGCAGCTTTATCTATCAATCTTCCCAAGGCTTTAAAGTCGGTTGTCTCGGGGTTTAAAATTTCTTTGTGCAATTTTTGAATTTCTTTGTAAGCAGCAAGAGCCGCATTTTGAGTAGTTTTATTAAAAGTTTCTTGAAAGCGGTTAAAAATGAGATCTGTCATTAGATTTTATAGTATCACTTCACAATGGATAGTAAAAAGGCTGTAATGGCTTTTTCGACAAATCAGCCTGTAGCCTTAAAGAGGTTGGCCGAAAAAGCCATCTTTAAAAAATTAGCTCTCTTGCAACATACTAAATTAATGAATTATTTACATCCGAGCTTTAAGCCTAAATGTAATTACTCTTTAGTAGAGGAGCAAAAGAGCTAAGTATTTAATAATTTAAGCACTTGAGATTAATTTATGCTTGACTGCTAAAAGACACTATCCTGACAGCCTCTATTGCGATAGCCAACCGTTCCGCAGCACAGCGAGGACGATTGATAATTGCGGCTAAACTCACTACAATATGCCAATCTTTAAATGACAAATATTTTGACAAATATTATCGAAACTGAATACCCGATCGGTTTCCGAAAGAAGGATGCCCAAGCTCTAGGATCCTATATTAGAAACCGCCACTCGGTTGAGATGGTAGGCATGAAACGGGTAGGAATATCCAATTTTTTGCGATTTTTTATATACCATCCAGGCATTGTTGATACTTATATCCAAAAAGGTCAAACACACATTTTTATCCCCATCGACTTAAACGATCTTGTGGAAAGGGAGATTTATCCGTTTTGGGTATTAACCTTAAAGAGAATTGTTGATACTGTTGAAATCTCAATCACACTTGATAAATCCGTTAAAAAGGCCGTGGAAACAATCTTTTTGGATGCGATCCAGTCAAAAGATCTGTTTTTGGCAATCGATGCGGTTAGAATATGCATTAATAAAATCCTGGAGGCCGGTCTTTTACCTACTATATTTTTTATCCGGTTTGACAGGATGCAAAATCATGCTACCAAGGAATTTTTAGATAACTTGGTTGGACTGAAAGATTCAAGCCACGGCAAGCTTAATTTTGTATTTACAACTTACCGAAGACTGGACCATCTGGCTCCACAAACATTTAATCTGAGCTCTTTGTCTCTAAGCTTACAAAGGATGTATCTTAAACCAGCTGAGAAAAAAGATATGGAGATAATAGTCAAAACTTACTTAAAAAATTCAAAACTACAGCTTACGTCTACTGTTAAAAATGCCATGTATGAGCTAACTGATGGTTATGTCCAATATACTCAGCTATTACTTATAATCCTTCATGAAAACCATAAGAGTATTAAAAATAAAGAGGATTTTCTGAATCTACTGCTGTTGGATGAAAGAATAATCTTACAGTCAGAAGAGCTTTGGGAAAGCTTGAATGAAATAGAAAAGGAGATTTTAGTCAAAGTCTCAAGCAAAGAACTACTAACTTCTGAGGATCGGGAAAAAGGCAAATATCTTTGGGAAACAGGTCTAATTAAAGAGGGCAAAAATCCCCAAATTTTCAGCACCTTATTTGAACATTTTATAAACCAAACAGCTAAAAAAACCAAACCAGAGGTACCAACCATTGAATTTTCCAAAAAAGAGAATAAGCTGTTCAACTTCCTCAAAGATAACTTAAATCAAATCTGCGAAAGGGAAAGTATTATCTCTGCTGTCTGGCCGGAGGAGGAGGCTTTAGGGGTTTCCGACTGGGCTATTGATAGGCTGGTTGCCAGAGTCAGAAGCAAACTTAAGCAGCAAAATAGTCGTCATGAAATAATCACCGTTAAAACCCGCGGCTATAAGCTAATCACTACGTGATCAGCTTTCGCTACGCGATAAATTGGTTACAACTTAATCAATTTTTGCTTCGCAATAAATTTATTGCTACGAAGTGATTATTTTCGCTTGACGATAAATTAACTGCCGCCTAGAAACTTAAATGGCAGTTGAAATTAATCAGCCAAAACCACTTAAAGATCTTTATGACAGAGGATTATTAACAAAAGGCGAATTCCGAACCTTAGCACAACCTCTCGCAACTTACTTAACCGAAAGAGGTTTTAAAAGAAATGTAAGGGTATATAATACTCTAGTTACTAGGTATCCTGGAGAGATATTCCCAGGATACAGCACTCACTTAAATTATCGACCTGTTAACTATCCATTTAGCGTCGACTCACAGGTTATGGATACAAAAATTGAAGAATTCAATGATGCTATGGATGAAATTTTAAGGAATGGACATCCATTTAGATCTGCGTTGGAAAAAAGCGAATATAGAAAACAGTTATTAAGGGAGCCTCAAGCAGATGGAACATTTAAACCAGTTCCAGAAGACGAAGCGTTTTCACATCTTTGGAGATTTGGTATGTATATATTAGGACACCTTGATCTATCTGAGAAAGAAGAAATCTTAGCAGGTTCAGTTGTTAGGATGCTACCATTTCTACAAGGAGAAAGAGGAGATTTTGAGAATTTTAGAAACTTTAGATCATACTTTCGGGTAGTAGTTATAAATGCCAGAAATGGTCATTACAGAGGTAGAAAAAGAGAGTACCGTGCTTTAAGTAGACTTGCAAAACAAGTAAATTTATATACACCCTCTGAGGTAGAAACCAGTGAGGACTCCACCTTACAAAAATTTACCATCACTGATGAAGATGTATCTCGTTTTTCCCCAAGGCAACTCCAAGTTTTTGATCTCATAAGATCTGGTTTTAAACCTAACCAAATCGCTAATTTCCTAAACTTATCCAGATCTGCAATAGACGGACACTTAGGTGCAATTAGAAATAAGCTAAGGATAAAGCACAACCCTAAAAAACCATTACCTGATGAAGTAATAGTTAGTAAATTTATCTCATTTAGAAAAATATTTTTTGAACTTTTTGGAAGATACCCAAACTCCTATGATTTTGTCAAAGGTTATAGAAAAGGGTGGGTGGATTTAAATTTGACAGTTTTTATTAGACGTTTTTCTGATGACAATTGGTCAATTGCCCAAAACAGAATGCTCCAAATTGCAATGGAAAAAGGATTTATTTAGTAAATTGATTATACATAATGTTATACTTTCTGCATGAAAGCAGATACAAAACTAAAAGCTTCTGGAATTGAAAAGTATTTCTTAAATGAAGAAGGTATTTTAAATGGAATATTTGGGGATATATCAGATTTAAGAAGCGATCTAATCCCTATGGCATTTGAAAAATTTGGTGATGGGAAATATATCTTAATAGATGACTCAATTGTCGCAGGAAAAGCTGCAATAGAAAATGATATTGCCTCTATCTTGGTTGCAACCGGCAAAGCAATATACCCCGTATGTCTTTGAAGATGTTGGATATGAAAGAGATAAAAAAGTTTAAAAAATTATCAAAAATCTTTAAATATTTTCTAATTTATATTCCCAGCCTGGCTGCCAAAACCAATGAGTAGTAATTATCTTTTGAAGGGATAAATTATTAATGAAATATTCCAAACCATATTGGGTTGCGCGATGGCCAATAATCATGACTTTTTTGCCGTTGTAATTTTTTAAAAGATCTTCTAAAAACTCCTTCATTCTTTGCATAGCTTGTTCAAAACTTTCACCATTAGGGAATGAGGTTTTTATGTATTTTATTTTTAATGGTTTGACTTCATCTTCAGGATGACTAGTTAAATCCCCATAATCACATTCTCTTAGTTTTTTATCTTTTATGACAGGAAATTTACCATTAAAAGCAATGTCTGCTGTTTTGTATGAGCGCTTTAAATCCGAGCAAAAGATTGCATCGAAATACTCACCCTCTCTTCTTTCTCCCAACTCTTTTGCTTGCTTGGTACCTAAAGGGGAAAGCTCCACATCATCCCATCCCGATGCTATATGAGCTTCATTATTAAAAGTAGTGGAGTGTGGCTCGAAAATAATGGTTACCATATAAAAATAGTACTATTGCTTACCCACATTTTAATAGTGTGGATCCATACTTTGATTGGTTGAAGAGATTAAATATTATAGATTAGTGGTCCAACTTTTTCAGATTGATTTCTCATATTTGCTTACCATTTAAAATGAGAGAATGCACGGTTGGCCTCGGCCATGCGGGAGATGTCTTCTCTTTTCTTAATGGCTGAGCCTGTACCGGATGAGGCATCCATCAGTTCCGCTGCCAATTTTTCGGCAAAAGTTTTAAATTGCGAGTTAGACCTTCCCCTAGCCCCTCCAATGAGCCATCTGATAGCTAAAGCTTCCTTTCTATGTCCCCTGACTTCAACCGGGACCTGATAGGATGCTCCTCCAACCCTTCTTGGGCGAACCTCCATTCTTGGAGAGACATTGGCAATAGCTCCCTCAAAAATTGAGACCGGGTTTTTGCCGGTTTTTTCAATGATGTCCAAAGCCCGATAAACCTGTTTTTGAGCGGTGGACTTTTTACCGTCAATCATAACTTTGTTAATAAATCTGGTTAAAAGCCTTGAGTTATAAATTGGATCCGGCTGTAAGACTCGTTTTGGTGGTTTTCTTGAACGCATAAGTTTTCCCCTTAAGATGCGGCGGCTGTTTTAGGTCCTGCTGTCGTTTTGGCTCCATACTTTGATCTGGAAGATTTTCTGCTGGCAACACCGGACAGATCAAATTTACCCCTTACCAGATGATATTTAACTCCGGGCAAATCCTTAACCCTTCCGCCACGGACTAAAACAATTCCGTGCTCGGCTAAATCGTGTCCAATTCCTTGAATATAAGCTGTAACCTCGGTTCTGTTTGAAAGTCTGACTCTGGCAACCTTTCTCAAGGCCGAATTTGGTTTTTTAGGGGTCATAGTCCGCACTAAAGTTACTACCCCGCGCTTTTGCGGGTTAAAATTTGTGGCATAAAGCCTATCTTTGGCATTAAAAGAGCGCCTTAAAGCTGTAGCTTTGATTTTTTTGCTTTTATTTTTTCTACCTTTTCTTATAAGTTGATTTATTGTTGGCATATCGCAGAAAACTTCCTTTCTTGTAGATCGCAAAGCGATCATCAAAGTTTTCGAGATCCACTTGCAATTGCGGAGCAATTGACAAGGGTAACCTTAAGCTGCCTCAAGCTTAGCTCGGTCTGGGCTTGTAGGTATCAGGCGTCCAATAATAACATTCTCTTTGAGCCCAATCAAGTTGTCAACCTTTCCAACGGCTGCCGCATCGGCTAAAACTGTAGTTGTTTCCTGGAAGGAAGCTGCTGAAAGGAAGCTCTCTGTCTGCAAAGAAGCTCTGGTAATTCCCAAAACTACTACTCCGGCTGTAGAAGGCTCCCCACCTTCTGCTAAAACCCGGGTATTTTCTTCTTCAAATCTGTTTCTATCAATAATCTCACCCGGTAAAAGCACGGTGTCACCCTGAGTTTCGATTCTGACCTTATCCGACATCTTGCGGACTATAACCTCAAAATGCTTTTCGTTGATAAACACTCCCTGTGATTCATAAACTTCTTTAGCCTGTTCAACTATGTAGCGCTGGGCCAAGCGCAACCCCCTCACCCTTAAAACCTCATTGATATCAAGATGGCCGGAAGCAAGCTGAGTTCCAGCGGAAATGATATCTCCGTCAGAAACCCCAACCTCAGCAGTAACCGGAATCAAATACTCTCTTTCCTCAAACGGCTTGGAGGTGGTTCTGACCCTGACTACCCGTCCGCTGTCCGTATCAACTAAAGTTACTTTACCGGCAATCTCGGAGACAGGAGCCACGGTTTTTGGAGTTCTAGCTTCAAACAATTCCTCAACTCTAGGCAAACCCTGGGTAATATCTATACCGACAACTCCTCCGGAGTGGAAGGTTCTCATTGATAACTGGGTTCCCGGTTCCCCGATTGCCTGGGCGGCTATTACCCCAACCGGTGTACCGAGCTGGATCGGTTTTCTTCCGGATAGATCCAGACCATAACACTCAGAACAGATTCCAACCTTAGCCTGGCAGGTCAAGGGTGATTTTACAGTGACTTCTTCAATATCGCTTTTGAATAGAGCCTGAATCTGGTCTTCTTCTATAAAAGTATCTTGGGGTATGACGACCTTTTTGGTCTTTGGGTCTACCACTTTTTCGAGGACTTTTCTGCCCAAAAATCTTGAAGTCAAAGACATCAAGTTATCTTTAATTGTTGGAATAGTAATCCCGTTTTGAGTGCCGCAGTTTTCTATCCGGATAATTACGTCATGAGAAACATCAACCAGTCTTCTGGTTAAGTATCCGGCATCGGCAGTTCTTAAGGACTTATCAGCCACACCTTTTCTGGCCCCTCTGCAGGAGGTAAAGTACTCAAATACCCCCAAACCTTCTCTATAGTTGGACTTGGTTGGAAGCTCAACAATCTTACCGGTCGGATCAACCGAAAATCCTCTCATTCCGGCAGTCTGGGCAATTTGGGCGGTTGTAGCTCTGGCTCCTCCGGACTGGATAATTATTTGGATAGGGTTATCCTGGTCGATTGAGGAAAATGTTTTTCTGACAATCTCTTCTCCTACCCGAGTCCAAACTTCCTGGGAAAGCGCTCTTCGCTCATCATTTGTGATTAACCCTTTTTTTAAGTTTTCTTCTATCTCGGCTATCTCTTTGTCTCCCTGAGCGATCAATTTACCTTTTTCCGGAATAATTTTGTTATCTGAAATTGCTAAGCTCATACCGGAGGAGGTTGCACCCCAGAAACCAAACTCTTTAATATTATCTATCAGTTGGGCAACTGTATCCCTGTCAAACATCTTAAATGCCTTCATAATAATCCTTCTGATGCCACCGGCATTTATGGTTTCGTTAATAAATCTTAATTCCTCCGGCAGGAAGTTATTAAACAGAATCCTTCCTACACTTGTCTCAAGCTCAGCCCCGTCAATCCTACATTTGACAGGCTGTCTAAGGTTAAGTTTACCGGACTGATAGGCTAAAATCGCTTCCTCTTTAAAATAAAATTTGTTAGAAGGCGCAAATTTTGGATCAAAAGAAGTGACATAAAATGAGCCTAAAGCCATTTCGCGGTTTGGAACATTGATCGGAGAAGAGTCCGAAGGTTTTAATATATTATGTTTGGCCATCATTAAATTGGTTGCCTCGGCTTTGGCTTTTTCAGACAAGGGAATATGGACTGCCATCTGATCCCCGTCAAAGTCGGCATTAAAACCGGCACAGATACAAGGGTGGATTTGAATAGCATTACCGTCAATTAAAATCGGATAGAAAGCTTGAATACCTAATCTGTGTAAAGTGGGAGCACGGTTTATCAAAACCGGGTGATTTTTGATAACCTCCTCCAAAATATCCCAGACTTCCGGCGGACGAAACTCTAAAACATTTTTGGCGCCCTTAACATTTGATGCCAAACCCCGAGAGATTAACTCACGTAAAACAAACGGCTTAAACATCTCAAGCGCCATTTCTTTTGGTAATCCAACTTGGTGAAGTTTCAGCTTTGGACCCACAATGATAACCGACCGGCCCGAATAATCAACCCTTTTACCTAAAAGATTCTGTCTGAACCTGCCCTGTTTACCCCTAAGCATGTCTGATAAAGATCTCAGCTGATGACCGCCGGTTCTTCTGGTTGAGCGGGAATTGGTATCTATCAGCGAATCTACCGCTTCCTGAAGCATTCTTTTTTCGTTTCGCAAAATTATCTCCGGCGCTCCAAGCTCGATCAATCTTTTTAGACGATTATTCCGGTTAATAACCCTTCTGTATAAATCATTTAAGTCAGAGGTGGCAAATCTTCCTCCCGGCAGTTGCACCATTGGACGAAGGTCCGGAGGGAGCACCGGTAAAACTGTCATCACCATCCACGAGGGATTGATTTTAGACTGTCTCATTCCCTCAACTAGCCGGAGTCTTTTGGTTGATTTAACGTGTCTTTGTCCGGTGGTTTTAACAACCTCATCCCGAAGCTGTGCCGCCAGTTTATCCAGATCAATTTTTTCTAAAACTTTAAGCAGAGCCTCTGCGCCCATCCCCACGGTTAAAAAGCCGGAAACACCATACTCATCAAGTTTGTAAAATTCGTCTTCCGACAGAATTCTTAAAGGATTTATAGATTTGACAAGTTCAGAGACAGCTTTATAGATCTCTTCCAGCTGGCCTAATTCCACGGTATTTGCCTCCCTTAAGCGGGCAACCTCCTGTCTGTGGGCAAGCTCCATCTCGGACGCTGCCAACTCATATTTTTCATCTTTTTTACCGTCAAATTTTTTCTTCAGCTCTTTTAAATCTTCCTGCAGCTTTTTTTCAATTTCAGAAATGCTTTGATCTAAATTTTTCTTGGATTCCTGCTTTTTCTCCTCCAGCTGATTTTTAAGTGAATCCAGAGCTTTTTGTTTACCGTCAGCGTCGATTTCAATGACTAGATAAGATGCAAAATAGATAATTGCCTCCAGATTCTTCATTGTTAAATCAAGCACCAGTGAAAGCTTGGAGGGTGCGCCCTTAACAAACCATATATGGGCAACCGGAGAGGCTAAGGTTATATGTCCCATTCTTTCCCGTCTGACCTTAGATTGGGTTACCTCTACACCGCATTTGTCACAGATGACTCCTCTGTAGCGGATTCTTTTATATTTGCCGCAGTAACACTCAAAATCTTTAGTTGGTCCAAAGATGTTTTCGGCAAAAAGACCGTCTTTTTCGGCCTTTAAGGTCCGGTAGTTGATGGTTTCAGGCTTTGTAATCTCCCCAAAAGACCATCCCCGCATTACTTCCGGGCTGGCAATTTGTATTTTTAGTGATTCAAAATCTATTAGATCGTTCATCCCGCCTTCTCCTTTTCAAGGTCCTTTAAATCTTCATCTGATGGTTCAACTTCCGCTGATTCCTCCGGAGCCTCTATTAACTCCATTGGTCCTTTTTCGGCAGTAATTTCCTCGGTTATCCCAACATCTGCAACCTCCAATGCTTCCTTGAATTGATTTACCTGATCTTGGGTATCGTCTGTCTCTTGGTCGGTTGCTGTTTGGTCATCGCTAGCCGCTTGACTGGAAACAATCTGAACTCCAATCGGCTCAACCGAAACTGATAAGCTTTGTAGCTCTTTACCTAAAACTTTAAATGATTCCGGGATCAATGCTTGTGGGATCGTTGTACCCTTGACTATAGCTTCAAAGGCTTTGGCTCTTCCCACCACATCGTCGGATTTAATAGTCAGCATCTCCTGTAAGACATTAGCCGCCCCATATGCCTCAAGTGCCCAAACCTCCATCTCTCCTAACCTTTGGCCTCCCATCTGGGCTTTTCCTCCCAATGGCTGTTGAGTAACCAAAGAATATGGGCCGGTTGAGCGGGCATGGGTTTTGTCCTCAACCATATGGATAAGTTTAAGAAAGTGCGCATATCCTACTACCACATCCTGGGCAAAATACTCACCGGTCCTGCCGTCAATCAGTGGGGATTTACCGGTTTCATTTAAAGCAGCATTTTTAATCTCGCCAAACAATATATCTTCCGGAATCTTTTCAAAAACCGGTGCTGCAACCTTATACCCAAGCTTTTTAGCCGCCAACCCCAAATGAGCCTCCAGAAGCTGGCCTAAGTTCATACGGGATAAAACAGTTACCGAAGAGATAATAATGTCAACCGCTGTACCATCATCAAGATGCGGCATATCAGCTTCCGGAACAATCCTTGAGATAACGCCTTTATTACCATGACGCCCGGCCAGTTTATCACCCTCGGTCACTTTCCTAAGCTGGGCAACTTTAACTTTTATTCTTTGCAGTACTCCGGCTCCCAAATCATCTCCGCTTTCTCTTGAGAGGATCTGCACCCCAATGACGGTTCCCTTTTCTCCGTGGGGCATCCTTAAGGAAGTATCCCTGACTTCTTTGGCTTTTTCTCCAAAGATTGCTCTAAGTAATCTTTCTTCGGCGGTTAGCTCGGTTTCACCCTTAGGCTGGACTTTACCAACTAAAATATCTCCCGGCCCAACCTCGGCACCAATTCTGACAATACCATGCTCATCCAAATTGGCTAAGTTTTCCTCCGAAACATTGGGGATATCCGAGGTCACCTCGTCCGGACCGAGTTTGGTTTCAACAACATCTGTTGAGTATTCCTCAATATGAATCGAGCTTAACAGATCTTCCTTAACCAGTCTGTCCGAAATAACAATTGCGTCCTCATAACCTAATCCGTCAAAGCTCATGTAGGCAATAAGCAGGTTCTGGCCCAAAGCCAACTCTCCTTTGTCTGTTGAAGTACCTTCAATAAGTAAATCAGCCTTTTTGATCTTTTGGCCGGGCGTTACAGCCGGTTTTTGTGAGTAACAGGTCATAGCCGGTGAATTCACAAACTTTTCTACTTTGAATTCCTGCTTGCCTACTTTCCCATTAAGGACAACTTTTTCTCCGTCAACATAACTCACAGTTCCATCAAACGGAGCCCGAACAACCCGGGCCATATTATTGGCAATGATTGTTTCCATTCCGGTGCCAATCACCGGTGCGGAGGGCTTAAGCAAAGGCACAGCCTGGCACTGCATGTGGGTACCCATCAAAGCCCGGTTGGCATCATCATGAGCCAGAAAAGGAATTAATGAGGCGGAAGCGCCAACGATCTGCTGGGGTGAAACATCAATAAAGTTAACAATTGAGGTATCTGCTTCAAAAAAGCTCCCCCCAAAACGAACCGGCACTCTTTTTGGAATGATAAAACCTGCGTCACTGACTTCGGCAGTGGCTTCCGTAATATAGTAATTTTCCTCATCATCAGCCGTCATGTAAACTATTTCCTTTGTCACTTTGGCTTTACTTTTTTCCTGAACCACTTTTCTGTAAGGCGTTTCCAAAAATCCGTACTCGTTAATCCTGGCATAAAGTGCAAGGTAGGTTACAAGTCCGATGTTTTGTCCCTCCGGAGAACGGATCGGATCAATTCTGCCGTACTGCGAGTGATTAATGTCCCGGATGGAAAAACTTGCCCGATCCCTTGAGATCCCGCCGGCACCGGTCACCGAAAGTCTTCTTAGGTGATCTACTTCGGATAAAGGATTTGTCTGATCTAAAATTTGGGAGAGTTGAGAGGAGCGGAAGAATTCATTAACGGCAGCAATCACCGGGCGGGCGTTGACAAGTCCCGCGGCCGTGACTTCCTGATCCATCGGCAGAAGTGACATTCTTTCTTTAATAACCCTTTCCAATCTTTGCAGTCCAACCCAAAAGGCGTTTTGGGCAACTAGCTCTCCCACCATCCTGACGCGACGGTTCGCCAAATGGTCAATATCATCAACCTTGCCTTTGCCGTTTGCCAACCCAATCAGATACTTTAGAGTGGCGACTATATCTTCCTTTGTCAAAATCCAGTTTTCCGGGGTGTTTTCAATATTAAGCCCCAATCTTTTGTTGATTTTAAACCTGCCTACCCGGGTTAAATTATATCTTCGGGAATTAAAAAACATGTTTGTTAAAAGGGATTTGGCGGTTTCTAAAACGATCGGGTCTCCCGGGCGCATTTTTCTGAAGATCTCAAGTAAAGCCTCATTTTGGTCATGGGTTAAATCCTTGTTTAAGGTAGCTTTAATATATTGGTGCTCCTCATCGGTATCAACCACAGCAAACTGTTCAACAATCTCTTCTTCACTAAATCCTAACGCCCTAAGTAGGGTCGTTGCTGCAAATTTTCTCCTACGGTCAATTTTTACGGTTAAGACATCCGAGCGGGAAATGGAAAACTCAAGCCAGGAGCCGTGCTGAGGTCTAAGTTCTGCTCCATACAGCCTTTTGCCGGTTACCGGGTCATCGGCTGCTGAAAAAAATACGCCCGGGGAGCGGACGATTTGATTGATTATTACTCTTTCGACACCATTAATAATGAAGGTTCCCTTCTCAGTCATTTGTGGGATGTCTCCTAAAAAAGCTTCCTGGGAATAAGTTTGTTTGGTCTGGAGGTTTTCTAAGGTAACTTTAACTCTTAGCGGAGCATCATAAGTTGCACCCTTAGTGGAACACTGCTCAGCGGTGAGTCTGGATTTGCCAAAGAAGTAGTCACCAAAAGTAAGTTCCCAATTTTTTCCGGTAAAATCCAAAACCGGGGAGATCTCTTTTAAAAGCTCTCCTATTCCTTCTTCCAAAAACTTTTTGTAAGAGCCTTTCTGTAGAGCAACCAGATCGATAGTATCCAAATGGGCTAAAGTTGATTTGTTATTTCCCCAGTAAATCCGACCATTAATAAGGTTTGCTTTGGCTTGTGGCATAGTAGAAATTCTTGAGCGACTCAAACAGGCAGTGTGACGGAATCTGCTCGAAACATCAAAAGAGGCAAGCATACCTCTGTATGCCTACCTTGTTTTGAACTATTATTCTAAATATACAGCAAAAAATCTCGTAAGTCAACAGCTGAAATGGGAAAGATGTACTTAAAGTAGCATAAATATTCTATCAATTTGTGACCTGCTTGCTACCCTTTTAAATCCAAAATTTTCAAAGGCTTTTTGGGACGGAATATTTTCTTTGGCAATTGAAATCCAAAACCCATTATCACTTATTTGCTCGTATTCTTCTTTTTGTTTAAAGTAAGTTAAAACTTTTTCCAAAAAAGGCTTAAAGTAGCCCTTACCCCGCGCCTTCCCATAAGTTCTGACAGCTATTGTCAATCCATATTTTTTAGGACTAACATTTTCTGCTTCAACTGGAAGCTGTTTTTGCTCAATCCAGATAAAACCTAAAAGGTCACCACTATTATTTGAAAGGGTATATAAAAATTTATCTTTTTCCCAACTATCAAAACTCGATTTATCCGGAAAGCGAGAAAAATCAGAAGTAAATTTTCTAATCTCTGGATCTGTGTGGGTAAAGATAAGTAACTGCTCAATTTGTGAATCTGAAATTCCTAAATTAACTGATAACTCATTACTTTCAGAATCTAAAATTGATCCGATTTTCATATTATTTCGAAGAAAGAAGCCGTAGGCTTCATTTTTCAATACCAAAATAGGTAAGTACTAAGTCTTTTAAACCGGAATTTACTATTTCATGAGTTTCATCCGGATCGACCAAGACACAAACCCCTTTTTTTAACTTATATTCTTTTTGGTTAATTTTAATTATGCCAGATCCGACAGTAACAAAAAACACTTCATACATATCCAAATGAGCATGGGAAGGGGCAATCTGTCCGGGTTTAAAAGTAGCTTGGGAAAAATTAGTAAGCTTAGGAATTAAACCCTTTTTTAAAATAACTTTTTTTAATATTTGGGGGTTATGAGAAACTGGCTCATTTGGCAGATTTTTTAAGGAAATAAGCTTCATTTGTTTTGCATCAAAACAGTCAAAACTGCAGAGTAGTCTTTTTCAGAAAGATCCATATCCATTCCTTTTTTCAAAAGATTTTCATTTATTATAAGGGTGGGAAATTTTTTTGGATCCTCTTTAGCGGCTTCATCAACCGCGAGTTTCAAATCCTTTCTCATATTTGCTAAAGAAAATGATACCTCATACCTGCCTTTAACCATATTGGGCATTCTTAAAAGCATATTGGGAGAGGTTAATGTTGCTGTGGACAAAGCATCCATTACCTGCTGCCTTTTCAAACCTAGTTTATCAGCAAGTAACATTCCCTCAGCTATTGCCTCAATGCTTGTTGCAGCAATTTGATTACCAATCAGTTTAATAGCTTGGCCTAAACCTTGGGAGCCCATATAGTGCAGGTGTTTACCCATTGCCTCCAAAACTCTTTTTACTTTCTCAAAAACTTTTTTATCTCCACCAATAAAAATTGTTAGCGTACCGGCTTGTGCACCGGCAGTTCCACCTGTGATTGGTGCATCTAAAAACTCAACTCCTTTTTTATTTAAACCTTTTCCTATTTCTCTGGCAGCGGTTGGACCAATTGTACTCATATCTATTGCAACTAGTCCTGAGCGAGCGGAGCGAGTCGAAGGATTTCCTGCTCCCTCAATTACTCCAGCTTTACCAAGCATAACTTGCTTGACATCTTTAGGAGCTGTCACACAAGTTATTACTACATCAGAATGCTCTGCTACTTCTTTTGGGGATTTAGCAATATTAATATCCTTTAACTTTTTGAAATCTTTAAGTCGGTTGGGGGAACGATTATAGACTGTAAGATGGAAGCCGGCTTTATGGATATTTTTAGCCATCGGCCCACCCATAAGCCCTAAACCAATGAATCCAATTCTAAGTTTAGCCATATTTAATAGTCAGTATCATCTCTAATTTTATACTCAGGAGTCTGTTCTGCAAACATTTCTAAGGATCTCTGTCTCGCTTCCTTATTCACATAATTTACACCTATCGTGGATGCGTCTCCTCCCACAGACAAGGTGCGAGCTTTAGGATTAACATAGAAAAATCCACCATCATACTCATTAAACAGACCACTTCTTCTCAACTGGATTATTCTATACCAAACTTTTTCTAACTTAGCAAAATCTTCGTGTCTCATTAGATCATTTAATTCTAAGGCTGGTCCAGTTTGAAATAGTCTTCCATCAACTTGAATAAATTTAGCGCAATATGCATTACCAGATCTTTCTCTTGAAGGTGGTGAATATGGAGGCATGATTAAGCATGATTCTATAACCGATAGTAAAACTTGTCAATTACCCTAGCCAATTTCCCTTTAGTTTTGGAAATTGTTTGTTTAGGATTGCTTCCCGGATTTGTTTCATAAGGTTCACCATAAAGTAAACATTGTGGATTGTAGCTAATCTGTGGTAGAGGATTTCTGAGGCCATATAGAGATGTCGTAGATAAGACCGAGTGAAGTTTTGGCATGTATAACAATTGCATCCTGGGTCTATTGGGTTTTTATCCTCAGTAAACTGCGCTCTTCCAATATTAAAGGCAAATTTGTTAGCAATCTTCCCACTATTTTTGGGTGAAATATATAGAGATCCATTTCTGGCGCGCCTAGTTGGGGCAACACAATCAAAAAGATCTATTCCACGTTCTACACATAAAAATAGATCTACAACTTCTCCAATTCCCAAGGCATGCCTTGGCCAGGAAGAAGGCAGCAGGGGAGTGACCCATTCCATGGTTTTTTCAATTGATTTGGATGCTGCCCAACTTAAATCACCTTCTCCCCAATACTTTGAAGTTCCAAATGATCCTCCGATTGAAACACCATCAAATTCTTGTTTGGCTATCCACTTTGCTTCATTGGTTCTTACTTCAAAATCATCAACGCCTTGTAAAATTCCAAAAACCTGTGCTGAGCCCTTCGGTCCTGAGCTCAGGGTCGAAGGACTTGTCGAAGCATTTTTAATATTCTTTTTAAAATAATCCAGTGATCTTTGCTCCCATCTGTGAGTTCTTTCCAAAGATTGTGCGACGTAAGAAGGGGAGTGAAGCGGGGATACTAGTTCATCTAAAGTTAAGACAATGTCAGACCCCAAATCTAATTGGACTTCCATGGATTTTTCCGGGGTTAAAAGGTGCTTGCTGCCATCCAAATGAGAAATAAACTCTACCCCCTCTTCGGTCATTTTAGAAAAAATGGTCCTGTTGTCTGACTGAGGATTTTTTTGAATAGGACTCACAATCGTCATCCTGGCTTGTCCAGGATCCTGGTTTTTTTTGATTCTGGAGTCACTACGTTCCCCAGAATGACGGTTTTGCTTCCCCTTGATTGGCACCTTTCTCATTCCATGCTCAATCATTGCTCCTAAAGAAAATGCCTGAAACCCACCCGAGTCAGTTAAGATTGGTCCATCCCATCCCATGAATTTATGAAGCCCACCCATTTTTTTAATTAATTTTGAGCCTGGTCTAAGATAAAGATGGTAAGTATTCCCTAAAATAATCTGGGTACCAATATTTTTTAAATCATCTATCCCTAACGCCTTAACCGAGCCTTGGGTGGCAATAATAATATAGTTTGGGGTTTCTACATCTCCATGGGATGTGTTTAAAACCCCTGCTCTGGCAGACTTATAAGAAGCAATAATTTTAAAATTTGACATATTTGGGTATTGTAGAAAAGAGCAGTTACCAGATCAACTTTAAATTTAATATTCCATCTTAAATGAGATAAAAATACTCTAGCGCAACTTGTACGCATATGCATATTGTTTGCGCAGAAGGGGAGATAATTCTATATTATATACCTAAAGAATGTCTAATGCGTGTTTTATCAAAACCTCATTTCGGGCAATTAGAATCCTATCGTTTACTGTCCAATCCTTACCATTTAAGTTTAAAACAACCCCTCCGGCTTCCCTGATCAGTAAAACCCCCGGGGCGTAGTCCCATAAATTCGCCCCCCTGCTAACATATAAATCAATCAGCCCGGAGGCAGTATAAGCAAGTTCAAGCCCGGCTGAACTAAATATTCTGGGTGTTTTTAGAACCTGTGCCAACTTAAGATATGTATCTCCTAACCATATTCTGTCTTCTCTGGTGTTACCGCTGCTTAATCCAAATATCGTTTCTTCCTCCGCACCGACTTTTGAAACCTCAATTTTTTCACCATTTAGAAAAGCTCCCTGACCTTTTATTGCGCTAAATTTTTGCTTTAGTATTGGGCTGTAAACAATTGCTACAACCGGTTCTCCATCTTTGATCAGCGCAATTTGAGAGTTAAACATCGGATTGCCTCGTGAGTAATTAGTAGTTCCATCAATCGGGTCAACTGTCCAAAATAGACTAGTACCTTTAACTTGCTCACCTTCCTCGGTAAATAAAGCCACTTCCGGTGTTTCCTTTTTTAGGAAGTCTTCATAAATGCTGTTGGACTTTTTATCTTCCTCTATGCCATATTCAAGTCCTACCTTATGAAAAGACTTCTTTTTTGTGCCAAAATTTTTTGCGATAAATTCTCCTGCTAAATCTACTGCTTTATCGGCAAGTTTGAAGTATTCTTCTAGGGATTTGTTCATAAGTTACTGGTGAGCATCAGCTGTGTCTTCAAATTCGGCATGCACTTTTATGAGGTCTACGACCTCTTTGTACTTGCCGGAAGCTGAAGTAAGCTCTTCTTCAACATTCAGCCTTAAAAGTGGCTCTGTGTTGGATTTTCTTAATGAGAGTCTCCAATTGGGAAAATCAATTGATACCCCATCCAGCTCATTTAACTCCCCTTCTTTGTAAGTGTCTTTTATTACTTCTATAATTTCAGGCGCATTTTTCACCCTGAAATTAATCTCGCCTGATTCCTCACTTTTCCTAAATTCAGCAACAAGTTCGGAAAGTTTCTTGCCGCTTTCGCTCATCATCTGAAAGATTATTAAAATTGCAGTCACCGCGGACTCCGCGCCGCCGGTTTGCCTAAAATAATAATGGCCGGAAGACTCACCGGCAAAGACCCCGCCCTCTTTTTGCATTGCCTCAGTTATAAATGCATGGCCAACTTTGGTAATTAAAGTTTTCCCTCCCAACTCCTCAACTACTTTTTTTGGGGTTAGAATATAGCGGATATCAAATAAGATTTTTCCCCCGGGATTTTTTTTGAGGATTTTGCTGGCAATCATGGCGGTAATTACTGCCGGGGATACAAACTCACCTTTTTCGTCTATAAACATTATCCGATCCCCATCCCCGTCCGGAGCAAGACCCAAGTCTGCATTTTCTTCTATTACCCTTTTTTGGAGGTCTTTTACGTTTTCAGGTTGAAGCGGATCAGGCTGGTGGACCGGGAAATTTCCGTCAAGCTCAAAGTTCATCTTAATCAGTTCCCCTGGAATATGCTTAAAAAGCTCTTCAATATAAGTTGCACCCATGGCGTTTGCAGGATCGGCAACGATTTTAAATGGCTTAATTTCTGTTTGACCTGCTATCTTAAAGGCATTTTCAACTTCTTTTGCCACCAAGTTTTCCAACCTCTCTACTTTTCCTTTTTCTTGACTCAAGATTTCCAACTCTTGACTCTCTTTTAACGCCAGTCTTTTAATCTCATCCATCCCGGTTGATTTACCAATCTTAATCACGCCTTTGTCTGTTACAATCACAAACTTCATCCCGTTATATTCCTTAGGATTGTGTGAGGCTGTAATTTGAATTCCTCCATCAAAACCTAAGTTTGATACTCCAAAATAAAAAGTCGGGGTCGCTACAATTCCTGCGTCTGTAACATCAGCACCTAAATTGGCTAAAGTTGAAATCACAGCTTTTGAAATCGCTGGGGAGGAAATTCTGCAGTCATAGCCAACTAGAATTTTTAATTTATCCTTATTTTGTTTTTGCTGGAAAAACTTATAGATAGCCGCAGCAATAACTACAGCATTTTCTTCATTTAACTCATCCGAATAAATACCTCGGATATCATAACTTTTAAATATTCCTTCGGGAATGTGCATTGTTCTCAATATATTAACAGAAGGTTATTCTTTTTCCAAAGCTTTCAGTGCAAGATTTAGTGCTTGTTCGGGATCGTTTTTTACTGTATCTACTACTAAATCAAAATATTTTGGATCCAGATAATCATCTACCTTATAAAGCTTTTTGAATTTTTCTTTTAAGGCCCGGGAACGGATTCTGGCATTTTCCGTTCCCTCCTCTAAGCTGACCTGGTCGCGTTCGCTGGCTCTTTTGGCAGCGGTTTTAAAGTCGGCGACGCATAAAACCTTTAGAACATCAGCCATATCTTTGGCAAGCCAGCCTGCCAAGCGGGACTCAAAAACGGTATTTTCCTCTGTTCTCATTTGGTTTTGAAACTCATAATCTAGCTCTTTGTCTTTTTCCTCAGGGATTTTTTCCGTCTCATTTAAAGGCACATTATTTTCCTCATGCCACTTTCTGAAATAATCCCCGGCATTTACATGATTCCAGCCTAGTTTTTCGGCTAACTTTTTTGCAAGGGTTGTCTTACCTGTACCAATATCTCCAGAGATAGCAATACTCCTAAATTTCATATATTTCCTCTTATAAACTCCTCACCTGATACTACTTTTGAGCTATTCTGATCAATTAAACCAAGCATTTCTAATTCTTTCAAAAAGTCATCTTTTTTCTCCGATTGACAGGCTCTGCAAAATTCCTTGTTACAAAAATAAATTTCTTTCGTACCTAAAATTTTCTCAATTTTTTGTTTAAAAAGAAACTCAGCCCCATCCATAACAGTTAAATCAAATTCCTCAAATAAACTCTCATCTTTTGGGTCCTGCCAGAGTCTTACCAAAAACCTGGCTTTTTTAAAGCCTTTATTCAAAAGTTTAGATGAACAAAGCAAAGTATAAATCTTTGGCATTAAATCCATATCCATATAGGTCTTGCCTTTTTCCAAATCCTTTCTGGACTTGTAGTCAACAACTTCCGGGATACCATCTTCTCCCATCTCCAGACAATCCGGCCCTCCCCAAAGCTTAAACTTATCTCCGTTGGCCTCAAAAGTCCATTCACAAAACCCGACTTCTTCTACTGCCTGATTTATCTTAAGGTTTCTTCCGCGGTAATAATCTTGAAAAATTTTGATTGCCTCGGTAATAACCTCATCATTCAAAAAAGGAATTGTCGATTTGTAAAAGTGATTTTTTCCTTTAGCCTGAGCAATTTGCACCTGCTCTCTCATATCTTTTGCTGCAGCCTTAACAAGCCCTACAAGTTCTGAAGGGTCACAACCGTAATACTTATGTTTATGAAATTTTTTAATTGATTGATCCAATAAATTCCCCAGTGCAACGATGCTGTTTCCCTCATCAATTTCATATTTTTTATCTAAATGATGTCTAATAAAGAACCGGAAAGAGCAATCTTCAAAATCATGAAAGTCAGTCAAGGAATAAGAGTTTATCTTGGGGATACCATCATTAAATGGCATAGTAACCTATTAACATACTCACAAATTGCCAAAAAAGGCAATAACCTTTGGTGTAGTATAATTCTTTCAATGCCCAAAACTCTGTTTCTTTTAACGGGTTTATTTTTACTCCTAATAGTCCCTCAAACCGCTTACGCCAGGATTACTCCTGAAGATATCTTAAATGACCAAAGAGAAGCTTATAACCAAAGAATTAAAAATTACTCACCACAAAATAAACAAAAGCTTGAAGAATTTGAGAAAAAAATTGCTGATTTTAATAAAGAAAAAACTAATCTCTTAGGAGAGCTTATGGAAAGACAAGGGTTGATTTTGGACGAGTATATTAGAAGAACCGGCGTGGACCCAAGATATGAAACCGATGGGATCAAAAGAAATTTGGAAAATGATGTAGAGAATACTAGGTACTGGCTGACTTATGCCCATGAGGCAGTTGCCTTTCAGGCCGCAAAAGTTTATGTTTTTAACTTAACCGGGCAGTCTAATATTAACCGTGATATAAATTCAACAATTTCTCAGATGTATGCTGACTTAAACGGTTTAAGGTCAAAAGTCATTAAATCTCAAAAGATTATTTTGGATTTAGTTGATTAATTAAGTTATCGCAATTTGTATGAGAGGTGCATATAGGTTGTGCAATGAGGAAACAGTATGAGTTTTAAGAGTTTAGTGCTAGTTATTATATTTTCGGCTCTGATTGGGGTAGTTATTTTTCTCCTGATTGGAAAGGGGGATGGTAAAATCATTCAGCCACTCACCAACTCCTCTCAGGCTTCAAAACCAGAAGTCCCTACTCCAAAACCGACACTCCCTCCTCTGGATGAAAATTCGAATTTAGAGCAGGAAATCAACAAACTTGATCCGCCTAATTTTTCGGAAGATATAGAAAATTTAAGAAATGAGTTATAGATCGCTGATTTCAAATCTCTGGTCAAACCACTGCGCATCGTAACCGTCGATTAGTTTGGCATTTCTCTTTGTACCCACCTCAATCACTTTCAGACCACTACATTCAATAACTAAATGTTCATTATCAGGCAGCCATCCAGGGTGTCTGCAAGTTTCAGTAAAACCCTTAAAATTTTTCATTGCCCAAAACATTATCTGAGTACCATCAACTATGATCCTTCCATCATTTTCTACAGTTACTCGTTTTGTGCCATCTTGGCTTGTTCTTAAGTAATAATAGCGATTTGTTCCGCCACTTATTCTAGTTTCTACTGCAACTAAAGAACCAATAAAGTCTGACAAAGGTTTTGTTTCCCCGACTGTTAAAAAACTACTCTGTTTGCCCAAAAGTTGGCTTTCTCTAGAATTCAATTCATAAATAATATAAAGGGTTTGTACATCATTTTCGGAATAAGTTTTTGTAGTAAAAACAATAATATTCTCACTTTTATTAATCCATTTAAACCCATCAGCCTCCGAATCAAGCAAATCTTTTTGCCTATCAAGTTGAATAAACGTTCTAGTTTCAAGATTGAGAATATACGCCTCATCAGGTATTCTATTTTTAGGATTTTTCCATTTATTCTCATCCACAACTAAAAATGCTATTTTTTTCTCATCCGGTGAAATTCTCCAAGAAGAAATATATTTGTTTTTTTCTGTAGTAAAGATGTTTTCTTGGGTTTTACCTTCTTCATCCGCGATCAAGATATTACCTCTTGTTTTTAGTAAAATTTTTCTCGAAGAGTCCAGCAACATGTAATTACTCAATCCTGAAAATATCATCTTTTTTTCTTTCCCATCAGTTTTAATTGAGAATAAACCTACTGGCGTTCGGAAAAAAATCTTAAAAGGTCCTTTGCTCCAATTAATCTTCGATAAATCAACCGGCGGAGTGTTATTTGGATTTTCCTTTATACCAAATAGTGGTGCTGAGTTTAGAAGGTGCCAAACACCAAACCAAAAAGGAATGGCTAAAATAGCCAAAAATATAAGCAGGATAACGAGGCTAAAACCTTTTTGCTTCACTAAGAATAATTATAAAACGTTTTTATAATTTAAAGTAATTATCTGTTATTGGCTATATTTCTATTGTGTTCTTCTATGGTTTTAGCGTAGTAGGAATTTCCTTTTGAATCGTGATAATAAAAAAGATAGGGCGTAGAGGGATCGGCATTGGCAACGGCTTTTAAAGAAGACAAAGAGGGGTTGGAAATAGGAGTAGGAGGAAGACCATTGTTTAAGTAAGTATTATACGGGGAAACCACTCCGCTATAGTCTGCTCTGGATATCGGCTGCCAAAACTTATCCAATCTGCCATTTTTTAGAGCAATGGAGTCTTTGGCATACTGAACAGTTGCATCTGCATCAAGCTTCATCCCCAGTTTAAACCTTTTAAGTAAAACGCTAGCAACTTCTGTCCTGACCTTGTCTGAACGGGCTTCTCTTTCGACAATTGATGCTAATACTACTCCCTCTTCTTCAGAGAGTCCTTTCTGCTTAATTTTGTTTTTCAACTCATCACTAAATTTGCTATCAAAGTTATTCCTTAAGGTTGAAACTATATCCGAGATTTTAGCCTTAGGATTAAATAAGTAGGTATCCGGGAATAAATATCCTTCATATTGTTTTGCTTCACTTAAAAATTCGTCATTCTTAATTCCTAATTCTTGATTCAGCTTTTTTGCCATTTCTTCAACCCGCCAGCCTTCTATCAAAGTCGTCCATTTATCAACTGAACCTCGCGAGAAGTTCTCCAAAATCTCTTTAACTGACATATCAGGGGAGAGTTTAAAATCCCCGGCCTCAATTCTTTTTTGCTGAGAAAACTGATAAGAAACCTGAAACGCTAAAGATGATCTTATAAACCCATCTCTTTCTAATCTATCCCCAATAGAGGATACCCCTTCACCTTTTTGGACCACAAAGGCTTTTAGCTGTCCGTTTTTGTTAAGAGGGGAGTTTAAAAAGTTCCAATAAGACATTCCTGCATAAATTAGAAAAATTATTAGTCCAACCAGAAGCAGTAACCCTCTAAAGGGTCTTGGACGTCTTTGCGGATAGTAATTCATGCCTTTTGAGAGTCTAAATAGTCTTGAAGAATTATTGTAGCAGAATATGCATCCTCTGTTGCCCGGGATTTTTTGCCCAATCCCTGTTCAATCATCTGCGCTTTTGCACCTTGCGAACTCAATGTCTCCGCAACTTCTACTATATCAAACCTCGGGGGTTGGATTTTTGTTAATTCAGCTATAAATTTTTTAGTAATATTTAATGCCTCACCGGATTCTGGAACTCCAATTACTACCCTATCAATATTTTCTTTTAAAAGAATTTGTAAAACTTGCGCTAAGGCATCTTTTAATGAAGAAATATTTATTACCTTATAAGGAGAAGCAGTCAAACCTTCAGAGATAGCAAACCCAACTTTTCTTTTACCATAATCAATTCCTAGGAAACGCATCAGTTAACTAATATAAATTTAAGGTTTAAATTTTGCAAGAACAATCAGCCTTTTTGTATTAAAGCCCGGAGGAACACAAGTCATCAAGGTAAGATACCTTCCATCCTCATCCGGCGGATTAATAACACTGACATCTTTTGGATCGACGATTTTTATCCCTACCACCTCATAATTAAACTTTTGGCCCGATGCTTCAACAACAACTTGGTCACCTTTTTTAACACCGGGCAACTTTGCCAGTAAGGCTTTTTGCTTTTTGGAAAACGTAGGCCAGATAGAGGAGTGACCTGTTATAAAAACATTGCCCGTCTCACCCGGAAGTGAGGTTCCGGGTAGGTGAGACAAATTTAACTCAAAATTATTACTGTTTACCAAAACTTTTTCATCCAGCCCAATTGAGGAGACACTAATCCTAAACTCATCGTAAGGCGAGACCTTAACCCCATTGCTTGAGACAAATGCCGGAAAGTTATTGATATTTTCTACTGAAATCCCTAAAACATCACTGCCAATTAAATTCCCACTTAAAACCTTGGGCTTGGGGTCTGCTAGAAGCTGACTTTCATCAAAACTTGTAATTTTCCAGGCTTTATAAGCTAAAACAGGCATCACAACCTGCATTAAAACAAACACGCCAAATCCCAAACATAAAAGTGAAAAACCTTTAAGTAACATGAGCAGTAAATTCATCATACCTAAACTACACAATATTTGGTAGGTTGACTAATTGAGTCTAAAATGTGTAAGTTACTAAGCACTTATGAAGGATTTTTTAAGGAAGAATTTGTTGGTACTTTTTTTTATATTTGCAAGCATTTTGCTGCGACTTATCCCTCATCCGCCTAATTTTACCCCGGTTGTGGCAACAGCGATCTTTGCCGGAGCCAAGCTTTCTTTTAGACAGGCGGTTATAATTTCGCTTTTGGCACTGGCTATCTCAGATTACCTTCTTTTATATATCAACCCATTCCTTCCTCAAATGTTTAATTTTTCCAAAATCCAGCCTATTGGCGCGATGTTTCATTCAACCACGCTTTTTGTCTGGGGAGCAGTTTTAATTTCCGCTTTTATTGGATCTTTCATTAAAAAGCGCCTTAAAGCTCAAAATATCTTTTTTGGAGCAATTATCTCTTCACTGCAGTTTTTTATAATTACCAATTTTGGAGTCTGGGCCGGGGGATATTATGGGTATACTTTGGATGGACTAATCCAAAGTTATATTATGGGCATCCCATTTTATAAATTTACACTTCTTGGGGATCTAATCTACACAATTTTCCTCTTTGGAACTTATGCACTGGCTTCCAAAAACCTCAAACGATACAAATTAAACTAGATCCTTCGCGCTCTTTAATGAGCGCTCAGGATGACGCAAGGCGTCACTTAGCTGTTACTTCAATGGAGATATTTTGGGGAAGTATTGGCAGAATCTGCAGCGGCTTAAAAGGAAGTGACGGAGTAATCTCAAAACTTGAGCCGATTACATTCTCAATCTTTTTTAATCTGTCGGCCGCCTGAATCGGGCTTTTTCCGGCAATATCCTTTTTGATTTGGGCCTCATCCAACTTAGGCATTAGTTTGGCTTTAAACTTTGCCAAGAAAATCAGCCTGCCGTCTTTTTCAATCTTTGAAACATCGGCTTGTGTCTCGGTACGGGTTAAATCCAGTTTATAACCCTCAGGAACGTTCGTTTCGACCAGTTTTGAGACAATTGTTTTTAAGTCATTTTCACTATAAGCAGTACCGCTGTAACGGGCAGTTAAGCTTAAGCTAAACTCGGAAGCCTGATCATTAACATTTTTGGAATAGGTTTTTTTAACAACCTCCTCAGACAATCCTTCCGCCAAAACTTTAAAACCCGGCTCAAGTTTTCCCTGGATATCTTCCTGGGCTTTTTTCCTAAGATCTGAAGTGACTTGGGCCAAAAGCTTTTTTTGGTCATCTGAGGTAACAACCGTCACATCTTTACTCACCCCTCCAGAAAAAGCAGTATCAACTTTTGCCACCACCTGATCTGACGATGAACCGCTTACCGAGAGTTCAGTACCAGCCGCAATATTACCCTCAGGCCCAATCTCTGTGGCGGTTGCCCCTACCGGATCTGATTTGCCGGGTTTAACAATCGTTGTAAAGTCAGCCCCAACGGATGAGGACTGAGAGGCAATCTGAACTGAGGTATCAAGCGCAAACTTTAGGTTATTAGGACCTGTCAAAACCGTCCCCTGGGAGATCGTTTTTAAAGAACTGGTTTTATTGTAAACAATTACCTTACCTTTGGCTTCCTCCCCGACCTTTTTCTTGCCGGTTGCGCTGCCTTTACCCGTATCTACCTGTTCGGTCTTGGCGGTTTTACCGGGTATGATTTTATTTGCCTCATCTATTTGAGAAATTTTTGGATCAGCCACGATTTGTGAGTCCTTTTCTAAAACTCTTAAATCTATAAATACGCTTACCTTAGCCTTGGGCAGGAATAGAAAGGCAGCTACTAAAAAAAGCAAAATAATCACGGGCAATATTAAGATTTTCCCTGCTTTTAAAAATATCGGGCTTTTTCCCCCATGATGCTCTATACCTATTCTGGGCTTCTTGATCAAAGACAAGGGAGCTGCAACCAAGGCCTTAAACCTATCTAAAGGCGAGGCTAGGGCGAGCTCTGTATGGCCTTCATGAAAGACTGCGGGATGGTGGGTTTCTCTTCGCCTGCCAAAATGCTCATCCTCCTTCTCCTCATCAAACCCATCTTCCAAACCTGCGTCATACTCATCTTTTGCATGATGCCTCTTCTCCTCATCTTCAATTTCGCCTTGGACAAACCCCAACTCCTCGGCTGTTGCCTGGGGCAAAGCCTTGGCATGGTGCTTAAGTTCAGGTTTGGAAGGGGCTATTAAATCTTTGGTGTTGAAATTTGTATCAGGATGCAGTTCAGAGGCTCCAGCCAGGCAAATTGCCTGGATTTCTATTTCATCAGGCAGGATCTCAATTTTTGGCAGGTGTAAAAAGGGCAGCTGGTTCATCCAGGGAAAAGCCTGAATCTCGTCTTTAAACTTCCCCTCTTTTTCTGTACCGTAAATTAAAAATCTGGAAGGCAAAACCTCAACATCGGTAATGCTCATCAAGGCCTTCTCAATGTCCTGTGGCAAATTATCGGTCCTTTTTTGATCCCGGCTCTCGACAACTTTACCTCCCTTAACCACTGTGACACTTAGGGGGTCGGTAATTTTGACCAATATCGCGGTTAAGGGAACACCCTGATCCTTATTCATGTAATGGGAGATTGCCTGGGTGGTTGAAACATAAGCTAAGGGAGAAATATCAAGCTCTTTGACCATTTGCCTTAATGTTTTTAGTTTTTCCGGTTTTAGCTCCTCATCCTGTAGCCAAGAGTCTGGTACTCCAAATAAAACTTTCGCCGGTTCTGGTTGAAAATCCGCTAGCGCCTCATCCAGTGCAATATTTGATGCCTCTATTAACTGCTCTTCATGCTTATAGGAGGCAAACGAGCTATGGATTATCCTAATTCTATCGCCGGAGATCGCCCAGACTGCGGCATCAACTCTTTTGGAGCTATCAATATTTAGAGCAAAATAGTATTCTTCTGTTTGAGATTTTTTAACAAAAGGGGAGAGTATATTGGGCAGTTTATCAAATATGTTCATACAAAAAGACCCGGAAACTCCGGTAACTTAAGTTATTGTATTAGAAATCTTAACACAAGTTAAGGCATAGATTGAAGTAGGGGAGTCGGACCGAAGTTCAAAACAGTTAAAATATAAAAAAACTGTTTTGAACTAGGGAGACCGCTTGCCCCGCAAACAGGGCTTGCAAAAAATGCTTAAACGCATTTTTTGACAAGGGTTAATCATGTTAGATAAGCTCTGCCCGGATTCTTCTGATTCCCTGCGAGACAGCTTCCTCTTTGACAATTTTTATTCCGCCAACTTCTGAGGTGTTTTTAACATGGGGTCCTCCGCAAAATTCAAATGAATAGAAATTGCCGCGCAGCCTTTGGTCTAGGGAGTCGGGATCAATTTTAAAACCTGGCCCAATCCCATAAACTGAGACTTTATCCGTATATTTTTCATCAAACAGTCCAATAGCATTTTGCTCTCTCGCCTCTTTTAAGCTTATAGTTTTGTTTTCCACGGCTAGTTTTTCACGAATCCTTTGGCTTATAATATTTTCAACTTTTTTAATTTCTTCTTCTGTCATTTTCCGGTCAAAAGAAAAATCAAATCTGAGTCTTTCTTCAGTTATATTGGAACCTTTTTGAAAAACCGTCGGACCTAAAACATCCCTTAAGGCCTGGTGCAGAAGATGCGTTGCAGTGTGATACTTAATTTCAGTTTCCGAGTGTCCGGCCAAACCACCGGCAAACCTTTTATCCTCCTGCGTTTTTGAGATCTGCTGGTGCTTTTTAAATTCTTCTTCAAAGCCGTCTTTATCCAGACCTAACCCAATTTCAGCCAGAATTTCTTCTGTTAACTCTACCGGTATCCCGTAATTTTGATAAAGATCAAAAGCGCTCTTACCGGAGAAGAGCTGACCCGGCTTAATCTTCCCTCCCTCTTTTCTAATTTTTTGCAAGGCTGATTCAAGGATTTTTTTGAATTTACCCTCCTCTAGAGTAAATGTATTACTCAATTTTTCCATATCTTTTAAAAGCTCCGGATAAACTATTTTGTATTTATGTATGGATACATCAATAACAGGTAATAGAGCAGGGTAGTTGGGGTTTAATAAATATGAGTAAGTAATTGATCTTCGTATAAGCCTTCTTAAAACATAACCTCTTTCTTTATTTGAGGGCTCAACCCCCTCCCCCAGCAAAAAACTTGAAGCCCGAAGGTGATCTGCAATCACCCGGATTTTTTTATCATCTTCCGCATTATCACCATACTTTTTCCCCAAAGCTTTCTCTATCTCCCCTATTATTCCTGCAAAAAGGTCTGTCTCATAAGCGCTCTTTTTACCAGTTAAAACCGCCAGGGTTCGCTCCAGGCCCATGCCGGTATCAACGTTTTTTTGGGGCAACTCTTCCAAGGTCCCATCATCTTTTCTGAAATACTGCATAAAAACGTCATTCCAAATCTCTACCCAATTTGGGTTTTCATTTGGTGTGCCCTCAGGCTCCCCCTCCCCGATCCAATAAAACATCTCCGTGTCCGGACCACAGGGACCCAGAGCATTTTTTATCTCTCCAGTTTGAGGATCAATCCTTGAAGTAGGCCACCAGTTGTTTTCTTTGCCAAAATAAAAAATTCTTTCAGCCGGAATCCCTAAGCTTCGCCAGATTTCTACTGACTCTTCATCCCGGGGTGCATCGCTATCACCGGCAAAAACAGAAACTGCTAATTTTTCAATTGGAATGTTTAATTCTTCTGTTAAAAACTTAAATGAAAGTTCAATTGCCTGCTTTTTAAAATAATCTCCCAGAGACCAGCTCCCGAGCATCTCAAAAAAGGTATGGTGAGTTAAATCCCCTACTTCATTTATGTCATCAGTCCTTAAGCATTTTTGGACATTAACTAATCTTTTGCCTTTAGGATGGGGCTGTCCCAAAAGGTAAGGAATTAAAGGCTGCATGCCGGCAGAGGTAAATAAAACTTTTTCCTTACCCTCAAGCTGTTCTTCATCAGATGGCACCAAAGAAGCAGAAGGAATAATTGCATGGTTATTCTTTTCAAAAAACTTCAAAAACTTTTCTCTTAACTCTTCACTAGTCATGGGGAAAATCATAACACTCAATCTTTAATTTTGAAATATTAGTCTTGAGAAGCAATATCCAAGATTCTGATTAGACCTTTATCCTATAATTCAATAGATTTGGTATAATCTTAAATCATGGTTGAAGCCGTAATTTTTGACTACAATAGAACCTTGGTTCAAGGAGAAGAAACCCCTCCTAAGTTTTTCCCAGAAACTTTAGGCGTTTTAAAAACCCTTAAAAAAAGAAGAATAAAACTGGCTGTGGTTAGTGTGGGAGGTGATAACCCAACTGCACGCCATCAGGAATTTGATCAGCTTGGCTTAAGGAAGTATATTTCTGTTTTTAAAGTGGTCGGTAAAGATGAACGTAAGGACTTGCAACCTATATTAGATGAGCTGCAAGTTCAAGCCTCAGCTTGTGTTGTAGTTGGTGATAGAGTTAGAAAAGAGATTGTTGAAGGGAACAAGGTAGGCGCAGTGACTGTTTGGTTAGAACAGGGTAAATTTTCAGAGGAGGAAAAACCCAAAACTCCAGAAGCACAACCTAAATTTACAATTAACAACCTGTCCGAGTTAATTCCAATTATTGACTCTCTAGCTTGACACCTTCGAGGTGGCAAGTCAAAACTTGCCTACCGAGTTTGACTCGGTGGAAGTGGGTTGACAAGTCGGGATTCTACTTTTTCTCTTTTTTCTTAAAGATATTATCCCAAACTAGGCTTTTAAAAGTTTGAGCAGAGTTTTTAGCCATAAAAGCTAAAATGCTTCCTATTACTATTTTTGAGGGGAAATCTATTTTCCCGGCTTTTTCTTCTGCCTGATCCAAAATTTTATTGGCTTTATTTAAAGCTTTTTTAATACTTAAAAAAACTGCCAAAACCGCAATTGCAATCATGGCAAAGATGATGGTCCAAATTGCAATTAAAATAATTAAAGCTGTCTCCAAAGGCCCCATAGATTTTTAGCGTCTAGCGTCTAGATATTAGCGTTTAGTTTTTGCAAAAGCAAGAAGCTTTGCTTCATTTTAATTTCAACTATACCCTGCTTCCGAAGGAAGGGCGTGTTGACGCTAAACGCTCATTTTTTCACAAAGACTGTCCTCTCAACTTTGGATGACTGACCAAAGCGGGAAGTTGCTGTAATCTCAATTTTATTGGTGGAAGAAGACAACTTAATTTCCTCCCGAAAATTCCCGTCTTTATCCACCCCAATTTCCTGTTCATTTACTTTCACTTTTACTTCGGATTCGGTTTTGCCCGATACTACAACGGAGGGGATCTCTACGGTATGTCCCTCCTTAGGACTCTCAACTTGCAAAGGCGGTGCGCCAACAAATTGTCTATATTCAACCCAAAGGTAAACAAAAAACCCTAAAACAACCAAGCTTATTACTACCCCAAGCGCTCTTTGCGGTGTAATATTAAACTTCCGGGTGCTAATTGGATTTTTAAAACTTTCCAAAATTATTGGCGGGTGTTTTTTTGACTCATAATCCCTTCTGAATACTGCCAGAAGCTTTTCAATATCCAACCCCAAAAACTTTCCATAGTTTTTAATGAATCCCTGAATAAAAGTGGAGGGAGGAAGTTTTGAGTAGTTGTCGGATTCTAAAGCCTCTAAAAGTTCTATCCTTATTTTGGTATGTTTTTCTATATCCTCCAACTTATAATGTTTAGCTTCTCTGGAATCTTTTAAAATTTGGCCTACGGTTCTCATGATAACTTCTAGTTATTTTATGCGCCCTTAGAATAAATTGCAAAAGAGAAGTATCCTTGACTTTAAACCGGTGGTTTTCTAATATACGGCTAATGCCTATCGGAAGTGATAAAACTCCACCTGTTTCAGAGGATCCAAAAAAAGCTGAAAAATATGTCAATATGCTTATAAGTTTGTTAAAAGACGACAAAGCTTCTGTACGTCACACTGATCTTTCTCAATTTGATCCGACCTCCCTACAAGATCACTACTGGATGGATTTAAAAGATTTTCAAGTTGAGGTAAGTCACAGTAAAAATTACCAAACAGGTGAGGATTCATATGTGATTATTTTTAATAATTTAAAGCATGTTGAAGGGGGCAATACGGAAAAAGTCATCCTTTCATACATCCACTTAAACTCCAATCAGTTTATCAGGTTTAAAAACACCGCCGATGAACAGCTGAATCAGACAAGAAAGGAGAAGGAGGAAGCAAGATTTGATTCTGCTATGGCGCCAATTGAAAATAAACTTGAGGAACTGACTAATCAAAATTCTGAGCCGGAAACTCAATATGACAATTCTATAAGCGGCTCTGATTCTACCTCTCAAAATGGTTACCATGAAGCAGACAGCCAACACAAAATATTTTCCTTAGTTGAATCTTAAACAGTTTTAGAATACTTCTTGGCTTGAGGAAAATGGATGAGAAATAAAATCAGTCCAACACTAGTAAACACCAGCGCATTTCTGATATCTTCCACCTGTCTTTGCTTTCTTTCCAGTTCTACCCTCTGTTCGCAGCTTTTCTTCAGCCTGTCTTGCTCCTCTGCCGAGAGAGTAGCCTCTTCTCTTCCAGGCTCCATCATGGGGTATGGTCCTTTGTAAAAGGAAGTTCCGTAATTTTCGCAGTCTTCTGCACCATACATTAAAGGGTATTTATCATAAACAGTGGAATTTAAAAGGTAGGTTGCTGTTGAATGAATCCCCACCACTATTAAAGCGATTGCGGCTGCTGAAATTAAGTAAAAATAAATCTGGGCAATCAACTTGCCTGACATTAAATCTATTATATCAGATGATCTGTTTTACTCGCGGGTCTTCACCAGTTGGAAGTAGTTGCCATCAACATCCTCAAAAGTGGCAATATGTCCATAATCCTCAACATGGTAGATGTCTTTGACTTTTTTGACTCCGGTTTCATCAAGTTTCTTAACCTCCGCCTCAATATCATCTACCTCAAAATTTAAAATAATTCTATCTGAGTTGGGGTTTTTGCCTTTAACCTCCGAATGATCCATGATATAAAACCCGGGACCTAAGTCAAAAGAAAATTCAAACCCGTTCGTTGCCTCATCGCCCTCTCCCATCTCAAACTCATTGGTTTGTTTAAGTCCAACTTTTTCTCTATAAAACTCCGCCAAAGCCTTGGCATTTTCAGAACCAATTAAAATTCCTTCTAAAAATTTAATCAAACTTCCTCACCTCCCAACGTCTTTTCTGGATGTTTTTAGTTTAATCTTTTTGAAAAGATTTTCAATCAGGAAAAGACAGAAGAAACTATTGACATCGGAGGATTTAAAATATACCCTTTGATCTTATAGTCCAAAATATTTAAAACCATGGCGCAACCTGACATTCAACTTCCAGAACTTTTAAGCACAATCCATCAACAAGCAAGCTTTAGAGATAAAGCATCAACAATTGGAATCATCTTCGGAATTAAATCCCCAAGAAATGTTGTGGTAACAGGCTTAAGTGCTCTTACTCCAATAGGTAGCTCAGTAGAAAGCTTTTGGCAAGGACTTTTAAAAATGAAGTCCGGGGTTATCCCTTTTGATGTTGGGAATTGGAGAACAAGCATTGCAGCACCTGTAGCATATTTTAATCCTGCAAATCATTTTACTCCTAAAGAACTTAGACAAATATCCAGACCAGAAGCAATGGGCATTAAATTAGTAAGGGATGCCTTAAAAAGTGCAGCTGCAGAACAAGACGGCCAGATTAGACTGGGTATTAATCGTACTAGAGTCGGGAATTATTTCTCGACTGGTTATGGCGGTGCAGCCAGAATAATTGAAGTTCACGATACTCTCTGTAGAGAAGTAGCAGGTGTTGTTGATTTAAAAACAAACTCAGAAAGGGTTGGACCAATTCTGAGCAGGCAATTGATGCCAGAACAAGTCAACGGGATGGTGGGAATTTATACCGGTGCTCGCGGTAGTGGGGGCAACCCTATTCAAGCCTGTGCTACCAGCTTGACTAGTGCAACCGAAGGTGCAGAATCTGTTTTTATAGGCAATAATGATATGGCAATTGTTGGTGGATTGGAAGAGCTTTTGGGAGTAAGTCCTTATGATTATTATGGACCAGAATCCATAGCTATTTTTGCATCTACTAGAGGCGCATTATCCACTAGGAATCATGATCCTGAAGGAGCAAGCAGACCATTTGATAAGGATAGGGACGGATTTGTTTTAGCTTCTGGAGGTGGGGCGCTAATTCTTGAGGAAGAACAACATGCTTTAAAAAGAAGTGCTCCAATCTATGCAAGAGTGTTAGGTTTTCACAATAACCAAGATGGCCATATGCCAACCCAGCTTTATATCCCAAATGTTGCTTTAACACTGGTCAAAGCATGCATGGATCGACAGACAGAGGAACCATACCCTTTTAATGCATTCTTTGCCCATGCAACCTCAACCCAAGCCGGTGACGTCGCTGAGGCTAATGCCTTTAGGGTAGCGTGTGCAGTACTCGGAATGGATGAAACCACAATACCTATTACAGCTATTAAATCAATGGTTGGTCATATGGCCGGAGGGTCTGGAGCGGCTAATTTGGTTGCTACTGTAATGGCATTAAGAAGAGGGAAGATTCCGGCTATAAGAAACTTAGAAAACCCTGATCCTGATGTGGCAGATCTAATGTTGGTAAAAGACCATTACTTGGAGCGGAATATAAGAACTGCTTTAGCTACAGCCTATGGTTTTGGAGGCTTTAACGCAGCTATGTTACTTGGTAAATACATAAGAAGATTTTCCAGAAGATATTATCAAAGAGGCTTTCTTGCAAATGCTGCCTAAACTAATATGAGTGAAAGAAAAAGACGGGTTGTCATTTCTGGTATTGGTGCTGTTACCCCTGGGGGGCCTGATGTGGCTTCAAATATAACCGGACTAGAACTAGGAAGGTCTTTCATTACAAGACTTGGAACTCCTCATATTCAAGAGGTTCAAATTGCCGGAGAAGTCAGAGGTTTTGATCCTTCGGCTTATCTTACAATTAAAGAACAAAGAGCTCTTACCCGTTGTGTTTGGCTTGGCTGGGCTGCAGCCGTCCAATCACTAAACGACTCAGGAATTATTGATCAATTAAGTAACATTCCAATATTAGACAAAGATCAGCTATCTAAAAGACCAAACGATCGAAATCCTGAATGGTTAGGTACTAATTATCACGTTAGAAGAGTTAAAGCAGAGATTGGAACAGCAGTAGGTGGATCTCCCTCATTTCTGGAAACAGAAAGAACTACAAAATCTATCTTTCGTCTAGATATTTCACAGCTTTTGGGTTTTTTCCAAGAAAGATTGGATCTAAGAGGAGAGAATCATGTCAGAGTTGATGCTTGTGCTTCAAGTATTATAGCTTTAGGAGAAGCATTCAGAAGTGTTCAACGCGAAGAAGCTGATTTAGTTTTAGCAGGAGGAACAGAAGCTCCTTTTTGTTATCCTGCGTTTCATGATTTTAATCGTATGAGATCTTTGTCTAAAAGAAACGATGAACCCCAGAGAGCGAGTCGGCCTTTAGATAGAGATCGAGATGGGTATGTTATGAGTGAAGCGGCTTTCATGTATGTTGTAGAAGAGTACGAAGCTGCCAAACGAAGAGGCGCACCCATTTACGGAGAGATAATCGGGTATGCATATCTTCCTGATACCTCTTCTCCTTTTGGGGCAAATCGCTACGCGACAAGAAATGCCATAGAGGCAACGATTGAAAACTCAGGATTAGATATTGGAGATCTTGATCAATACGTCTTTCACGCTGCCGGGACACAAGAAGGGGATCCCGAAGAAGCAGAGGCATATAGGATGGTTTGTGGATCCCATATCTCCAGGATTTATGGTAGTACCCCTAAATCAACCTACGGGCATCCTCAGGGAGCTGCAGGAGCTGCTGGTGTATTTAAAAGTCTAATGGAAATGAGAAATGGGTATGTTTATAGAAATCCAAATCAGGAAAATCCTATGGAAGAAGCTCAAGGATTAAGACTGCAAAGACAAACCGAACAAGCTAATCTTAGATTTTCTATAGTCATGGGGATTGGTTTACATGGACCCAATGCAGGATTAGTACTAGCCAGCTTAAATTAAACTCAACAAAAAGGCGGTTCCGTCACAGACCGCCTTTTTCTATATGCCTGCTCGATTTTTATTTGCGAAACAAAAGCTTCGCTCATTGTTAACTAAATATAAATTTAAACTTTCTAAGTAAATTTGTAAGAAGATTTGAGTAAGAATTAAGTTAAAAGATTAGAAAATTTGATATAATTAGGATTATGAAAAAGTACATCACCTCGACTCCTAATATCATGGGTGGTGCACCAGTTATCGTAGGAACTAGAATTCCTATTGCAGTGATAATTCAACGTCTCAAAGAAGGATATACTGTTGAACTAATTCAAGAAGGATATACCTGGGTACCATTAAAAACAATCAAAGGTGCTATTGATGAGCTAATTAGTAAACTGAGTTCTCCCAAAGATGCGGCGGAAATTTTACAAACACAAACTACTGCTAGATGAAGGGTTTTATTTCAGACAAAGTTTGTTAACTACAAATAGCAGATTTGATGTTAAGCATATATCTGGAAACTACAAACAAAGCGCATTGCTAGATTCTGAAGTCTATGATTTTGCCAAACGAAAAGGCAGACTACTGGTTACTTTCAATATAAAAGACTTTCAACTATTAGCTCCAACAAGCAAATCAACAGGTGTTATCGGTGTATCCGCCAATCTTTCCCTTGATCAAATAGACAAAAAATTAACTGCCCTCTTAAATAAATCTACCAAAAAATCCCTACTAGGAAAATTAACAATAGTTAGTGGCGAATCAGAAGTTTAATTTAAAACTTAATACCAAAAGTTCACAATAGTGAATAATTGGTACCGATTTAGCTTGACAACCCCGAGTTGGAAGTTTATTAGAATTTAACAAATTACTGTGGGAGGAAAATTTTGTTTAAAAAGTTCTTTGACAGTATTTGTTAGAATGGATGTATGAAGATAATCGAGGGAGAAAAAACCGAGATTTGGAGTAGATATTTAGGCAAGCTTTTGGATTTAGAAACAGTACAGAAACAACTTAAAGCTCCCAGTCCTGAAACCATTACAGAAATGGTTCAGCAACAAAGATTATTAGCACTTCCCACAGAGGACGGTGCATTAGTATATCCAGCTTTTCAATTTACTCCAGTTCGTAAACGGCCTTATAAAGTCCTTCCACAAATATTAGAAACTTTTGAGGGAGTAATTATAATACCTTACACAGTTGCTTGTTGGTTTATATCAACACAACAGGAATTAGCTGGCCAGACTCCCAGTGCATGGCTACAAAGTGGTAGGAATCATAGAAGAGTACTTTTAGCAGCTGAACATGCAGCAACTCACTTGCGTCAATAAGGATATTAAGTATTAAGAGTTTGCTTCTGGGCTACAAAATACTCATCCGGGTTTCTGACTAAGACATCTCTGGGTTTTGAGCCATCTCCTGGCCCGATTATCCCTGCTGCCTCAAGTTCATCTATAATCCTGGCTGCCCTGGCATAACCTACCTTAAGCCTTCTTTGTAAAAGAGAGGCAGAAGCCCGATCATACTGACAGACTGTTTTCACTGCTTCTTCAAATAATCCATCTCTCTCATCATCACTTCCTCCTAAACCCGCACCAGTACCTTTACCGATCCTGCCAATCGGCATCTCTGTTACCTCAGCAGTATATTCTGGAATAATCCCGTTTTCTTTTAAGAATTTAACCACCCCGTTAGTTTCAGGGTCTGTGACTAAAACTCCCTGGATACGGATTGGTTTGGCAGCATCAGGCGGCAGAAATAACATATCTCCTCTTCCTAAAAGTTTTTCCGCACCGGGTTGATCGATAATGACTCTTGAGTCAATCATTGATGATACGTTAAAAGCAATCCTGCATGGGATATTGGCTTTCATCAGTCCGGTAATAACATCCACCGAAGGTCTTTGGGTGGCAACCACAAGATGGATTCCGGTAGCCCTGGCCAGTTGAGCCAAACGGGTTATGGCATCCTCAACTTCAACCGGCGCAAACATCATCAAGTCTGCCAACTCATCAATAATGATTACTATATAAGGCAGAGCCTGAAAACCAGACATCTCATTGTACCCCTGGATGTTTCTGACACCTACCTGCTGGAATAGTTTATACCGCCTGTCCATCTCAGCCATGGCCCACTTTAAAGCAGATAAAATTTTCTCCGGCTCTACAATAACCGGTGCAAGTAAATGAGGAACACCATTGTAGCTACTCATCTCAACCCTCTTTGGATCTATTAAAATTAGTTTTAACTCGCTGGGTGAATTTCGAAAGATCAATGAAGTAATCCACTGGTGAAGTAAAATTGACTTTCCCGAGCCGGTAGTTCCGGCCACTAAAATGTGCGGCATCCGGTCAATGTCGACAATCATCGGGTGTGAAGCGGTATCCTTCCCTAAGCTTACCGCCAGCTTGGATTTATGCTTTTTCATTTCATCCGAGGCGATGACAGATTTTAAATTAACTATTTCTAAAGTGTGATTTGGAACTTCGATACCAACTAAAGATTTGCCCGGAATTGGCGCTTCAATCCTGACGGTTCCGGTTCTGGTTGCCAAAGATAAGGCGATATCATGTTGTAAATTAGCAATTTTGGCAATCTTTGTCCCTTGAGCTATCTCCAGAGCATATTGGGTAACAGCCGGACCGCCGTTTACCTCGGCAACTCTGGCCTGGATCCCAAAAGACTCAAGGGTTCTTTCAATTATCGCGGCATTTTTCTTAACATCACCCCGATCGGCCGGAGCCCCGCCTTTATCCGACAGCAAACTTAACGGCGGGTAACGCCAGACTCTGGTCTGGCCGGCAATATTTTGAACCAAGGTTTCTGCCATAACAGGTTCTTTAATAGGTTCTTTGTTGGTAGGTTTATTTCTGACTCCGCGATCATCAATCCCGGAAAGTCTAATTTGGGAGGATTTGGGTTGAAGTGTTTCATCCCGGCTAAACAGCCCCAACAGTTTGGAAAAGCCGCTTCCCAAAAGAGAAAATATTTTTCCAAGAAGCTCAAAGATTTGGCCGATACTGGTATTTAGTAAAACCACTAAACCTACCAGAAACACTCCCAAAAGCAGGATTATTGAACCTGGAGCCGTGATAATATCCTTAAGTTGCACCCAAAGATAGCTGCCTAGCGATCCTCCGGCGGTTTCGCTTGCCGCACCCGAGATACCTATTAGGGCAGTAAGCATTGTAATAAGCCCTAAAAGTACATTAGTTTGGGCAAATTTCCATTTAACTCTGTGCAGCACAAGTCCAACTAGAAGAAAAACAATTGGTGAGAGTATTGCAGCCCATCCAACTTTTGAAACTAAGAATTCTTTCCAAAACGAAAGATATCTGGAATCGGTTACAAATGATACTCCTGAAAGTCCTGCCAGGATCAAAGAAATAATAGAGCCTACAGCAACTATAGTTTTTTGCTTAAGTTTGAGTTTTGGCAGTGAATATATCGAGCGACGTCTGGGCATATGGACAGTTTTAACTAATGTATTATAACATATTCAACTATAGGTTAATTAAACCTCTACAACAATCGGTAAAATTAGCGGATTACGTTTGGTTTCTTCATAAAAAAAGTTATCCAAAGTTTCTTCTATTTGATGACGGATATATCTCCAATCAACTTTAGTATCAGGGTGGGTTTCAACATAGGATCTGACTATCTCTTTGGCAGCCTCAAGCATATCTTCTCCTTCCTCTCCAAAAACAAACCCCCGCGAAATAATATCCGGCTCACCGGCCAGCTTTCCGTTATGCTGGTCAATCGGCACAATCACAATCACCACACCTTCCTCACTCATTCTCTGCCTGTCGCGCAAAATCACATTGCCAATGTCTCCCACCCCCAACCCATCTACATAAACATTTGATACATCAACAAATCCCTTGATTCGGGCATCGCCTTTAGAAATTTCAATAATATCGCCATCTTTGGCCATAAAAACCTGATGTTCTTTATAACCCATGTCTTTGGACATATTAACAAAGGCCTTCATGTGCTTAAACGTACCACCTATAGGCAAAATGAACTTGGGTTTAGCCAGGTTAATCATCAATTTTAATTCTTCCTGAGCTGCATGGCCGCTTACATGAAGTTCTGATGTTAAAGCAGTGTAGTAAACGTTGCAACCCAAGGTGGTTAAGGAATCAATTAAAGCATTCTGAGCTGATTCGGTTCCCGGTATCGGATCAGCACTAAAAACTACCGCATCTTCCCGCTTTACCTGAATGTGCTTGTGATCATTAAAAGCTACCCTAGACAACGCTGAACCGGGTTGTCCCTGTGAGCCGGCAATTAAAATCATTACTTTACCCTCCGGAAATCTTTTGACCTCTTCCTGAGCTATCACAAGACCTAGAGGAACATCTAAATAACCCAAATCCCGGGCAACCTGAAAGACTCCTTCCATACTTCTTCCGGAAAGCGCCAATTTCCTGCCTGATTTAGAGGCTACATTGATAGCCTGCTGGATCCTGGTGACATTTGAGGAGGTCATGGTAATCAAAACTTTCCCCAAGGTTTTACTTTCCACCTCGGCAAAAGTTCCTTCAATGGCCTTCTCCGAAAGAGTATACCCGGGTTTTTCTACTCTTAAACAGTCCAATGACATAAATAAAACTCCGGACTCACCCAGTCTGGCAACAGTCCCAACATCCGTCACCTGACCGTTAACCGGAGTCCAGTCCATCTTAAAATCTGCCTGGTGGATAAGTGTTCCTACCGGTGTATGTAAAACAATCCCTGTTGAGTCCGGAATGGAGTGGGATACCTGGTAAAAACTGGCTTGAAAAACCCCTAAATTTATTGTGTCTTTTAAGGCAACTGTTTTAATTTGGTCTTTGGGCAGCCTGTGTTCAGAAAATTTGCCTTTAATGAGTCCTGCTGTCAGTTTCTGGCAGTAGATCGGGACTTTAAGTTCCGGCCAGATGTAAGGCAACCCTCCAATATGGTCATCGTGAGCATGGGTGATTAAAATTGCCCTGATTTTATGAATTTTATCTCTTAAATAGGTAATGTCTGGGATCACCAGATCAATTCCGGGCATGGCTTCTGAAGGAAAACCAACTCCGCAGTCAACAACTACGATATCATCCCCATACTCATAGATATACATGTTTTTGGTCACATCACCCACTCCTCCCAAGGGGATAAGTTTTAATGTCTTGGGTTTAGGTGTTGATGTAGCGGGCATAGGCTGCCTCTGTTGCTGGGGAACTTGCGATTGTTGTTGCTTTGGTCTAAATGTTCTTATTTTAGGCATATTTTTACCCTACCGGCATATACTCTGTAATGTTTGTGGCATTAATTATATAAGGTCCCGGGTTTCCTTCAACGACTTTTTTTGCAACTTTCCTTACCAAGGAATCCACATTTCTTTTTAAAGACCTGATCCCCCCATCAAACCCTAGGGGACGAACAATATTCAGCCAGATATTGGGATCTATTTGAATAAGCCTTGGGTCCAAACCGGCATTTAAAACCGCCTGTGGCAAAAGATAATCCCTGCCAATCACAACTTTCTGATCATCCGAATAAAATGGCATCTCAATCAGTTCAATCCTATCTAGTACCGCAGTTGCAATATTTCCGGTGTTATTGGCTGTTGCCACAAAAAGTACTGTAGATAAATCAAAGGGAAAGGAAACATAATGATCAACAAACGCCATATTCTGTTCAGGATCCAAAAGTTCCACCAAAACTCCCATAATGTCATTTCTCCCTTCCTGGGTTATCCTGTCAATCTCATCTAGAAGTATTACCGGGTTTTTAACTTGAGATTTTCTTAAAGCTTTCATAATCAGTCCTGGCTCTGCTTCGGCTTTAACTCTGGATTCCCCCCGAAGCTGAAGTGCGCTACCCAATCCTCCAAAAGGAATCCTGATAATTTGTCTACCTAAGGCTTCAGCAATCGAGAAAGCCAGAGAAGTTTTTCCGGATCCTACCAGACCAACAAAAGCTAAAACCGGTTGATGGGTTATAGCTTGTTTTTGGCGGGTTAAAATAAGAACCGACAGGTATTCCAAGATCCTTTCTTTAATAGGCTCCATCCCAAAATGATTTTTATCTAAGATCTGTTTGGCCCTTTTAACATCTAAGATATCCTGACTTATTTTTCCCCAGGGTAGCTCACAGATGAAGTTTATATAGTTGATTTGTCTGTCGGTTTCCGGCCCTGCCTGATGGTTTTTTAACAAAGCCTCAGTTCTGACAAGCTCATCCTGAAGTTTTTCTAAAACATCGAAAGGCAGCTGGGCGGCTTGAATCTTCTGCTGCAGTTTAGAAATAATAGTCTGGGCAGTGTTGTCCACGTTTTTAAACTTTCCTTAAACTTTTAATACCTAAGTTTAAAAAGGCAAGGTTCTGCGAGGACGAGGTAAAATATATAACTTACCGAAGTCCGAAGCAGGTCCTTATAATTCCTTGTGACATTCTACTTAAGCATTATTTGTCCGCTAACGTTTTTCCCGTCAACTTCTAGTCTTATTGTATCCATCTTTGACAGTATTGGAAATATTGGAATTAATTTTTCCGATAAATTAAGCTTGCCTGATGGTGTTGCTTCCCTGAAAATCACTCCAGGATCTATAATTTCCAACTTAAACTCACTGTCACCTTTGGTTTTTAATTTAAGTCTGCCTGATTTTGTAGCATATGAATATTCATTTTTTATCAATGCTGTCTGCAGCTTTGGCAGACTTTGATTTTTAAAATGAAGGCTTTTTGAGGCAAAATCAACACTTACTTTTGCCTGAGCAAATTCTTTAATATAAGCTGCACTGTTGGAGTCAAGTGTTAAAGAGATCCCCTCAAGCCAGTTTGAATCCGTACCTAAATTGTGGGAGAACTCTTCGGCATCGGACGTCTCTTGTTCAGTTAGTGCAAATTTTAGAGTGAGAGTATTGCCTTCTGTCGAGATTTCAGCAAAACTGCTATTTTTGATAACTTTTTGGTCTAAACTATTTAAAAAAATTGCTGTTTGAGTAGGATTTATTAAAAACAGGAGCAGTAGTAAGATTAAAAGAATTATTAAAAAGCCCAAGATACTGAGGTTTTTCTTCATCTACCAAAATCACGTCGGTTGCGTCTTTTGTCACCACCAAAATCCCGTCTTTGACCGCCTCTTCCTCTGTCTTCTCTTCTAAAACCTTGCCTGCCTCCTTGTGGTCTACCTTCGGTTTCCGGTTTAACATCAGAACCAAAAAGCATTGATAATGCAATCTTGCCTTGTGAATCAACATCAGTAACCCTAACATGAACAGTTTGTCCCTCGGAAACTATATCTTCAGGTTTTTCAACTCTGTATGTTGCCATTTGGGAAACATGCACCAACCCATCTTTACCCGGAGCCAGTTCGACAAATGCGCCAAATGGCGCAATCCGGACAACTTTCCCGTCAAATACCTCCCCCACTTCAATCTTTTTAAACATTCCCTCAATTGCCTCAATAGCTTTTTTGATTGCCTCCTCATCCATTGATGAGACCATCACAGTCCCGTCATCTTCAATATCTATTTGGGCACCGGTTTTGGCAATAATCCCATTAATATTTTTACCTCCCGGCCCGATCAGCATGCCGATCTCCTCAGGCTTGATATGGGTGACTTGAATCTTGGGGGCGTATTTTGAGATTTCTTCTTCTTCAGGCGCTGCCTGATGCATCTTTGATAAGATAAACTCCCGGGCTTTTTTACCCTGATTTAAAGCCTCCTCAATGATGTCAAAAGTCAATCCCTCAAGTTTGGTGTCCATCTGGATTCCGGTAACACCGTTTTTTGTTCCACAGACTTTAAAATCCATTTCTCCGTAAAAATCTTCAACCGCCCGCATATCGGTTAAAACCTGGAATTTACTCTCATCTGAGTGATCGGTAATCAGCCCCAAGGCAATGCCGGCAACCGGATCTATTGGAACTCCAGCATTGAGCAAGGCCAAGGTTGTAGCACAGGCTGAGGCCATTGAGGTTGAAGCATTAGCCCCCATAACTTCCGAGACAACCCTGATAGCATAAGGGAAACTTTCCTCTGAGGGTAAAACCGGCTCCAAAGATCTTTCCACCAGATTACCATGGCCAATGTCCCTTCTGTTTGGAGCACCTAACCTTTTGACTTCGCCAACTGAGAAAGGATTAATACTCATATTGTAGTGATGCATGAAGCGCTTTTGCCCCTCCCCCTCCATCCCCTCTAAAGTTTGGGCTGCAGACAGCGGGCCTAAGGTAGCAACAGACAGAATCTGGGTATCACCTCTTTGGAAAATTGCTGACCCGTGAGTTCTAGGTAAAACTCCGGTTTCAATGTAAAGCTCTCTCACCTCATCCATTGCTCTGCCATCGACCCTAGCCTTTTTATTCAAAATAGTATCATTCATAAGCTCTTTGGCGATTTTGTCAAACAAACCTGCAACTTGGACGGCTGTTAAGCTTTCGGCATACTGGAGTATCAGCTCCTGCTTAATCATTTCACCAGTAGCCTCATGCCAGGTGTGTTCTTTGTCAAAAAGCGCTCCCTCTATTTTTTGTTTGATAATTTTTTTGGCTTCTTCCAATACTTTTGGGTCGACTTCAGCAGTAAGAGCACTATAAGCTTGTTTGGGTTTTCCTGCTTCTTTGGCAAAATCTATAATTAAATCAACAACCGGCTGGTTTTCTTCAAAGCCTTTTTTGATTGCCGCAAACATTTTATCATCCGGGATCTGTTTTGCTTCAGCCTCAATCATGACTACCCTGGTTTTAGCGGCTGAAACTGTTAGGTCAAGAGTTAGCTCTTCCAAATCCTCTATATCGGGATTGACGATAAGCTTATGCTCCCTCTCGTCAATCCGGGCAACACCGATTGGTCCGTTCCAGGGTACAGATGAGATAGCTAAAGCTGCGGAAGCCCCATAAAAGCCTACGATCGCCGGATCATTAACCCCATCAAAAGACAAAACAGTAATTATTACCTGAACTTCATTTCGAAAATCCCTGGGGAATAAGGGCCTGATGGATCTGTCAATTGCTCTTCCGGAAAGAATGGCTTTTTCAGAAGGTCGGGTTTCTCTTTTGATAAACTTCTGGGCGGTGATCCTGCCACCTGCATAATATTTTTCAACGTATTCAACAGATAAAGGAAAATAACCCGGATCTTCAACGATTGGTTTGGTAGCAACTGTAGCTAAAACTACTGTCTCACCTAAAGAAGCCACTACAGCAGCGTCTGCCTGCAAAGCAAGCTTACCTGCTTCTAACTTCAATTTTCGACCATGAAGATCGATTTCCTTTGTAACTAATTTATGCATTTAATATTGTGGGGATTGGAAACTGGGTAACTGAGGAAAACCTTGGTTTTCATCAATTTACAATTCCCAATCTCCCCAAAAACTTTTGCCATTATGCCGAAGGCATAAGAGGTTCGCTCATTATACCCTGCAGATTATATCTTGCAAAGATACAAGAAGCAAGATTAATCTTGCGATTATATCTGCAAGATAATGAGCAGATGTAATCTGCGATTATAAAAAAACAATTAAAATCCGGATTTATCTGGCAAGTCCTAACTTTTCAATAAGAGCTTTGTACCTATCTGCGTCTTTTTTAAGCAGGTATTGCAGGAGTCTTCTGCGTTTATTAACCATAGACAAAAGTCCTCTTCTTGAGTGGACATCATGGGTATGCTGTTTTAAGTGCTCTGTCAGATTTTTAATCTGCTCTGATAAAAGTGCGGATTGGACTTCAGGAGAACCGGTATCACCTTTGTGGGTGGCAAATTCGTCAATAATCTTCTGTTTAATTTTTGGATCAAGTGGCATACGCCAGTTTCCATCCTTTCATAATTTTTGGAATGACCTCGGTGGAAAGAAGTAATTCCTGATGCGCAAATTCTAACAGAAATTGCGGATAAGCGCAAGGATTATCCCAACGATCCGCCTTTGAAGATTTTGGGGGTTAACCAGTCAGGTGAGGGCTGGGAAGGTGATTCGGGTGAAGCTGAAGTTGCAAATTCTCCTTGTGGTCTTTCCTCAGCTGAAACCTGGGTTGTGCCTACCGGGCTTGTATTCGCAACCGGAGGCTGAACAAACTGATCCTGAGCTTGAGGTGGCATACCCAAAACTTTACTTAAATCAAACCCCTGGTTTTGAGCTGTTTGATCAAACTGAGGAAAAGAAACTTGCGGTTGCGGTTGAGGAAAAGTTGCTTGAGGCTGGGAAGGAGCTTGGGTAAAAACAGGGGTTGGCGCGGGTGAAACAGTTTGCTGAGGTTGCGGTGCTGGTTGAGCTGTAGCCGGAATTTTTGCGCCTGCCTGCATGGCTTGACCGATTGCTATAAAGGAATCCGGTCTGGCAGAAGTTAAATTATTAGTTGCCTCATAAATTCCGGCAACAATATTTGAGGCAATATCCTCATCAAGTTGCAATCCCAAACTTTGCATAATTTGAATTACCATTTCCGAGACAGACCCGGCAGTTGTATCAACTACATTAACTTTTCCAAAGTTTCCATTATTGGCGGTATTGTCAATATTGACTATATAAGAGTTAAAAACCTGCTGGTTTTGAGAATGTATAGACCCAAGCTCATTTAAGTTGGAAGCTCCAATAACAAAAATTAAATCAAAGTTCCCCTCTCCGTTTCCTCCCTGGATTTTTGTAGTTAAATTTTTGGGTTCAAATTTTTGGCCGGGCATTGGATGAAAAACCAAATTTAAGTTGGCGCCTTCCGGGTACCAGTCCAGTTTTTCCAAAGTAGGGATCTGACCGTTGGCTTCCACAACCCCTTCCAAAATAATTGTGTAGTTATCTTCACCAGAGGCTGAAATATTATCTTTAACCTCACCGACCCCAAAAAGGTTGGAATGAGCGACTAAAGGAGTGCCTTCTGTTGCAATAGAAACTTTTTTGCCGCCCTTTTTAAGTCCAAGCATTAAAGCCAGGGATGCTGCAAGTTTATCTACAGACAGCGCTGCAGGCAAAGTTATCAAAATATTTTGCGTCTGCGCTAAATGGTTTTTTAAATCTGCAAGTTGAACGTCGTATTTCATTAAATTACCTCTGGATTGTATCACTTTGATCCAGAATGACAATAGTGGAGGATTTTACAATATTTAGATTCCAATATCAAGCCTATAGCTATACATAGAGTTTGCTCCGGCTACTAGAGGGTTCTGAAGCTTTGAATTATATCTCCAACCTGAAAATCAATTTGTGGGTCAAACATCATGCCGCACTCATCACCTTTTTCCACCCTTACCACATCCTCCTTCGCTTTTTTCAAAGCTTTAATTTTGGTTTCTCCAATAATCTCCTGCCGTGAGCTTGCTTGCCCTGAGTCCATCGAACGGGCCGAAGGGTCCCTTCTGAGAATTTTTATCTTAGGGCCTTTAGAGATAGTGCCATCTAAAACTCTGCAGCCTGCAATCCGCTCATTTTTGCCATAGGGAAACTCTGCTAAAATCTGGGCTGTGCCGAAGATTTCCTCCAAAGCCCCTACCTTAAGCATCCCCTCGACTACATCTTCTATCTCATCTATTAATTCATAAATTATGTTATAAGTTCTTACCAATACATGCTCAGTTTCAGCCATTTTAGAAGCTTGAGAAGCAATTTTGCTATTAAACCCAATCACAATTGCAGAAATCGATGAGGCCAATTTTATATCTCCCTCAGTAATGTCCCCAGTACCCGAGGAAACTATCTTCACATGTTCCTGCCCTTCCTCATTAAACTTTTGTAAAGCATCTTCAATTGCCTCCAAGGATCCTTGTTTATCAGCTTTAACTATGACATTTAAAACAGTTTTTTGACCTTGTCTTAATTTTTCAACCAAGGAGAGTGCTTGTTGCTTTTTTTCTGCAACAGCTGCCTCCTCACCTAAAGCAGCTCCCACAGCTGGTACTCCTTCAAACCCTAAAACTTCAACCGGAGTAGAAGGCCCAGCTTGATCTACAGCTTTACCTAAATAATCAAACATCCCTCTTATTTTTCCAGTTACAGCTCCCAAAACTACCTGATCACCTTTTTTTAAAGTCCCGTTTCTAACTAAAATAGTAGCAATTGGACCTTTAAATTTATCTAAATTAGCCTCAATTACCACTCCTGATGCGGGCAAGTTTGGGTCGCCCTTTAATTCATTTATTTCTGCAACCAGTATGATATTTTCCAAAAGATCCCCGACACCTTCACCGATCTTAGCAGAGAGAGTGACAATTGGCACATCACCACCATATTGCTCAACTTGGATCTTATGGTCTGATAACTTTTTGTTGATTTTTTGTAGTTGGACATTTTTTTCTATTCCAGGAAGGTCTATTTTATTTACAGCAACAACCATCGGTACCTTGGCTTCTTGAATATGCTTGATCGCCTCAACTGTCTGGGGCATTATCCCATCGTCAATTGCTACCACCAAAACTGCAATATCAGCTACCTTAGCACCTCTTGAGCGCATCTTTTCAAAGGCGGCATGGCCCGGAGTATCGATGAAGGTAACCTTTTTGCCGTTATGCTCTACTTGATAAGCTCCAATGTGCTGTGTAATACCTCCATGCTCGCGGGCTGCAACAGTCGATTTTCTAATGAAATCCAATAGGGTAGTTTTGCCATGATCAACATGACCCAATATTGTCACAATAGGTGGACGTGTTTCTTCCATACTTTGATAAATTTCCTAGGGAGAATTTAGAAATTAGAATTTAGGCGTTAAAAGCATATTCTTTAAACCTGATTCTTGGCAATTCTGATTTATCAGAATTGGGCGTGTTTTCATGATTCTTGCTTCTCACTAGTTTCTTCTTTTACTTCCTGATTTTTAAGCGCCTCTTCTTTTTTTAACTTTTCCTCTTCAACTTTGTCAAAATCACTAGCAGGAGCAGTTTCAACTTCCTCATCTTCGGCTTTCTTGGCCGCAGCTTGCTGGTCATCCTGCACTGAGCCTGTCGAAGTGTCTTGTGCTTGCAAAGTCGTATCATCCACCGGAGTTTGGGTATCTTCTTTTTGTTCTATCTTTTCCTCAATCGTCTTAGCGTCTACGCTTTGTGTTTCTGCATCTTTAGTTCCCTCAGGCAGTGCTGGCTCTCCTTCTACTTCCTCACCTAATCCTTCAATATCGATCTTCCAACCGGTTAATTTGGCAGCAAGCCTGACATTTTGCCCGCCTTTACCAATCGCCAAAGACAGTTGGGATTCGGGCGCTTTAACTTTGGCTACGTTTTCTGCCTCATTTAATTCAACTGTTAAATCTTTAGCTGGAGAAAGCGCTGCAATAATAAACCTTGCCGGATCAGCCGAGTAAGAAATAATATCAATCTTTTCTTCACCCAGCTCATTTATAACTGCTTGCACTCTTACCCCTTTTTGTCCAACCATTGAACCCACAGGATCAACTCCGTCCTGATGTGAAATAACAGCAACCTTGGTTCTCCCACCTGCTTCTCTGGCAATCTCTTTGATCTCAACCGCTTCGGATTGAATTTCCGGTACTTCCATTGCAAAAAGACCTTTAACAAGCCCTGGATCAGCTCTTGAGACAATTACTTCAGGTCCTCTGCCGCCTTCTCGGATTTCTTTAATATAAAACTTCATCCGCTGATTTTGACCATAGTACTCATCTCGGGTTTGCTCGGAAGGAGGCATCACTCCTTCGGCCCTTCCCAAATCAACAAAATAGGTGTTGCCCTCCTGGCGCTGGATAGTGCCTGAGATAATTGTCCCTACCTTTTGGGCGTATTCTTCATGGATTGCCCCTTTTTCCGCCTCGTGCAGTTTTTGAACAATTACCTGTTTGGCAGTTTGAGCAGCAATTCTGGCAAAACCCGGAGGAGTAATATTTTCCTCACCCCGGTAAATACCTATCTCACCTGTGACAGGATCAATTTTAGCTTTTAGCTCCTCAAAGTCATCTGGGATAGGCTCGTTTCTATAAGATAAATCTTTTCTGTAAGCTGCCAGGGCTGCCTGTTCTATAGCATCAATAATCACGCTGGTTTCAACCCCCTTCTCGGAGGCGATCTGGTTTATTGCTGCTGCAAATTCTGTACGAGCTTGAATAGCCACTATAAAAAAATTGGTGGGACAAGCCCACCTCTATCCTTTCTTCTAAAACTGAACATATTGTAGTCTCATGGCTATCTTAAGTCAAGTTGAGCAATTGAAAAATAGATAAATATTTTACTATGCTTGCTAGGCCATGGAAAAACTTAGAAGAGAGTTAATAAAACTTTCCATTGCTACAACACTCACTGCTATATCTTTACCTCTAAAACCATTGGAGGCTTTTGCAAAAACTACTTCTACTTCTTCCTCTCCTGCTGTAATGAATAAAGAACGGACAGTAGCAGAAATTCTGGGTGTACATGATGCGCCCGGGAGAAGTCATAATACTCACTGGGCTGCCGAGCACTTCAAAACACTGGCTCCAAGTAGTGTTTTAACAATTGACCCTTCTGCCGAACTGATAGAAACAGTAAGATCTGTACCGATAATTTTTAGACACTTCACCCCAGATAATCAGTGGAATCAGACCGGTATGGAAGATTTGATAAGCAATATACATGCAGCCGGAATCAGAAAAGGATTTGTTGTTCAATTCTTAAACGAACCAAATCTTTTAAAGGAAACAGGTGAAAAACCTTTAGATCCCGAAAGAGCAATAAAAAGATTTGTGGCTGGTGCAAGATTTATTGCCGATAGAGGTGGAATTGCACTCTGGCCGCCACTGGCTCAATATGCCAAGAAACCAGACAGAGATGATATCGAATATGCTAAAGCGATGTATGAAGCTGTTCGAAGATACGCTGACCGAGAATGGCTTGAGGCAAATACTATTAGATCAGAACACCTTTATTTAATGAATCCAGGGGAACCTATAGACAAAGTCTGGGAACGAGCAATTCAAAGAAATAAAGATTTTGAAAGGATACTTGGATTCACTCTACCGACAATCGTTACTGAATCGGGTATCCACAGGTCAAGGAACGATAGATTTTCGGATGAAGCAGTAACGCAAGCGCTAAAAAGGTTCTGGACCTCAGGCAGAGTACCGTCAGCTCTAAAAATTATTAGTATTCATCACTGGAACTATGCTGACAAATTTCAACTGCCAATAGAAGCTTGGACAACAAGAGACCAGTTATACCCAGAATATGAAGCTGCTGCACTGGTTAAAGCATCTAAGGATTCTTCAGGCAAAGTGACTCCCATAATCACTCAGGCTTTTATAAATATGGCTGAACTTAGAAGGGGTTTTGCTTGAGGCAGCTTGAGGTAAGAGCTTGCGGATCTGTCTAATTAGGTTGTCAATTTGACAAGGGTCAGCGCAAAGACTGAAAATGAAATCAGCCTCCAAATTTATGTATCTGCCTGTTATCATAGTTGTGCTCTTCGGTTTAGTTTTTGTAGGCGGTTTCAGACCGATAAAATTTCAGGGCACAGCTACTCCCTACAAAGGAACAATAAATTGCGAGACGGGGATTAAAAATAATAAACAGCTTCAAACCAGAGATTGTGAGTTCATAGCAGATATTACTGTCCGGGCAGATAAAGCTGTGACTGAAGCCAATAGATATTATGCCAAGGCTTTTAGCGATAAAAGAGAGGTTGATTTCATAGAAGCCGGGCCTGTTACTGCTTATGCATCTGCACTAGCCAACACGGCTCTTAAAATTGAATATGATAAAGACCCCTCATCAGAAGAAACCAAAAAAATGAGGCTTTTGGCAGCAGTAGGCAAAGCTAATGCAATTATTATCCAAACTCAAATTCAAGGCAAAGTCGACCGGCGGAAATTATATGATCATTTTCTAAAACTTAAAGAATTGGCCGATGCTGATCTTTTGGCTTACAACACCGCCAAAAAATCCAATGGTGAAAAGACAACAGGGGTTCGATTTGAGAAATATTTAAAAAGTTTATCTTTGGCCTTAGCCGGCAGAGAGCAGGTAGATTATAAATTTGGGGATGAGGGCAAAAAGGCTTTTACATATAATCGAAATTTTAATTATTCGGGTACTCTTCCAAAACAAACAGCTAATAAAAGATCATTTGCAGAGAAAGTAAAAGCTTTTCTGAAAAACCAGTTCATTGTTTATGCTGCAAATACAGTGAAGGAGGAGAAACAAACTCCAGGGCTGGATGGAAGATCAACGGTCTATGATTATGGAGTTTACGATGAAAACGGCAATAGGGTAGGTGGTGTACAAGTAACTGTTTCTGAATGGTCTCCAGAGGAAGGGCCTCATAAAGGAGAAACAGTTACCACTGCTACAGCATTCCAAACGGATGCGCAAGGCCAACCGATCCCCGGAACAGAAAGATCGGTCGGAACACCTGAAAACCCCCAGGTTGTGGGTGCTGACGGGGGTGGAAAGATAAATCCAGCTGCAGTTGCCCAAGAAACTGCCCCTGCTGGATCACAGGGACAACCAGTACAACCGCCAGCAGGACTACCTCCTTCTGGCCAACAAACAACCATAACGGGGAACGCAGTGACAACTTTAGGAGGCCGTCCTGGTCCTCAATCCGCATTAAACCAACCGCCGCCGCCTGCACCCGGACCTTCTGCGAATACCTCTGTTACAACCGCACAAGCAAATTACAACGCTGCTATGGCTGATTTACAACAAGCTTATGATAGGGCACAAAGCGCATATGCAAACAACATCCCTCCTGAAGTTAGAGAACAGGCCCAAAAAGACCTTCAGGCAGCTGAACAAAGAGCAGCCACTGCTCGTGGTCAATTAGAAGCTGCTCAACAGACCCAAAGTACAAATATAAGTTCAACATTAAGCGATGGCTCAAAGCTTGAATTCTCCTATGATCCCAATACCGGACAGGCAACCTTATCTCTTAATGGCAGTGTAATTGGAGAACAAACTGCAAATCCTGATGGAAGCGTTACTGTAAAAGGTAAAACCCCTGATGGAAGGCAGATTACTGTTACCAGAGACAGTGATGGAAATATCTCAAGCTCCGTAGAAAGCCCACCGGATGTCGGAGACAAACCAGCAGGTCCTGCAGGTCCAGCTGAAGCACCACCTGATAATTCGTTCGACGGTACGGAAAATCCAGGAACAGAAAACCCCGGACAGGATACCGGCAGTTAGAATTTAAAACCAGGTTTTTTTCTTGGTACCAACACGGGCTGCTAATTGCTCATACAATTTCTTTTCTTCACCTGAAAGATTTTTAGGAACTTCAACTTTTACCCTGACATAATGATCCCCTGTGCCACCCTTAAGAGTTGGGACTCCCTTACCTTTAATCCTGATTAGAGAGCCGGGCTGAGTGCCTGCCGGAACTTTAAGTTTGACCATCCCATGAACGGTTTTGATATCAATCGTATCTCCCAAAACAGCTTTAGGTATGGAAAGCGAGCTTTCCGAAAAAATATCATATCCTTCCCTGGCAAATTCGGCGTGAGGTCTAACCCTAAAGATAATATCCACATCCCCAAACCTCATCCTGGTCCCTTCATCCACCCCTGCAGGAACTTTAATCTTCATTCTTTCTCTATGACGCTTATTATGATTTCCCTCAACTCTTTCTACCTCAACTTCTTTGGTCACCCCGTGTACTGCTTCATCAAAAGTTAATTCCATTTGATATGCCTGGCGTCTTCTGAATCCCCTGGCAAAATCCGCCCCAAGACCGCCCATGCCAAAAATCTGTTCAAAAAGATCAAACGGATCTGCAAATCCTTCTGCGCCCTGGCCGCCTGAGGTAGACCAGGAATAAGAAAAGCCGCCCTGACCAAATGGCCCGCCCTGAGCGCCTCCGAAGGGATTAAATCCTTCGCCAAAAGGGGAGCTGCCTTGTCCGCCATAGCCCCCCCCGGGGGCGAAGGCGGAATGACCAAACTGATCATAAGTTTTTCTCTTGTTTTGATCGGATAAAACCTGATATGCCTCCGAGATTTCTTTAAACCTGGCTTCAGCACCGGCGGATTTATCCACATCCGGATGATGCTGGCGGGCGAGCTTCCTATAAGCAGACTTAATCTCCGCATCGGTTGCAGACTTAGAAACTCCAAGTATTTCGTAGTAATCCTTCTTTACCATAGTGTATATTTTACCTCATTGAAACTTAAAAACCTCGGTTGCCCGAGGCGAAAATTTTATTCCGATTAACCTTGCTTAATTACCCTCCTCTAATCAGCCCTCTTGGACCATGCACTGCTTCCATTGGGCGTTCAATTTCATCTGGCGCAGCAAATCTAATCACAATTGTGGACGGAGTTGTGGAAATCTTTTGTTCTTGACCTGTGCGTTTAGGAGTTTTAGCTGGATCCAATTCCGGAAATAGCACTCCTTGTACAAATCTTTCCATGAATCTACTCCTCTTTCTTCTCTTCTCCACCCTCATCAACTACCTCACCTTCCACCGCTTCCTTCTTTTCTTCTTCTTTTTTTTCTTCTCCTGTTGTTTCTTCTGTTTTTGCCTCTTCAGCAGTTCCCCCCTCCTTGGCTGCTTCCTGTTGTTTGTACATGGCTTCCCCTATTTTTTGGGCAGACTCAGCCAGAGAATCTGCTTTAGCTTTAACATCCTCCAAAGAGCCTGTATCCTTAATATCTTTTAGTTCCTTAAGCTTATCTTCAACTTCCTTTTTAATATCATCCGAGATCTTACCTTCAGCATCTTTTAGAGCACGTTCAGTTGTATAAATTAGGGTATCTGCATTATTCCTAACCTCAATTTCCTCTTTTTTCTTTTTATCTGCCTCGGCATTAGCCTCAGCTTCTTTGGTCATCCGCTCTATCTCATCCTTATCCAATCCGGTTGAACCTGTTATTGTAATTTTTTGCTCTTTTCCTGTAGCCTTATCCTTGGCTGTCACATGCAGTATTCCATTGGCATCTATGTCAAAAGTGACTTCAATTTGTGGCATGCCCCTTGGAGCAGGCGGAATTCCATCCAAAATAAATCTGCCCAAAGACTTATTATCAGATGCCATTGGCCTCTCACCTTGTAAAACATTGATCTCTACCGAAGGCTGGTTGTCAGCAGCGGTGGAAAAAACCTCCGATTTAGCAGTAGGAATGGTG
>CAYMTV010000003.1:12607-14286 GCA_964393525.1 uncultured Gammaproteobacteria bacterium | reverse complement strand
AGTTTCAATACCTAAAGTTAAGGGAGTTACATCCAAAAGTAATACATCTTTGACCTCTCCGCCTAAAACTCCACCCTGGATTGCAGCACCAACAGCCACAACCTCATCAGGATTAATGCCTTTGTGTGGTTCTTTGCCAAAAAATTCTTCTACAGCTTTTTGAACAGCCGGCATGCGGGTCATTCCTCCAACCAACACCACCTCATTAATATCTTTGGCATCATGCTTTGAATCTTTAAGAGCTGCCCTTACAGCATCAAAAGTTTTATCAATAAGCCCTTGGACTAAAGACTCAAGCTTGGCCCGGGATAATTTCATCTCCAAATGTTTTGGACCTGAAGCATCAGCTGTAATAAATGGTATGGATATTTCTGTTTCCTGGGAAGAAGAAAGTTCAATCTTGGCTTTTTCTGCAGCATCCCGGAGTCTTTGCAAGGCCTGTCTGTCTTTTTTCAAATCAACACCTTCATTTTTCAAAAAGTCTCCTGCAATGAAGTCTAAAATTAGCTGATCAAAATCATCTCCACCTAAGTGAGTATCACCATTGGTGCTTTTTACCTCGAAAACACCCTCGCCTAATTCCAAAATTGAGATATCAAATGTGCCTCCCCCTAAATCATAAACTGCAATTGTGTGAGCGTTTTGTTTATCCAGCCCATAAGCCAAAGCTGCAGCAGTTGGTTCATTAATAATTCTTTTAACAGTAAGTCCAGCAATTTCTCCGGCTTGCTTGGTGGCTTGCCTTTGGGCATCATCAAAATAAGCCGGAACTGTAATTACAGCATCTGTTATTTTCTCGCCCAAGTAGCTTTCAGCGTCCGCCTTAATTTTTTGTAAAACCATGGCCGAAATTTCCTGAGGGGTATACTCCTTACCCTCTACCTCAACGACAGCCATACCATTTTTACCTTCTTTAATGTTATAAGGAAGCCATTTAATATCCCTTTGTACTTCCGGATCATTAAATTTGCGACCCATTAAGCGCTTGACCGAAAAAATAGTTTCTTTGGGATTTACAACAGCCTGGCGCTTGGAAATCCTTCCGACAATATTTTTAGCAGGGTTTACCACCGAGGGAATAGTATTTTCCCCTTCAGCAGAATGGATAACTTTAGGCTTTCCACCCTCCATGACTGCTACTGCACTATTAGTTGTACCAAGATCTATACCAATTATTTTAGACATATTATTTTTTTTCTCCTTTATTCATACTTCATTATTCTTTATTCTGTTGTCGTCCGACGACAACTCTGGCTGGTCTTAACACTTTCCCATTCAAATTATACCCTTTTTCCAAAACTTCTAAAATCTTTCCTTCTTCCCCTTGTCTTATATCAACCGCTTCATGAAGGGCTGGGTTAAACTGGACGCCTTGTCCTGAGCTTGTCGAAGGATCTGCCCTAATCTCATCCAATCCTTCATCCCGCAATACCTGCTGAAGCTGTTTGACTGAAAGTTCAACCCCTTTAAACCAATCCTTCGACTCGCTGCGCTCGCTCAGGACAGGCCTGCCCAAATCCACTACTTTCTCTAAACTATCCAAAACCCCTAAAAGCTTTTTCAAAAGCTCAGTGTTTGCCCAATTTCTAAACTCATGCCTTCCCTCCTCTATCCTTTTTTCTAAGTTTTGATAATCTGCAACCGCCCTTTTTAACTGGTTTTGCAAATTATCAAAATCC
>CAYMTV010000003.1:0-12597 GCA_964393525.1 uncultured Gammaproteobacteria bacterium | reverse complement strand
CTACAGAACTTTTTTGTTCTTCTGTTTGTTTGTCATCTTGCTTTTTTCCCATACTTAATACGACCTCAATGCTTGTTCTATTAAATTACTGGTGTATCTGACATAAGGCAGTACAACCGGAAAATTGAGCCTAGCAGGGCCGATGACCCCAACAATACCCTCTTTATCCGCTCTTCCATGATACCTGCAAAAAACAAAACTGATAGGCTGAAGTGGTTCTATCCCAAGTTCATCCCCAAAAAGAATATGCATCGGATCTGCCCCTACGGCTCTTCCTATAATCTGCTGCAGGGTTGGAAACTCATCAAATAAATTTAAAACAAACCGGGTGACATCAATATCCTCAAACTCCGGCCAATCTAAAATATTGGCAGCCCCGGAGTAAAAGATCTCCCCATCATCATTTATCGCCAACGCCAGAATTTGCAGTCTCTGGGCCAAGTTTTTAACCGCTTCCCGCAGAAGAAAGTTTTCCTTATATCTTTGCTGCCAAAGGTGCTCTTTTATAGAAACTTCTGCTGCAATGGGCATCTCTTTTTCCCGCATCAGCTCACCAATATAGAGCCTGTACCCCATTGAAGTAGGAATTCTTCCTGCGGAGGTATGGGGCTGTTTTAAATAGCCCATCTCAGTGAGCTTGACCATCTCATTTCTAATAGTTGCAGGGGAGACTCCTAAGTTATAGTTTTTTTCAATAACCTCTGAGCCTACAGGCTCGCCGCTTTTTACAAAAAGCTCAATGATTGCTTTTAGTAAATCTTTTTGTCTTTCCGTAAGATCTGACATAATCTAAAACAGGCTACTTGTGGTGAGCTTGTCGAACCATTAGCAGTAACATACCATGAGTGCTAACGTTTGTCAACTCCTTTTTGTCCTTAAAAAAAAAAAAAAAGGACATGGGGAAAATTTTTAAAAACCCTACCTTATTTTTCCTTCTGATAATTTTTATATTAGGTGCAGCTTTAAGATTTTACAGACTCTCCGAGATGACTCCGTTTGACTTTGACCAGGAGTATGCAGCCAATTTTGCCTACAGGGTAATCAATGATTACCCAATCCAGTTAATTGGTCAAGGACTTTCTTTTGAAGGCCTATTTTTAGGTCCCCTTTATTTTTACTATCTTACCCCATTTTACATCCTAACAAACCTTCATCCGATTGGCGGAGCCATTGGTTCGGTTTTTTTAGGACTTATTACTATTGGAGTTTACTTTTTTACTGTCAAAGAAATATTTGGAGTCCGCGCCGGCTTAGTAGCTGCTTTTTTCCGGGCAGTGCTTTTCTCTTTTATAGCGAGCGATTGGGCAGTCACCCCGGCTTATTCATCAGATGTAATAGTTGTCTTAACTTGGCTTCATTTTTATAAAATCTGGCAGGGCAGACTCTACTTTTTGCCCAGCTTGGGACTGCTCTTTGGGTTTTATACAAGTTTCCATCCCATACTTTTACCTTTCTTTTTAGTTTTTATAGCATTGATTTTTTTAAGATTGGGTTTTTTTATCCAAAAAAAATTATTTAAGCCAAAATATATTCTCTTAAGCTTTGTCGCTTTTATCATCCCAATTTTACCTTTACTGATGTTTGAATATTTGCGAAATTTTTTTGATATGAAAAACCTCCTTGTTTTTAAACCTGCTAGCGGGACAAATATAGTTACGATAGAGACTTTTTTTCATTATTTAAGAGTAGTTTTTACTGAACCATACCATTACCTAACCTCAACCCTGATACCGCTAGAATCTGTTTTGACAACAATATTAATTATTGTAGTAATTTTGGCAGTAAGGGGTACTGGTTTTTGGAAAGACTCATTTCACAAAATCATGCTCCCTGTAAGTTTTGTAACTTTTCTGCTTGTATTTCTGAGATTCCCTCTGCGAGTACCCGAGTATTACTTTTTAGGTCTTTATGTTTTGACTATTATTTATCTTGCGGCAACAATCAGCCTACTTCTTAAGAAAAGATTATTGCCGATCTTCATTTTAGTAATATTTATCATCTTATCTGTCAACTTTTACTACCTTAACCAAAGTTGGAATAATCCAAAAAAGATTACTCTTTATCACAAAGACCAAATTGTTCAAAAAATTCTTGAAACTCAAGGAGAAAACCAGGAGTTTTTTGTGTCTTTCATTACCGAGCTAGGCTGGAAAAATGGCTATGATTATTTGTTTAAATACTATAAAAGACTCCCGCAAACTAAAGAAGCCAAGCCGCCAATTTATACTATTGTAGTTCCCGCAAAACTTGTTAAGGATGATCTTGATTTTAAATCCGGCGATATTGGTTTAATATTGCCTAAATAATTTTTTAAGTGTATACTTTCTAAGTTCTGCCAATCTTTAATGTTCAAGATCCAGAAACTTGACCTTTTAATTTCAATTTACATCTTTTGTATTGCAGTTGCCGAACTGATGGGTTCCAAAACCTTCCCGATTCTTACCTCCCCATTCCCGCTTAATGCATCGGTTGCCATTTTTGTTGTGCCCTTAATTTTTTCTATAAACGATATTATTACCGAGGTCTATGGCAAAGAAAGAGCCAGAAGTGTAGTCTGGTCGGGTCTTTTGGTTATTGGGTTAATTTTTCTTTTTGCAATTTTGGCAACTTACTTACCACCTTCAAAAAGATTTCTGGGGATGGAAAAGGCATATGACACAGTATTTACTTATTCTGCCAGAATTGCTCTGGCTTCCTTGACTGCTTTTGCCCTGTCCGATTTTTTGGATATATATATCTTCTCAAAAATCAGACAAGCCTTGGGTAAAAGCAAACTTTGGCTTCGAAACAATGCTTCCAATTTCATCTCCCAGTTTTTTGATACCACTATTTTTATAAGCCTGGCGTTTTATTCTTTGGATAAACCATTTTTGGATAATGCTGCCTTTCTCTGGAGTATAATTTTGCCTTATTGGTTATTAAAATCTTTTATGTCGGTTATTGAAACTCCATTTGTCTATTTGGGGGTAAACTGGCTCAAAAAAGATGAGCGAAGCTCTTCTATGAATAAGGCGCAATGAAAGTAATTTTGGCAGTAGTTGCATCTTTGGATGGTAAAATTACCAATCCTAGGGGTAAGTCTCCTCAACACTGGGCTTCAAAAGAAGATCAGCAGTTTTTTTTCTCACTGATAAAAAAACACAAAGTAATCATCATGGGGAAGAATACTTATCTGGCAGCCAAAAAAAATATTAGGGCAACTCCAGGAAAACTTAAGTTGGTTTTTACCAGGAATCCAAATAATTTTTTAAAATATCAGAAAAAGGATAAGCTGGAGTTTGTCAACCAGTCACCCAAGAAAGTTTTATCCAAACTCCAAACCCAAGGCTTGTCTGAAGCATTGCTGGTTAGTGGAGCAAAATTAAATAGCTTATTTTTAAAAGAAAAGTTAATCAGTGAAATCTGGCTCACTTTAGAACCTAAGATTTTTGGGCTGGGGAAAACTTTGGTTGATCAAACAAGCTTTAATATTAACCTTAAATTACTTGGTATTAAAAGACTGAATTCCCAAGGAACCCTACTTTTAAAGTATTCTGTCATCTATTAAAGGGTAGATTTCGCCAATAAAATATAAGGAGCCGGTAACAACCAATTTTTCTTTTGTCTCCCCCATTGCTTTTTTAAATGCCTCTTTTAAATCATAAACTATCTGATAATTTCGAAAATTAAAATCTTCACAAATTCTGGCTATCTCCTCAGGTGCCTTTGAGAGATGAGTCATGTCCTGATGGGCAAAAACTGCAAAGGATGTAATAAAAATCTTTTCTGCAAGAGGGATAATTTTCTCCATCATTCCAGCAAAGTCTTTTTCTTCTTTAAAAGCGATTAAAAAATTAAACTTTCTGTTGGGAAAAATCTGTTTTAAGCTTTCTGTAAGCCCTACCATTTTTTGTGTGTTGTGTGCTCCATCAATTATCAATGTTTTATCTTTGATTTTGATTACGTCCATTCTGCCAATAAAATGGGCTTTTAAAAATGCATCTCTGATTTTTTCTTCCTCAACTTCAAAGCCATCTCTTTTGGCAAGCGAGAGTATTGTAGCCAGGGCTAAAGAAGCATTCTCAGCTTGATAAATCCCAAGTAGGTTTAACTTAAGGTTTTTTAATGTTAATCCATCATATTCAAAATCAAAATAAGTCCCATTTTGAGTGACTTTTACATTTTTAAAGTTTTTGTTTTCTTCAATCAAAATTAAATCTGATCCCATTTTTTTTGCTTTTTTTTCTATGATTTTTTCAACAGATCTTTCTTGATTTATTGATAAAGTTAAGTTTTTTTGATGAATAATCCCTGCCTTTTGAGTGGCAATCTTTTCAATTGTTTCACCTAAAGTTCTTGTATGATCCAGGCCAATTTTGGTAATCACCGCAATTTTATCTGCCCTTTTTACGGTATTGGTTGCATCAAAAGTTCCGCCTAAGCCGGTTTCTACAACCGCGTAGTCGACATCCTCTTTCAAAAAAGTATAAAATGATAAAGCGATTAATATTTCGAAATACGAGGGAGCTTCAAAGCTTAAATCTTTTGCTTTCTCAATAAAAGGGATAATTTCATTTAGGTAAATTGCAAATTTCCTTTTATCAATCAATATATTGCTTATCTGAATCCTCTCTCGAACATCGACCAGGTGCGGGGATATCGTGAGGCCGGTTTTAAACCCTAAAGAAGTTAGAAGCTGACTTATCAAGTAAGCGGTTGATCCCTTACCTGAAGTTCCGGCAATGTGGATTACCTTTAGATTATTTTGAGGATTACCCATTTGGGAAAGCAGATGTTGTGCCCGCGCAAGCCAGAGAGGACCGGGCAGATCTAAACTTGTTTGAGGCATTTCCTGTTTTGAAAGATAGTCTAGGGCGTCCTTGAAATTATCAAGCTTCATTAAGCGTATTATCAAGGAGTATATAAGTAAAATCAAACCCATGAAAAGACACGCATTGCAAGTTTTACCGGCTTTTAAGTATAGAAATTTTAGGCTTTACTTTGTGTCGCAGGTTATATCGCTTTCCGGATCCTGGATGCAGGGAGTTGCCCAGGGTTGGCTGGTTTTTGAGATGACCCATTCCCCGCTTTGGGTAGGAATAGTTTCAGCTTTAGGTCTTTTACCAATTACTTTTTTTGGGCTTTTTGGCGGGGCGATCGTTGACAGGTTTCCCAGGAAAAAATTATACCTTTGGACCCAGTTTGCTCTAATGGTTCAGGCGCTAATTTTGGCAGCTCTTGCCTATTCCGGTTTGATAAACCCCTACCTTATTGCAATTTTGGCTTTTGGACTTGGAATTGTAAACGCCATTGATCAGCCTTTAAGGATGTCTCTGGTGCCCGAGCTTGTGGAGAAAAAAGCTTTGTCTTCGGCAATTGCTTTAAACGCCGGGGTTTTTAATATCGCCCGCGCTGCAGGCCCGGCTGCTGCGGGGATTATTATATCAACGGTTGGCAGCGAAGGAGCATTTTTGTTTAACGCACTAACTTTTTTAGCTCCGATTTTGGCTTTTTCTCATATTCATATTCCTACCTTTATCCAAAAAAGCCATCCGCACCCGATTCAGTTTATTAACCAGGGCGTCAAATATGTTGCCTCGCATGAGCTAATCCGAAATATTATGGTGTATGTGGCAATTACAGCAATCTTTGGCTGGTCATATGTGGCGATCATGCCGGTTGTGGCAGTGAAAGTTTTTAATCAGGGCGCAACCGGACTTGGGCTACTGCATTCTGCGGCAGGTATTGGAGCAATAATCGGAGCAGTTTTTGTTTCGGCAACCAGCAAAAAAATTAAGCGGGAGTACCGGGTGCTTGCTGGTAGTTTGATTTTTACAATTAGTTTATTTCTATTTACCTTAACAAAAAACTTTACATTAGGGCTTGTTTTGCTTGGGCTTTCCGGAATCGGGCTGATTATGCAAAATACTACCTTAAATTCAACTGTCCAACACCGGGTTGAAAATTATATCAGAGGAAGGGTGATGAGTATTTATTTAACAATGTGGCTTGGGATGGCACCAATCGGTAATTTCTTAATAGGCTACATCTCCGAACACTTTAGCTCGCAACTTGCATTAAGAATTGGGGCTTTGATGGTTCTGATTTTTGGAATCCGCACTTTTAACAAACTGCAAAAATTTAGGGCAGCCTTATAAGCTAGCTCTTGATATTGCCGGGAAAACTTACTAATATTCGGGTATCTTTTGGAAATTAGCTATGACAGGAAAAACCATTGAAGAGATTGAGTTAAAAACCAGAGATATTTTAGAACAAGTAGTTGGTGATATTACCTCTATTGATCCTCCGGTTGATCTTGCTCAAATTCTCAAATATTACAACCTTAAACTGGCGATGGCCGGATTTAAAGACCCCCAAGTTGCTGGAGCATTTGATGATAGTACCAAAACCATTTATCTACTTAAAAATGATTCTTCTAAAAGACAGATGTTTACTGTAGCCCATGAGTTAGGACATATCCTTTTGGGGCATAAAAAAAAGTTTGATATCTTCTATCGTCATCAAGCAACAGAGTTTAATGGGACTGACGCCCAAGAGGAAAAAGCAGCCAACTTCTTTGCAGCTTCACTTTTAATGCCAAAGGAGCTGGTAATAAAACTTTGGAATAAATATCAAGATATAGAACTTTTTGCAGCTTACTTTGGAGTCTCCCGTTCTGCTGCCTTTTGGAGACTTAAAAATTTAGGGTTAATCTAATGGCAGCAGTAAATAATTTAAAATCTCAAACAATCAAAACCGGAACTGTTGAAACTTTAAAAGATCCGGAAGCTTGGCAGGAAAAAAACCGAGAAAAAGTCAATGAAGAAGTTTCCGAACTTGAAAAGTTAAGATTTAGAGATATTACGGAGCGTCTCAGGGCCAGACAAAACTTTGCCAAATTTTTAATGGGACTTTTAGTAATGCAAAATATGTTAGTTTTTACAATTTTTGGACTGGGTCTTTGGTACGGCAAGGTCCAGGGTTTGGAAAATCTTTTTAGTATAATTATTGGCGGAACTTTAGCAGAAACCACTTCTCTAATTTATATTATTGTAAAATTCTTATATTCTGAAATCCCTTTTCAATCTCCAAAAATCAATCCTTAAGCTGAGAGAGTTTGGCGCAGGCAAAGGGAATGTACATCTCTTCCCCGCTTAATCCGCCGTGAAGCCCGGAGAAGTTAACTCTGGTATCTGGCGTAAAATGATACCAGAGAGTGTTATAGCCTTTTGGCAAAACTAGAAGATTACCAACTCTTGATAAAAACTCCGGGTGCATTTCTCCATACCCAAAAACCCCCTTTTCAATAAAATCTTCGGTTTTAACAACATCGGCAAAATCTTTAAGTTCTGTTTTTAATAAATCAATTGCAAATTCCATTTTTTCCTCTATGATATTTAAAAAGACATCCCGGGCGCTACCAGATGGTGGGATTAATCTTCCCACCGGACTTAACTTAAAACATTGTATTAACCCATCAATTTCATCAATATACTTGGCCTTTTTTGAATCAACCGGTACTTGTCCATGATCAGCAGTCAAAATAACCCCAACTTTCTCGGAAAGGTTGGTATCCATTTTCTCAATTAACTCCTCAAGCATCACCGCCAGATGGGTTATTTCTTCTTTAGTTTCTTTTGAGTTGGGGCCATAAACATGTTCAGCCGAATCTACCCCGGGCCAGTAAGCATAAATAAAAGCTTTCTTAGGTATTTTAACCAAAAGATTAAATAGGGTATTTACAAAGTCTTCAATTTTTTTATAACCGATCATCTGTGAACCCACCGATGAAGTCTGGTTATAAATGCCCTGAATATATCCTTCATACAAAAGCATATAAGAAGGCACTCCAACTTCTTTCAAATGCTGATAAATTGTTTTTTTGTTTTTTTAAAGCCCTTCGGGAGGGTTTTTTAACCTTTCCTGATCTCCGGGAATTACCGGAATAAAAGGCAGGGTTTGAACTACAGAGTCAAGCTCCCGAAAATAAACATTCCACTCAGGAAGACCATGCTCTAAAGGTGATAATCCACTATTTATGGTGCTTAATGCGGCAGCTGTAGTGGAAGGAAAAACCGTGGTAATTTTAGAATAAAAGCCTTTTTCAAAAAGAGTTCTGAAAAATTTATACTTGAGTCCTTCCTCTTGATAGAGCTTATCCCCAAATCCGTCAATTAAAAAGAGAATTACTTTATCAGCCCCTTCCAGATTCTTAACAAACTCTTCGGGCAAGGCTTGTTTTAAGGGCTTTACTCCGAAAAACTTAAGGATTGATGAAGGAATAGACAAAAGTGAGCTTCCTTTAAAATCCGGATAAACTTTTTCATCCATGAAGCAAGTTTAGGAGATAAATCTAAAAACTTAAAGTGGGTTAATTGGGCAGGCTAGTCACCTACCCAATTCCCCTTGCCTTTTTAGGCTCTGCGAAACATTTTTCCAATCCAAAGTAAAAGCAATGAACCCAAAATAGCAATAATAAAGGAGCTTAAGTTAAAACCGGTAACTCCTACACCAAAAAGAGCACTGCCAATCCAACCTCCAACCACTGCTCCAATTATTCCTAAAACAATAGATCCTAAAATCCCACCCCGGGAAGGAGCAGGATCAATCATGTTGGCAATAGTGCCTGCAATCAGTCCAAAAATAATCCAAAATAATACATTCATTAATCTTTGTCACCTCCCTTTTTTATATGAAATGATTACTCCGTCTCAAATAGTAGATCTTTTAGGTAAAGGGCTAGGCAAAGATAAGTTAGGATTTGGTAAGAAGAGGTCATGTTATACTAAAACCTCACTATGAGCTCAAAAAAGGGAAAATTGTTGCAAATTGCAGAACTTGGGCAAACTGTTATTAGGAAAAAATGCTTAGAGGTTAAAACTATTAAGAGTAAGGAGATTCAAGATTTAATTGAGAATATGATCGCTACAGTAAAAGAGGTGGATGGTGTTGGGATTGCTGCAAACCAGGTTTATGAGGGTATCAGGCTATTCATAATTGCTTCTCACCCTTCTAAAAGATACCCTAAGGCTCCAAATATGGTTCCTACAGCTATGATTAATCCTATTTTAATCTCCCATTCCAAAGCTCAAGAAAAGGATTGGGAAGGCTGTTTATCTATTCCTGGTATTAGAGGAAATGTGCCCAGATTCAAAGAGATTGAGGTAGAATACACTGATAGGGATGGAGTAAAAAAGAAGAAAACCCTAAAAACCTTCCTAGCTAGAATTTTCCAACATGAATATGATCACCTAGAAGGAAAGGTTTATTTAGAAAGATTGGAATCTACCCAAGATATAATCACTGAAAAAGAATTTCAAAAAATGGTCAAAAAAGATGAAAAGAAAAAGGGTAAAAAGGAGAAATTAATACGACTTTAGAAGAAATTAGAAATCAGGAATCCGCCGCCGACCAATTCGCAAAAAAATACCTACTGAGTAATATAATTTAAATAGAAACTCGTTGATTGTATGAACCCTTAGCATAGGGTAAAAACTTTTCAAAAGGTTTTAGTTTTGTTCTTAGTGATGAAGCCATTCCGCGGTTAACTTCAGCCAAAATTCCTGTCAAATTTACAAAGCCCATTAGGGGTAAACTTGCTTCATTACTTAGAACTAATGCTAGGCAAGCAGCCGTCAACCCAATCCTAGGCAATATCCTAGCTGATTCTTCAGCGTTTTGTAAATCCAATCTTAGGTCCTCTCCAACCTGTCCTATCAAAACTTTTGCTCTCTCGGTTCTAGCAGTTATTGATTTATTCGATAAAATTTCCATAAATGAAATATAACAAAAAAATATTATTATTCAACTCTTTAAAATGCTTAAAAATGCTTCTTGGGGGATTTTCCTTCGACTGCGCTCAGGATAAACTACTTTTATCATTTGCTTTATGATTTCAATATGCTAAGGAAAGCCTCCTGCGGTATCTCCACTCTACCGATCATTTTCATTTTCTTTTTTCCTTTTTTCTGCTTTTCAAGTAACTTATCTTTTCTAGTTCTATCTCCCCCATATAATTTGGCTGTAACATCTTTTCTAAAAGGAGAGATTGTCTCTCTAGCTATTATATTTCCTCCAATTGTAGCTTGGAGGGCTATAGCAAAGTTTTGTCTAGGGAGAACATCTTTTAATTTTGATACCAATTTTCTTCCAACTCTTTCAGCATTTGGTCTATATACAATTGTAGTTAATGCATCTACTTTTTCCCCTCCAACTAAGATATCTACTTTAGCTGCGTCTACATCCCTAAATTCAATAAAATCCCAATCTAAGGAAGCATACCCGCTTGAGATGGATTTTAATTTGTCATAAAAATCTGTAATCATTTCTGCCAAAGGCATTTCATATTGCAGTTCTACCTGCATTCCGAAATGCACCATATTTAAAAACTTACCTCTTCTTTCCTGAACCAATTCCATTACAACCCCAATATATTCTTGGGGAGTAAAAATTTGTAACTTGACCCAAGGCTCTTGGATATTTTTCATATATGAAGGATCCAAATCCGCAGGATTATCTAAAGCTTCTCCATTAACTAAATACTCAACAGATGGAGCAGTTGCTAGTAAATCTACATTAAACTCAGAAGATAACCTTTCTTGAACAACCTCTGCATGTAAAAGTCCTAAAAACCCACACCTAAACCCAGAACCTAAAGCTGCAGATTGTTCAGCTTCATAAGAAAAGGCCGGATCATTTAGTTTGAATTTAGATAAAGCTTCCTTTAAATCAAAATACTCTGAGGCCTCGATTGGGTAAAGCCCCACATACACCATAGGTTTAACCATTTTATAGCCGGGTAGTTGCTCCACGCTAAAATCTGTGGCAATTGTGTCTCCAACATGAACCAAATCTGACTGCTTTATGCCTGTTGCAATATAGCCAATTTCTCCGGCTTCTAAGCTATTGGAAACTGTCAATTGAGGCGCAAAATAACCTTTTTCTAAAACTTGTCCCTCGGCTTTAGTTCCTAAGAAAACAATTTTTGCCTGATCCTCTGGGACTTTTCCTTCCACAACCCTAACTTGAGCCACAACCCCTTTATAAGCATCAAAAAAGGAATCAAATACAAGGGCGCGAAGTGGCCGTAGTCCTGAACTTGATTCAGGATCTACTTTTGGACCAGGTATCCGTTCAATTATTGCCTTTAATATCTCCTCCACCCCCTCACCTGTTTTTCCAGATGCTAAAATTATTTCTGAATCCAAAAACCCAAAAGTTTCCATCAACTCTAACTTTATTTTATCCAGTCTCTCAAGATCTATTTTACTTTCACCTTCAGGTGAAAGAAGTGTGACCATATCACACTTATTAATCACTGGAATTAAGGTTAGGTTTTGTTCCAATGCAGCCAAACCGTGAGATAAAGTTTGTGCTTGAATCCCTTGAGTCGCATCTACTAAAATAACTGCTCCCTCAACTGCTGCCAAAGCCCGAGATACCTCATAAGAAAAATCCACATGGCCCGGAGTGTCTATCAAGTTTAGGGTATAGGGTATAGAGTTTAGGGTATAGTTTAATCTCACTGGAGCAAGCTTAATTGTAATTCCACGCTCGCGCTCTAAAGCCAAGGAATCCAAAAGCTGTTCTTGCATTTTATCCTTAGCAACTGTCCCTGTTACCTCAAGTAATCTATCTGCCAAAGTTGATTTTCCATGATCCACATGAGCAATAATCGAAAAATTACGAATATTCATTTATGTAGGTATTTTAGAAGACAATGACTATTGAAGCAAATGAACTACCGCTCGTACAAACTTCATCTCTTGGCTCAACGCCAGGAGTATTGTGTTTGAACAATAAAATTCTAAGCTAATACTCTTTCCAGCATCAATCCAAGTTCTTCTCTGGTTAAATCATCTAATTTATATCCTTCTGGAAAACTGCGCAAAAAGGCAAAAAATGAAGGATTATAACCTGGCATTATAATTTCGTGATGCAACAAAATTGGTAATCCCAAATCCCGATATTTTAACTTAGAAAGCTTTTCCAAATACTTAGGATCAAGTAAGAAAAAATCATAATTCTCACCAAACATCTCCCAACCAATACTACTATAAGGAAAAGCCACATAGGGAAGTAACGGCTCAGTATTATTTGCTCTTTGCAATCGCCTAAACGCGCTTGTTTCTAAACGTCTTATCTTTACTTTGCCTGATTCGCGGGCAATGTTATCAAACGTTTGGCGAAATCCTGTTTGAATCCCATAATGCCTTTCCAGAATATCTCTCTGCTTATCAACTAACGGCTCCATTACTTGATATAAAGCCGTACGTCTAGCAGATTCATAACGGGCTGGGATCGAAGCAGGATCCAAAAATCCTAAGACAGCTGCAACTAAAAAACCCTCTGGTCCAATTGCTTGGTTTTGCAAATAAGTAGTAGCTGGCGCTTTTATACCGGCCATACGAGTAGATCCTAAAATAGCTCTTACTGAACTTGGGTCAGAGTCTAATAACTGGGTCACTGTGCTAATTCCGTGAGCCACTAACGACCTACCAAGCTTTGAAACTTGCGAGGTAGGATAAGTAGCCGTATTTTCGTGTCTATTTTTTCCTTCTAAGGAGTCCGGGAACCAATTCCGCGCTAAAGCAAGAGAGTTTGGACGAAAATTTTTCC
>CAYMTV010000002.1:18164-93397 GCA_964393525.1 uncultured Gammaproteobacteria bacterium | reverse complement strand
AAAATATTTGCATGTCTTTGCCCGATAGATCCTAACCCAAAAAAGATAATTTTCACTCTAGATAGTATTATAACCGCTTCGCCAAAACCCCGCACTATTAGTGCGGATGATGTAGGCGAAGAAAGGTTAAAGCTTCCGTGGCAATCAAGCTGTGAAGCGGTTTAAGCTTACAATTTGAGCAAAGCGAAAATTGAGATTACAATAACAGAAAACCGCGGACTCTAAGTCCGCGGAAGCTTATAACAGCTTCAAATACCTTTATATGAAAATCCCTTAATAAGCTATATAATGGGCACGTGTCTAAAGGAATAAATATAGGTTCTAGAAAAATAGGTTATGACCTGCCAGTATTTGTTATTGCTGAAGTTGGGGTTAATCATAATCAGAGATTAGATTTGGCGCTTAAGCTTATCGATATTGCTGTGGATTCTGGAGCTGATGCAGTTAAATTTCAAACTTTTAAAGCAGAAGATGTAGTAACCGAGGTGGGTGAAATGGCTGCTTACCAGAAAAAAAATACAGGTTATAAAAAAACCCAAAGAGAGATGTTACGGGACTTAGAATTACCCGATGATTTTTATATTCCAATAATAAGAAGGTGTATAAAAAGGGGTATTTTATTTATGTCTACCCCACATGGAGGTAAAAAATCAGTAGTTTTTTTGGAATCTTTAGGGGTTGAAGCTTATAAAATTGGTTCTGGAGATTTAACAAATTATATCCTGTTAGATAAGGTTGCCAAAACTGGAAAGCCTATGATTTTATCATCAGGTATGGCAACATTTGATGAAGTCAAAGATGCTATTTCTTTTGTGAGGTCAAGGAGGAATAATCAAATAGCAATGCTGCATTGTACTACTAACTATCCTTGTCCACCTGAGGAGGTGAATTTGTTAGCGATGAAAAAGATGATGGATGAGTTGGATATTCCTGTAGGATACTCAGATCATACTAAAGGAAACCAAGTTGCAATAATGGCTGCAACTTTGGGGATGGCTTTGTATGAGTGTCATTTCACATTGGATAAAAAACTTCCAGGTCCAGACCATATTGCATCAGATGAACCAGATGAACTTAAGGATAAAATTGCAGCAATCAGAAGAGTCAGTGTAATTTTAGGGAAAGCTGAAAAAGTACCAAATGAAAGTGAAGAATCTTTGATGATTCCACTAGTTCGAAGAAGCATTGTAGCAGCAGCAAATTTATCTAAAGGCCACATGATTACTGAAGCTGATATTGAAGCAAAAAGGCCAGGTGATGGGGTATCCCCAACCCAATATGAAAAATTTTTAGGAAAAAAATTAAAAAAAGATGTAAATTTAGATCAACAAATTACTTTTAAGGATCTGGTATGAAAAAAAAGATCGTTTATGTAAGCGGGACTAGAGCGGATTTTGGTTTAATGACTTCGGTTTTGAAAGCAATTGATTCTTCGTCTAAATTAGAACTTTTAGTTTACGCAACAGGTATGCATTTAATGCCTAAATTTGGCTTGACTATAAAAGATATTGAAAAATTTACTCCAAACTTCAAAAAAATAAATGCAGTTTTTAAAAAAGATAGCAAAATGGGAATGGCGCAGTTTAGTGCAGATTTTTCTTCTCAATTTTTTAAACAATTAATTTTGGATAAACCAGATTTACTTCTAGTCCTAGGAGACAGGGTTGAAATGCTTACAGCAGCTATTGTCGCTTCGTATTTTGGTCTGCCTATTGCTCATGTTCATGGAGGAGATAAAACAACAACCATTGATGAGGTTGCAAGACATGCAATCACTAAACTAGCCCACTTACATTTTGCCGCAACGAATGACTCTGCAAAAAGAATTAAAAAGTTGGGCGAAGAAGAATGGAGAATTCATTTAGTAGGTGCACCTTCCTTAGACAATATGTTAAGTGAACAAATCCCCAGCAAAAAAGAGGTCTATTCTTTCTTGAATTTAAATCCTGAAAAAAAGTTTATTCTAGTGTTACAGCACCCGAGTAGAGATTTGATACATACCCCAGATGATCAGATAAGGCAAACACTGGATTCTGCTTTGTCTTTTGATTTGCCCATTGTGGTTATTTACCCTAATGCAGATCCAGGAGGAGAGAAGATAATTAAGGTAATAGAGCAAAGGAGAAAAATCCCAAATTTTTATATTTACCCTTCTTTAGAATATAAGATGTTTTTAGGTCTGCAAAGAGAGGCGGCTGTTTTTGTAGGAAATAGTAGTGCTGCAATTATTGAATCTGCCTCCTTTCAAATACCAGTTATTAATATTGGTGATAGACAAAAGGGGAGGTTACAAAGCGGTAATGTAATTAATGTAAATTGCGATGCTGAAGAAATTAGAGCCGCTATTCAAAAATCTTTGTATAATGAGGAATACCGTAAAAAAATCCTAACAATCTCTAATGTATGGGGAGATGGTAGAGCGGCAGAACGGATAGTAAAAGAGTTAGAAGGTTTAGAAATTGGGTCTAAACTTTTAAATAAACAGATTAGCTATTGAATTAGTAGATTTATCTTATGAAGTTAAGCAAGGTTGAGAAACAAAGCAGAAAAATTTTCGACAAGTTGCATAAAGTTCAAGCAGACGACATGAAAATTTTTCATCGATTAACCGCACTTTTGAGTACAGATTATCTAAGAGTTCCAAGGAACTTTTTTGTAGGAAAGATTTGTCTAGATGCAGGATGCGGATCAAACGCCAATGCGACATATAGCATGCTTAAAGCAGGCGCCAAGAAGGTTTACGCCTTTGATTTGGATAAAAGTATATTCAATACAGCTGCAAAATTACTTAAAGAATTTGACACTAAGTATGAACTTAGTGTCGGGAGCGTTCTAAAGATAAAATTCCCAGATGAGTTTTTTGATTTTACCCACTGTGCAGGAGTGCTTCATCACACAACTGATCCAGACAAGGGATTAAAAGAACTTGCTCGTGTTACTAAAAAGGGCGGGTTACTTTATATAAATGTCTACGGAAGTGGTGGATTAGTCAGAGATGTTGAGACTTTTTTTAGAGATAAATATATTAGAGATTCAAGGTTTAAAAGATTTGTTGATAATCTTAACGGAGATTACTTCATGGAGATGTGGGATTGGGTAGTTTCATCAATGGCCGAACATGGGGATAAACTGGGAAAGTTAATACCCAAATTTCTTATCAAACAGATGTTTAATGAAGATTTAGTATTGACTATTAAAGATAGAATAACGGCTCCTTTATATCACCAAAGTACGGAAAAAGAATTGACTGAAAAGTTGCGAAAGAACGGATTTACGAAAATTGAAAGATTAAAAAGATATCCCAAACAAAATAATATACGAAAATTTTTGAACCCTTTTTACTTTCAGTACGACCACAAATTTTCAAGACTTCTATACGGGGAGGGTAATTTGCAATTAAAAGCAATAAAGGAAAATTAGTCAATTTATACTATACTGCGTACTTGCAGAGCTTCTTCGAATCTAGATTTTAGAATAGAAGATTTGTCTTTTTTGAAAGGGTTAAAAAAAGTGAAAATTTTAGGAATTTGTTCAGATGTCTTTATTACCTCCGCAGTTTTATTGGAAGATGGGAAGATTATTGCTGGGGTAGCTGAAGAACGACTAGTGCGGCAAAAAATGTTTCGTGGTTTTCCGATAAATGCTGTTAAATACTGTTTAAAAGAAGCTGATTGTAGCTTGGAAGATTTAGATTGTGTGGCTTTAGGCTGGAATCCGGGGTTGCATCTTAAGTCATCAAGCCTTCGGTTTGGGTCTGTACTGCGATGGAGAGGTGAGCTTTTGTATGCAATCCCTCAGGCGCTGATGTCTTTGGCAAAGGATAACAAAATAGATTACACCCAGCAATCCCTGATACAACCAAAAAATGAAATCAAAGTTATTTATGTAACACACCATAAGTCCCACGCAGCCAACGCTTTTTTCCTTTCTCCTTTTGAAGAAAGTGCCATCTTAACAATAGATGGTAGGGGGGAAGATGATACAGCAGGTTTTTTTAAGGGTAAAGGGAATATGATAGAAGAAATAAAAGAGATTAAATTTCCTCATTCTTTGGGATTATTTTATGGTACATTCACGGAATATTTAGGTTTTACACCTGATTCGGATGAGTGGAAGGTTATGGCTTTGGCAGGAAAGCATTTTGAAAAAAATAAATATTACAATAAGGTTAAAAATTTGATTAAGTTGCTTCCGGAAGGGGAATTTGAGCTGGATTTACGTTACTTCAGTTACTATATGGTAGATCGAACTCATTGGTATCCCCCTAAGTTTATTGAATTATTAGGTCCTGCAAGAAGGAGCGAAGAGGAGTTGACTAATCGCCATATTGAGATTGCTAGTGCTCTACAAACTGTTGTTGAAGAAGTAGCAGTTCATATGCTGGATTGGCTTTACAAAAAAACACATATTGAAAATATTTCGGTAAGCGGAGGATTGTTTATGAATTCCGTATTTAACGGCAAAATACTTCAAAAAACTAAATTTAAAAAAGTATTCATCTCTTCTTGCCCTGATGATAGTGGTACCTCTTTAGGAGCAGCATTATATGCTTACAACCATATTTTTAACAAAAAAAATCGGAATCATCAAATTTCTAATTATTACGGTCCGAAGTTTTCAAATGATGAAATTAAGAATATCTTGGATAAATATAAAATTAATTACTCATATGAAAAAGATATAGAAAAGTTTACTGCCAAACTTATAACTGAAGGTAAAATAGTGGGTTGGTTTCAGGGCAGAATGGAATTTGGTCAACGGGCTTTGGGTAACCGTTCAATACTGGCTGATCCGCGTGATCCAACTATGAAAAATAAAGTTAATAATGCCGTTAAATACAGGGAATCTTTTCGGCCATTCGCACCATCAATTTTAGAGGAATATGTAGCAGAGTATTTTGAATGTGATAAAAATATACGTGTACCTTTTATGGAAAAGGTATTTATGATAAAAAAGGAAAAACAAAAATTTATTCCTGCTGTAACCCATATTGACGGATCAGGAAGGTTGCAGACAGTAGATAAAACAACCAACCCTCCCTATTACAAATTAATTGAAGAGTTTCAGAAATTAACAGGTATTCCGATAGTGTTAAATACGTCCTTTAATTTAAAAGGAGAAGCGATAGTTTGTACCCCAACCGATGCATTGCGTACCTTTTTTTCCTGTGGACTAGATGTTTTAATATTAGAAAATTTTGTCGTAGTGAAGAATTATTAAATGAAAAATATACAAATAGCAAAACCTTATATTGATAAAGAAGATATTGATGGGGTAGTTAAAGTTTTAAAGTCCGGATGGCTGTCGTTGGGTCCTAAATATAAGGAGTTTGAACAAAAGTTTAAAAAATATGTGGGAATGAAATATGCATGTAGCGTTTCCTCTGGTACTGCAGCACTACATTTAGGAATAAGAGCTATTGGGTTAAAATCAGGTGATGAAGTAATTACCTCTCCATTTTCTTTTGTAGCTTCCTCTAACTGTTTGCTTTATGAGAATGTTAAACCAGTTTTTGTTGATATAGAGGAAGAAACATTTAATATGAATCCTTTACTTATTGAACAGGTAATTACTAAAAAAACAAAAGCTATTTTACCTGTACATATATTTGGTCAATCTGCCCAGATGGATAAAATTGTCAAAATTTCCCAAAAATATCGGTTAAAAATTTTAGAAGATTCCTGTGAAAGCTTAGGAGCAACTTATAAAGGTAAGATGGTAGGAACAACTGGTGATATTGGTACATATGCTTTTTATCCTAATAAGCAAATGACAACAGGAGAGGGGGGGATGGTTGTGACTAATTCTAAGGAGGTTTATGAGCTTTGCGACAGTTTAAGAAACCAGGGGCGAGGTAAAAGCAAAGAGTGGCTTGAACACATTCGGCTTGGGTACAACTATCGCATGGATGAGATGAGTGCATCTTTAGGGGTGACCCAGCTAAAAAAGTTGGATTGGATGATTGAGCAAAAAAGGAAGATCGCATCCTGGTATAATAAAGCACTAAAAAATATTCCAGAAGTTGAAATTCCACAAGTGGGTCCAAATAGAACTCATTCTTACTTTGTGTATGTTATAAGAATAAAAAATGGTAAAAGGAACAAGTTAATGAATACACTTTCTAAGATTGGTATACAAACAAAACCTTATTTACCGGTGATCCACCTCCAGCCATTTATGAAAAAATTATTCAGGTTTAAAAAAGGAGATTTTCCAATAGCTGAGTATGTTTCTTCAGAAACTTTAGCGCTACCTTTTTATATAGGACTTACGATCAAAAATATACATTATATAAGCGATAGCATAAGGAAAAGTCTTAATGGATAAATTCAAGAAAATCTTCAAAGGCAAAAGGATTTTGGTAACCGGTGGTACCGGTTCTATTGGAAGTGAAATTGTGAGACAACTTCTTAAATTCAACCCAAAACAAATTAGAATTTTCTCAAGGGATGAGACTAAACAATTTTACCTTCGTCAGGAATTTTCCCAGCTTGCAAAAAACTTAAAAATTCTGCGATTTCTAATCGGTGATATCCGAGATAAGGATCGTTTAGACAGGGCGTTTAATAATATTGACATCGTCTTTCATGCTGCAGCTTTAAAACATGTCCCTTTTTGCGAAGACAATCCTTTTGAGGCAATAAAAACTAATGTTGTTGGCACCCAAAACGTCATTGACTTATCGATCGACCACAGGGTAGAAAAAATGGTAGCAATCTCGACCGACAAAGCAGTCTATCCGAATACTTTTATGGGAATTACCAAGCTGATGATGGAAAGAATGGTAGTTTCTGCCCCCAATTATTCTGGCAACCCTGAAATTAAATTTGCTGTTGTCAGATTTGGAAATGTAATAAACTCGAGAGGCTCGGTTTTGCCACTTTGGATGGAGCAGATAAAAAAAGGCGGGCCAGTACTAGTGACTGATAAAAATATGGAAAGGTACTTCATGAGCATTCAGGAAGCGGTTCATTTGGTATTTTTGGCTACATCAAAGATGCTAGGGAGCGAGATATTTGTTTTAAAGATGCCTAAGTATAATATTTATGAATTAGCCAGTGAACTTATTAAAAGGTATAGCAATGGTAAAAAAATTGGTTTAAAAATTGTTGGTGCAAGAGATAAGGAAAAGATGACCGAGAGGCTTTTTACCGATGAGGAGGCAGAACATATGATCGATGCGGGGCTATTTAATATAATCCTGCCAGACAATAAAATCTATAAAAAGCGCCTAAATAAATATAAAAGAGGGACAAAAAAGAAACAAACTAAAGTTGAGGATTTATTTAACGTTCTCCAAAAAAGTGAGGCTTCCACCACATATGCTTGAACTTATAATATAGAATTTATGAGTAGAATTAATTTGTCACCAGAATTTTTTGGCTTTTTCGACCCAGGTTTTCAGGAATCAAAATTACTTTTAATTTCTGCTCCAAATAATAAGGAAAGAGAGCCTAAGATAGCAGTTGTTGGAGCTATGGATACTGGTCAATCTAACGCTATCCTGCCAGTTGCGTTGGAACTAAATAGAAGAGGTTGGGAAGTCTATGGGCTGTTAAGAGGAAGAGCTGAAGGTATTTTTCGTTCTGCAGGATTTAATAGCTCAAGGTCAGTTAATCCTTTGTCCAGAGTAGAAAGATTGAAGCCAGATGCAATGATTACCGGCATGTCTTCTAACCCTGATTTTGATGCTACTTTAAACGCATTTGGCAGGGAAAGAGGTATCCCAACCTTTGCAGTTGAGGATTATCCGGCTGCATATATAGATTCTCTGGGTGAAAAAATCAGAACTAATCCAAACGCCGCTCCCGGAATTTTATTTGTCATGAATGAGCAGGCAAAGGAAGCTGAACTTTTAAAGCTTGAAGGTTATCCAATAACTTCTGATAGAGTATTGGCTCTAGGCCAGCCGGCTTTTGATAGTATCGCAAATGCAGATAAAACCAAGATTTGGGAAGAGATTAGGAATAAGTTAGGAGTGCCAAAAAACGTTGATTTAATCACCTGGTTTGGGCAAGTTGGAAAAGGGACAGTAGAATCTTTTAAAGTTTTTCTTTCTGGGTTAAGAGATTTAGAATTATTGGATTGGATGTTGGCAGTGAGATTTCACCCTGCTGACAAAGAAAATATTAGAGTTTACCAAGAATTATTAAGTCCTTTTTCCAGGCGACTAATTTATGCAACCTCAGATTTAGTATCAGATGCTAACCTAGTAATAGCAGCCTCAAGTGCCTTATTTCAGGAGAGATCAACCATCGCATTACAGGCTGCTGCTTGGCAAGTGCCTGTTGGAAGTGTAGTTATACCACAAATTCTCAGAGAACATCCAGCTATGGAAGGACTTTGGGTGCCAGTTATTGAGGATAAAACTAGTCCACTTATTACTAATTTAGAAGATATGAGAAATGTGCTAAATGGTGTCCTTTTGGATGATGATTATAAAAGATTGCTGCAAAGAAGAATGGAAAGATATAAACCAGATGGCAAAGCTTCTGAAAGAATTGCTGATGAAATAGAGGCAAGAGTTTTTCTGACACCTGAGTTTAAAGATATAGAAAACAAATCTTAAATTTGAAATCTAAACCTGTACCAAAAATTCACAATTGTGAACAAATGGCATTTTGGGTTCATTTCTTTAAGTAATTCAATAAATGCATCAATTCTAGTAAAAGTCCCATTCTTTGAGATCCCCTTTTTCCCTCAAAAGCTTCTCTGGCGCCTATGCTTTCGTTTTCCTTTTGTACCTTTGGGTAAGAAAAAGGCACAGTAACACTTTTTACCTTAAAGCCTTTTTTTAAAGCTATAATTACTGGGGAAAATTGAGTATTGGCAAGTTCCTCAGGATCAAAATATTCACCTAAAAAATGCTCTTTAGAGAAAAGAAATTTCCTTAAAAAAAGTGCTAAAACTTTTTTATCATTTTTAAATACCCTTGGTCCAAAAAATAAATCTAATTCATTTGCATCTTTGGGAAGAATTCCACTAAGCTTAAGTTGCTCATTGCAGAGCTTATTCCCTTCCATCTCTGATTCGTACATGTAATCCGGATAAGTTTCCCTAAATAAGTCATCCTGCCTTTTTGGAACAACTATATCTACTTTTTCTTCAAGGACCGGTTTTACTAAGACTTCAAGAAAGTCAATTAAAGAAACTTTCTCAGCCTCAGTAGCAATAATTACTTTAACTTCTGAAAGGTTTGAAGCTGCTTTAAAAGCCTGTCTTTTGGCAGGGGATCGTTTATGGCCACGTCGTTTAATAATTTTAAGCTCTGAAAACTGGTTTAACTGTTTTAGAAAGCTTTTAGAACTGTGACCATCTACTGCAACGACTTGATAACCCAAATTAATTGCTTTTTGGATAAATTCCAATGCCAAATCGCCCCTGACTTTATCGGTATTAGAGATTTTTTTTAATTTACCTACGTACCATTTTGGATAATAGGTAATTAAGGCAATAGCTACAGCTTGCTTAAGAAACATTGTTGAAAATCATATCAAATTGTGGAAAATAATTAATGTACAAAAAGTGTTTAAGTTAGTTATACTTGGCAATATGTCTTTTTCAGAAAATGTTATTAGGGGGAGTGTAATAGTTCTAGTTCTAAGCTTTTTAGGGGCAGTGTTGGCCTATTTTATCAGGGTGTTATATTCTAGGTCACTGTCGGTTGAAGATTACGGTTTGTTTTATGCGGTATTTGGTTTTTTTAGCATAATTTCTGTCCACGCGGATTTGGGTTTTGGGGAAGCTATTGTTTACTTTATCCCCAAATACTTTAAGTCAAAAAAGTATAAAAAAGTCTGGAATGCCTATACATATGGCCAAATTATCCAATTTGCAGTCTCGATGATAATTTCCCTTATTTTGATAATACTGGCGCCATTTTTAGCTAAGAACTATTTTAAAGTTTCTGGAAGCGAGTATCTAATTTATGTTTTCTGTGTGTTTTTAATAATTAACAGCATCTTAAATAGTATTCTACAGATTTTTACCGGACTGCAAAAACCAAAATACTACTCACTAATAATTGTCTTAAGGTCAGTTTTAGTTTTATTTTTCTCTTTGACTTTTCTGGCAGTAGACCTAAATGCGCCCATCTTTTATGCCCTGTCCTGGATTTTTGGGTATTCAATTATAACTGTCGTTTTTTTGTATTTGCTTTGGACTAGACACCGGATATTATCAGCCAATAACCTGTCTTGGGACCATCAAATATTTATATCGATATACAAATACGCCTTACCGGCTTTTTTAACCACTTTTATTTATTCATTGCTTGTGTCATCAGATATTTTTCTTTTAACGTTACTTAAAGGGGTTAAGGAGGTAGGAATTTATAATGTTGTTGTTCCAATTGCCTCAATCCCCCTCGTATTGTTTTCGCCATTAAACAGCATCCTCTTTCCCTTGGTTTCACACCTTTACGAGGGAGAGAAAAAAAAGTTAAGGTACCTAATAAGTAAAGTTTACGAAATTATCCCCTTTATCGGTGTCTATTTTTCATTGTTTGTTATTATGTTTCCATCCTCTACAATAGCTTTGATTTTTGGTCTAAAATGGCTGGATTTTTTAGAAATCTCCCTGTCGATATTTTCTTTAGCTTATATTGGCGTGTTGACTTCTTCAATTACAGGGATTATTACATTAGGGATTGGAAAGGTTAAAGAAAGGTTGCGTGTATTAACAATTGTGGCAGTTATAAATATTTGCTTAAACATAATCTTAATTTGGCAATTTGGGGTTATTGGTGCAGCTATTACCAGTACTTTCGCTGGATTCGGGCTTTGTATTGTATTCACTTCTATAATTAAAAAGTTTGTGGATTTTAAGATACCGTATCAGTTTTACCTAAAAATTTTTATCTTTTCCCTGGCGTTTTTCATACTAATAAGGTTAATTCATTTTTCACCCAAGAATTGGTTTGAATTTATTTTAAGCGGAATAATCTATACGGTAATTTTCGCAGGTCTTGGATTCAGACTTAAGATTTATGATATAAAGCTTGCAAAGTTAATGCTATCATGGAAAAAGTCGTGAAAAAGCTCCTGATATATTTTTTCTTCTTCCTATTAGCTACTTTTTCTCTTCTTTCTTCCGGGGTTATTGATTCACAGGATGGTTTTCAGTATTTGGCTGTTGCCAGAAATATTTATTACAAAGGGAAGCCAACTGCACCAGTATATGAATATAATAGGAGGGAGAACGTACACCTAAGTACTTATTTAGGAAAAGATGGCAATACCTATAGTCCTACTGGATTAGGTTTTTCCTTAGCGATGTTGCCAGCTGTGGCGGTAACTGACCTGGTCTATAAGATCTATAACATATCCCCTCCGGTGCATTTTCCTTTAGAAAATGACTGGTTAATACTTTTAACAGCATCATTTACTAATGGATTTTTTGCTGCTGTTTTAGGAGTAACCATATTTTTGTATCTTTTAGAATTGGGATTATCCAAAAAACAGGCATTATTAATAAGTTTTGCAGGGTTGTTTACAACCAATCTACTTCCATACGCTAAATATTCCTTCCCTCATATGATGTTTACAGCTTTTTTAGTGTTAGCATTTTTCCTTATAAAAAAATATTTTCAAACTAAAAAAAAGTTGTTTTTAATATTTGCCGGGGCCTCTTTTGGGATGGTAAGTATTACTTATAACCAGACATTTATACTTTCTGCAATCCCTTTAGGGTTATATTTTCTTTTGTTATCAAAACCTAAATTTAGCCTTTCATCAGTAACAGACTTCTTAACGGGCTTTCGGAAAAACCATTTATTAAAAAATCTGCTTATTTTTACGCTTGGATTTTTACCTCTTTTAGTAGTCTATTTCTGGTTTGAAAATCTAAGGGCAGGGGGGACTGAAAACCTGGCAAACCCTTTTGTTCTGGCAAGCAGGACGGCAATCCCCTTACAACGACTTCCTAAGATAATCTTTTTTGAAGGGTTGTATGGTCAATTATTCTCTTCCGGGAGGAGTATCTTTATATATTCCCCGATCTTTCTACTAATTATCTTATTCTGGAACAAGATCAAAAAAATAGCTTTAAACGAGACTCTGGTTTTCATTGCCATATCAGCAATTTATGTACTTTTTTATGCTACTCAGTATAGTGTGGGCGGCCCTGATCAGGGAATTGCCGGACTCTGGCATGGTGAATCGAGCTGGGGTCCCAGATATTTAATACCTCTTTTGCCTTTTGGGGTATTGATAATCGGTAGCATTTTTAAAAATCTATCCAGGTATCAGAAACTATTTATTTTCCTTCCGCTTCTGATTTTAGGTTTTTATATTAATATGCTTGGAGTGGTTATGCCTTACCAGATTAAATACCATGATTTACAACCTAATTTTTTTGTCAATGCTACAGAGTTTACCACCCATACTTACAGCAATTTTATCCCCAGGTTTTCGCCTATAATACAGATGTCAAAAAAGTTAAGAGCCCTTCCGCAATCCATCCCGCAAACTATCGACCATGGTAAATATAATGCTAAATTCTATGACGGTATAGATTTTTCATTTCCGGTTGGACCGGAGAGATGGAGGGTAATTGAAGGAACAGGTTATATATCATTTGATAATTTTAAAAAGGACACGGTTAAAAAATTAACCTTCGGACTTATAAATCATCCGATTACGGAGTCAGGTTCCCAAGCGATAGTAAATATCTCTCTTAATGGTCAGTCATTATCGGATCAGCCGTTAACCCTTGAGGCAAAGGAAAGAAATATTTTTGTTTTACCGGTTAAACAATCACTTTTAAAAGATAAGGATAATAAACTTGTGATTAATGTAAACTATAAAGACCAAACTGTTATAAAAAACCATAAGCAAATCTTAGGGTTAATAGCTTTTTCAATTAATGATACCCCTATCAATTTAGAAAGCCTGGATTTTCCTTATGTTTCTTCCTTAGGTACGGCGATGGGATATAAATATAATACATACGGAGAAAGCATTACTGACCCGTGGAGATTTTGGGAATTACATACTCAAGTTTATGAAAGAACCCCTGATTTTTGGTGGTTTAAATACCTAATCTATTGGGATATACCAAAACTACCACTTTTAATATTACTTGCTACTTTAATTTTGAGTTTAATATACTCCGGTAATAAGACTCTGAAGATATTGTTTGCTTTAAAATCATGAAAAAATTCATCACTTACTATTTCTTTAGTTTACTGGCAACTTTTTTAATTTTATCCTCCGGGGTGATTGACTCCCAGGATGGTTTTCAGTATTTAGCTGTTGCCAGAAATATTTATTACAAAGGGGAACCCACAGCACCCGAGTATGGCTACAACATACGGGAGAACATCCATATGAGTACTTATGTAGCTGGAGACGGCAAAACCTACAGCCCTACAGGTTTAGGATATTCCTTAGCGTATTTACCGGCTGTTGCTATAACCGATATGGTCTATAAGATCTATAACATATCCCCTCCGGTGCATTTTCCCTTAGAAAATGACTGGTTAATACTTTTAACAGCATCATTTACTAATGGATTTTTTGCTGCTGTTTTAGGAGTAACCATATTTTTGTATCTTTTAGAATTGGGATTATCCAAAAAACAGGCATTATTAATAAGTTTTGCAGGGTTGTTTACAACCAATCTACTTCCATACGCTAAATATTCCTTCCCTCATATGATGTTTACAGCTTTTTTAGTGTTAGCATTTTTCCTTATAAAAAAATATTTTCAAACTAAAAAAAAGTTGTTTTTAATATTTGCCGGGGCCTCTTTTGGGATGGTAAGTATTACTTATAACCAGACATTTTTACTTGCAGTTATACCACTTGGTATTTATATCCTGATTTTGTCGAAACTTCGCCTTATCTTCACATCACCTAAAAAATTCATAGGCAGTTTAAAGATAAAATTTTTGCTAAGCAATTTGCTAATCTTTTTCCTGGGAACTTTACCACTTCTTATCATTTATCTCTGGTTTGAAAATCTTCGCTCAGGTACAACCCAAAACTTAGCAAATCCATTAAACATAGCAGGCAGAGGAGTAGCGCCTTTTTTAGATATACCAAAACCAGTTTTTTTTGAAGGGATATATGGTCAATTATTTTCCCCTGGAAGGAGTATTTTTCTATACTCACCAATCCTTTTAGTAACTATCTTTTTCTGGCATAGAATAAAAAAAGTAATTTATCCGGAAACTTTGGTATTTCTAATTCTTTCAATAATAACCATTATATTTTTTGCATCCCAACGTACCTTTGATGCTCAAAGGGGGGTGGCCGCGATTTGGCATGGGGAATCCAGTTGGGGGCCAAGGTACCTTAGCCCTTTAATACCTTTTGGGATTTTAATAGTTAGTTGGATTTTTGTTAAGCTGTCTAAACCCCAGAAGTTATTCATCTTTTTCCCGCTATTATTAATAGGCTTTTATATTAATATGTTAGGTATTTTAATGCCATATCAAATTAAATACCATGATCTTCAGGAAAAGTTCTATGTAAACTCGACTGAATTTACAAATTTTACTTATAGCAATTTCATTCCCAGATATTCGCCGGTTATTATGCTCTCAAGAGAACTAGTTAAACTTTTTCAAGCGCTTCCTCAAATTATTGACCATGGGCTTTATAATGTCCGTTTCCATGACGGGATAGATTTCCCATTCCTGGTGGGGAATGAAAGATGGAGGGTAATTGAGAGAAAAGGAGACATCTTATTTGATGACCGTACTAGGTTTCCTGTCAAAAAAATTTCACTGGGTCTAATTAACCATCCAATTGAGGAAGCCTCAAATTCAGCAATAATCAAAGTATCATTAAATGATAATGTTATACTTGAAAGTGAAAAGTTTCTGCCTGCAGAAAGGAAACTGATTGATCTAAATATTCCCGGGAACCTGCTTAAAAATAAAGATAATTGGCTGACAGTAAGTTTTGAAACTATATCCCCAATGAGCCAGTCCAGTGAGTTAAACCAATACAGAGATGACCCTTCGAAATACGAAAATAAAAATACCCAACCAAAAAAATATGTCCCTCAAATTTTTAGTTTAATCTCTTTTGCTATTGACGGTAATGATGTCAATAAAGAAACTTTTGATTTCCCTTATGTCTCTTCCTTGGGTCCTGCTATGATGGGTGTTAAATATAATACATACGGAGAAAGCATTACTGATCCCTGGAGATTTTGGGAGATGCATACTCAAGTTTATGAAAGAACCCCTGATTTTTGGTGGTTTAAATACCTAATCTATTGGGATATACCAAAACTACCACTTTTAATACTGCTTGCCAGTTTAATTTTGTGTTTAATATACTCGGGTTTTAAAACTTACCGTTTTCTAAAAGATGACTAAATTACATCTTCAGCAATATATTCATTAATTCGCCTTTTCCCCGTGTCCTTTTGAGAACTTCATTAAAGGAAGTTTTTGTTATTCCTGATTGTCTGACTTCATAAATAGAGAAGCCAAACGAGTTAATAAGTTTGTTTAAATTATTTGGGTTTAATTTATTTTGCCTTATCCTTTCCGGGAAAAATTCAATTAATAGTTTGATTTGCTTGTTAGTCTGGATAATTTTTTTCATTCCTGAAATCGCAAGTTCCTCCACTCCTTCAATATCAATTTTTACAAGATCCACCCTAATGCCTTTTTGAAAGAAATTATCTAAACTGATTTTATCAACACTTAATTTATGGTTACTCCAATTTGAGATAATATTGTGCCGACCAAGATTATCGGCATCTATGTAGAAATAAATTTTTTCATCTCTTTCTCCAACAGCTTTATTAACGCATAAAACATTAGCGCAGTTGTTTATTTTAATATTTCTTTGCAGGATGGAAAAATTATAAGGGTCCGGTTCAAAAGAAAAAACTTTTCCTGTTTTACCTACCAACTTTGAGGCCAGCAGGGTATAATAACCAAAATTAGCTCCAACATCTAAGAAAACATCTCCCTTTTTAATTAAGTTTTTAAGTAGTATGGTTTCATGTTTCTCATATTCCCCGTTTAGGAGTAACATATGGCTTAGCCCTACATCAGTTACATTTAAATACATCTTAAAATTCCAAAGATCTTTAATATTAACAATTACTTCCCCGTGGTTTTTAAGGAATTCGCTTAAGATAGGATAAAGATTTCTAGCTAAGGGTACCGAACCAATTGGTCTTAAAATTTTTTTCAAACCTGCCAAAACGTAAAGTTTAATAATTTGAGTTTCCATTTCATCTTGAAATTTCGTGGTATTTTTTAAAAGTTTCTTCCGGATTTCCGTCTTTGACTATCTCTCCATGATCTAAAAGTATTACCCGCTCACAAAAACTTTTTACAGCCCCTTCATTGTGGCTGACAAAAACAATTGTTTTGTCTTTATCCTGTTTTATTTTTTTTAAAACATTTATACATTTTTTTTGAAAAATTGCATCACCTACTGCCAAAACTTCATCAATAAGTAAAATTGGTGCATTAACGTGTATTGCAACCGCAAAACCTAAACGCATGTACATACCGGTTGAATATCTTTTAACAGGAGTATGAATAAAATCTGAAAGTTCACTAAACTCGATTATTTTACCTACAATCGCTTCAATTTCTTTCTTACTCATCCCTAAAATTGCAGCATTTAAGAAAATATTCTCAAAACCCGTCAGCTCATGGTGGAAACCCGCTCCCACCTCAATCAAGGGAGCTACTTTATAAGCTACTTTAATGCTTCCTTTTGTCGGGGTAGTCACACCTGCAATGAGCTTGAGTAAAGTAGATTTTCCTGCGCCGTTTTTACCAATAATCCCAACGGTTTCTCCTTGAGCAATCTCAAAAGAAATATTGTCTAAAGCTGTAAGTTTCCTAGCCCAGGGTTTGCCTAAAAGAAGATTAGGCAGGAATTCTTTAAAAGTTCTATCATCTTGCAGATAGAACTCTTTTACAATGTCTTTTAATTTAATGACTATTTCATCCATAATTTAGACAATATCTGCAAAAACTTTTTCACTTTTTTTAAATCCCCAAAAACCAAAGATAAATATAATCAAAGATATTAAAACTGACCAGACAATAGTAGGATAATCCGGGGGTCGATTAAAAATTGCGGCTCTATAACCCTCGATAATCCCAACCATTGGGTTTAGACTATAAACCCAAAGGAAATCCTTTGGCACTAAAGATAATGGGTAAACCACAGGCGTTAAATACATCCACATCAAAAGTATAAGATTAGTTAAATACTGGATGTCTCTGTAGAATAAATTAGCTGCGGACAAAAAAAGTGCTAGACCACCCATCAAAATAACCTGGATTAAAAAAACTGGAACTATCATAAACATGCTGGGATAAAATGGGAGCTTATAAAAAAACATAAATGCAATCAAAAGCATTGATGCAAAAAATAGATCAATACTTTTAGCAAGTATCACAGAGTAAGGCAGTATTTCTCTTGGAAAATAGACTTTTTTCAAAAGATCTGAGTTATCAACTAAAACCAGTGCAGCTTGTGAAAGTGATGTATGTAAGTATATCCAAGGCAAAAGTCCTATGAATAAAAAGATTGAGTATGGGGTGTTCTCCATCGGGAATTTAAAAACTATAGAAAATACAAAAGAATATACTAAAAGCTGTATGAGCGGATTTAACAAAACCCAGGCGTATCCCAGAATGGACTGTTTGTAGCGAGCTTTAATTTCTCTTAAGGTAAGCTGGGAGAGTAAGTACCGAAAAGATATAAAGGGAGTTGAAAAAAGTCTCAACATCAAAACAATGATATGTCATTTTCTAATATTCAACAAGAATCCAGTTGAATTTGTAACAAGCCAAAAGTTATACTCAGATTGGAAACTAATTAAAAGATGAAACAATCAACTCCTTTTTGTTCGGTAATAGTTTTGAATTACTTTGGTGAAAAGGTTATTGATGGGGTAGTTGGCTCACTTTTAAAACTAAATTATCCAAAAGAAAAGTTGGAAATTATAGTTGTTGATAATAATTCGAAAGATAAAAGCCGAGAAATCTTATCTAAAATGGCCAAGGATCATAAAAATATTAAGCTGATAAATCTAGACAAAAACTTAGGTTTTTCAAAAGGGAACAATATTGGCATAAAAAGCGCCAAAGGAGAATATGTTGCACTCTTAAATAATGATTGTGTTGTTGAGAAAAATTGGCTAAAACAATTGGTAAAAACAGCAACTCTCGATGAAAAAATTTTTGCAGTTAATTCAAAAATATTCCTTTATCCAAAGTTTATTAATGTTAGGTTCCAGATAAATCCAAAACTCATACCTGTATTTGCCTGGTTGTCAAAATCAAAATTGTATGAAAGTACTGACTCAAGGTTATATTATTTACCTATCTCGAAAAAAGACAACTCTTTTGAAATTGAACTGCCTTTTGAGCCCTTTCTAGATGATGTAGTTGAGTTTAACATATCATTCAATTCAAAGGAAATTAAGCTTAAAGACCAGATTGATTTAAGTAAAATCATTACCTTTAATAATGGGGGGTTAAAAGTATCAAAGGTTGTGAGAAACGGTGACGATGTTGAGTATAAATTAACCGCTAAAGTCAAAAACCGCAGGATTTCAGAGAAATCACTAAGTAAAATCCAGAATGCAGGAATTATGGTTTTTCAAGATGGCTACGGAAGGGATATTGGTGCAATTGTCAGCGGCAATAGACAGTTTCATGAGTATGATTTAAATCAATACGACAAAGAAAAGGAGGTTTATGCAGCATGCGGGGCTGCGGTGCTTTATAGAAAAAAAATCCTTGATAAAATTGGGTATTTGGACGAATCTTTTTTTATGTACTATGAGGATGTTGAAATTTCAGAAAGAGCGAGGTTTGCCGGCTTTAAATCAGTTTACACTCCTAAAGCAATAGTCAGGCACCACCATGCGCTGTTTAGTAAAGAGTGGTCTCCTTTTTTTATCTACCATGTTGAGAAAGGCAGGTTGCTTCATTTGTATTATAATTTCCCTTTTAAAATTTTTCTCTCAGCCTATTTTTCCCTGTGTTTAGACAGCATTTTAACTCTATTTCTGATTTTGTTCAGGTTCAGAACCCTTATTTATAGGATAAAATCTAAAAAAAATGAAAGCGGGGAGACCAACTTTCTCAGGCGGATTCAGATGGTTAAAGCATTGGTATTCTTTATTGTTTATTCACCGTTTCTTCTGGCAGAAAAAATTAGACGAAGCCGGACAAGAAATAAAGAAGCTGTCAAAGAAAACTATTTAAGACTGCTAAAAGGAGACTGGTATCTTCTATGAAAGCAGTAATCTACGATAAATGGTTACATTCATTAGGAGGCGGAGAGGTTGTTGCTTGTAATTTAGCCAGGATTTTAAAAGATAAAGGCTACGAAGTTCTTTTTATTTCCGGAAAGGAAGTACCAAAAGAGGTTATTTATGAAAAACTGAGGGTTGACATCAAAGATATTGAATTCAAGCAAGTTTGGAATGACGAGATTGCTTTGAAGAAATTGGTTAAAGATGCAGACTTATTTATTAATATTTCATTCCTTGATTATTCAATCGGTTTTGCCAAAAAAAATATTTACTATGTTAACTTCCCAACAACTCTTTATAATAACCTTAAGGGTCTTATATTTACCAAATTCCTCCTACCGATCCTTTCCCGCCTAATTAAACCTGTAGAATTCTTAAGCCAGATTGAAGCACCTGCTGTAATTACTTCAAAGCCAGTTTTCCTGCTGGGAGATAAAAATAAGTTTGCCCTGTCAAATTTAAGCCCGAACAAAATCCAGGAAGCCTCCTTTAAGATTCATTTGACAAACTTTTATAAAAGCTTTTTGGAAAATATAAAAATATCTTTTGATAATGCTCAACTTATAGATAAAATTGTCCTGGTAAACCATGGAACTAATTCACTTGAATTTACAGTTAAATTTATGCCAAAATCTTTGACTGCTTATCTAAACTTAGATTTTCAAAACCTACAGGGATATCATAATATCGAAGATGAGAAAGTCTATCTTTTTTATCCCAAAATTTACTTAACCGGACTGCCTAAGTTTTTGTATACTGATTTTAGACAAAGAATTATTACTAGATTCCGAGCTGGTCTTTTTGTTAATCTTGCTGAAAGGGTAAATACTTATCAAGCAATTATTACCTATTCCTACTTTGCCTTGAGATGGATTAGAAAATATTGGAATAAGGATCCCAAGGTGATAGCCCCCCCTGTTGATCTGCTTTTTAAAAAATATCCGGTAGGTAAGTTTAAGAAAAATAACTGGATTTGTTCGGTTGGGAGATTTTTTACGCTGGGTCATGGCAAAAAACAGGAGATTTTAATTGAAGCATTTAAAAAACTTTGTAACAAAAACACGCAAAATTGGGAGCTGCATCTAGTGGGAGGGCTAGGCGATGAGCCGACGAGTATCGAATTCTTCAGGTACCTTAAAGAAAAATCAAAAGGATATCCGGTCTTTTTTCACCTTAATGCCTCAAGGCAAGAAGTTGAAGAAATTTATTTAAAGTCAAAAATCTATTGGCATGCTACAGGTTTTGGGGAAGATGAAGGTTTGCATCCGGTTAGGTTTGAGCACTTTGGGATTGCCCCAATTGAAGCATTAAGCGCTAAGTGTATCCCAGTCTTATTTAATGGAGGAGGTTTGCCTGAGCTTATCAGTAAAGTTGGGCTGAGTAAAGAAAAAAATCTTTTCAAAAAAATTGAGGAGTTAGTAAGCAATACAATTTATTTCCAAAACAGTGAGAATCAGAAACTTGACTGGGAAAATATTTTTAAAAAGATTGATGAGAGTTATTCGCTTGAGGCATTCAAAAATAATTTTTTAAGGCTACTTTCAGCGATATAGCTGTCTTAATTAGTTCCATTTAGTCCAACTTTTAATATCGTAGTATTTTTATCCTCATAAACTTTTTTAAAACCCGCCAGCAAGTTATTTTTTTCAATAAAGTTTTTTTCTTCCTTTGTAATGGCATAGTTATTAAATTTAACATAGTCTATATTTAAGTCATCTATAATTTTTATGTCTTTTTTGTCAAAACCATTACCAAATTCATCCCGGATTTTAATATATTTTGGTGGCTCAAATCCATAATATCCACTTAAAATTCTGCATCTATGTTGAGTTGAGTTTAGAAGAATTTGAGCCATATAATTTACATCTTTGATGAGATCCGCGTCTAAATTTCTATAATGGAAAGGGTACTCTAAAAGTACACTTCCTTGTTTCTTACAAATATCCCTTTTTACAAATTCATATGAATTATCAGACCAATCTTTATAAATGCTTCCAAAAGGTTGTAGTGAATAAAACTCAGCTGTAAGCAATAAAAAGATTAGAATAGGAAATAATTTTTTTGCAGGATTGTAAAATTTGAAGAGTCTTTTCTGCAGTGTTATATACCCTAAACCAAATAATATTGAAAATCCAAGTACTACTAAAAAATACCACCTGGCTAGTACCCTTATTATTCCAAATGCGGGAAATGATTTTAAAACCGCAGCGTACGGAAGGATTAGGTCAGAAAATACGCCATTTATAAATAGTCTTGGTCCCAACGAAAAGATGACTCCAATCATAATTAAGACAACAGAGAAGATGGTTCTTTGATCTAATAAAAACTGGAAAATTAAGACTTTTTTCTTGATATTGATTTTTGGCAGTATCATATATATCGCAAAAAACATTGCTATTATTCCGGGAAAGGCGGCAAATTCACCTTCTATATGCCGGTTATAATTTTGTAAGTTAGTAAAAAGGTCAGAGGTATAAAGGAGCGAGTTTTGATTTCTTGGAGGAAATAAATAATCAAGCAAATCGGCAGAGTAAATTAGAAACTCTTCGTATTCTCTTTTAATATCATACTCATTACTGACCAGTATGTATCCGTATATTGAAATAAATGAAATTAAAAAAAATGTTAACAAAAAAATCAGATATTTTACGAAAAATTCTTTTAAGGTCTGGAAATATTCTTTAAGGTATATAAATGAGGAAATTTTAAGTTTTGTAATTAGCTCAATCAAAAACCATAAAGAAATAATGGTCAGCCCAATTACTCCTAAGTAAACTGAAGATAAAAATTGAAAACCGGCAAAAACACCACTGGCTAAAAGTAGTACGACTCTCCTTTTCTCGAAATAACTGGAAAGAGAATACAAACTAAAAAAAAGCGGCCAAAAGAATACCATCTGAAAATGGCCCAGCTGGACAAAAAAGTATGGCGAATAGCTGGTGTAGAATGCCGATAATAAAGCTGCAGAGAAGTTTTTAAAGATTCTATTAAAAAACAGGAGGGAAGATAAAAATATTAAGATGTGATTTAGTACTAGTAAGATATTGTATTGAGCAATGGGACTTTTGGTAAAAAAATTTATAACCAATACAAGTAAGGAGGGAAAATACATATGTTCTGCAAAAGATAGCGTATATTTGAATGGGTAAAGGGCATTTGTTTCATAGATATTTGCAAAATCAAACTCTGAGAAATGGCGGGTATTGTTTTGGTAAATCCAGATTATAAACAGTTCATCGTACCAGCTAGGCAGATGGGTATTAATATTGGTGATAATATTTCTCCAGGAGTTTAAAATTAGAAAAAGGACTAATATAATAGCTGCTAATTGTTTAATCATTTAAGAAACAAAAGCTTAGAATTTAGCTGCACTCGGATTATATCATGAGAATAAAGACCAAAATCGTTATTGGGATTGTATTTTATAATGAATCCCAAAACATAACTGACCTGTTCTCCAGAATTGAAAATCTTAAGCTTAAAATTCATGTAAAAGTACTGTTTGTTAACGATGGATCTACGGATGACACAAAAAAGATAATTAAGAATTTTTTAAAAAGATCAAAACTAAAAAATGTCCTGCTATTAAATAGCCCAAAAAATATAGGAGTAGGAGCTGCAATTAGAAGAGTCATTAATTATGGTTTAAAAAATCGGTTTGATGTCTGCGTTATTATGGCCGGTAATGGAAAAGATAATCCTTTAGAGATACCAGTTCTTTTGAAGCCTATTTTGAAAGAAAATTTCGACTATGTCCAAGGTTCAAGATTTTTGGCAGGAGGATCCTTTAAAAATTTGCCGTTATTAAGGAAGACATTAATTAAAGGATTTACATTTATGGTTTATCTTTTAACGGGATTTAAATCAACAGATTCATCAAATGGTTTCAGGGCATATAAATTATCGTTATTTAAAGATAAAAGAATCAATGTCTTTCAGGATTGGCTTGACAGATATGAGTTAGAAACTTACCTTCATTACAAAGTGTTGACGCTAGGATATAAAGTACTGGAGGTTCCGGTATCAAAAGATTATCTGCCCGGTATTAGAAAATATTCAAAAATAAGGCCTGTTATCGACTGGTGGAAAATGGCGCGCCCCCTGTTTTTGTTAAAACTGGGTTTAAAGAACTAGTAAATTTAAAAAACTGTCTTATACTTATGGCAATATATTCAACTTCCGAATCTTTAAGTTCAGGATAAATTGGCAAGGTAAGAATTTCCTCAGCCAGCTTTTCACTAACCGGAAAATCACCTTTTTTATAACCTAAGTCTTGATAGGCTTTTTGCAAATGGATCGGGATAGGATAATGTAAACCGGTTGCGATACCTTTTTGGTTTAAATACTTTGCCAAATCATCACGATTTTTGGTTCTTATTACATAAAGGTGGAAGATATGATCGATGTTTTTTGGAATCTCGGGTACAATAATGGGCAGATTCTTTAGTAACCTGTTATATTCTTGAGCAATTTCCCGCCTCCCGCCATTCCATTTATCAAGTTTTTTTAATTTAATCAAAAGTATTGCGGCTTGGATTGTATCAAGCCTGCTATTCCAGGCAAGATAATCATGATGGTACTTTTGAGCCTGGCCATAGTTGCGCATTTTGGCTACAGTATCGGCAAGCGTTTTATTGTTTGTAGTAATAATTCCTCCATCTCCATAAGCGCCCAGATTTTTTCCCGGATAAAAAGAAAAAGCTCCAAAATTTCCGAATGAACCAACCCGTTTTCCTTTATATCTTGCACCATGGGCCTGGCAAGCGTCTTCAATAACCATTAAGTTATGTTTCTTTGCAATCTTTAGAGTTTGGTCCATATCTGCAGGCCTTCCATAAAGATGAACTGGCATAATAGCTTTTGTCTTTTTGGTTATCTTTTCTTCAATTCTGGCTGGGTCTATATTGAAGGTGTTTTCTTCACAATCAACTAATATTGGTGTTGCACCTGTAAAAGATATAGCAGAGCTAGAGGCAATAAAACTGTTGGCAGGTGTTATAACTTCATCACCAACACCTATCCCTAATGCTCTCATTCCTAATTCCAAAGCATCTAACCCCGAGGCTACACCAATGGCATATTTTACTTCAGAATACTCGGCGAATTTCTTTTCAAAATCCCAAACTTCATCACCCAATATAAAATAAGATGAATCGAGTACCTTCTTAATCGCTAAATGTATCTTTGGTTTGATTGTTTTATACTGAGCTTTTAAATCAACCAGGGGAATACTTTTCATACTTTTCTGCCTTTAAAATTTGAGCGTAGCGAAAATTTCAAGCTTCGCTTATATGGAAAATGGACTTTACCCGGCCGTTTACAAATTACATCTTCAACGTCGTAAATTACATGAGCTGGGTTTCCAACAGCAATCTTTTTATCTGGTATATTTTCAACTACAACGGACCCTGCTCCGACAACTGCTTGTTTACCAATTACCACATGCGGAAGTATAGTTGCCCCGCCACCAATCACAGCCCCATCACCAACTATAGCTCCTCCCCAACACCCTCTGTAATCAATCGGAATTATTGGATGAGGATCATCGGTAAAAGTCACATTAGGACCTAAAAAAACATTTTTACCCAAAGTGGTCATTTCTAAAAAACAACCAGCATGAATTCGGCAGTTTTCGCCAATCTTATTATTGGGGTTTAAAGTCGCACTATGCCAGACAACAACATTGTTCCCTATTATGTTGTTTTCCCTAATTAAAACCCCAGGTCCAGTTTGAAAATTATTCCCAATTTTTACACCGCCATAAATTACTGTATTGGCACGGATAAAAGCATTATCACCGATAATTGTTTTTATTTCTCCATCTTTTTTTCCAAATGGAGGAAGGCCAATCACGACTCCATCTTCTAAAGTGACATTTTTCCCCAAAATAACATTTTTAAAAATTTTCTTACTCATCTAATTGATATTCTTTTTCCACCTTTATTAAGTGACTGCTGGGCACTTTTCAAAACTTGTACCAAATTTAAGCCATCTAATCCATTTGAAAAATTACTAGAGCGTAGTTTAATTGATTTTATGAACTCTAAAACAACTTCTTTTAAGGGTTCTTTTAGTTCAAGTTTAGGAATTACTGTATTACCATTTCTGACAACTAGTTGCAAATTAGCAAAGTTGGGATCAGATGAAATCTCAACCCCTTTATCATAGATTTTAATTTTTTCTTCTGGCTCCATATCATCAAATACTACCATCCTTCTTTCTCCAACAATTACCAGTCTCCTTACTTTTACCGGGTCAATCCAGGAACAGTTGAGGTTAAATAAAACATTACCAGGATATTCAAAGTTTAAAAAAACCACATCTTCCATACCTTTTTGCAAATAATCCTTTCCGGAGGCAGAAACCCAAAGTGGGATACTCCCAAGTAGGAAGTTTACTACATATATAAAGTGGGGTAAGTCCCACATAGCCGAAACATCTCTTCTGATAGGACCCAGGGCATTATAATTGCCGTAAATGTAATAAATCTTACCCAGCTCGCCATCAGCGATTAATTCCTTAAGTTTTTTTATGGCCGTGTTAAATACAAAAGTGTGATCGACCATTATAATTTTCTTCTTTTCTGCCGCCAGCTTTACCAGCTGTTTTGACTCATCCAGGTTATTGGTTAAGGGTTTCTCTACTATAATATCCTTACCGCCTAAGAGGAGTTTTTTGGCAATTTCAAAATGATTTTGAGCAGGGGTAACAATTATTACCGCGTCTAATTCTTTGTCATTGACGAGTGTTTCAATATTATCTGTGATTTGAACTTGTGGATAGAATTTGGAAAATTTGGAAAGCGCCAATTTATTAATATCACAACACCATTTCAACTTCACATCTTCAAGTTGACTAATGACCCTTGCATAATTTGGTCCCCAATATCCCAGTCCAATGATAGCTAAAGAAATATCCTTCATAAATTTTATATTATACATATTTTCTTAAAAGGGATATGGGTATAGAATAGAATAGATTAAGATGCTTTACTTAAAAAAACATTTGAGAATTATTTCGATCATTTTGTTACTTATAGTTTTAACAGCCATTATATTTCGATCATTGCTATTTAATATTAGTACTAATCTAATAGATTGGTTGGATTATCCTTTAATGGTTTGGATAATCTATCAAAACATCGATCATGTAAGCAAACTCCAATTTAGTAGTTTCTTTAATTCAAATATTTTCTATCCTTTAGAGGGAACCATGTTATTTTCTGACCTGCTTTTGCCAGCATCAGCCTTAGGGTTTATCTTTAACCTTTTTTCATCAAACCAAATATTAGTTTTTAATTTAGTGTTTATTACGACAATCTTTTTAAATATTTGGGCAAGTTGGTTACTTTGGAGAGTATTTTTTTCTGATAGGCTTTTAGTCTTTTTCGGAACACTAATAACAGCATTCTCTCCCTACTTTTTTATGGAGTTCAATCATTTTCAGATTATTAACCTGTGGCCATTTTTATTTGGCTTATATTTTTTGTTTAAAGAAAAATTCTCCATAAAAAATGCTTTAATCATTGGTTTAATGATTTCGCTTGAATTTCTATCAAGCGTATACATTTGTGTATTTATGCTAATTGCTGTAAGTATTTGGTATACGCTTAGGATAGTAAGCCAATATTTGCAGAGAAAAGGAATTTGGAAAATTTTTATTCATGGAGCTCTCGTTTTAATTACCTTTATCGTTTTTTCAGGCCCCTTTCTACTAAAGTATATTGAGATAAAGAAGTATTATGGAATTGTCCGTGATCCAAGTGAGTATATTACATATTCTGCCCATTTAACTGATTATTTGTTTACGACCCACTTTAACAGTATTGCTTCAACCTCCAAAATAATGAGTTTATGGAATAGTTTTAACAGACATACGGTTGGCGAATCAGGAGCTTTTCCCGGGGTGATTTTACTCTCTCTAGCCTTACTGGGCATGCTGAATATTACCAAAGAGAAAAAAGCTTCATCCCTAAGTTTTAATTTATCGTTTTATAACTTTTATTTTATTATTCTGATTATCGTTGGGTTTTTATTTTCATTAGGACCGAGATTAAGCGTCAACGGCACTTATTTAGTTATCCCGCTTCCATATTATTTAATCCTAAAGTTTGTTCCCCTTGTTGAGCCTATCCGTGCAAACGCCAGATGGATGTGGCTTTTATTTTTAGGGTTAAATTACTTTGCTTTACTGGGAATGAACAAGTTACTTCTGCTTCGCAGAATAAAAAAACTGGGAATTAAAAGCAAGAAAGGGTTAATATTGGTGGCTGTTTTTGCGAGTCTATTTTTAATGGAAATTGCTCCGGTTAACAAGCTGACTGGAAAAAAAGAGTTCTATCCTACAGTTTATAAAACAATCGAGCAAAGTTGCGCAGCCGGAGGGCATGTACTTTTAGAGTACCCAATGTCAAGGTTCATTACCCCTAATAATGTTATAGAGAACCTCACCTATCGAACTCAATTTCAGCTGGCTTCCATCAAACATAAATGCCTAATGGTGAATGGGTATAGCGGGTATATTCCTAGAGAATATGAAGAATACGAAAATCAGCTTTTTACTGCAATTGAAAAAAATGACCCGGAAGTTTTTTGGCAACTTTTAAACAATAAAAATGTCAAATTCTTTAAGCTTAATAAAGGTCATTTATATGAAGATAAAGCTACATTAATCAGCCAGTGGATAATGAAAAATTCACAAGTAAAAGTACTTTTTAATGATGAAGAGTTTTTGCTGGTTGAAGTTTTTAAGGATAGTTAAGCAAACAAATTGAATTTAATTATCTCCCATATGGCCCTCATCCCATCCACCCAACCAATTTTTTTACCCTCCTCGTAAGTTCTACCACTATAAGAAATTCCAACTTCAAAGAACTTAATGCCTTTAATTTTTGCCAATCTTGCCGTAACTTCAGGTTCAAAGCCAAACCTTTTACTCTCCAAATCCTTGGAAATTTTCCGAATAAGCTCCCCTTTAAAGGCTTTATAACCTGTTTCCATATCGGTTAAGTTTAAGTTGGTTAACATATTGGAAAAAGTTGTTAAAGCCATATTGATTACATAATGCCAAAAATATAAAACGCGGTGTGGTCTATTAGAGATGAATCTTGATCCATAAACCACATCGGCCTGATTTCTTATGAAGGGTTCCAGAAGTAATGGGTAATCTTCCGGATTGTACTCTAAATCAGCATCTTGGATTATGATGATGTCTCCGGTGGATGCAAGTATACCCTCTTTAACACTGGCGCCTTTACCGGAATTTTCCGGCCTGAAGATTGTTTTGAATATTAAAGACTTCTCTTTTTTATGATCTTTTATCGATGATTCTGTTACCTCTTTGGTCTTATCAACCGAGCCATCATCAACCACTATAATTTCTTTAACCATATTAAGAGAATCTGCAGAGGCTACAGAACTGATTGTTTTGCCAATCAACATTTCTTCGTTATAAACAGGTATAATAATTGATAGTTTTTGCATTAAATTGTACACACTATTGTAGTATGTATAAAGATTTTTTTACAAGAAGATATCCACTAATAATATTTATAGGAAGTCTGTTTTTGTTAGGATTGTTACTTTTAAAAAATCCTTTTTCAGAAAGAAACTTGATTTCCAATTTAGAACCATACCCCGATACCCTTCATTATATAAATCCGGCAATAAACTTTTTAGAAGGGAAGGGGATGTACCTTCAAAGAGAAGACAGAAAGATAAATCCCAGGGTTCCTCCGCTATATTCGGTGAGCCTTTTACCAATACTTCTTATAAACCGAGAAGACCCAAGGGTATTCTATTTTATTAACATAGCTTTAAGTTTAGGAGCACTTTTTCTTTTTTATCTGTTTTTGAAAAAAATTAGTAAAAATCCTTTTATCCTGGGGTTTGGTTTATTTTTATACGTTTCAAATTACTTTATATATTGGTTTCCTAATCTGGCAATGGCAGAAACACTGTTTTTATTTTTGTTTAACCTCTCACTCTTTTTACTTACCTCCAAGGTATCAGCAAAAACTTTAATAATTTTTGCTTTTGTAACTGTCGGGTTTTATGCAACCAAATATGCCAGTATCCCTTTGGTATTCATATCAGCTTTTTTATATAGTTTAAAAATTTGGTTTGAAATTAAAAAGAGATCTTTAAAAGTGAAAACTTATGGCATTTTTTTTGGCTCTTTATTTATCTTTGTGGGACTACTTTCTTTGTATGAATATTTGATTAAAGGAGTAAACCTTTTTGCTAACCTTCTACGTTTGCTTGCACTGATTATTCCAAATCATCAATTAAATGAATCTGCTATACAAACTTCTTCCACAGCCAGAAATGCCTGGTTTTCTCTAGCCTATTTTAAAGACAATCTCACTGCTTATTGGGGTGCGCTTAATGGAAGTTCAATGAGGTTTTTGTGGGATTTTACTCCAATAGTTCCCGCGTTTGTAGGTAAGCTGGGTCTTTTAGGATTAATTTTAGGGATGTTTAAAAAAGACTACAGATTTATAAGCCTTGCTTTACTCCTTTTTATATTTAGTGTAGTTTTTTTTATATCAACTTTTTATTCGGTCGATGCCAGATATATTTATCATGTTATCCCAAGCTTAACTGCTGGATTTGGATTATTTTTTGTGATTTTGTTTACCTTAGTTAAAAAACATAAGATTAGGTATTTAATTTACCTTGTATTTAGCATAGTAGCTATTTTTTATTTTGCAACAAATATCATTAGGCTTAAAAATCAGATCGTACTGAATTTAAAATACAGCGAAACCCCCTGGAATTATATCTCAGTTAGAAATCTAAATGATTTTTTCAATAATCAAAAAGATTTCGGTAAAAAGCCGTTTGTAATATCAGCAGCACCTCCTTACTATATAGACTTTTTTTCTAATGGAAAATATAGTCTGCTGCCTTTATCTATTAATCAGGAATTTTACCTGGATAAAGAGAAAGTCTGGGGTCAATATAATTACCCATCTTTAGTTTCGCTTTACGAGCAAAAAATTAAGGCAGGATATCCTCTTTACCTCTCAAGGTATGGAATTGGGAATGAAGGTTATCTACATGTTTCCTACAATGATATATTTAAAAATTTTAAGGTAACCGAGGTACAAAAAGGATGCTTTGAAGTATGCAATTTATATCAGGTGGAATTAAAAGAATGAATTGAAGTTATCCATGAAGGATTTCAAATTTGTTTTAGTATTTTTTCTTATTTGGAGAATAATTCTTTTTATCCCATTAATTTTTAGCCAAAATATTCAATATAGGGCAAATAGTGATTTTACCAATGTCTTAAACTTTGTAAGTAGTGACTCTTTTATTAAATCTTACTTAGTATACCCATGGGCTAATTTTGATGGGGTGCATTATCTTTCTATTGCAGGAAATGGCTATACAACTGATGGTCGTTTTTTTCCTTCGTTCCCTATCTTAATAAATTTTCTATCGGGGTTACTGGGAGATAAGATTGCATATAGCGAAGTCCAATTTTTAAGCGGTTTAATTCTGGCAAATTTATTTTTCTTCTTAGCGCTAATATTTTTTTATAAATTAGTTAAAAAGGAGTATTCAGAAAAAGCTGCCAAAATAGCAACAGTTTCAATGGCTCTATTTCCGACGTCATTTTTCTTTGGTTCAATTTATTCTGAAAGTCTATTTTTGATGCTAGTACTTGTTGTGTTCTATTTTATAGAAAAAGGTAACTGGTTTTTTGCAGGTCTTGCTGGAATGCTACTTACAAGTACAAGGCTTGTTGGAATCTCCATTTTCCCTGCAATTTTATATGAATTACTTAAAATGAGAAAAAATATGTATAAATTTTTCAGTATTCTTTTAGTGCCTTTTGGTTTAATAGGTTTTTCTCTATATTCATATTTTAAATGGGGAGATTTTTTAAATTTTCTCTATGCCCATGGTGCGCAGGGAAACAGCAGATCACTTGATACAATAGTCTTTCCTTTCCAAACCATATTTAGATATTTGAAAATATTTTTTTATTTACCTGCAACTCAACTTGAGTGGTGGATTGCTATGCTTGAGATATCTGTTTTTGTCTTTGTTATCTGCATGCTTGTTGTTGCTTGGAAGAAAAAAATAAAAACTTCTTACCTGATATACTCGCTAGTTGCATTTTTAATTCCGGTATTAAGTGGTACTTTTTCAGGCCTTCCAAGATACACGATTGTTTTATTCCCCATTTTTATTACCATAGGCTTAATAGAGAATAAAATATTTAAATTAATTTACTTCATAATCTCTCCAGTACTTCTTTTTATTCTATTAATGTTTTTTTCCAGAGGTTATTATATTTCTTAGTATGATTTTTCTAATACTAATATTTGCTTTTTTCATCAGAGTTATTAGTTTAAATCAAAGTTTATGGTTTGATGAGGCAATAAATGTGGTTTATGCTCAAAGATTTAATTTTTGGGATTTTGTTACAAAATATCCATTAGGAGATTTTCATCCGCCTTTATGGTTTGCATTACTTTGGGTTTGGGTGCGTCTTAATAACTCAGAAGTCATTATAAGATTGCTCCCCGTCTTTTTTGGGGTAGCTACAGTATATATAACTTACCTGAGTGGAAAAGAATTCTCTAAGAAAGTTGGAATATTCTCGAGTATGCTTTTGGCCATTGCCCCGCTGCATATTTATTACTCCCAGGAGGCTAGGCCTTATTCCTTGGCCGCATTTGCAGTATCCCTTTCTTCATATTTTTTTATCAAGTTATTAAAAAAAAATGATTTGAAATTTTTAACAGGATATATTTTATCCTCAGCCCTAGTCTTTTACTCAGATTATGTAGCTTACTTTTTGTTCCCTGCTCAAATCATTTATCTTTTGCTCCATGAAAAACAAAAAATACAAAAGGTTCAAAAGGCTTTTTTAATAAGTTTAATTATCTATAGTCCCTGGATTTTGGTTTTTCGAGACCAGTTTTCCCAAGGAATTACTACCGCAAGTTCTTTGACAGGTTGGAAAGAAGTGGTTGGCGGGGTTCGAATAAAAGAAATCGGACTTCTTTGGGTTAAAAGTTTAATTGGCAAAGTGTCTTTTGATAACATGTTTTTGTACGCTTTAGTTTCCGTGTTTGTCTCTATAAATTATTTGTTGATTTTAGGAAAGGTAAGGAAAAAGATCTTGGAGTTGGATTACATTTTTTTGTGGTTAATAGTGCCTCCGCTTTTGGCCTTTTTAATATCTTTTTTTGTTCCGGTGTTTTCTTATTTCAGGTTTATTTTTATACTTCCGGCATTTTATCTATTGGTTTCAATTGGTCTGGAAAGGCTGGGAGGCAAGCTTAGAATTATTGCGCTTGTAGCTTTAATTGTTATGCAGTCATTTTTCAGCCTGATGTATCTTTTAAACCCTAAGTTTCATCGGGAGGATTGGAAAGGAGCTGTTAAATTTATCAATCAGCAAGCAAATTCCAACTCCTTAATTATATTTGAGAATAATGAAATTCCAGCACCCGTAATCTACTACCAGACAGATCCTAAGATTGCTACCCCCGGGTTAGAAAGAATTCCAGCTCAAACTCTGCAAGATTTAAAAATAATCAATATGAGTAAAAATCCAATTTACTTATTTGAGTATTTAGCAGGTATTACAGACCCTGAAAGATTATTGGAAAAACAGCTTCAATCTCTAGGATACAAAAAAATAGAAACTTATGACTTTAGGGGAGTAGGTTTTATTCATCAATATGCAAAAGCGCAATAAACTTCTCACAATATTTATTACTGTAGTCCTTTTAGTCAATTCTTCGACTGTTAAAGCACAAGAAAATATTAGTTGCCCTAACAGATACCTTACCTTGGTAAATCCGGTTAGGGGGAGGGATCTCTGGACTGATAAAAGCCTCAAACCGATTAGTGATCAGTACGATTTAATTAGTAAATACAACTTCCAAGCAACCTGGCTTGTTCAATATGATACGCTAAATGATGCAGCCCTTTTGTCAAAAATCAAAACTTTTAACAACAAACAGGAAATAGGGGTCTTTCTTGAAATTTCAAAAAACTTGGCGGAAAAAGGGCGGGTGATTTATCCGCAGGATGTTGCCTGGTTTTATCCGCAGGCTGTTTTTCTTTCCGGTTATACGCAATCGGAAAGAAAGAAGTTAATTGATGAGTTATTTAGAGAGTTTAAAGATAAGTTTGGATATTTTCCGAAATCTGTCGGGGCCTGGTGGATAGATTCGTATTCCCTTAATTATTTAAAAGAAAAGTTTGGTATTAAAGCGGCTATGATTGTAGCCGATCAGAAGACAACCGATAATTACGGTGTCTGGGGGCAGTGGTGGGGAGTGCCATACTATCCATCTAGAGCAAACATCTTGACTCCTGTCAGTAACTTGAAGGTCAAGCAAGACGTTGTAATTCTTCAATGGGCGCAAAGAGATTCTTTTTTAGCTTATGGGGATGGACCCAAGTTTTCAAATTACTCTCTCCAGGCAAATGATTATATAAGACAAGGCAAGGATACAGGTTACTTCTTGCGACTGGTTAATTCTTATTTAAGTTGTGAAAATAAAATAGGTCAAATAACAGTGGGTTTGGAAACAGGAATTGAAAGTGTAGGCTATATAGGTGAATATGCAAAACAGCTTGAATCATTAAAGGAAATCAGTAATTTAAAAGCAGTTACCTTATCAAAATTTTATGATGAGTATAAAGGAATTTTTCAGGACTTTCCAAAGACGGCAAAAATTCAACTTAATGAGGCTGTTTGGGAACTAAATCCAAATCTTCGTAAAAGCATTTTTCATAAAGAATTCATAAACTATGAGCAGAATATATCCTTTAGTGATTATTTTTTGCCTGATAAAAGCAATTTCCTGGACCGGAGACTGCCTCTAAAACTCCAACAGAAAAATACCGAAGATTATAATTTTATTTTTATTTTGATTTTGGTGTTAACTTTTGCTTATGCGGTTATTAAAAAAAGATTTTTGTTATGGTTTTTGGGTGTAATGTTTGCTTTTGCCTCATTTGGACTAATTTTTAGGTCTTTTAACTTATATGGGTGGACAGTTTTCTTTGGACCACAGCTTCCTTTTCCTATTCTTTTTAAAATAATTCTGTTTTTAACAAGTCTATTAACGATAATCTTGATTACAATTAAATTTAGGAGATTTACTGTTTGGTTTATACCGTTGTCATTTGGGTTGGATCCTGTAATTCAATCTTTACGGTATATTCAGTTATCAAATATTTATTACTTTGGGTTTGCCATTGATGCATTAAGATTTATAGGAATCGCTTTTGAAAAGCCACTAAAAATAATATTTGTAAATCAGGATTTTCCCTCTTTTCAGGCAGCAGCTTTCTTAAGGTTAAATCCGGCAAAGTTGTTTGATAGTATGTTTTTCAGTGTGATTTTGTATCCTGCCATACATATTATACTTGGGGCTATTTTTGCAATTGTTTTAATGAAGCTTCCCAAAAGATTAAGAAATGTATTAGTTGGGTTTTTTATTTTGCTATACATTTGGCATTTAACATCAATTTTTTTGGCAGATCCAATGCATATTAAGCCAATAGTCTAACGCTTTGATACAATTAACAATATGGTAGTAGGATTTGACATCTCACAAAGTGCCCATGGCGGGGGAGTAGGTGTATACACCGATAAACTTGCAGAACAACTGTCAAGGATTAGGGATTTTCAAATGAAATTCTTTTATTCGTCCCTCCGAAAGCCATACAAAGGAAGTCTTAAAAATGTGGCAAAATTTCCAATGCCGCCGACACTGCTTGAAATTCTGTTTAACAAATACCGCAAATTTCCAATAGGATCATTTGTTGGCAATAATGATATTTTCCACAGCTCCGAATGAACTCAACCAAAAACCAAAGCAAAAAAAGTAACAACCTATCACGACCTTGTACCAATAAAATTCCCAAACTGGTCTCATCCCAAAATTTCCGAAGTTCATAAAACAAGGTTAAAAATAGTAGAAAAAGAAATCGATATGGTAATAGCAGTTTCAGAAAGTACTAAAAAAGATTTAATGTCAGTTTCCAATATTCCTGGGGAAAAGATTGTAATAATCTATGAGGGGGTCTCAGAGATATATAAACCTCAACCCGAGCGCAAAGTTTTTGAGTTTAAGAAAAAATATAGCTTACCGGAACATTTTATTTTAGCAATAGGGGGAATCGGAGAAAGAAAAAATTTAAGAAGGATCAAACAAGCATCTGATGGTTATAATTTAGTGATAATGGGTGAAGATTTACCCTACATTCCGGCAGATGACACGCCACTATTATATTCTTCTGCCGATTGCTTAGTCTATACAACTTTATATGAAGGTTTTGGTTTGCCAATAATTGAAGCAATGGCTTGCAGATGTCCGGTGGTTACCTCCAATGTTTCATCAATGCCTGAGATTGCGGGAGACGCGGCAATAATTGTAGATCCCACAGATCTGAGCCAAATTAAAAAAGGAATAGAAGAGGCTATAAGCGAAAAAGATTTTGTAATAAAAAAAGGGGAGGAACGTGCTAAGTTCTTTAGTTGGGAAAAATGCGCTGAAGAAACTGCCAGCTTGTACAGGAGTTTAATAAAATGAATATTTGGGTCGATGGATATGAAGCAAATGTTTCTCAAAGGCTTGGATCAGGCCAAATAGCTTATGAACTAATTCGAACCTTTGAGGCGAATGATTTGGAAAACGATTATACGGTGTTTTTGCCGGATAAACCCGTTTTAGACATGCCTGCTCCAAGAGAAGGGTTTAAGTATGAAGTTCTAAAACCAAAATTTTTCTGGACCAGACTCGCCTTACCCTTAAAAATTAAGTTTACTAAGAATAAACCTCATGTTTTCTTTTCACCTACGCATTATATCCCTAACATAACGAATATTAAGAGAGTTTGCACAATTTTTGATCTGGCTTTTTTACATTTTCCGCAAACTTTTCAAAAAAAAGATTTGTATAAGCTCATAAACTGGACGAAATATTCTATATTAAATTCATCACACATAATTACAATTTCAAATTCTACAAAAAAAGACTTACTAAAAAACTACAAAATTCCCAAGGAAAAGATAACCGTGGCTTACCCAGGATATGACAATTCAATTTATATGCCAATTAATGATTCAGATGAGGTTAATCAAGTTAAGAGAAGCTATGGAATTGAGGGAAAGTATATTATTTTCATAGGGACAGTCCAACCAAAAAAAAATATTATAAAATTGATAGAGTCTTTCAAGAATATTGAGAACTTAAAACTGGTAATAGTAGGCAAAGCCAAAGGAGATGGGAAAGAAGGTTGGATGTATGATGAAATTTTAAGTAGGCCAAAAGAGCTCGGGATAGAAGAAAAGGTTGTTTTTACAGGCTTTGTCCCAGACAGCAAGATGCCTTACTTAATAAATGGCGCAGAAGCTTTCATATTGCCTTCTTTATGGGAGGGTTTTGGAATACCTGTTATTGAAGCTATGGCCTGTGGAACTCCGGTCATTGCATCTAACGTTTCATCCCTGCCTGAGGTTATTGGAAACGCTGGTCTACTGGTAAATCCCGACTCGGCAGACCAAATAGAGCAGGCAATCCGAACCATATCAACGGATAAAAAACTTAGAGATAAATTATCAAAGTTAGGTTTAGAAAGGGCGAAAAAGTTCTCTTTCAAAAAAATGGCCAAGGAGGTAATTCAAGTGCTTAAGTCAGTATGAATGCATCAATAGTAATCCCAAACTGGAATGGGAAGGATAAGCTTGAAAAAAACTTGCCACAGGTTTTAGAGGTTGAAGGAGTGGATGAGGTAATTGTTGTTGATGATAAATCAACAGATGATAGTGTTAATTTTTTGCAAACTAGATATCCTCAAATTAAACTCATACAAAAAAATAAGAATGAAGGGTTTGCTTCCACGGTAAATGTAGGAGTAAAAAATGCTAGGGCAGATTTTGTATTTCTTCTCAATACAGATGCAGTACCCAAGAAAGATTGTTTAAATGAAGTTATTAACCATTTTGACAACCCAAAAGTCTTCTCGGTTAGCTGCAATACCGAGGGAAATTGGTCATGGGCACGTTTTACAGATGGATTCTTCTGGCACTTTCAAGCGGAACATGGAGAAAAGCTAGAAACCCATGAAACACTTTGGTCTTCCGGTGGCAGTGGAATATTTCGGAAGGATTTATGGGAAAAATTAGGTGGACTGGATGAAGTATTTAATCCGTTTTATGAGGAAGATGTAGATTTGGGCTATCGGGCTGTTAAAAGAGGATATATTAACCTTTGGGAACCTAAAGCCCAAGTTGAACATTACAGGCATCCGGGAGTTATAGCGCAGAATTTTTCGAAAGAGTATATCTCAAAAATAGCTCAAAGAAATCAGCTTTTGTTTATCTGGAAAAATATCACCAGTAAAAATATGATAAATAAACATCTGATAGCCCTTTTAAGAAAACTGTTTTTAAACCCTAGTTACTGGCTTACTTTTATTAGCGCATTAAATAAATATCCAAAAATCTCAGAAGCCCGAGCTAAAGAAAAAAAAGAAATGGTTTTAAGCGATGAGGAAATATTAAATAAATTCAAGAATCTTCCATGATCCTTGCCTTATAATTGGTTAGAGGGGTAAACTATATATAATGTTTTTTTCGGAAAACGTATCGTTAAGCTTCAATAACTTTATTCCAAAAATTGTCTTCAAAGACAAAGGAGGAAAAGAGTTAAAGTTTAGTCAGGCCATTATCAAGGTTTTTAACAGGTTTTATAACTATCTTTTGGATATTGAGCTGTTTATCTTAAGACTTATTGGATTTATACCAATTTTTTGGGCTAGGTGGATATTTTACACACTGGATGGAGTCCAAATTGGAAAGGGTGCTCACATTCACATGGGAACGCAATTTTTTTACCCTTCAAATATCTCAATTGGTGAGGGAAGCATTATCGGACAGAATGCTTTTTTGGATGGAAGAGATAAATTGACAATTGGTAACTATGTTGATATTGCCTCAGATGTAATGATTTATAATTCCGAGCACGATATCCACTCGGAAGATTTTCATCCGATAACCGCTCCGGTTGAAATTGGTGATTATGTTTTTATCGGCCCCAAAGTGATAATTTTGCCCGGAGTTAAAATTGGCAAAGGTGCAGTTGTTGGCGCAGGAGCGGTTGTCACAAAAGATGTAGAAAACTTTAAGATAGTTGGTGGAGTCCCGGCGAAAGTGATTGGTGAAAGAAATAATAAGAATCCTACTTATAAACTAGGTAGAGCTCGTCTATTCCAATAGTTGGATTCTTCTTTTGCCACGCAAAAGTAAAAATCCTAATTATAAATTGGGAAGAGCTAGACTTTTTCAATAATGGTAAGAAAAATCATATTAAGGCTGATATTTATTGTTGGTTTCATCTATATCTTATATCCAGGACCCACTTCAATTGATAATTTTCCTCCTATACCGGATTCTTTAAAGTCAAATGAGGAGGGTGATACTATCCAAATTCCAAATGTTTCAGCCTATTATTCTTTTTGGAGGCGCGAAGAAATAACTAGTCTTTATAAAAGACACTACCAGTTAAGTAATTTTTGGCCTTTCTTTATTCCTGCTATTAAGTTAAATCATCCGCCAGAATACGCTTATACTTATATCAGAGACCAGCTAAAAACCACTTTCCTTGAGGAATATACGTATCCACTAAGAGATTCTATTTTTGTCGGCGGACTTGACATAAAAGTTTTAAATGATCTCCAACATATTCCTCACAGTTTTTACAGCGATACTATCCACATAGACGGAGTATTTTACAATTCAAAAACAACCTTAAGATATTACCCCTCTTCTCCCTTTGCCAGGATAATTGTTTATGTTGGAATTTGGATGACAGGGATAGCCCTCTATAAATTGTTTATTAAATCCTGGAGGGAATATTAATGCCGGTTGGAGTATCGATTGTCGAGTTTAATACCAAAGATTTTTTGAAAAATTGCCTAAAGCAGTTAAAAAAACAGCAAATATCACAAAAGCTAAATATTTGGGTTTTGGATAATAACTCTTCCGATGGAAGCGTTGAGATGTTAAAGAAAGAATTCTCTGATGTCGGATTAATAGAAAGCCGGGAAAACCTTGGCTTTGCAAAAGGTCAAAACAAAATTTTAAAAAAAATCACCGATGATTATGTATTAATATTAAATCCGGATACGGAATTTGGAAGCATTGAAGTACAGGAGATGGTTAAATTTATGGATGCTAATCCAGATTGTGCAATTAGCAGTTGTATATTGTTAGACCAAAAAGGGGGGCTTGATTCCAACGGTGGGGATTTACCCTTTGGGGTAGCCCTTTTTACATGGCTTTTTAATTTAGACTTTAAAAATTTTCCTAATTTCCACAGGGTTGATAATGAGTATTACCAAAAAGCCAAAGATGTTGATTGGGTTGGAGGAACATTTATGTTTGCAAGAAAAAAAATACTCGATCGGATAGGCTACTTTAATGAAAACTACTTTATGTATTTTGAAGATGTTGATTTGTGTTTCAGGGCAAAGAAAGTAGGTTACAGAATAATGATCAATCCTAAAGTAAGGATAAAACACATCAGCGGAGCAAGCTCTAAAAACCCAAGACTCTCCCAATGGAAGGGAGAATTTCAGGGCCTGATAAGATTTTATAACGAAAATTTTGGATTGATCGCAGGTTTTTTCGTAAGAATATTTGTTTACGCTGCAATCATTTTACGGGCAATTGCTTTCTTATTAACCGGGAAAAAAGAAAAAGCTTTGATTTATGGAAAGGTTCTTTTAAATGTTTAAAAAAATTGCAAATTTTCTAAAGTCCGACAAAGCTCTTTTTAAGCTTCTGCTTGCGCTGATGATTTTTATCCCCCTCTACCCTAAATTCCCCCTTTTAAATATCCCAAAAACTTATGTAGCGATAAGAATTGAGGACATCCTGTTTGCCGCAGTTGCGCTGTTTTGGGTCTACAAAAAGCAATTTAAGATTTTTGAGTATTTAAAACAGCCAATTTATCAGGCATTTATTCTTTTTTGGATAATAGGAGGTTTATCCATTATTTCTGCACTGCTGATTACTCACTCAATTACGCCGCATTTGGGAGTTTTGCATTGGCTAAGAAGGATCGAGTATATGACGTTTTTTGTCGTAGCTTCGACCACCATTACATCTTTATCTCAGGTAAAAACAATCTTAAAGGCAGGACTTATTGTTGGATTAATAGTAGTAGTTTATGGATTCGGTCAGGAGTGGCTAAAGTTTCCTGTAATTTCAACCACCAACAGGGAGTTTTCTAAAGGACTGATTTTACTTTTATCCCCCGAGGCCAGGGTAAACTCAACATTTGCCGGCCATTATGATTTGGCGGTGTTTTTGTCAATTGTTCTTTCATTTACCGCAAGTTTGTTTTTTGTCTATAAAAATTTCAAAAGCAAGCTGGCAATTTTTTTGGGAAGCATCTTGAGTTTTGCACTGCTGGGACTTACAGCTGCCAGGGTATCTTTTGTTGCAACACTCATAGCCCTTTCTTTAAGCCTTTGGTTAAATCAGAAAAAAATTCTTGTTGGGGTGCTTATAATTTTGGCTTTAGGGATGGTTGCAGCAGTCCCTGATTTGCGTCACAGACTGGTTGCGACAATAACAGTTAATTTACTTGGAGGAGGAGGGCCAAAGTATGTACCTGCCGGTCCTCCGCCAAACTTAAGAAAATTGTCTGAAAGCTCAAAAGCTGCGATTTTGCGGGAGTCAATTCAAGGAGCTACAGAAAGCGGTGCCACGATATCTTCAGTTCCGGCAGATATTGCCCCGGGAGAACCCATAAACTACACCGAACTTGAAGTTTCCCGCTCCTTTGGTATTAGGTTTGATGTAGAGTGGCCAAGGGCGCTGCGGGCGTTTTATAAAAATCCATTCCTTGGAACTGGTTACTCTTCAATCACGATTGCCACAGATAATGACTTTTTGCGCTCCTTAGGAGAAGTAGGAATTTTGGGAACACTTGCATTAGCTCTAATATTTATTTTCATAATAAAGAGTATGGTTAAATTTATAAGACAAAATATCAGCTTTGAAAAATCATTTACCATAGGTGCGCTTTGTTCTTTGATTGCTGTACTTTTAACAGGTATATTTATAGATGTTTTGGAGGCTTCAAAAGTTGCCAGTATTTTGTGGTTTATTCTGGGAGTATCTTGGGCTGTGATAAGAAATTTTAAAGATGCAGAATGATTACTTATATTTTTAAAGTTCTTAAATCTGAATATTTCTGGTTGATTCTAATAGTCATCTTGGCATTTGCAGTCAGGTTATATAAGATTGAAAGTGCTGTCGCTGACTGGCACGCCTGGAGACAAGCAGACACCGCAGCGGTATCAAGAAATTTCTTAAAGGAAGGCTTTAATCCTTTTTTACCAAGGTATGATGATATGTCAGGGGTTGCGGAAAATCCCAACCCAAACACCGAACGCTTCCGGCTGGTTGAATTTCCAATATATAACAGCCTGGTTTATTTTGCATACCTTTTAAACGGTGGTGTTGATATAAGATTTGCCAGGCTGACATCGGTGCTGTTTTCTCTGGGCTCGCTAATTTTTGTTTATTTGATTGCAAAAAGGTATTTTGGGAGAGCCACAGCCATGCTTTCGGCTTTTCTTTTTGGACTTTTACCTTTTAACATTTTTTTCTCCCGGGTAGTCTTACCTGAACCTTCTTTAGTATTCTTTTGCCTCGGTATGTTTTACTTCACGGACCGTTGGATCCGAGAGGATAAAATGAAGCTTTATCTTGGGGCAGTAATATTTACAACCTTGGCATTTTTGACAAAACCGACTGCCATTTTTTATCTCCTCCCTCTGATATATGTTTACTATAAAAAGGAGGGAAGATTGTTTCCAATTCCATCAAGATATGCTCTTTGGTTTATTCCTTCAATAATCCCGTTTATTGCCTGGAGATTTTGGATAAGTCAGCATCCGGAGGGAATACCTGCTTCAAACTGGTTACTCAATGGGAATGGAATAAGATTTCGTCCGGCATTTTTTAGATGGATTTTAGGTGACCGTTTTGGCCGAGAGATTTTAACAGTTACCGGTTCATTCCTGTTTTTTCTGGGACTTCTGAAAAAACCTGAGGTAAAAGAAGGGTGGCTTTTGCACCTTTTGGCTTTAGCATCATTTATATACTTAATAGTTTTTGCAACAGGGAATGTAACCCACGATTATTATCAGACTCTAATTGTTCCGGCTCTGGTTATATTTACAGCCAGAGGTTTTACGACATTAATTGGTGGAATACCACAGTTTCTGCCAAGAATTTGGACCATTCCTCTGGCCTTACTGTTTTTGGTTTTAACTTTATATTTTGGATGGTATGAAGTAAAGGGACTTTATCAAATTAATAACAACTCAATAGTGATCGCCGGCGAGTACGCGGATAAGATTTTACCAAAAGATGCTGTAGTCGTGGCACCTTATCAGGGAGATACATCCTTCCTTTATCATGTCAACAGACCGGGCTGGCCGGTGGTGGCTTTCCCGATTGACGATTTAAAAAACAGGTTCGGCGTAAATTACTATATCTCTGTTAATTACGACGCCAAAACAAACTGGCTAATGAAAAAATTTACGGTTATTGAACAAAATCCTAAGTTTGTGATTATTGATTTAACAAAAGAGCAGCCCGATTACTATCAAAAATATAAACCTGAGGAAAGGCAAGAGCCTCCCTAAGCGTCATGAGTAAGCCCAACCTTTTTTTGGCAGCACTCATTCTTTCTACGACTGGCTTTTTTATATTTTCATATTTTTGGGTGGATTTTGGTTTAATATTGACACTTTCTCAAACCCGCGAGCAGTTAAATTTCCTGCATAACTTGAGGGATTTTGGAAATACCAATAGGGAATTTTTGGCACCCATCTTTATAAGTTTAGCTTTTATACTTTTTGTTCTACAATTAATCTTTTTAACGAAATTTTCAAAACAGTTTAGTTTAAAAAAATTACTCCTAGTGTTTGCAATTACCACCTTAATTTTTTCTTTTTCCTATCCCTTTTTGTCTCATGATATTTTCTCCTATATGTTTTATTCTAAGATGGTTTGGCAGTATCATGTAAATCCATTTACAGTACTTCCTATAGAATTTATAGAAGAAGATTTTGCATTAAGCTTTACGCGTAATGTAGACAGTACTTATCAATACGGACCGATATCTTTATTCTATTACCTAATTCCGACGATTTTATTTTCAGGAAGCAGAATTATTTTAAATTTTTTTGGAATAAAACTTTTGAATGCTTTAGTTTTCTTTTTATCTGGTGTAGTTCTTTACAAACTTACTCAAGAAAAAAAAGTTTTTGCCTTGTGGTTTTTGAATCCTCTTTTGATAATAGAACTACTTATGAATTCACACAATGATTTAATAATGATTAGTCTCTTTTTTTTAGCAATGTTTGCTTTATCCAAAAAGCGCCCAATTTTGGGCTGGCTTTCATTTTTGGCTTCCGTTCTAGTAAAATATATAAGTTTCCTGGCGTTGCCAGCAATCTTTCTAAAAGAAAATTTAAGATCTATCTTTTTTAAATTTTTATGTTTAGCAATATTTATATACTTGCAAATTAAAGGCGGGCAACTATGGTATTACACTTGGTTATATATGTTTTTGCCATTTTTAAATTTAAAAACTTCATCGTGGGTGTTGATTTATTTGATTGGGTTTATGATGGTTGTAAATTATTACAATTTTTTAAGCACCGGAAGTTGGGGCACCGGGGAGACAGTACTATTTAAAAGTTTTTGGATTAACATTGGAATAGGCATATTGGTATTAAATGAGTCAAATTTATTAAAAAAAAGACTGTTTAAATTATTACAACAATGAAGATTTTAATGTTAACGCCTTACTTACCTTATCCTCTGGTGACGGGAGGCCAGACCCGCTCATACAACCTGATTAAAAGAATATCAGAGCTGGGTCATGAGATAACCCTATTTTGCCTGGTTAAGAAAGATCACGAGAGAAATTATATACCTGAGCTTGAAAAATTCTGTAAAGAAGTTCAAGTTTTTCGGCGTCCAGAGAAACCCTGGACACTCACTAATATTTTAACCACCGGATTTAGCTTCTATCCATTTTTGGTGATCAGAAATTGGGCAACCGGTGAGAGAAGAGCTATTGAAAAAAAATTAGCGGTAGAAAAATTCGGTCTTATCCATGCTGAAACTTTTTATGTAATGCCCCATATCCCAAAAACTAATATTCCAATCGTTTTAGTTGATCAAACTATTGAGTATAGAGTTTACCAGCATTATGTTGATAATTTTAAGATACCCATATTGAAACCTCTTTTGTATATTGACGTAGCCAAAATGAAATATTGGGAATCAAGATATTGGAAACAGGCTGCCAAAGTAGTTGCCATGTCAGATGAAGATAAAAAAATCATGCAATCACAGATTCCCTCACTTGATGTTGATATTGTCCCAAACGGCGTAGACAGCGAGAGTTTTGCCAAGAAGTTAGTTGATAAACCAAAAATACCCGTTATCCTATATCTAGGCAACTTCACCTGGTTACAAAATCGGGAAGCTGTTGAAATACTTTATAACCGGATTTGGCCAAGGGTAAAAAAAGAAGTTTCAGATGCCAAACTTTGGATTATCGGAAAAGACGCCCAAAATTTTTTCTCGAAATTCTCTGGCAAAGATGTCAGGGTTGATGAAGTTGAGGATGTCAGGGAAGCCTACCAGATGGCAACCGTGCTGGTGGCTCCGATCTATGGCTCGGGGGGCACCAGATATAAAAATTTTGAGGCTTTTGCCTCCGGTCTTCCGGTTATAACAACCTCGATCGGCATAGGAGGGACTGAGGCGGAAGACGGTAAAGAAGTATTAATCAGAGACGGTTACAAGGAAATTGCCGATGCAACTGTGGAGCTTTTAAGAGACAAAGCAAGAAGGGACAAGCTTGCCGAAAATGCCAAAAAAATGGTGAGTCAAAAATATGATTGGGGACCGATAAGCCAAAAATTGAACGGAGTCTATATTGAGGTAAGTCATGGCTGAACTTTCTATTATTATTGTTAATTTTAATTCGGGTGATTATTTACTCGAATGCCTTGAGTCGATAGAAAAAGTTTCGGATGAGGCAGATATTTTCACTTATGTTGTCGATAATGCCTCAACCGATGACAGTATAAAAAAGGCTAAGGAAAAATTTAATGACGTAGCTTTTATTGTAAACCGCCTGAATTTGGGTTTCGGTAAAGCCAATAATTTGGCACTCAGGGCTGTTAAAACCGAATATGTTCTTCTTCTAAACCCCGACACGAAAATTCAAAAGGGTGTTTTGTCTAAGATGATTGGGCTAATGAATTCGGATGTAAAAATCGGTGCTGCAACTTGCAAAATTGTTTTGGGAAATGGGAGTATTGATCTTACGGCTCACCGCGGTTTTCCTACTCCTTGGGCCTCATTTCTTTATCACTTTTTTCAAAACGATAGCCTTTATCATTTAACTTATAAAGATATGACTAAAACTCATGAAGTAGACAGTATAGCTGGAGCTTTCTTCTTTACCAGAAAATCGGTTTTGGATCAGGTTGGGTCATTTGATGAGGATTATTTTTTGTATGCTGAAGATATTGATCTTTGTTTTCGGATCAAAAAGTCGGGTTATAAAATTATTTACGAACCTTCTGTGGAAGTAATCCACCAAAAAGGAGTATCTTCAGGACTTAAGAAACATTCTCAGGATATAGCCCAGGCTGATAAACAAACAAAACTTAAGGCGTTTGAGTCTTTTTATGAGTCAATGAGGACTTTTTATAAAAAGCATTACGAAAAAAAATACCCTTTCTTTATAAACTGGCTGGTATATCTTGGGATCAATTTAAGAGAGTGGCAGGCAAGAAGGAAAATGGTGGTTTAAATGCGCATAGGAATTGATGCCAGGTTATGGTCGCAATCCGGAGTTGGAAGATACATCAGAAATTTAGTTTTTAATTTACAAAAGTTAGATACTAAAAATGAGTATTATATTTTTTTAGCACATCCCGAGTATTATAGACTAGACTATCATAACAAGAAGTTTCATAAAGTTTTAGCCAATTTTAAATGGTATGGAGTATCAGAACAAATTAAATTCCCAATCCTTTTAAATAAATATAAATTAGATTTAGTTCATTTCCCACATTTTAATGTTCCAATTTTATACAGAGGTAAATTTGTTGTTACAATTCACGACCTAATCCATGAGCATTTCCAGATGAGGAGAGCTACGACCTTAAACCCTTTAGTTTATAAATTAAAGCAATGGGGCTATAAAAAAGTATTTAACTCAGCCTTAAAGAAGTCTCAAAAAGTTATTGTTCCATCTAATTTTGTCAAACAACAAATAATAAACAAATGGGATGTTAACCAAGATAAAATAGCAGTAACTTATGAGGGGGTTGAAGAACAACTAATCGCGGCCGCGACTTGTTGTACAGAAAGTGAAATTGGGAAAGCTTTAAAAAAATATCAAATTAAACCACCGTTCATCTTTTATGTTGGGAATGCCCATCCGCATAAAAATGTGGAAGGGTTAATAAAAACCTTTTTAAATTTAAGAAACAATTACCAATATCTACAATTAGTTTTATCTGGTAGTGACCATTATTTTTGGGAAAGGATTAAAAAGGAGTTCAAACAAAAAGATATTATTTACACTGGGTATATTGATGATAAGGATTTGATCTGTTTATACAAAAGCGCCAAGTGTTTTGTAATGCCGTCATTTGAAGAAGGGTTCGGTATCCCACTTCTTGAAGCAATGGCATGCAAATGCCCTGTGGTTTCTTCAGATAAGGGTTCGCTTCCGGAAATTGGCGGAAATGCTGCTTTGTATTTTGATCCTCTCCTTCCTCGTCATTCCGAGTCTCTCGGCTTCGCTCGAGATAAACTCCGCGAGGAATCTAGTGACATGGAGCAAAAAATAATGGATGTATTAAATAGTGAAACAGTAAGGAGTGAATTAATTAAGAAAGGACAAAAAAGGTATAAGCAATTCAATTGGAAAGATTTAGCAGGAAAAACTTTAAAAATCTACGCTTCTAACTGAAATTGAGTATGACCCGCTCTATGTAAAGTTAAGTCTATCCCGACTCCTATGGCTACACCCGCTCCATAAGCCAGGAAATCATTCCAATCAAATGTACCTTTCCATAAACCTAAACCTTGTGATATTTCATAAGTTGAAGGCATAATAAACCCCATTACCGCATTATAGGATTTACTTTTAGGGTTTATGCCCATAAATTTAAATAAATGGTAACTAGCAAAACCCGTTATAATATCATGTCCAAAACTTGTAACAAACTCGGGGCCACTTTGCATGGATCTGAGTGATAAATCTGCAATTCCAGTTGGCATTAAGATTACCAGAGAAGCTAATCTTTCCCTTCCAGAAAAAGAAAAATTCCAATCTCCGGTAATTTTCTTGCCGTATTGTAATATCTCATTAACCATTTAGGATTTGTATTCCAACATTAAATGGAAACTTTTTCAATAGCTCTTAACTTACCTGATCTTGCCCTGGGGTTTTGGGAAACTTCATCTTCAGTTGGTTCCATTGGTTTATCAGTAAGGACTTTGGCTTTCTTCTCCATTTCCCAGTCACGGAAGTAATTTTTAACAATTCTATCTTCCAAAGAGTGGAAACTAATTACAACTAGTCTGCCACCTTTTTCCAAGACCTCAAAAGCCTTGGGTAAAGCTTCCCTAAGCGAGTTTAACTCATCATTTACTGCAATTCTTAGGGCCTGGAAAACTCTGGTTGCAGGATGGGTTCTATCTGAAGGGCTCCTCCTTCTGACAGATAAAATAATATTTGCCAGCTCATTAGTAGTTTCAATCAATTTTGTTTTTCGATACTCAATTATCTTTTTAGCAATAGGTCTTGAAAAATTTTCTTCACCCAGTTTCCAAAAAAGCTCCGCCAACTCTTTTTCATGAAGCCCGTTTACTAGATCCTTTGCCGAAATAGTAAAGGATTTATCCATCCGCATGTCCAATGGAGCATCCAAGTTAAAACTAAAACCTCTTTCCGCTTCCTCTAATTGATGGGTAGAAACGCCTAAATCAAATAAAATTCCACGAATTCGAATTGGTTTAGAGATTGCTTCTTGAGTAACAGCAACGATATCAGAAATATTTTTAAAATTATCTTGGATTATAATCAAATCCTCTGAGACAAAAAGTTCACGATCGTGAGAATATTGTCTAGTTAAATCATGGTTTTTTACCACTTCTAAAATTGCATCAGGATCTAAATCTATCCCCAAAACTTTCCCACCTTTTTTTAAAATCCCTTCAGTATGTCCTCCACCCCCCAAATTACAGTCTATATACCACTGGTCTTTTTGCACTTCTAAATACTCCAAAACTTCACTTAACATAACTGGGGTATGGTAGTCGCTCATAATGGTAGAATGATATCATGCGCATAGCTTTGGTGCATGATGATTTAGTCCAGTGGGGTGGAGCTGAAAAAGTTTTGCTGGCAATCTCAGAAGTCTTTCCGGATGCTCCAATTTTTACTGCCGTTTATGATGAAAAAAATAAGTTCATAGCCGAAAACTTCTCCGGGAAAAAAATTGTAACTTCTTTTATGCAAAACATTCCGGGCTGGAGAAGTCTTTATAAACCGCTTTTACCGCTTTATCCAATTGCATTTGAACAGTTTGATTTTTCTAAGTTTGATTTAGTTATTTCTCATACCACCAGATTTGCAAAATCTATAATCACCAAACCGGAGACCGTCCATATAAGTTACTGTCACACACCGCCCAGGTTTATTTGGGGGTTATCAGGAGAGAAAGTTTCAAAATTACTCACTCCCTTAATCAGTTTTTTAAAAGTTTATGATCAGATTACATCAAACAGGGCGGATTTTTATTTAGCAGGATCAAAAAACGCAAAAAAAAGAATCAAAAAAATTTATAAAAAAGAAAGTGAAGTCTTATATCCTTTTGTCGATTTAGAAAAATACAATAAATATGAAAGTTTTGATGGCGGATACTTTTTAATAATATCCCGGCTCAACAGGTATAAAAGAATATATTTGGCAGTAAGGTTGTTTAATAAGATAGGTGACAGGTTAATTATTGTCGGCCAGGGTCCACAGCTGAATTTCTTAAAAGGGAGTGCCACTTCAAATATTGAATTTATAAAAAGTGCATCGGAAAGATTGTTGATAAATTTACTGGCGGGATGCAAAGCTTTGATTATTACAGGGGAGGAAGATTTTGGTTTAACTGCGATAGAAGCCCAGGCCATGGGTAAGCCGGTTATTGCATTTAAAAGAGGTGGAGCATTGGAGACAGTAAAGAAAGGAGAAACCGGAGTATTTTTTAACAGACAAGAAGTTGGAAGTTTAATTATGGCTATTAACAAATTTAGATCTTTGAGTATTAACCCTGAAAAATGCCGGGAGAATGCCGAAAAATTCAGCAAAGAAATTTTTAAAAAAAATTTGCTAAACTTTATTGAACAGATTAAACTTTGAAAATATGTTTTATGACGTAGTTAAAAGGTTGATGGATATTGTGGGGTCAGTAGTAGGGCTAGTTATTTTTTCTCCTGTATTATTCCTTGCTGCTATTGCCATAAAAATTAATTCAAAAGGGCCGATCATGGCCGATACCCCGATGCGTGTTGGTAAACACGGAAAGCTTTTTAAGATGTATAAATTCCGCTCAATGGTTCAGGGAGCCCAAGAGCTCCTTCATAAAAACCCCCAACTTCTAAAACAATATAAGCAAAACAGCTATAAAATCCCGGATGATCCGAGAATTACCAAAGTGGGAAAATTTATTAGAAAGTTCTCGGTTGACGAATTTCCTCAGTTTATCAATATTTTAGAAGGAGATATGACACTTGTTGGACCTAGGGCATATTACCCGTTTGAACTGGAAGACCAGCAGAAAAAATACCCAAGTTCTAAAGAGTTTGTTAAAATTATCCTTTCTGCCAAACCTGGCCTGACAGGAGTTTGGCAAGTATCGGGCAGATCTGAGATTAATTTTGATAAAAGAGTCGAGATGGATGCCCAATATGTTCAAAGAAGATCGATTCTTTTTGATATCTATATAATTTTAAAAACTATTCCTGCAGTACTTATGGGTAAGGGTGCTGTCTAATAAGTTGAAAGTTGAAAGTTTAAAGTTTAAAATTATAATAACTTCTTACTCCGTTCAAAAATTTTGCATTTTAATTTTACAATTAGATTGAAATCTAATTGGGTGTGTTATTTTTGAATTGGAGCGAAGCGACGTATGCCCTTTACCAATCTTAACAGAGCTTTAAACAGTAGAAGAACCTATACCAACTCTTCCCGAAGAAGTCCTAAAAAATTTTTTATCAGACTTTTGGTGATTTTGCTTATCCTTTTTATTGGACTTTACCTGCCTTTAAGAGGAGCATATTCTTCCGCTAAATCAATCGTAGCATCGGCTCGGGCTGTTTCGGCCGCCGCCAAAAATGATAATCTGGATGAGATTAGAAAGAACCTAAAAGAAATGAAAAAAGGAAGTGACGGGCTTAATACCTCTTTGACATTTCTTATCTGGAGTGGATTTATTCCATACTTTGGGGGTTTTTACTGGGATGCGAAGCACTTTGCTAAAGCTGCCGGCTACGAGCTTACTGCAGTAAGTACTCTGGCCGAAGGGCTTGATCCTTATAAAAATGAGTTGGGTTTTAACGGCCAGCCAAAGCCCGGAAAGGATAAGGTTGCCCAAATGGTTAAGGTCCTGGATAAAGTTATTCCACAGCTTGATAAGGTAGAGCCGGAGTTTAAGAAAGCCGCCGAGGAAGTAAAGTCGGTTGATGTAGGTAAATACCCGGAGAAATGGGGTTCAAGAAGAATAAGATCGCAGATTGATACTGCCAAGAATTTTATTACCGGTGCTTATATTGCGGTTTCTCAAGCCAGACCTGCCTTGGAAGTAGCACCCAGTGCTTTAGGAGAACCTTCAGCCAAAAACTACCTGATAATATTCCAAAACGACAAAGAACTTCGGGCAACAGGCGGGTTTATGACTGCTTATGCTTTTTTGAAATTAGATAAAGGAAGAATTTCTTCATCTAAGTCTGATGATATTTACCGACTGGATGAAAAACTTTTGAGAGTTTGTATTAGCAAAGTTTGCCCAATAAGGCCTCCTGAACCAATTGTTAAGTATTTGCCTGAAACAACGGGAAAACCCCGGACTGTTTGGGCAATGAGAGATTCAAATTTGTCCCCCGATGTACCTACTTCAATGAGGGAGTTTGAAAGAATGTATGATCTTTTGGGGGAAGGAAAACCTTGGGATGGAATTATTTTAATTGATACCCATGTTGTGGAAGAACTAATTAAAATTACCGGTCCGGTAGAAGTTTTTGGAACTACTTATTCGGCGGATTATGATAAAAGGTGTAATTGCCCAAATGTAATATATGAATTGGAAAACTATGCTCAGATTATTGAAAAAGGACAGGAAGACAGAAAAGCTATTTTAGGGACATTAATGCAGCAGATTTTAGCAAGAGCTTTAGGGTCTGCTACAGATAAACTCCCGGAATTTATAAATGCGGGAGTTAAACTTGCTAACTCCAAGCACGTTATGTTTTATATGCATGATGGTAGAACCCAAAATGCACTTTTCGATTTAAACTGGACAGGGCAAATCAAAAATCCTGTAGGCGACTACCTGCATATAAATGACTCAAATTTTGCCGGAGGCAAATCTAATATTTATGTTACCCAAAGCGTTCAATTAGACATCAGTTCCAAAAAGGATAAAGTAGTAAATAAACTGACTATCGAATATAAGAATCCGGAAAAATATACTTCCTGGCTAAATCAAAGAAATCGGGATTATGTCAGGATTTATGTTCCAAAAGGTTCCAAGCTGATTAAATCCAAGGGATCTGATGTCAAGGTGACAACAATAGAGGAAGAACTTGGTAAAACTGTTTTTGAAGCTTTCATCGAAGTTCGCCCACAAAATTCAAGAAAACTGGAATTTGAGTATGAACTCCCCGGTGGATTCTCCGGAAAAGAGTACAAAATCTTAATCCAAAAACAACCGGGTACAAAAGATTTTCCATATGAGGTAAAAGTTAATGGAAAGAAAAAAGAATTTAATTTATCATCAGATTTGGACTTAACAATCTCTCTCTAGATCTTGTATTAATCATATTTTAGATTTAGACTTTTCTTGCAATGCCGGCCGTAACAACCGAGGGGTTGATTCTTAAGCGATCAAATTTTGGGGAAGCGGATAGAGTATTAACAGTGCTCACTGATAGATATGGCAAGATTTCCGTTATTGCTCGTGGGGTAAGAAGGATTACCTCAAGAAGAGCTGGTAATATTGAGCTTTTGAACCGGGTTAAGCTGCATCTTTTCAAAGGCAAAAGCTATAACTTAACTGAAGCGGAAAGTATTGAAACTTTCTCTAAACTTAAAGAAAACCTAACCTTATCTACCACATCTTTTCATATAATAGAGCTTGTAGACCGGTTAGTGCCAGAGAATCAGAAGAATATCCAGCTGTATAATTTAGTTGTAGCAGTACTGCAGATACTTGAAAAAAACCCTAGGCAAATTTTTGTCAGGGCTTTTGAAGTAAAGATTTTGTCCACACTTGGTTTTTGGAACGTTGAGGAGGTTAGGCAGCTATACGCAGATTTAAGAATTTTACTTCGAAGGTTGGAATTTTCCAGCTGGCAGGAAATAGAAACGATTGAGATAAATGCAGAGCAAGCTATAGCTTTGGAGCGGATTTTGAGATATTATTTGGAGAAGGTACTTGAGTCTAGCTTAAAAAGTATTAAGGTGTTAAAAGAATTGGCAAGATAGACTCGCTTGTCACATTACAAAGTACCACTCGACTAGTTAAGGAAGTAATCATTTAATTTTTATCTCTAGTCTCGCTTAGTGATAATTTTGTACCAAGCAACTGCAGACAAAATTATCAATATACTTTGTAATTTGTGACTTCGCTCGCTTTAAGAGATCATGAATAATAATCAAGATTTAATGGATAAAATAGTAGCTTTATGTAAGCGCCGGGGGTTCGTTTTCCCTGGATCAGAGATATACGGTGGGCTGGCAAACTCCTGGGACTTCGGACCGGTTGGGGTTGAACTTAAAAATAATATCAAGCAAGCATGGTGGAAAAAATTCGTCCATCAGCGGGAAGATATTGTGGGGATTGATGCATCCTTAATCATGAATCCCAAAGTCTGGGAAGCTTCTGGTCATATTGCAAACTTTTCTGATCCTTTAGTTGAATGCAAAATCTGCCATGAAAGATTCCGGGCAGATCATGAGTCGCAGATAAAGGAACATGAAAAAACTCATGAAGGTAAAGCTAATTGGACTGAAGCTAAACAATTCAACTTGATGTTTAAAACTTTTATCGGTCCGGCAGAAGAGCAAGCTAATATTGCCTATTTCAGGCCGGAAACTGCCCAAGCCATGTTTGTGGATTTTAAAAATGTCGTAGATACTGCGCGGATTAAACTCCCTTTTGGAATTGCCCAAATTGGAAAAGCTTTTAGAAATGAAATTACTCCTGGTAACTTTATCTTCAGAACCCGAGAGTTTGAGCAAATGGAGATTGAATATTTTATTAACCCTCCTAAATCTGATGAGCAGTGGAATAAGTATTTTGAAGTGTGGAGAGAAGAAATGGAAAAATGGATATCAGATGATCTGGGGATTGACCTTGCAAAAATTCATGAACATGAAATTCCTGAGGAAGAAAGAGCCCATTATTCAAAAAGAACCATAGATTTTGAGTATGAATTTCCCTTTGGGTTAAGCGAGTTATATGGTTTAGCATATAGAACAGACTTTGACTTAAAAAACCATGAACAATTCAGTGGACAAAATACCAAATATAGGGATCCTGAAACAAATGAAGAGTTCTGGCCGCATGTTATTGAACCTACCTGGGGTGTAGATAGGTCGGTTTTGGTGGTTTTGATTAACTCTTACACAGAGACAGAGGAGGGAAGGGTCTTCTTGAAGTTTCCTCCTAAGCTTGCTCCGTTTAAGGCTGCCGTCTTTCCTCTGCTTGCCAATAAACAAGAACTGATTGATAGAGCAAAGGGGATTTATGAAGATTTAAAAAAAGATCTAATGGTGGCCTGGGATGACCGGGGGAATATCGGAAAAAGATATGCCTCACAAGATGAGATTGGGACACCTTTTTGTATAACCATAGATTTTGATACTTTAAACGATGAGGCAATAACAGTTAGGGATAGGGACAGTGCAAAGCAGGAAAGAGTAAAGATCCACCAGCTTAAAAATTACCTCTTTGAAAAACTCTCTTAATACCAGTACAATTATTTTTAGAACCTGTCCATGATTGAAAAACTCAAAGCATTCCTCGCAAACCGCACAAATTTAATCCTTGTTGTAATTTTAACCTTAATTTTAGGTACTGCTATGTTTGGTATCTGGAAAATATTCCTTTCCCCTAAGGGTCCGGAAGTTTTGGAAGAAATTGAACTTACCTTTAATCCTGATGGGCCTTATGCCATGTTGATTCCTCGAAGAGACGGAAATGCCATAAACTTAAATATTTTCCGGATTTCGGAATATGAAGCTTTTTCTTATCAAATTTCCTATTCGGATGAAGAAGGAATAGAGCGTGGGGCGGGAGACTTAAATACCTGGGTTAAGGTGGAAAAAGGCAAAGGTGATCATGAACAGGAAATTTTACTTGGGACTTGTTCCCAGGGGTTTTCTACGGGCAATGAGCATTGTGTCTTTGACAAAGGGGTAGAGAATGGTAATTTAATACTACGCTTTAAAAAGGACAAAAAAGCTTATGTTGTAAAGACTACCTGGCATCTGCAAAAACCGGACGTAGCCTTAGGTAAGATTACCTCAAGTGAGGATCATTTTAAATATGAAACAAAAGCTGAGAGGGAAGAGTTGGCTACAGTAGCCTTTAGCTTAGTTCATGATTTGATCGGTTCGCCAAAACTACCAGAAGGAAAGCAAGTAGTTGGAAATGTCTATGCATTTAATCTGCCGATCACAAAGACATTTCCCAAAGGTGATGTGATGATTGAGCTTGTTGATAAACCTGGAGTGGATGCTAAGATCTACAGGTATGTGGAGGCAGACAATAAGTGGGAAGAGCTAAATACAAAAATTGACGGTAATTTACTCAAAGTCCAGGCTTCCGGAGCCGGAATCTTCGCCGTTTTACGCGCCTCCAATTAATCGCTTCAATATCTTTTGAGTTCGCATTTCTTCCGTCTTGACAGGGCTTTCTTTTATGGTGCAAAATGGTTATAGATGGTGAAAAAGGGTGATTAGGAACAGCCTGACATCCTGAGATTGTAAGGATTAAAAGCGGAATGATCCGCCTTTGGCGGACTGGTCATTGCCCTCCTTGTAATCCAAAAGAATTGAAATACTGCCCAGAAATATGTTTTTGGGCACTTACAGGACGCGTTTTTCCGGAAAAAATCGCATAATTTTACCTAAAAAGTTCAGGGAAGAGATATCAGGCAGTGAAATTATTTTAACAAAAGGTTTGGATGGTTGTATCTGGGGATTTTCTTTGAAGGATTGGGAGGCGGAGGCAAGAAAACAGCTTGAGATACCGATGATTGAAGAAAAAGGCAGGTTTTTGCGCCGCCAGTTGTTTGGATCAGCCCAAAAATGTGAGCTTGATTATCAGGGGAGATTTATTATTGACCCTTCCCTGATAATCTTTGCTCAAATCTTTCAGGAAGTTCTTTTTATCGGTGCGGGTGATCACTTTGAATTGTGGAATCCCAAAAAATGGAAGCAAATAATCTCTGGAAACGTATGAAACTTCTAAAATCATTAAACAGCTCATTTACTACCAAAAGGAAAGCATTTTTTTTAATGCTTTTGATTCTTATACCTCTTGCTATCTTGGAGATTTGGTCACTGAACAGACTTGCTACTTACGGAGTAGAGATCAGTAAGATCGAAATTGCTAAACAGGCTTTACAGCTGGAAAATCAGATATTGGAAAATAAAATTTCCGACGAAGCCTCTTTAATTAATATTGAAAATAAAGCGAAGAAATTAGGTTTTGTTAAAGTAAGCAAGATAGAATTTTTAAAAGAGCTGGAATTGGCTCTTAATCATTAATCTTGGATTAATCCTTCGTCTTTGCTTTATGCATTTGTCACCAAAGCTTCCAAGTACCTATACTTAATACATGCAAAACCGATTAAAAATAATTAGGAGCATTTATTTTCTTTTGGTGATCCTGATTATTGTACGCCTGGCTTTCTGGCAGATAATAAAGGCGGATGAATTAACTGCCAGGGCAGAAGGGCAAAGGGTGACAACCAAAGAGGTGAGCGGCTTGCGGGGTAAGATTTTATTTTCGGACAATTCTGTTTTAGCATCCAATAAACCCTCTTATCTTGTTTTTGCCCAGCCGTTACTTATAAAAAAGGACAAAAAGATATCAGATGATGATTTTAAAACTTTTGTCAGAGATTATGCTCAAAAATTATCCATAATTTTCTGGGAAGAAGAAAACAAAGGTAAAGAAATTGAGCCGGATATTAGAATAAAACAGATCAAAGATCTGGAAGAGGCACTTCACACCAAACTTTTAAAAAACCTTTCTTGGGTAAGTCTTGTAAAAAAAGTAGATCTTGAAACTAAGAAAAAAATTGAAGATCTAAATTTAACCGGAATCGGATTTGATGCAAGTTCATCCAGGCTTTATCCGGAAGGGTCATCGTCAGCGCATCTTTTGGGGTTTGTAGCTGCTGATTTATATGGCAATGATAAAGGTTATCATGGTATTGAAGGATACTATAACGGTGAATTAGGGGGCAAAAAAGGCGAAGTTATCCAGGAAAAAGATGCCTTGGGACTGCCCATTTTAATCGGTAAATTTCTTTCTAAAAAGCCAACATCGGGAAAAAACTTAATTCTAAATATAGACAGGAGTATTCAATATATCGTTGAAGAAAAAATAAAAAAAGGGTTAGAAAAATATGGAGCCAAAGGAGCCTCGGCGGTTGTTTTAGAACCAAAAACCGGCAATATTTTGGCGATGGCTTCCTACCCTGGTTATGACCCCCAAAAACCTTCAGAGTATCCCGAAGAAAGCTTAAAAAATCCTATTACCGTAGACGGGTATGAACCGGGGTCAACTTTTAAGGTATTGGTAATGGCTGCGGGAATTAATGAGGGGGTCATTAAAAAAGACACAAAATGTGATATTTGCCAGGGACCCATTAATATTGGAGGGTTTACCATCCGAACCTGGAATAACCAGTACCGGCCTGATTTAATAATGACCGATGTAATCGTTCATTCAGATAATACCGGAATGGTATTTGTTTCTAAAAAGCTTGGTATTGAAAAGTTCTATAAATACATTAAAGATTTTGGTTTTGGAAATACAACAGGTATCGACTTAGAAGACGAGACCTCGCCTCCTTTAAGGGAAAAAGACACATGGAAAGAAATCGATCAGGCAACCGCATCCTTTGGTCAGGGTATTTCTGTAACTGCGATGCAGGTTATCAGGGCAGTTGGGGCAATTGCCAATGGAGGTAAACTTTTGGAACCGCACATAGTTTCCAAAATAATGGACGAAAAAGGCATCTATACCATAAGTCCCCGGATAATCTCTACGCCTATCAATCCTGAAACAGCAAAAGAAATAACCGAAATGATGGTGAAAGCAGTTGATGATGGAGAGGCAAAATTTGCCAAAAAACTACATAATGTAATGGGCTATAAAATCGCTGGAAAAACCGGTACAGCTCAAATTCCGGTTGCCGGACATTATGATCCTAGCAAAACCATTGCTTCATTTGTCGGGTTTGCACCGGCCGATGATCCTAAATTTGTTATGCTGGTGCGCTACGACCAACCAACCTCATCCATTTATGGTGCGGAAACCGCAGCCCCGACTTTTTTTGAAATCGCCAGAGACCTTTTTATCTATTACGGAATTGCTCCAACAGAGCAATGAAGTAAGAGCTTTGCTCATTACGGAATTGCTCCAACAGAATGAATCCCTATGTGTCCATTCTGCCCACACCCGGTGTGGGTACTTTTGTAAAGATTAGAATTTGAATATATAATTACCTTCAATGATAAGCTTACTTAGAAAATTGTTGCCGCAAAAATTCATCAATACTTTTTGGCACTTGCCGGTGGCAATTTTGGCAAACTTAAGATATGGTTTTCCTTCCAGAAAACTTAAGGTTATCGGGGTTACCGGGACCGACGGCAAAACTACAACTACCAATATGATTTACCAAATCCTGAAAGCCGCAGGGAAAAAAGTTTCCATGGTTTCAACAATAAATGCCATTATTGGTGATCAAGTTTATGATACCGGCTTCCATGTTACTTCTCCAAGTCCGATGGATGTACAAAAGTTTCTGGGGCAGGCAGTAAATATGGAAAGTAAGTATATGGTTTTGGAAGCTACATCCCATGCCTTAGATCAGCATAGATTCTGGGGAATTCACTTTGAGGTTGGCGTAATTACCAATATTACCCACGAGCATCTTGATTACCACAAATCTTTTGAAAATTACTTTAAGGCGAAGGCTAAATTGATCAAAAATGTCAAAACAGCCATATTAAATAGGAGTGAAAAACACTTTGAGCGACTCTCCGGACAAACCAGAGGTAAAGTTTTGAGTTTTGGATTATCCAAATCAGCAGAGTTTAATCCGATAAAATTTCCACTTAAGCTTTCCCTGCCCGGAGAATTTAATTTGCTAAATGCCTTAGCAGCTTCTGCGGTTGGAGTGACTTTGAAGATTGAAACAAAAATAATTAAACAAACTCTTGCCCTCTTTAAATCCCTAGCCGGAAGGATGCAGGAGATTGAAAATAATATAGGAATAAAGATAGTAATTGATTTTGCCCATACACCGAATGGATTGGAAAGTGCGCTAAAAGCTTTAAGAAGAAAAACAAAAGGTAAATTGATCTCAGTTTTTGGTTGTGCCGGTTTGCGGGATGAACAAAAAAGACCACTGATGGGAGAAATCTCGGGTAAGCTTTCCGATGTTACCATTGTTACAGCCGAAGACCCCAGGGGACTGATTGATCAAATCAACAAGCAGATTGCACAAGGTCTAGAAAGAGCTGGGGCAACTTTTGGTAAAACCTATTTTATTGAGCTGGACAGACAAAAAGCGATAGAGTTAGCAATCAATAAATTAGCCGATAGAGGAGATACGGTTGGTATTTTTGGCAAAGGACACGAAACAAGCATGAATTTGAATGGAAAAAAAGAGATCCCTTGGTCGGATTTAGAGGCAGTCAAAATTGCCTTGGAATAGTTATGGATAAACTCAAACCCCCAAGTCAGACAAATTACCAAAGTAAGATTAATATTTTAATCCAAATCTTTGGGATAGAAAGAATTAAAATTGACGAACTTTTGAAGTATCATACTTTTTCAAAACTTGGGGGACCTGCAGAAATATTTTATATTGCGACAACCCAAAAAGAATTGATAAATATTTTAAATACAGGTTATGAGTTAAAACTTCCACTGTTTGTTTTTGGAAATGGAACCAAAATTCTCATTTCCGAAAAAGGAATGAAAGGTTTGGTTATACGAAACAGAACCAGTGCCATTAAGATTAGCGGTATTAAAGGGAAGATTGGTAGAGGGGGTTTAGGGATTGAAGAAGCACTGATAGAGGTGGATTCTGGAGTAAGTTTATCCAAATTAAACGATTTTTTAAGTGAACAACACCTTAAGAAATTTCAGGGGTTCAGTTCGCTTAAGGCAACTTTAGGCGGAAGCCTTCTAATAGATCCCCAGTTTGAAGAAATTGTCAGTAATATCAAAATTTGGGAGGATGGAGAGATTTTTGATAGTAAACTCAAGGATTTAAAAAGATACGGACAGGTTGTAATATCAGCAATACTTAAGGTTAAGGCGTATTAAAAGTATGATAAACTTATTGGATCCAAAAGCATCAGAATTTATTAAAAATGAAGCCTCCTCAACCAAGAATGGTCGAAGTTTATTAAGTCGGCTTCTTTCCTTCGGAAATGAGTCCATTCGGTCTCTTTCCTTCGGAAATAAAACTAATACTGCTAAGAATTTTATTGCCCGGCAGTATATAAAACTCATTTCGCCCTCAAGGCTTATTACAATTGCAGGCAACTTATCAAGCAAACTTACTACAAAAGCTGCATTTTTTGTAATTTCAAAGTTTAGCGAAACTTATTTAGCGTCAAATGAAAACAATCCTAGAATAGATCCTAAGTCACAATTAATTTCGGATATCTTAAAATCCCCTGTTAGAGAGCATAATCTTATTTACAGAATATATCAGGAAACAGAGGATTTTATTGATTACTACTCCAGCCTGATAAAAGCAAAAACAGTTCTAGTCACCAATTTCAACCCAAGCCGCTTCGAGGACGGGAAGGAAGCTGATCTAAACTTTCAGCTTTTCCAAAAAGTTTTTAAAAATGTACCCTCAGACGGTGTAGTTATTTTAAATGGCGATGAGGCTATTTCTAAAAGAGTTCGCCAGGAATATCCATTTGAAGTATTAACATTCGGTTTAGGTGCTGAAACTTGTTCGGTTTGGGCCGGGAACATTAGGGTCGAAAATTATGCAGTGAAGTTTGAATTAAATTACGGTGTTGAAAGGGTGGAGGTTAATTCGAGAATTTTAGGCAAACACCAATTGTATGCTCTTTTGGGCGCAGCCTCACTTGGGGTAAGTTTTAATATACCTTTGATAAAGATTAAAAAAATACTGGAGGGAATTGATCAATTAGATCATATTATGCAGCTTTGTCCCGGATACAGTGATTCCTTAATCATCGATAATACTAAAGAGGAGGAACTATTATCCTTCGAATATGCTCTTGAAACATTAAATATTGTTAGTGCTAGAAGAAGGATCTTGATACTAGGAGACTTGATACCGGGGGAAACGCATGAGAAGATTAAAAGAGAAATAGCCAGAGTATTATATAAAGATAAAATTGATCTGGTTTTTTTGATGGGTCAATCTCACAAGTATATAGCAGATGAACTTAATAAACTGGGGTTTTTAAAGGAGAAGCTAAGAACTAATTTAACGAACCCTCAGCTTGTAAATACACTTCTTAGTATTTTGGCGAAGGGTGATATTGTTTTATTTAATGGAGGGTTAGATCAAAGACTTGATGAAGTGGTAAAAAAGATCTCAAAACATAAAAAAATTTAATGGTAAATTTACTAGGTTTAGTTTTAATATCTTTTGCTATCACCTCATTTTTTATGGTGCCCTTTATAGATTTACTTTTTTATCTGAAAAGAAAATTTGAAAAGTTAGGTCCTTTAAAAAAATCATCCGAGAATCCAATTCATGATGCTTTGATGAAAGGAGATGAAAATACCCCAAGTGGAGGGGGTATTTTACTGATAGTTATTTTGACGGTACTTAGTATGGCTTATGCAAAAATTACTGTTACTCCGGACACAACTTATTTAGGAATACTTCTATTTACTCTTTTATCATTCGGAGGATTGGGACTGGTTGATGATATCAGATGGATTTTTACTAAGAGAAGGGGAAAATTTCTGGGTCTTGGCCGAAAAGCGATATTGGCTATTCAGATATTGTTTGCCCTGCTAATTGGAGCAATGTTATACTATTTTGTCGGTTTAAACAATGTTTATATATCCGGCATTGGTAATCTGATCATAGGCTATTGGTATATTCCCTTAGCAGCTTTTTTAATAGTAGCTTTCTCTAATGCATATAATATCTCCGATGGTTTAGATGGATTATCAACTGGTCTTTTAACCATTTGTCTGTTTGCACTTTTGGCTCTTGCTTCGACGAATTTGGATTTAAATTTAGCCGCTTTTATCGGCATTTGGGTAGGTTCCCTGTTTGCCTATCTCTATTTTAATATTTATCCGGCGAGGATTTTTTTGGGTGATGCCGGGGGGTTTGCCTTTGGAGCAACTTTAGCGGTTGTCGGGTTACTTACCGGAAAAATCATTGCTTTGGGAATTATTGGAGGTATGTATATTATAATTGTTGCCTCCTCCTTCTTACAGATTTTCTGGAAAAAGGTTTTCAAAAAAAAGTTGTTTGAGGTTGCACCGATCCATATGTATTTTAAATACATTGGATGGGAAGAACCAAAAATTGTAATGAGGTTTTGGTTGGCTGGCAGCATTTTCGCAATTTTAGGATTATGGCTGGCTCTCCTTTCCAAGTAATTTTTCTGCTACCATTAAATTCTAATGAGAAGAATGAAGGTTCCACCCGGCTCACGGGTTTCAACTAAGACTCAGGAAAAGAAATTAGATTACCCGCTTCTTTTGGGAATATTATTCTTAGTTGGATTTGGACTCATGATGGTTTATGATGCATCAGTCATCCAGGCTCATAAAGATTTTGGAGATAAGTATTTTTATATTAAACAGCAATTGATTTGGGTTATTTTAGGACTCACCGGGTTAACTTTTTTTTCTTTTTTTAATTACCACAACTTTAAGAAAATAGCTTTTGTAATTTTTATTTTATCCTTATTGCTTTTAATTGCGGTATTAATCCCCGGATTTGGTACTGCAGCCGGGGGTGCCCACCGGTGGTTGAAAATAGGCAATCTGACTATTCAACCTGCCGAGATAATTAAACTTACGACAATTATTTTTTTGGCAACTTTGTTTGAAAAAAGGGCTAGGCCTTTACCTTTTGCAATAATTGTTTTTTTGATTTCACTGATAATAGGGTTATTTCAGAAGGATTTAGGTACTACTATTGTGTTTTTCCTGACATCGCTGGCAATGTTTTTGGTAGCTGGGGCAAATGTATTTTACTTTATTGCCCTTATACCCATGTCTTTCATCGGTTTTTGGCTTTTTGTAATTTCATCATCCTACAGAAAACAAAGAATATTGGCGTTTTTGGATCCCTTTGCAGACCCTCAGGGGTTCTCCTACCATATTTCTCAAGTTCTTATGGCAATCGGAAGCGGCGGAATCTTTGGGTTGGGATTGGGTCAATCCAGGCAGAAATTTGAATATATCCCCGAAGTTACAACTGACTCCATATTTGCAATCGTTGGGGAGGAGTTTGGTTTTATAGGCAGCTTAATCCTGATTGGATTGATAGCTTTTATTATTTACCGCGGTTTTTATATAGCAATAAACGCCGAAGATAATTTTGGGAAACTGCTGGCCTTTGGTATTACTTTTTGGTTGGCAATTCAGTCTTCAATCAACTTGGGAGCAATGGTAGCTTTAATCCCTCTTACCGGGGTTCCCTTGCCATTTATTTCTTATGGCGGTTCGGCTCTACTTTCAAATCTTGTGGCAATAGGTATTTTATTCAATATCTCAAAATCTGCAAAGGCCCCTTGAAGTTTGACTTTGATATACTTTAATAATGAAGGTAATATTTACCGGGGCACATTTTACTCCGGCACAGGCAGTTATTGAGGAACTAAAGAAATTTTCTGGTATCCAAATTGTTTATGTTGGAAGAAAGTACACCCAGGAAGGTGATCCGTCAATTTCTGTTGAATCACAGGTGCTCCCAAAACTTGGAGTCAAATTTATTCCGATTATTGCCGGAAGACTGAGAAGGGTTTGGGATTTTTATACTATTTTGTCGCTTTTAAGAATTCCGATAGGTTTTGTGCAATCTTTTTTCATTTTATTAAAAGAAAAACCGGATATAATTATCTCTTTTGGAGGATATGTTAGTGTCCCGGTTGTACTTTGCGGTTGGATCTTATCCATCCCAATTATTACCCATGAACAAACTTTAATTACGGGTTTGGCAGATTCAATTGGTCGTTTTTTTGCAGATAAAGTGGCTATTACTTTTGAAAGTGAAAAGCCGCTCGACACTTACAAATTTATATTAACTGGCAATCCGATTAGAAAAGACCTTTTAAATCCTAATATTGCTTTGTCAAAAGAATTAACCGAATTTATTAAACAAGCAAAAAATCAAAAGCTTCCGATTTTGTATATCACTGGTGGAAATCAGGGTTCGGATATGGTCAATAAAAGTGTTAAATCAATCCTGGAAGAACTAACAAATAAATTTTTTGTGATACACCAAACAGGCGATTCCAAACAAAATTTCTTTGAAAAGCTTTTAGAGAAAAAGAGCTCACTTTTAAAAAAAGAAAGATACTTTGTCAGTAAATGGTTTGATTCAAAGGACATGTCCGTAATATTTAAAAATGTTAGCCTTGTTATATCCAGAGCAGGTATTAATACTCTTTATGAGCTGGCGTATTTTGGAATTCCGTCTTTGGTAATACCTCTGCCTTTTTTGTTTAGAAATGAGCAGGAAATAAATGCTAGGTTTTTCAGCCAGAAAGGACTATGCAGGGTGCTACCTCAAGAAAAGGTCAATCCAGATCACATTCTGAAAGCAGTTTATGAAATGTTAAAAGAGATTGATAGTTTTATAGAAAAGGCCAAACTTGCAAAAGAATTGGTTATCCCGGATGCGTCTAAAAGAATTGCCCAGCTTGTTCTAACAACTTCCGAAAATTATGCCAAATCTTAGAAGGAAATTAACAAATAAGCCTTTAATATACTTTTTGTTTTTTGTATTTTTTATTCTCGGACTTTTTGTTTTTTTTAACACAAACTTGTTAAAGGTAAGTGAGGTTAGATTCAAAAGTGATCTCAAACGTTGTACAAACACTAATTCTATTGAAGGCTTTTTGGATCTTAAGGGTAAAAATATAATTTTAATTGATGAATCAATAATAATTTCCAAAGTCAAACAAAAATTTTCTTGCTTGGACAATTTAACTATCAAAAAAATCTACCCGGATAAGCTTGAGATTTCTTTGCACGAAAGAGTTCCTGAGATGATTGTTACATTTGCAACTGAAAAAGAAAAAAAACTTGAGCTTGACTTACCGGAAGCTTCTGCTGCCAGTTCAACAGCCGGACTTTTCCGTTTCGATATTGAAATTGCAACGGAAAGCGGTCGCGTTTTGGTAGATAAAAGCGGATTCATCATCTCATCTTTAGGAAATGAGCTCTCTGAATTTGCAGGACTTCCGAGAGTTTATTTGGTAAATTTTGGCAAGCAGGCTTTTATAATAGAAAACTCGATTATCCCCAAAACTTTAACAATAATCAAAAGTATAAACTTTTCATTTAATACATTAACAGTTAAAGAAGACATGCTTTTTGTTAGTGGTGAGCAAAATGTGGTTTTGTCGCTTTCTAAAGAGATAAACCGCCAACTAGCCTCTTTACAACTAATCTTGCAAAAAGCTACAATAGATTTAAAGCCGATAGAATTTATCGACTTACGTTTTGATAAGCCGGTTGTAATTTACTCCCCCAAGAAAAAGAATTGAGAATGAAGAATTTAGATACAAGCAACTTGAAACTCTTAAAAAATTTAACTCAATTAATAGATCGCGTTATGTAATGGGCTTTTCGGTAACGTGACTCCATACTAGATTCAGGTTTGACAGAAAAGCCCAAAATATATGGCTAAGGACAAAATTATTTGCGGAATTGATGTTGGATCATCAAAAATAGCGACACTTATTGGTAGTTTAAGTGAGGAAGACAGGATAAACCTGATTGGTGTTTCAGCAACATCATCTAAGGGTGTAAAAAAAGGTCAAATTGTAGATATAGAGGCAGCAGTTCAGGCCATAACCGACAGCGTTGATAGTGCCGAAAGAATGGCAGGTTATTCCATATCTTCGGCCTTTGTTTCGGTAGGTGGTCCACAAATAGAAAGCATTAATCAACATGCAGTGGTGGCTGTTGCACATCCGGGTGGAGAAATAAAAGAAAATGACGTTTTAAGAGTCAATGAAGCAGCCAGGGCAATTGCATTGCCAGCTTCAAGAGAGATTATCCATGTTGTCCCGAGAACTTTTACTGTTGATGGCCAGGAGGGCATATCCGACCCGATAGGTATGACCGGAGTTAGGCTTGAAACCGATACCCACATTGTAACCGGTCCCACAACCTCAATGAGAAATCTGGCCAAATGTGTTGGTATGGTTGGAGTTGATGTTGAAGAACTGGTCTTTTCAGGGATTGCTTCTTCACAGGCGGTTTTAACCGAGACAGAGAAAGAGCTTGGAGTGATCCTTGTGGATATAGGTGGTGAAACAACTGATGTGGTGATTTTTGTTGACGGAGCGATTGCTTATTCTTCGGTTATTCCTTTGGGAGGTCGGCATGTAACTTCAGACATAGCAGTCGGCCTACGGGTCTCTTTAGAGTCGGCGGAGATTATTAAGCAAAAGTTAGGTGAAAAACCAAAAGTTTTGGCAATGCCTCAAGATAGGGAACCTCTTAAGCTGGATGAGAAAAAAAAGAAAGAGGAAGATATACTGGACCTAAACGCACTAGGAATTCCAGATGATGTAAAGGTTTCAAGAAAAGCGGTTGTGGACGGAATTATCCGGCCGCGAATTCAGGAGATTTTTAAATATGTCGGAAAAGAAATCAAAAAAAGTGGATTTGGAACCCAAACTCCTTCGGGGCTGGTTCTTTGCGGTGGTGGAGCTCTAACTGTGGGAGTTTTAGAACAGTCAAAGTTTGTTTTAGGGTTTCCCTCGAGAATAGGCAAGACAGATGGTTTATTTGGTCTAATTGATGAAATAGATTCTCCTGTCTTTGCTACTGCAGCCGGCCTGATTTTATACGGCGCAAAATCGGCAGGAAGTTCGGAAATGAGTTTACCGGTTTTAGGGAAAGGGTTACCTTTAAAAGCAGTGACTCAAAAAGTGGCCGATCTGATCAAATCATTTCTCCCATAATTTTGAGCTATATTGACGCTTAAATAAACGGTGTGCTACACTGCCCCCAAACTATTCTCCTAATCCAAAATGTTAATTAAACCAGATGTCCAACGCTTCGCTAAGATTAAGGTTCTAGGCCTTGGAGGTGGCGGTGGAAACGCGATTTCTTCAATGATTTCTCTTCAGCAGATCCAAGGTGTAGATTTTGTTTCAGTTAACACCGATGCCCAGGCATTGCTCGGGAATCCCGCTCCAACTAAAGTTCAAATAGGTGAATCTTTGACCAAAGGTTTAGGTTCAGGGGGGAATTGGGAGATCGGTCAGGCGGCTGCTGAGGAATCAACCCAAAAACTTCAGGATGTTCTACAAGATGCGGACATGGTTTTTATTACTGCCGGAATGGGCGGGGGGACGGGTACCGGTTCCGCGCCCATCGCAGCAACCGTTGCCAAGCAGCTTGGAGCCTTAACCGTTGCTGTTGTCACAAAACCTTTCATGTTTGAGGGCTCAAGAAGAATGTTGGTGGCCGAAGAAGGTATAGAAAGGCTGAAGGACAAGGTTGATGCGTTAATTGTTATTCCAAACCAGAGGTTACTTGAGGTAGTTGATAAAAACATGACCTTACAGGAAGCATTTAAGCTGGCAGATTCTGTGTTGGGTCAGGGAGTCCAGGGAATCTCAGATCTAATTACTATGCCTGGGTTAATTAACGTAGACTTTGCGGATGTTAGAGCCATTATGAGCAATGCGGGTTCGGCTTTGATGGGGATTGGTCAGGCTGGAGGAGAAAATAGGGCTGCTACAGCGGCCAGGATGGCTATTGCTTCACCGTTGCTTGAGATCTCAATTGAAGGAGCTAAGGGAATTTTGTTCAATATTGTAGGTGGTCCGGATCTTTCAATGAGCGAGGTTAATGATGCGGCCCAAATTATCGCTCAAGCCGCTGAGCCTGATGCAAATATCATCTTTGGTGCAACTATCAAAGAAGACTTGGTAGATATGGTTAAAGTCTCAGTTATTGCCACAGGGTTTGATGAAACCCGGGAAAGACTCAGGGAGTATGCAGGGATTAACCGAATCAACCAAATGGGTGCTGCAACCTTAAATCCAATAATGTCCGGAATTACCCAAAACCCGTCTTTTCCTGCGCAAACTGCTACAACCACCCAAGCATCTTCTGCTGATGAAACTGAAGAGAAAAGAATATCAGAACGACCCGAAGAGCCGGATGAACCTTTTGATGATTTAGAGATCCCCGCCTTTCTTCGCAAAACCGCAGGATAAATATGGCAGATAGCAGAAATGGAACGACTTGATAGCCAATCCCCGACCAACTCACCTAGAGCCTGATATTGAACAACTAAAATAATTCCTCTACAATACATCTCATGAGTTTTAAGCCCGTTTCATCAACTGTGGATTTCCCGGCTCTTGAAATAGAGCTTTTGGATTATTGGTACAAGGAGGGTATTGTTGAGAAGTACTTAGAAAAAAACCAGGATTCTGACCATAAATTCTCCTTTTTGGACGGACCAATTACCGCCAATAACCCCATGGGTGTGCACCATGCCTGGGGTAGAACCTACAAGGATGTCTTCCAGCGTTTTTATAATATGCGCGGGTTTAGGCAGCGTTTTCAGAACGGTTTTGACGAACAGGGTCTCTGGGTTGAAGTAGAAGTCGAAAAAGAGCTGGGTTTAAAAACCAAAAAAGATATTGAGAATCTGGTCCCCGGCGATAAATTTGCCTCTTTGGAAAAATTTATTAACCTCTGCAAGGAAAGGGTAAAAAAATTCTCTGGCATTCAGACAGAACAATCAAAAAGACTTGGTTACTTTATGGACTGGGATAATTCTTATCATACTTCTTCAGAGGAAAATAACTACTGGATATGGAAATATCTAAAAACCGTCCATCAAAAAGGCTGGTTATATAAAGGAAGAGATTCTGTGCCTTGGTGTCCGCGCTGTGGTACAGCCATCTCCCAACATGAGATTTTGACTGAAGAATATCAAGAATTAACCCATAAATCTGTTTATTTTAAACTTCCTGTAAAGGGAAAAAAGGATACTTATCTTCTGGTTTGGACCACAACCCCCTGGACAATCCCGGCAAATGTTGCCGTTGCTGTCGATCCAAACTTTAAGTATGTCGAAGTGGAATCAGAAGGTGATAAGTATATGGTAGTTTTTGAGAAAAAAGATTTAGTTTCCGGCAAAGTTGTTAAGACCTACAAAGGTAAGGAGCTTATTGGTCTTTCCTATGACGGGCCGTTTGATGATCTTCCCGCAGTAAAAGAGGCATTTAAAAATTATACCCACAGGGTAATTACCAATGATCCTTTAACTTTACCCATTTCTACCGAGGAAGGTACGGGTTTAGTACATATTGCAACCGGCGGGGGAACAGAGGATTTTGCATTGGGCAAAAGAGATAACCTTCCGGTTGTAGCACCCATTAATGAAGAGGCAATTTACGAAGAAGGTTTTGATTTCCTAACTGGGCTTAATGTGACGCAGGCAAGAGAACCAATCATTGAGTATTTGGAAAAGCACGGATTTTTATTTAAAGCAGAAGATTATACCCACAGGTATCCAACCTGCTGGAGGTGCAAAACCGAGCTTGTTTGGAGAGTTGTTGATGAGTGGTATATTGCAATGGATATTAAAGATGATTCCGGCAAAACATACAGGGAGCAGATGATTGAGGTCGTAAAAGATATTAACTGGATGCCAAAATGGGGATACGATCGGGAACTGGACTGGCTTAAGAATATGCATGACTGGCTGATCTCAAAAAAAAGATTTTGGGGCTTGGCGCTGCCAATCTGGGAATGTGATAAATGCGGCAAGTTTACTGTTTTAGGCGGGAAAGATGAGCTGAAGGCTCAAGCAACTTTAGGTTGGGATAAGTTTGAAGGCAATTCTCCACACAGACCCTGGATAGATCAGATAAAAATAAAATGTCCGGATTGCGGCGAAATTGTTTCCAGAATCCCTGATGTTGGAAATCCTTGGCTTGATGCCGGAATTGTCCCTTTTTCAACTATGCCCGCTAGTTGGTTTCCGGCGGATTTTGTAACCGAAGGATTTCCCGGTCAGTTTAAAAACTGGTTTTATTCCCTGATTGCCATGAGTACTGCTCTTAAACGGACCTATCCTTTTAAAAACCTCTTGGGTTTTGCCAATGTGGTTGATGAAAAGGGTGAAGAGATGCACAAGTCCAAAGGCAATGCTATAGAATTTAACGAAGCGGCAGATAAAGCCGGTGTTGATGTAATGAGGTGGTTGTATGCACTGCAAAACCCAGAATACAATCTGAAATTTGGCTACCACAATATTGACGAGGTCAGACGAAGATTCTTTTTAATCTTATGGAATACCTACAAATTTTTTGTTGATTATGCCTCAGTCTCAAACTGGAACAGTAGTCTTAAAAAGGGTGAATTAAAGGTATTGGATAAATGGATCTTAGCCAGGTTGACTGAAGTAGTTTTATTGGTTGATGAGTCAATGGAAAAATATGATGCTTCAACTTCATCCCGGGCAATTGAGGAATTTGTCATAAATGATTTTTCTACCTGGTACATTAGAAGAATCAGAGATAGGGTCGGTCCTAATGCCAATGAAGAAGATAGAAATACAGTCCTTGGGGTAATTTACGAAAGTCTGGTAACCTTTTGTAAACTTATAGCTCCTTTTATGCCGTTTGTCTCAGAAGAAATATATCGAAACTTAACTGGTGATGAATCTGTTCATTTGACAAATTACCCACTTGGAGAGAAGTCTCTTTTAGATGAAAAATTAATTGCTGATATGTTAGTAGTGAGAGAAGTTGTGGAATTGGGGCATGCTAAACGAAAAGAAGCAGAAATTAAATTAAGGCAGCCTCTTGCCAAAATAACTTATTTTTGTGAAAAAAAGCTAGATTCGGAGTTAGAGGAGATTATTACTGGAGAGTTAAATGTTAAAACCGTTGAATTTAAAAAGGCTGCAGAGCTTAAGGTTGAGCTGGATACTAAAATTACTCCAACCCTGCAAGAAGAAGGAAAGGCCAGAGAGTTAATTCGGAAAATTCAACAGCTAAGGAAAGATAACGGTCTAACATTAAAGGATAGGATAGAAATTGGTTTGCCAGAATGGCCGAAGAGTTTTGAAGAGATGATTCTTAAAATGACTTTGGCTACAAAAATCACCCAGGCAGAAAAAATTGAGATTAAGAAAGTTTAATTTTTTATCTTCATTAAAAGTACAGCGTTACGTGATGGGCGATTCGGTAACGTGAGTATGTGAGTAATCTTAGTTAATCAAAATCGTCCAAAAAAATGCTGATACCAATACTGCTTCTGATTTCTCTAGGGGTGGTTATTATCTATACTTCAAGTCCAATGCTTGCACTCCAACAGTTGATTTTTGCCTTGATTGGAGCGGGTTTGTATCTCTTAATAAGAAGCTCTGATTATCGCTTTTCAAAAGGCCTTTCTAAGGCCTTTTATTTTTTTGTTTTTTCTTTGCTTGTAATAACTTTTATTTTGGGTTTTGAAACTCGTGGTTCGATCAGATGGATACCACTGGGACTTTTTAACCTGCAACCATCGGAACTTGCCAAACCTGCTTTAATTATTGCCCTGGCATCGTATTGGACCGGTAAAACCGCTTCCTGGATAAATATTTTAAAAAGTTTGGGGATACTTCTGCCGCTTATGTTTCTGGTTTTCAAGCAGCCGGATTTGGGAACATCCCTTACGCTTTTGTTTATCTGGCTTATTATGCTTATTAGTTCGAATATCTCTTTTTTTAAAGTCGTATTATTGGGGTTACTGAGTTTGGTAATAGCTCCCTTGAGTTGGTTTGCACTACACGATTATCAAAAAGACAGATTGGTTAGTTTTCTCTCGCCTACAAAAGATCCTCAAGGGATAGGCTTTCATGTTATTCAATCAATGATAGCTGTTGGCTCCGGTCAGCTTATTGGTAGAGGTTTAGGCAGGGGAACCCAATCTAGGTTGCAATTCTTGCCGGAGTTTAGGACCGACTTTATATTTGCATTTATTGCCGAGGAGCTCGGGTTTTTAGGTTCATTTATAGTGCTTTTTTTGTATCTGGTAATTTTTTTTATGGCTTTTAGATTACTTGGAAATGTTTCAGATAAGTTTGGAGAATTAATAGTAATCGGAGTTATGGGGATGATGTTTTTTCAGATAGCTGTAAACATAGGAATGAATATTGGGTTGTTGCCGATAACCGGAATTACCCTGCCGCTTCTTTCCTATGGCGGCAGCTCGCTCATCACGACTCTAATCTCACTGGGCTTACTTTCTTCTGTTGCCAAGTTTGGACAGAAAAAGAAAGAGGCGCTATTTTTTGGTCTTTGATTGACAGGAAGCTAGTTTGAAGGTAAAATTTGGAGCATGCTTAAATACGCAGTTGTAGAGATATCCGGGAGGCAATATAAAGTTGAACCAAATAAGCCGTTTCTCGTAAGTTTCTTGGGTGAAGTAAAAAAAATGGAGTGCGATAAAGTGCTTCTTTTGTCGGATGGGGATAAAATTCAAGTTGGTATGCCTTATCTAAAGAACAAATTGAGTTTTGATGTTTTAAATACAAAGAAGGGTGAGAAAATCAGGGTCATGACCTATAAAGCTAAAGCAAATACCAGAAAAGTCCGTGGTTCCCGAGCAAAGTATAGCAAAATACAACTAACTGTATAACAAAATACTATAGATTTGACAACTGTTTTCACAAGAGTTAATATCTGGGTAGTTTGAAAGGTTACCCTTGTCAAATTGCTTCGCTGTTTTAGAGAAAAGGAGGTTTTTTCCGATTGGCACATAAAAAAGGTGGCGGCGCCACAAAAATAAATAAAGACTCAATCTCCAAAAGGCTGGGGATTAAAAAATACGGTGGAGAGGCAGTTAAGCCTGGAAATATTATAGTACGCCAAAAAGGTAATAAGTTTTACCCAGGCATAGGAACAAAGCAAGGTAATGACTTCACAATTTTTGCATTAATTGCTGGTAAAGTTCAGTTTAAAAAGAAGCTAGGGAAAAGTTTAATAAATATTATTTAAAGTTTTTAAAAATAGATCAGATAAAAGTTCGTACTGGACTTTTTGGTACTAACATCTAGTTTAAGTAGATAAAAGGATGGCCGAAATGTCCAAAAAATATGGATCCTCAAGAAGACGAGAGAATTTTTGAACTGGAAATAGATCTGCTTCAAGCAAACCCCTTACAACCTCGTGGTTTAATCACCCCTGAATCTTTAGCAGAACTGGCAGAATCAATCAGAGAGCATGGAGTTTTAGAACCGATTGTGGTTGCCAAAACTCCAGCAGGATATCAAATTATCGCAGGAGAACGGCGCTGGAGAGCTGCAAAGCTGGTTGGTCTGCCTAAAGTTCCGGTAATTATTAGGGAAACCAGTCCCCAGGGTATGCTTGAGATGGCAATTGTTGAAAATGTCCAAAGGGTAGATTTAAACCCTTTGGAACGGGCTCAAGCATATAAAAGACTGATGGATGAGTTTGATATGATAAATTCGGAAATTGCCCAAAGAGTTGGAAAAAGTCCATCATATATTTCAAATACAATCAGGTTACTCACTTTACCCGATGCGCTAAAGGATGCTTTGATGTCAGGGCAGACAACCGAAGGTCATGTCAGGGCCCTATCTTCGCTTGAAGATCCACACCTTATCATTGAGGCCTATAAAGAGGTCTTGAAGAAAAATTTGTCGGTTAGGGGTACCGAAGAGCTGGTTAGAAAAATCCGCTCAAGACATGGTATTGGCCCCAGAAAAGGTGCTTCACCCCAAACCATGAGAATTGTCAGTGAGGATGTTGACAGAATCCAGGAGGGTCTGGAAAGTACTTTAGCAAACGGGGATGGAGCAAAACCTAAAGTAAGGTATATTTTAACCGGTAAGAATGCCAAACTTGAGATCAGGTTTGAAGGACAGCCCGATTTAACCAGCCAAAAAGTTCAGGATATATACCGGGCAATAACTGCATACTTCAGAAGCGAACCTCAAGGCTGAATTTTGAAGGCAGCAGGGAAAAAACCAATTCCGTTGGACGGCCAATAGCGGATTATAACCCTTCCAATAATTTCCTGTTTTTTGATAAACCCCCATTCCCTGGAATCAGATGAATTTGGTCTGTTGTCACCAATTACCAGTAAATGACCATCAGGTACAATAACCTCCTGACCCTCCTGCATAAAGAAACCTGCATTGGTGATTACAGCTGAACTTAAGAAAGGCTCAGCAAGCTCCTCTCCATTTAAAAAAATATGTCCGTTTTGAACTTTGACTACATCTCCCGGGATGCCGATTATCCTTTTTATAAAATCCTGTGACTGGTCCTTAGGGTTTTTGAAAACCACTATATCACCGCGCTGGGGCTCTGAAACCTTGTAGGTTACTTTATCTGTAATAATATAGTCACCGTCTTTAAAGTTTGGAAACATTGAGGAACCGGAGACTTTATGTGGTTGGGCTATAAAAAGATAGATTGCGCTGGCGATTGCCCCAAAAATTACTAAGCTTTGGATAAATTCTATTGCATGGGTGCTTAAAGTGGGTTTTGGCTCGTTATTGCGTTCAATAAGTATATCTTCTTCCATGCAGGATATTATCTCAAAGCGGGAAAATTTAGTAAAGATTACAAGTGTGGACTTGAGAGGACTCGAACCTCTGGCCTTCTCAATGTGAATGAGACGCTCTACCAACTGAGCTACAAGTCCATCGCAGGAAACTTTATTCCATATTATAGCCCCTCCAGTTGAATTCTCAAACCATTTCCAATATATCTTAAGTTTTGTTAGAATCTTTTTAATGCATCTTAAAAAAATCCTTGCTAGGCAGATTTTAGATTCCCGAGGAAATCCGACAGTTGAAGCAGATGTAATTTTAGAAGATGGAACAGTGGGAAGGGCAGCAGTCCCCTCAGGTGCATCTACTGGGATTAACGAAGCGGTTGAGCTGCGTGATGGTGATCCTAAATTATTTGGTGGCAAAAGCGTTTTAAAAGCAGTCGACAATATTAATACTAAGATTAATGATGCTTTAGTTGGAATGGAAGTTTTTAATCAGGAAAAGGTTGATCAGATAATGGTTGATCTGGATGGAACAGATAATAAATCCAGTCTAGGGGCAAATGCCATTTTATCTGTTTCTCTTGCTTGCGCTAAAGC
>CAYMTV010000002.1:0-18064 GCA_964393525.1 uncultured Gammaproteobacteria bacterium | reverse complement strand
CCTATGATGAATATTATCAACGGTGGCAAGCATGGTGGGTGGGGAGCTGACATTCAGGAATTCATGATTTTCCCAATTGGAGCTGAGAGTTTTTCCCATGCTATTCAAATTGGAGCAGAGGTTTTCCATTCATTGGCCAAAGTCTTACACAATAAGGGGTATTCAACTTCTATAGGAGATGAAGGAGGTTATGCCCCTGTTTTTAAAAATGGTAACGCTGAAGCTTTTGATTTGATCACTGAAGCAGTTGAAAAGGCAGGTTATAAATTTGGAGAAGATATAGTTTTGGGGATAGATGCAGCAGCATCTGAATTTTATCATAACGGGAAATATGTTTTAAAAGCGGAGGGAAAAAATTTTACCTCAGATGAAATGATTAACTGGCTGGTTGAACTTTCTGGTAAGTACCCAATTGTTTCGATGGAGGACTGTTTGGATCAGGAGGATTGGGAAGGATGGAAAAAATTAACCGAAAAACTGGGTGAAAAAATTCAAATTGTAGGAGACGATTTATTAGTTACAAATATAAAGTTTTTAAAAAAAGCTATTTTGGAAAAAGCAGGGAATGCAATTTTAATTAAGCCCAATCAAATCGGGACTTTGACCGAAACTATAAAAGCTGTAGAAATGGCGCAGACGTCCGGATGGAAGGCGGTTATTTCTCACAGGTCCGGTGAAACAGAAGATACAACTATTGCCCATCTTTCTGTGGGGCTTGCAACAGGGCAAATAAAAACCGGTTCTCTTTCCCGCTCTGACAGAGTTGCCAAATATAATGAGCTTTTAAGAATAGAAGAAGAGTTTGACGGGAATGCCAAATTTGCCGGAAAAGATGCTTTAAAAAGATAATGGCGTACTTGGTTTTAGCAAGACATGGTTTATCAGAATATAATAAGCAGGGTTTGTGGACAGGCTGGGCTGACCCGGGTCTTGCTCCGGAAGGGTTTGAAGAAGCCAAAAAAGCTGGTAGAAGCCTTACCGATATCCATTTTGACTTTGCCTATTCAGCCGATTTAAAAAGGGCTAGGCAAACCCTGGATGAGATTTTAAAAGAACTTAATTTGATGGATTTACCCATAAAAGAAGCGAGGGAACTTCGAGAGAGAAGTTATGGCATCTTTACCGGAAAGAACAAGTGGCAGGTAAAGGAAAAAGTCGGAGATGAAGAGTTTCAGAGAATCAGGAGGGGGTGGGATCATCCAATACAAGAAGGGGAGAGTCTAAAGCAAGTTAATGCTAGGATTTGGTCTTACTACCAGAGTGAAATATTCCCAAAGCTTAGGGAGGGCAAAAACGTAATCATTTCATCTTCAGGTAATGCATTCAGGGGTCTTATAAAATCACTGGAGGATATTCCTGAAGATAAAATAGCTGATTTGGAATTTGGTATTGGTGAGGTTTATGTTTACGAAATTGATAAGGAAGGCAGAATAATTTCAAAAGAGGTAAGAGCTCAGAATCCCTTAAAAGGGAAAATATAAAAAAGCCGCCGATGCTCCAAGTTATCAAAGTAGTATTATTAATCATCCTCATTTTTGTTGTTTTAGGTGCGCTAAGGACTTGGGAGTTAGAGAAGACAAGTAGCCAGAGCGCGTTTATATTGGGTCAGTTTCCAAACCCCTCACCTGATGGTTTTTATTCCGGAAGAGAAACCAAATATAAATTGAACTGGTTGGGAAAAGAGTTTGATGTCAAAAATTCAACGGGAATTAATGTATTTAAGGTTAAAGATGGAATAACTAAAAGATTTCCCTTTAAGACTTATGGGGCTCAAGGACTTAGGGATAAAAATATTAAAGTTTTAAAAATAGACTATGATATATCTCAAAACCCCATTTGGTTAAGACTTGTTAAAGATGAAATTGTTCAAATTAGAGAGGATAAATATTTAGGTAAGGCACACCTAGATTTAATCCCGACATTTCCTTTTACAGTGGCTTTTTTCAGTTTGGAAAAATAATGAATAAATCAAAACTGGATCAATTTGTTTTGGACATTGAGTTTTTATTAATCAGCGTTGTCCAAGGAGTAGCGCTGGCAGCCCTTGCTTCATCGGCTATTTCCCCAGTTGCCAATTTACAATTTGAATACCTACCTTATATTTTCAGCGCTTTTTTATTTATTTTACTATTTTGGTCAGGTGCAATAATCCACTCTTTAAGTTTTATAGACTGGCCGTTGGATTTGCCTCATAATTTTTTATACTTTCTGGCCAGTTTTGTAGAAGTTATTACTTTCAGCCAAATTACCAACCCGCTTAATTGGTTTGCTTTCGTGTTGATATTTTTTTCGGTTGCAGCAATCTTATATATCGTAGATTTGAACTTAATCAGTAAACACAAAACTGCCTTTGATGATACAGAGGCGAAGAGAAATTTATATCATCATATAAAAAGTGAGCAGCTTTATGAATTAAAGATTTTACTACCGGTTGGTCTTCTGTTTAACCTTGTAGCTTTTATTTTAATCTATAACAATCCAGAACTTTTCCTAAATCAAAAGAAGCATCTTTTTCTAGGTATTTTTCAGGCGATTTTCACTTTAGGATTTTTAATTAGTTCAATAATAAATTTTCAAAAAAGAGCAAAACTTATTTCAAATGTAATTAAAGATTAATGCTTTAGAGCTGGTTTTTTGATAAACTTGTCGAGTGATTTCAAAGCTTCTTAAAAATACAACCTATTTTCTTTTGGGCCAAAGCTTAGTTAAAATTATTTCTTTTTTTTATACTCTTTTCTTGGCAAGATCTTTAGGTGTTGAGGATTTTGGTTTATTAATAGTAGCCTTATCTTTTTTTGCATTGATTTCATCTATTTCAGACTTTGGGATATCCAGATACTTAATAAGAGAGATAGCCATATCTAAATCCCATACCAAACTTATCTTAAATGTGATAGTTCTTCGAATTCTAACAACTGTTTTAATTTTTTTAAGTCTGACTTCTGTTTTCTATCTTTTTGATGCTGGCGGAGCAAGAAGCGTTTTAATAATGTTTGCTGTTATTGCTGTAATACCTCAGTCATTAGCCCTAAGTTTTGACAGCATTTTTGTCGGGTTGCAAAAATTTTCAATTTCTTCGATTGCTTTTATTATTTCCGGTTTTTCCACAGCAACTTTAGGTATTTTGCTTGTACTTTTAGGTTTTGGAGCTTTTGGAGCAATTACCGCCTTAATTTTTGGCCAGCTAATACAAGTTGTGTTTTTAGGGGTTTATTTAATAAAACAAAAAATCGCTGTTACTTCGGAGGTGAAGATGCAAGCTTTAAAAAGAATTATTTCAAATTCTGCTCCTTATGGAGTTTTGATGGTAATCGGAATGATCTCTTTTAAAATTGACAGCATAATCCTTTCCTACTTTAGAGGAAATTTAGAAACCGGTCTTTATGGCGCATCTTATAAAATCCTGGAAGCCTCACTATTTATTCCAACTGTTGTTTCAACTGTGCTTTTTCCTTTCTCGGCAGGGTCTTTTGATGGTGGTAGGGAAAAAATTAGGAAAGTATATCCGAAGCTTTTTTTTATCATGGGGTTTTTAGGGATTATAACGGTATTGTTCTATATTTTTGTGGTGCCGGAGCTTATTACAAACTTTCTTAAAGATTACAAAAATTCGATTGATGCCATTAAAATACTTGCTTTGTCGATACCCTTAATGTTTATACACATACCCGCGGGTCAAATAATTTTGTCTACCAAAAAATATTTGAGGCACTCACTATTAATTTACCTGAGTATTCTGGCTATAAATGTTGTTTTAGCTTTTATAATAATCCCGAAATATGGGTTTATTGGTGCATCATGGATCACCGTTATTGGAGAAGCAATAACCCTAGCTGCTTTTGTAAGCTTTTTAAAATTTAAATTTTTTAAGGAAAGTTAAATCTTTTTACCAATACAACAGATTGCAGGACTTCCTCTAAAATCTTTCACTTCGGAAAGCCTGAAGATTTTAAACCCTTTAAAAATAATTTCTCTGAATGCATCTTCTCCAAATCTGAAATAATCCTTGGGATGTCTGTGAAGTGGAAAGCCAAAGGTGGGAGTACTAACTATCAAAAAGCCCCCTTTTTTTAATAGCTTATGCATTATTTCGATTGTGATCCAAGGCGCATTATCATGTTCTAACATTTCCATGCATAGAACTCCGTCAAACGATCCTGTTTTAAATCTTTTCAAAAGATCATGAGCGTTGATGATTAAATCTACACCGAAGCCGTTTTCAGCATCTGTCCCGATGTACTCTTTTGAATCGGCAAAGAATTGTCTTATGTTTCCGGTAATATCTTTACTGCCAATCTCCAAAAATTTCCCCGGCCTTTTAATGAAATCTTTTTTAGTTTTTTGTACCCAAGCTTGAATCTGCGTAGTCACAGAGGTGATTATGCCAGTATTTTTAATTGCTGTAAAGGTTATTTTCTTGTAAACTTTGCTGATAATGAAAGGTGATGCAACACATACTAAGGTATCTGTGATAATTCCAAATTGGAATGGCAAACATCTACTGAAAGTTTGTTTGCCTTCTCTTAGAAAACAGATGTTTAAGAATTTTGAAGTTGTAGTTGTAGATAACGGTTCAACGGACGGCTCAATTTATTACATAAAAAAATATTTCCCAAAGATAAAATTAGTTGAGCTTTCTAAAAACACCGGATTTGCTCCTGCAGTTAACTTAGGGATTAAAATCTGCGTGGGTGATTATATAGTTCTTTTAAATAATGATACGAAGTCCGATAAAAGTTTTTTGCGATATCTTGTGAAAGCAGCAGACCATCGTCCTGAGGCTGGAATGATTGCCGCAAAAATTCTTAAACTGGATGATCCAAATATTATTGATTCCACCGGAGCATACATAGATGCAGTAGGTCATGCAAATAATATTGGGATAGGTGAAAAAGATGGACCAAAGTTCAATAAATCGGGTTTTGTTTTCTTGGTTTCGGGAGGAGGATGTCTTATAAAAAGAGAAGTATTTAAAAGTATCGGTTTTTTTGACGAGGATTTTTTTGCCTATATGGAGGATGTGGATTTTTCTATACGGGCTCAAATAGCAGGATTTAAGGCTTGGTATGAACCAAAGGCTATTTTATTTCATAAACATAAAGCCACCTCCATAAAAAACAGAAACTTTTTAGAATATCTGCAATTTCGTAACATGAGCCAAATGATTATTAAAAATTATCCGCTAAAATTTTTCCTGCAGGATCTGAATCTAATTAAGATAATTTTAGTTAATTTAAATACGGTTTTTTATCTTTCGAGTAAAGGTTTTCTTGTATCAGCTTTAAAAGCCGAAGCCTACATATTCTTCAATTTTATTAAACTACTTAATAAAAGAAAAACTATCCAGGCAAACTCTAAGGTTTCTTATGAATATATAGTCCAGAATATAAAGCCTAAGAGGATCTATTTATACGGATTTTTAAGAAGATGAATCTTGTTTGGTTTCTAACAGTAGCTACAGTTTTTTCTCTAACATTAGGGGAATTCGGGCAATACCCCTTTGGAAATACTACATTTTCTTTAAGTATTACCGATATTTTTCTTGCTTTGTCATTAATTTTTCTTTTGATCTGGCAAGTTGGTATAAAGCGGGAGATTAAACTGTCGCTACCTTTTAAATTTTTAACACTCTTTTGGGGATGGGGACTATTAACACTGTTGTTATCCCAAAATATTGAAGGAATCTTTTACCTGTTTAGATTTGTTATGTACTCCTCTGTTTTTTATCTAGGATACCTACTGATACAGTCAAAAAGGGTTACAATTGAAAAGTTACTAAAGTATATTTTGATATCGGCTGTGATTTTAGCCTTAATGGGTTTTTTGCAATTAATCTTTTTTCCGGATTTTGAGTCCTTAACCGATTTTGGTTTTGATCCGCATAAGGGGAGGATTGCATCAACTTTTTTAGACCCAAACTTTTTGGGAATCTTTCTGAACTTGGGATTTTTAATTGCTTTTTATCTTTCGTTAAAATCAAAAAAATTCTTAATCTGGTTGGGTTTGATAACGCTTGCAATAATACTGACCTACTCAAGAACAGCCTACTTATTATTTCTACTGCAAAGCATTTTAATAGGTCTTTTCAAATCCAAAAAGTTACTAATTCTAATTTTGGTTTTAATATTGGTGTCATATTTTTTAATACCAAGAGTAAAAGAGAGGGCTTTAGGGATTATTAATGTAGATATCACTGCCCAAAAGAGGATTGAATCTTGGGCGAAAGGCTTAATAATATTTCAAAATTACCCGGTTTTTGGAGTAGGTTTTAATAATTTAAGAGATGCGATTTCCCAAAAAAACCTGTTTGATCCGCATCAAACCCAGGAAGTTCACTCAGGATCAGGGGTTGATTCGGGTTTGATATTTGTACTTGCAACAACCGGTATTATTGGACTTTTTATTTATCTTTTATTTTGGGCTAATATTTTTTACCAATTTATAATAAGTTACATTAAGGAAAAAAATTTTCTATTTTTATTAGGGAGCATTTGGATAGTTGGTCTTTTTGTATCAGGCCAGTTTATAAATGCGCTTTTTTATCCTGCTATTATGCTTCCAAGCTATTTATTATTCGGTGGGTTATTCGCTAAGACTCGGGCTCGTATTTGACGGCTTTTTGAACCTCTGTTTTATTACCAACCTCATTTGTGGAAACTATGGTAATTGTATTATCACCGTCATTTAAACTAACAGTATAAGAAAAATTTCCATCACTGTTTACTACCGTAAAAATTCCATTTATTGTGACAGCATTATTTGGCTCGGTTTTTCCGGAAACTTTGACTTTTTTGTCGCCACCCTTTATTAGCTGTTGGTCCGAGGGCTCCAGAATTTCAAGTTTCGGTTGCTCATTATTGTATATAAGTTTAATATTTTTCGACGGTAGGCTTTTACCGCCATCTTCACTTACAGTAATACCATAAATATTATTAGTGCCGAGAGCCAAGTCAATAAAATTTGTCTGAAATCTGCCTTCGGAATCGCTTTCCAGGGTTTCTTTCAGTTCATCGTCAAAATAAACTTCCACCTTTGAATTAGGTTTGGTATAGCCGGAAATTTTTATTGTTGCCGTATTTGTGGCTTCAAATGGGATATTTAGAACCGGAGGCGGTAGAACCGTATCATTTATAACTTCTTTCTTCGTAGTGGTTTTAAATTGGTTAAAAAATGAGAGTCCATCGAGTAATGCTGGAAGTCCCCAGGTGAAAATAAAATAAAGCAGTCCAAAACCTAAAATTAGGCTTAGTATAAGTTTTCTGGTGCTATTCCGTTGGAGTCTTTTGATTGATCTAGGGCGATAATAGCGATGCATAAAATGATTATATACGAAATACGAATTTGAGCCGACTGTCGGATTCGAACCGACGACCTGCTATTTACGAAACAGCTGCTCTACCGCTGAGCTAAGTCGGCGTTAATATTCAGTATTTTAATCAAATTTGATTCCAATTAAAATATAGACTTATGTTAAAAAGAATTAACTTCTTACTTTCAACAATTATCCCGCAAAAGCTTTACTGGCATATTGCGGGTTTAATTAATCCCTGGCAGGCTGTTTTAGAGGACACGAAAGACCCTGAAACTTTATATGGTAGAGGAAAAGAACTGCTAAATCTTTTAGAAAAGCTTAAACTGATTAATAAAAAAACCCGGGTTTTAGATATTGGCTGCGGCGTTGGCAGGTTGGAATATGCCATAGCTTATGATATTCAATATTGCCTGGGGGTAGATGTTGCTCCTTCTATGATAAAAATAGCCAAAGAAAGAGTTCGGTACAAAAATGTCGAGTTTAGACTAGTAAATGGCAAGAATTTAGCAGAAATTCTAGGCAATTTTAACTTAATCTTCTCAATTATCGTTTTCCAGCACTTGTCGCCCAAAACATTTACAAGATATATTGAGGATAGTTTCAAATTATTAAAAAATAATGGCAATCTATTTTTTCAAATAGCATTAAGTTGGGATAAAGATTACAAAATGCCCCCGGAAAATCATCCCTGGGCTATCCGAAGATATAATTTGGACAAATTGAAAAAAATGCTTTTGAAAATAGGATTTATACAAATAAAAGTGTTTGATATTACAGGGAATAAGCTGGAAGGAAAACCGGACCAGGTATTTATAGCCGCTTCGCCAAAACCCCGGACTTTAGTTCGGGTGATGTAGGCGAAGCAAAGGTTAAAGATTCCGCGGAATATGAAATGCGAAGCGGTTTAAGCTTAAAATATGAGCAACGCTCTTCTTCGAATGAGCAAAGCTCTTCTTCGAATAGGAAAACCGCGGACTCTAAATCCGCGGAAGCTTATTTTGGCGTTTAAAAAGTAAAAAGATCGGGAGACCGTACTTTGCTCGAACCTGCCTAGCTTGGATGACCATATCAAATCATATCTTCTAAGCCAGTCTGATATGACGTTTCCTACTGCTGTCAAAATCATACTCCGATCTTCAATTACTCCTCAACTGATTGTACAACTGACCGATTTTAAAAACCATCTCAAGAGTGTTGATTTCTGTTTGTTTCAGGAGGTTTTTGTTGATTTTCTGAAAAAGTGAAAGTTTAGTCAAGGGGAATATTCTTAGTTAAGCGATTTTCTTCCATTGCTTGAAAGCGCTGATGTCAGTTCTGGATAGGCTAAACCACTCAGCTCTTTTGTGTTTTGATTTAAATCTTTCATGCCAATATTTTTCAATACCGTTCATGTCATCTGTTTGTATCACATGTATTAGTTCGAAAGGCTCAGGCCCTAAAAGTGTAATATCTTCTCGACGACGATCAGGATCTTTTGATTTGCCTATCTTATATTTTCCGTTCTGTTTACCTAAATATACATAACCTGGAACTACACTACCTTCTGAGGATAAACTGCTATCTTCGTATTCCTTAATCACTGAATTGCATGTATCAACGATGTCCCTGTATCCACGTTTTTCACCAACAAATTTTAAGATAGTTTTTGCTAATTCACTAGTCAAACCAAGTTTCTTATAAAAAGTAGATGAGTCTGGGAAATTATGATCTGCATGATGTTTAACATCTAGTATGCCCCTTGTTGGCCATTTGCCTTCTTCGCGAACAACACGAATAAACAGCCTACATAGCTGATCATCATCGTATTTGGTCTTATCAAATTCGTTGGGGGTTAATCCGGCCTCACGCACCAGCGCACCATAGTTAGGCCAAAATCTCATCCGATCATATATTCCGATCTCTGTGTTGTCGAAAAATACTTTTTGGCTTGGAGTTTTGCCAATCTCTTTAGCGTATCTTTGAAGCTCTTTAATAATGTCATGCTTAGTCCACATATGTACCCACATTTTATAACTTTGGGGAGAAAAAGGCGAGCCAAATTGATATACTACGACTACCGAATGATCAATGCGGTGAAGGTATCTTACTTTTAGAGAACTGATGGCACGAAAATGATCCGTCTTAGCCGCAGAGATCGCCCTTCGAGGTTTTATTCAAAGTTTGTTCTAAAAATCCTTATCTGAGTTTCTTTCTACTCTTTCGTGCAATCTTTGCACTAAAAAGTGTTCCTCTGTCTTAAATCCTAAAGTAAGCATTATATTAAATAAACAGTGTTGGAGTCTTTCCAAAGCCCTGTAATTATCGTATTGCAGCTCTCCTTTAAGTTTCCGAATTGTTATGCTCGTGGCTTCACTCATAATTTTAGTAAATGCTTCCACAAACTCTTTGTTAAATAACGTTTCGCCGCTCTCTTGATACTCTGAAAACGATAGCTTATCGCTAAGCTCTAGGTTGTTTTTAGATGCCAAATTCGTTATTTCCTTTTCTAGTTCTCCAGCATTTTTGCCTTTCATTCTGATACGAACAGTATCTCCTTCATAAAGAAAGAACCAAGATTTGATCAGGTTTTTTGACACTAATTGTGTCATGACCTTGTCAATGTTTAGCAAAACATTTTTCGCAAAAGAGGGACTTGGTAAACTGAAATCTAATTGATACCAATCTTTTAGTGTAATCATTTTCATCTAGCTTTTCTTTTTAGTAAGTCTGACAATGTCCTCTTCAGAAATTTCTTCATCAAATAATGAAGGCGACTTAGGGTCCAAAAGCTTTCCTTCCTTAGAGGATATATACTCGTCCAAAGTGGATGTTTCCACTTTCTCTGTATATAGTGGTATTTTTTTAAACTGATCAACAGCCAGATTTATTATCTGATTCGGCACGGCATATGAAAGATTAGTCGGAACTGAGTAAGGCAAATAGACTTCTTTTTCTTTTACTGGAAGCTTAATTGCTGATACATCATTTAGCCCGCCATAAAGCACTCCTACTATTTCTCCTTTATTATCGAATACGGGAGAACCGCTGTTGCCACCCTGCATCATTGAATCTAATAGTATTGCGTGAGGATTATCACAAACAAATGGAAGTAAAGCTGCCACATGTCCGACTTTCAATGATGGACTTAGTTGATGAATCCAACCAGGTGCTCTTAGGGTCCTTGTGCCCATAGGAAAACCGGCGACAGCAATTTCCTGTCCCTCTTGTAGAGAGAATTTTGCAGCAATCTTTGCAGAAGGCAAATTTGTAACATTTAATCTTAGAAAGCCAACGTCTGGTACATCTCCATAGTGATTTTTAGCTGAATATGCTTCAATTCCTCCAACCCCCACAATATCCAATGGCAACGTAGCCATTCCTTTGTCTGGAATGAAGTGAAAAAGAAAACAAAACGCAGGCCATTCTTCAGGAGAGGCGCTTTTTCTTCTAGGTAACTTATGGATAGCTTTAACCACATGAGAGTTTGTTAACACAAGCCCAGAACTGTCTATGATAACTCCAGTACCGATAATATCGGGGAAGTGTGGATTAGAAGATATTCTAGCGCAGATAGCCACAATGGCAGGCTTTATTTGCTTATATGCATCTCTGAAATCCATAGACACATTATATAACAAGTTCGATTCCCGTTACCGGTATGTTTCACTTCCAGGCTAACTCCAGAAAACAAAAAAACCTAGTTTGAACCAGGCTATTTGTTGAATTCAGGGCTAAATTTGAAGAAATTTCAATTTATTCTAATTATGAGCGGGAGACGGGATTCGAACCCGCGATCTCCCCGCCAAGGCGGGGCATACTACAAACATTCTAACTGAGCGGTGGAAGGGATTTGAACCCTCGACATTCTCCTTGGGAAGGAGACATTCTACCACTGAATTACCACCGCGCTTGGAAATTATATCAGGACAAAAGAAATTTGGAAATTAGCGGGGGATTTTGAGGACTGTTCCAACTTCGATTAAGTCTGGATTTTGGATATTGTTGGCTTGAGCAATTCTCTCATAGGTCATAACATCCCCATAAGCCCTGCCTGCGATCTTGGATAACCAATCATCAGGTTGGACAGTATAAGTATTGCCTGTAATCTTTTCACCCCAAATTGTCTGGTTTTCCGCCCCACCAGTAGCTTGTTGGTCTGCCGGGACAGGAGAAGATTGTGCTATAAAATCAATTTTGGGGATTTCCAGTACTTGGCCTACCTCAATACTGTTTTCACTGGGCAAATTATTAGGCCTCACAAGTTCATTAAACTTAAACCCATCCCCGTAGTACTTTTCAGCTATGGAGTAAAGCGTATCGCCTTCTTTAACCGTATACTTTCCGGGTAAATTCTCTTTGCTAACATCCTCTTGGGTTTGTTCTTCAAGGTCAGTTTGTTGAGAGGGACCTAAGGTTCCGTTATCCCTGCTAAAATAATTAAATACCAGTATTCCTAAAACAATTACAATCAAAGCACCCAAAATAAGATTTAGCAGGGAATTGTTTTTTTGAATATCGGTTTGAATTCTCTCGAAAAAACTTTGCTCTTTTTTACTTGTGCGCTCTACGCGAACTGTGGTTTTTGCTGGAGATTTTTTTACTTTTTTAGATCTTCCTCTTGCCACTTTAGCCTCCCTAATATATTATGGGTCAGAAGTTTCTACAGGCTGATTATTAACCAATTCAAAAACACCTGTCAAGTGGGAAAAATAAGTGGGTATTTTAAAAATCTGCGGGACCGACGGGACAATACACCCCCCGCCAAGGCGGGGCCGAACCAAATCAAAGATTTGCCCCGATCCCTTGCTAGTCACTAGAAACAAAAAACCGACCATAAAGGTCGAATTTTATGTTTCTGCGGGACCGACGGGAATCGAACCCGCTATCTTCTCCGTGACAGGGAGACGTGATGACCGGTTCACTACGGTCCCGTGCTTGGGTATTGTAGCAAGTCCAATACCCCATTTCAATCTAAAAATGCTATATTACTTGTGTTATGGCAGAAGAGTCAAATTTTACCAACCAACAAGTTGCAAGTTTGTTAAGAGAAGTGGTAGCTGCCTTAACCATAAAAAAGGGCAGTATCTTTCAAATCCGCGCTTATGAGGGAGCAGCTGACGCAATTGAGCATCTAACAAGTGAGGTTAAAGACCTTTGGGAGGAGGATAAATTAGACCAAATTCCGGGAGTAGGGACTAATATAGCAAAATACCTAGAAGAACTATTCCAGAAAGGAAAAGTTGCCCATTTTGAGTCAATAAAAAGGGGAATTGAGCCTCAGGTGTTTGAATTTTTGGATATTACAGGAATAGGCCCAAAAACTGCCTTAGAATTGGCGAAATTGGGAGTAAAAGACCTGAAAGATCTGACTCAAAAGATTGAAAGAGGAGAGCTTGTAAAAAAGGGTTTTTCCGAAAAAATCGCCCAAAAAATAGCTTTAAGTTTAAAACAGGGTTCTGCAAAAACAGGCAGGATGTTTCTTCCTTATGCTGCATCTTACGCCCAAAAAATCCTTAATTATCTTAAAAATTGCCCCGATATTATTGCAGTAGATCCGTTAGGAAGCTTAAGAAGACAAGTTGCAACAATAGGTGATTTAGATTTTGCGGCTGCTTCAAATGAGCCGGAAAAGGTGGTGGAATATTTTATTAAGATGCCTGGAGTTTCCCGCATACTTGATAGCGGAGAAAACAAAGCCAATATTATCCTAAATTCAGGATTGGAAGTGGATTTACTGGTGGGTAAGCCTGAAAGCTACGGGGCGCTTCTACAGCATTTTACAGGCTCAAAACACCATAATATAGAACTTCGTTCACTTGCCCAGAAAAAAGGCATCTCACTCTCCGAATATGGGGTAAAAGATGTTAATACAGACAAGCTCATAGCCACAAAGACCGAAGGAGATCTCTATCAGATTCTGGGAATGGATACACCCGAGCCTGAATTGCGAGAAAACACCGGTGAAATTGAGATGGCTTTAAAGCATAAATTACCTAAATTAATTGAGTTTAAGGATATAAAAGGCGATCTGCACCTTCACTCAAGCTTTCCTTTAGAGCCTAGTCATGACAGCGGAGCAAATTCCATTGAGCAGATTATCGAGTATGCTGTTAAACTTGGTTATAAATATGTCGGGATTTCAGATCATTCTCCGGGATTTACAACCCATGATTTTTTTTCAGCAAGCAAATTAATTCAAAAGAGGACAGAATATATTCAAAAATTGGCAAGTGAGTACAAAAAGTCTATTAGAGTACTAAATGGACTCGAAATTGACATCCTTGGAGATGGGTCTTTAAGCGTTGCAAATGAGGCTTTAGCAACACTAGATTATTCCATTGCAGGGATCCATTCCGGGCATAGAGGTACAAAAGAGGTTATTACTAAAAGAATATTAACAGCTTTAGAAAATCCCTATGTAGATATTTTAGCTCACCCCACAGGCAGATTGCTTAATGAACGTCCATCATATGAAGCAGACTGGGAGAAAATATTCAAATTCTGTGCCAAAAATAAAAAACTTTTGGAGATTGATGCATTCCCAAATAGATTAGACCTTCGGGATGATCTTGTGAGACTGGCTTTATCTTTTGGAGTGAGTTTTATTATTAATACGGATGCACACCACATTGACCAGATGGAAAACATGCCTTTTGGGGTATCAGTTGCCAGAAGGGGTTGGGCAGAAGCAAAAAGTATAGTAAATACTTGGGACTGGAAAAAGTTTGCGGAATGGTTTAATATTAAAGAATAATATGGAACCCACCTGGATCATTATAGCGCTTGTTATAATTGTTCTTTTTTGGCTGCTTGTAACCTACAACAGTCTGGTTACGCTTCGCAATAGGGTGCGTGAGGCCTGGTCGCAGATCGATGTTCAACTTAAGCGCCGGTCAGCTTTAATCCCTAATTTAGTAGAGGCAGTTAAAGGTTATGCCAAGCACGAAAAAGCGGTTTTTGAAGAAGTTACAAAAGCCCGCTCTGCCTTGGTTAATGCCAAAGATCCACATGCTGCAGCCAATGCCAACAACATGTTAACAGGTGCTCTTAAGTCTCTTTTTGCCGTTGCCGAGGCTTACCCCGAACTTAAAGCTTCGGAAAATTTCAAACAACTGCAGGATGAAATCTCGGATACGGAGACTAAAGTTGCAGCCTCAAGACAGTTTTACAATACAAATGTCTTAGATTTAAATAATTCTTTGGAAACAGTACCCTCAAGCTTTGTAGGAAGTATTTTTGGATTTAAAAAAGAGGAGTTTTTCAAGGCTACAGAAGAAGAGAAAAAAGACATTGAAGTTAAGTTTTAGAATTTTTGAAGTGGGGAATAGATTATTTTTCGAGCGTAGCGAGAAAATTCCTTATTAGTTCTCTTTTTTTCTTTTGGCTAAAATCTTTTATTTGAATTTCTCTATGTCTAGCTTCATTGATATCTTCATGCTCTTCTAGATAAACAAGCCTTTTTATTCCATACCTTGCCGTATATTTACTACCAAGTTTTGATAAATGCTGCTCGAACCTTGTGATAGGGTTCCAAGTCATGCCTGTATAATACCTTCCATTAAGTAGCTCCAAAATATAAACATACCATCTCCACTTAGAGGACATAATTATATTTTCTCACTTTGTTCGAAAAATATTTATAAATTTGTTAGAATTAGCACTATGGCAACTATTAATACTGCTTGGGATCATGTAAGTTCTAATATTTTCAAGACATGGGTAATTATGTTCCTTTTTTCCATGTTTGTTGTAGGAGTGATCTACATTTTTGCCAAAGGTTTTGGTTATGATACTCCAGGGGCTTTAGGGTTAACCGGTATAGCTTTAATTTTTACAGGAATTATGAACTTTGTCTCATATTATTTTTCAGACAAAATAGTTCTGGGAGTTTCCGGAGCCAAGCAAATTGATTTAAAAAGCAACAAAGAGCTCTATCGGATCGTAGAAAATCTTTGTATTGCTGCGGGGCTTCCTACGCCCAAAATTTACATTATAGAAGACAGCGCTCCCAACGCTTTTGCAACGGGCAGGAATCCAAAAAATGCCGCTATTGCTTTTACAACAGGAATACTACAAAAACTCACCAAGCAAGAGCTGGAAGGAGTAACAGCACATGAGTTGTCTCATGTTGGGAATAGAGATACTTTGGTTATGACGGTTGTATCGGTGCTTGTAGGCACAATTGCTTTGATCTCTGATATTTTCTTAAGAAGTATGTGGCATCGGGGTAGGGATGATAACGGCAAGGGAAATCAGCTTTTTATGATTTTGGCATTAATTGCAGCTATTTTAGCTCCAATTATAGCAACTTTGATTCAGCTGGCAGTTTCAAGAAGAAGGGAATTTCTAGCTGATGCTTCAGGAGTGCTACTCACCAGATACCCTCAAGGGCTAGCTTCTGCCCTGCAAAAAATCTCAAGTGATAAAGAACCACTCGAGGTTGCAAACAGAGGGACAGCACATCTCTATATAGTAAATCCTCTTAAGGGCCAGGAGGCAGTTTCAGCCTTTGCCAATCTTTTTAATACCCATCCGCCGATTGCGGAAAGAGTTAAAGCCTTAAGGGAAATGGAAGGAAAGATTTGATGAAAGGAGAAAGACTTGATCCAGGACCAGAGAATTGGTTTTTGAAAGCCTGTATTTATTCATTTAGTGCATTGCTGTTTGCTTCTATTCTTACATCATCATTTAGAGAAAAAAGGATAAATGAGCAACAAGTGGGTGATTTAGCTGATTTTATGCAAAGGGTTTCCTATCTTCCTTCAAGCGTGGTTCGAAATGCGGTTTTGCCAGATCCTCAACAATTTTTTAATAGGTTGGTTTCCGATAGACCTCGATAAAATGAAAATCCCAGAGAATGCGAAATTGGTTTTTAAAGGCGTAATATTTGAAGTTTATCAGTGGGAACAGGAGATGTATGACGGTTCGGTTCAGACTTTTGAACGCTTAAAAAGACCGGATACAGTAGTAGTATTCCCGGTAACCGAGGATAAACAGGTTATTATTTTAGAACAAGAACAACCCGGGAAACCAACTTATATTGGGGCTGCAGCTGGTAGGGTAGAAGAGGGTGAGGAAATTGAAAGAGCCGCAGCTAGAGAACTTTTGGAAGAGACAGGATATCAAGCCTCTGAATTTATATTGCTCAGCAAGGTTGTGCCAACCGACAAAATAGATTGGATTGTTTATTTATACGTTGCTAGAGGCTGTAAAAAGGTAGCTGAACCTTCTCTCGATCCCGGAGAAAAGATAAAATCTAGATTAGTCTCGTTTGAAAAATTTTTAGAAATAGCCTTAGATGTAAATTTCTACGACCGAGAGATCAAGTTGGATATCTATAGAGCCAAATCAGATCCAAAAGAAATGGAAAATTTAAAGAAAATCTTTTTGGAATAATACTTGCTTCGTACTTTATACACATATATAATCCTAGCGATGGCACTGACAAAAGATCAAGTTAAACATGTAGCTAAACTGGCAAATTTACCTCTATCCAGCAAAGAAGAGGAAAAATTCTCAAAACAACTAGCTTCAATAGTAGATTATATTGATCAACTTCAAAAATTGGACACCTCGGGGGTGGAGCCAACATATAATACCTCCCCGAACAAAAATATTACCCGGGAGGATATTCCGAACAAATCTCTTACTCAAGAAGAAGCTTTACAAAACGCTCCAAGAAAAAATGATGGATTTTTTATTACGAAGGGGGTATTCAATGAAGAATAAGGATCTTCTCACATTATGTTTTGTATAGATTATTACATAATGCTCGAAGACCCTTGCCTTTTTGACTTACGCCAGAAACAAAGCCGCTTAAAAGTCTTATAGTTTGAAGCATTTTTAAGGTTTGCTAAAAATATTAAATGAATATAACAAATTTATCATTAACAGACACTATAAAAGCTCTCGGAGAAAAGAAATTTTCTGAGCATGAGCTCAATCGCGCATATTTTGGGCGGATAAAAAAAATTAATCCAAAGCTAAATATTTTTTTAAGCGCAAAAGAAAATAGTATAGGTATTCCGGCTGCAATTAAAGATATTATCTCAACCGAAACCTTTCCAACAACAGCCGGTTCCAAAATTCTGGAAGGATATATACCCCCATTCAATGCTACGGTAATAAATAGACTCATAGAAAAAAACATTGGGATTATCGGTAAGACTAATCAGGACGAATTTGCCATGGGATCATCGGGTGAAAATTCAGCCTATGGGGTAACTAAGAATCCATGGAATGAAGATAAGGTTCCGGGCGGGTCTTCTTCCGGTTCAGCAGCGGCAGTTGCAGCAAGTTTGTGTTCATTTTCTTTAGGGACTGATACAGGTGGATCAATCAGACAGCCTGCATCCCTTTGTGGAGTTGTAGGTTTAAAGCCAAGCTATGGCAGAGTTTCCAGGTATGGTGCTATTGCAATGGCATCCTCTTTGGATCAAATTGGACCATTTACTAAAACAGTGGCGGATGCGGCTTTAGTTTTGAGCTGGATATCAGGTTCTGATGGTTTTGACAGCAACTGTGTTAATGAAAAGTTTAGCTTTACACCTTTAAGGTGGGAGGCTAAAAGGTGGGAGGCTAAACTTAAGGGGATGAAAGTGGGAATTCCTAAGGAGTATTTTGGCGAAGGATTGGATAAAGGAGTTGAAAAAGTGATTAAAGATGCAATTAAAAAGCTGGAAGAACTTGGTGCGGAAATAATAGAAGTTAGCCTGCCGCATACGGAATATGCAATTGCAGCATATTACATACTGATGCCATCTGAGGTTTCAA
>CAYMTV010000001.1:82177-144691 GCA_964393525.1 uncultured Gammaproteobacteria bacterium | reverse complement strand
ATAGCCAGAAAAAATAAACTTATTAGACCAATCTTCTGGTTAAATATTTTTTTTGTCAGACGATATATACCTATTAAAGAAACCAACCCCCAGAATACTCCGACAAGTCTCACTCCCCACTCATTTAATCCAAAAAGAGCGATGAAAGGGATGTCAGAATAAATAAATATTGGGAGTCTTGCTTCGGTAAAGGACTGCACCATAAATGGTAAAAAATTACCATAGTAATCCTTGCCGGTTTTCAAAAGAGAGTATGCCTGAAGCCCAACATCAATTTCATCTCCAAATAAAGAGACAGGTATAGTATCAAGTTTGAAAACTCTCAAAAAAAGGGCTAAACCGATTATCAATGATAAAAGAATTTTAGGGTTTTTCAAACCAATTCAATTGTACAGTTAAGCAATAAACCTATGCAATCTTAGGATTGCCTGAATAATAAATCCTTTAAAAAACCCATGATATAAAAAGGCGGATTTTAGGTTCAAATCCTGCTTTTTTTCAGATTTGATACCCCCAACTTTATGAGTGAGTTTATATTTTGGATAATAATAAATTTTGTAACCTATCTTTTTTATCCGCCGGCAAAGATCAATGTCCTCATAGTACATGAAGTAGCGCGCGTCAAATCCCTTAAGTTTTAAGAAAAAATCTTTTTTAATCAAAACCGCTGCCGCAAAGACACACTCAACTTCCACCGGGTTTTTATCCTCCGGGGCGTAAGGTAAGTATTGCCCTTTTTGAATAAAAACAAATTCCCTAATTGCCCCCGTGATGGAAGGAAGCTTTATGACCGAGGGCTGGGTTTTGCCATTTTCCATGATTAACTTAGGGGCAAGTATCCCAATTTTGGGAGTATTCTCATAAAACCTTATAAGGCTTTCAAAAATCGGCTCGGTTAATACCGTATCGGGATTTAGAAAAAACAGAAATTCTCCAAAGGCATTTTCAACCGCCCGATTATTGGCTTTGGCAAAACCCAGATTTTCTTCTGACTTGTATAACCTGATTTTTGGAAGAAAATTTTCTAGCTTTGAAATCGTTTCATCAATTGAAGCATTATCAAAAACTATTACTTCTGCTCTGTCTGGCAGGAATTTTAAAACCGAGGCAATACATTTTTCTACAAACTGTTCACAATTGAAGGTTATAATTATTATAGAAAGTTTGAGCATTTAAGATCCGTCCTTTTTTGCAAAACGCATAAATAAAATCAGATTATATATATTAAGCAACCCGTAGGAAACAACCAGCATATCCAGAAATGGAGTCGAAAAAACCAGAGTTCTTAAAAACCCAAAATCGGGCATCTCGAGTCCGCGATATAAGTTTAGAAAAGTTAGTGCAGAGAAGAAAATTAAATTAACTAAATGTGCCTTTTCAAAAAGAAACATTAAGTACGCAAAAATCACGGCAGGGATCAGATAGCGTTCATGCATTCTGGTAAGGGTCAGAAAATAACTTGTGCTCAAAAGAAAGAAAGAAAACAAGACAAGATGCCAAAGATTTTTTGAATCTTTAAACTTGCTCAGGTTAATTTTGCCAATAATAAAAAGAACCGGTAATGCAAATATTGCAAACAATAAATATCCCCAGTACTGGAAACTTAAGCCAAAAAATATTCTACTATCTTCAACAATTTGAAAATCATATAAAAGTCCCCAAAGATTAATTGCATTGACTTGAGTCGCTTTAGCAACATATTCAAAATTTGAAATATACAGACTCATGATATCAAAAGGATTTAAACCCACAAAAGGAATGTAGAAAAAGTAAACAACTACTATAGTGGTAAAAAACATTTTTAAAAAATCTTTTAAATTAAACTTTTTAAAAGCTAAAATCAAAAGAACCAACCAAAATATTATTACCGTCTGCTTGGAAAGCAAAGCAAACGCGGAAAAAAGACCAGTTAAAAAGGGTTTATCTTTAAACAGAAAAAGCGTTGATAGAAGTAGAAAAAATATTGGCAGTTGGTCTACCTGACCCCAAACTACCGCAAGAAAAAATATGGCGGGATTTAGTAAAAAAAATAAAGATAATAGAATACGCTTTCTTACCTTATGAAATTTAGAAATAATATGATGAGCCAGCCAAGCTATCCCCAAAGTAGAAGCCAGTGCCGGCAATTTAAAAAAAGCTATCTTAAAATTAAGACTTTCAATAAATAACATCAGATCTGAAGGAAACAATGCAATTGAATTATTTAAAAACCATATAAAAGCTCTAACAATTTCAAAGATGATGGTGCTTATTACAAAAAACCACATGGTAAGTGGCGGATAGTTGGGATAAGCAAAGTCATGAAAAGTGCGGTTATAAAGACCAAGAGGACCTATTTTTAAAATGCTTTCAGCCCAAACTATGTGATTTCTAACATCTCCCGAAAAATATGGAATACTAAGCGAAAAGTAAATTAAAAGTATAGCAAGAAATGTTATTGATAAATTAATCTTGCTCATTTCGGATTTTGGGAAAATAGATAAATATGTAAAAGAAAGCTGCTGCTGAAAAAACGGTCTGGAGGACGCTTCTTATAAAATTATAATCTATACTAAGTCCCATCATTTTCCATATACTTGGTAATCCGTTCAAAAATGGGAATATTGGAGCAAACATCCAGATTGTTAAAGATGGCTCAAAAAAGAATAGAGAAAGTAAATAAGTTGTAAACATTATCAAAACTAAACTTAAATTTTTAAAATTGTTGAGTATTAAATCCACTATAAGAAAAGGAGTTATCCAAATTATCCATTGCGGATGAAAATGTGTAAAAATAAAAAACAACAGTAAAACCATAAGAAACCTTCTACTTACTAATTCAAAATTATTTTGGCTGAAATCAGCTATCTTACTGTAAAAAAATGCTAGGTAAACAAATACCATTGCCAGAATAAATAAGATCAAACTTTCTCCACCTGAAATTGGTATTTGAGCTATAAAACTCTTATTTGTCTGGCTTGCTACTAGCGCTGTATATCTAAACCCTGTGGAAAAGATATACGGTAAAATAGAAAACAGGTAAGGAGCTACCCCCAATAAGATTAATTGGAGTTTTCCGTTAAAAGTCTTATTTAAAAGTACTAATGGTAGAAGTAAAAATATTGGATAGATTTTAAATGCTGCACCAATACCTAATGCAAATGCTGCAAGTGGTAGTTTCTTTTCCCGAACAAAATAAAGCGCCAAAACACTAAAAAAAACCGAAATAATATCAAACTGGCTGATCATGTAAGTTGCATAAAGCGCGATCGGGTTTAGCATCCAAAAACTGAATGCTAAAAACCTTTTTTTGGTTTCCGAAAATAATTTAGACAGGTAAATTGCAGTTAAGATATCAAAAATTAAATAGGGAAACTTTATTAAAAAAAGGTGGATATTAAACCAGAAATTACCAAAAGCATCTTCGACGTTGATTAAAAAACCATTTACCAGCTCTTTACCAAAGATTACCGAAAAAATAAAGTTAAAGATTCCATGATACCAGTAAATTGCAGGAGGGTAATTAAAAACTACCAATTTTTTAATTTCTTCACTCTCCGGCAATTTTATAATGTAATCATACAAATCAAAAACGTGTCCTTCGGAAAAAACCTGCCCGGCATACTGAAAAGTACGCAAGTCGGAATGGTAAGTCGACATGGCAATTAACACTCTTAAAACAATACCTATAATTAATACTACTAAGAATTTATTAACCATAAATCAAATCCAATATATTTTCTTTAAATTTTTCTTTGGAAAATTTTTCCGATCTTAGTTTGGCGTTTTCTGCCAGTTTTTTCAGCTTTTCCGAATCATCAATCAATGACAATGTCATCTTCACTAATTGTTCTATATTTTCCCATAATAATCCAGATACATCATCCTCAACAATTTCCCTCTGACCTCCTTTGTTAATAACAACAGGTACACATTCTGCAGCCATTGCTTCAACAGTACTAATACCAAAATGCTCCATTTTTGCAGGATCATTTTCATTGAAGCCTGCAGCGTGCCAGTAAATGCTAGATTCGCCATAAAGCTTTATCAGATCATCAAAAGATAAGTTAGGATGCAAAAAAATCGGATATTTGCCTGCCTTCTTTCTTAGAGCTTCAATATACTCATCATCCCCGGGACCTGTTACCCCAACTAAATGCAGACTCCAATCCCGAGTCTTATTTTGATCTATTAATCTTTTAAAAGCCCCAATTAAAACTTCGTGTTTTTTGTCTTTTAAATAACCAAAAAACCTACCAACTGATAAGATCTGCTTCTTTTTCTGTTTTGAAACAAACTTATCTACAGATACAGGTGGGTAAATCACTTTACCTAAAAATGGCCATTCTTTTTCAACGAGATCTTTTGTGAAGTTGGAATTATAAATGGCAGTTTGCCAGCTTTTGATTTTTAAATTATTCCAAAAATTATTTTTCAGTTGATTTTTTAGCGGAACCTGAAAGTGGATGATACTTTTTTTTGCAGTAGATAAAAAAATACTTCCATCCGTTAAGTAAAAAATAAAATCATATTTTCTCAGAAAGAAATGCCTTTCAAAAAAAGAGCTGTCTTTTCCTATGGGAGATTTGACAAATTTCACCCCTGATAAATCCAAACCATGCAAAAGCTTAATTTTATGTTTTATCGATTCGATATCTGCCTGATAAAGGTGGGTACCCAGTAAAAAGTCTACCTCACTATCCTCGGACAAAATCTCAGCTATTGTAAGCATGTATTTCTCTCCGCCACCAACCGTATCAAGATAAGGGCTATAAACACCAATTTTTAATTTTTTAGTCATGAAATTAAATCTTGAAGTTGTTTTGAATCAAATCTTCATCAATTTTTTTATACTTTTCTTCAATTGAGGGTATTCGCTGCAACTGCCAAAGACGTACATATGTCATAAATAAACTAAATGTTTGCAAAATTGAATCAATTGTTCCAACAGTCCCAGAAAAAAATCCTCTTCTTACGACTCCCTGATTAAAGAGTTCTCCAAAAAGAATTCTTAAAAATCTCCAAGAAGACATTTTTGGATGTTTGGCTTCTAACCTCAACTTTGCATCTATTTTTGACCAATCCAAACTTTTTAAAACTATTTGATCAAGATCTCTATGGGTTAAATGTAAAAGAGAGTTTTGGGTATATCCTAACTTTCCTCTAAACTTCGGTTGTTCATGAACTCTACCGAACCAACCCTCAAAATCTCTTTTTTTAAGAAGCCTAATTACCCAATCCGGCCAGAACGGACCATATTTTTGCTCTACCCCAAAAATAATATTTCTTCGAGATATGGCGAAAGCACTAAATGAATCATCTTTAATTAAATTTTCAATCTCCTCCTTTAAACCTTTAAGTACGCGCTCATCAGAATCCACATATAAAACCCAATCACCTTCTACATGTTCTAAAGCCTTATCTCTTAAGGCTGCAAAATCCTGGTCCTTAAAAGAAATAACTTTATCTGCATATTTTTTAGCGATTTCAGTAGTATTATCGGTACTTCCATTATCGATAACTATGATCTCATCGGCCCATTTAACCGACTCAAGACAAGCTTTTATTATTTGTTCCTCATTCTTGGTAATTACAATCACAGACAACATATTCTTAAATCTTGAAGCTCCCTCTCCCAAAATTGCCAAGTAAGAAATCAAACAACGCTAGTCTTCTCATCTGATTGCCTAAATTTCTTAAAGCTTCTCTGATAAGGGCAAATTGAGTCCTAAAAGGCAAAAACTTGGAGGCAAAAAGCAGCCTATTTCTAGTTATGAAATAATCTTGAAGGGGTGAGCCTAGCCCGGTTGCTTGGGCATTTTTATGGAAAACTTTAGCTTTATAGATATACATCAATTTAAATCCTGCCTTTTTAGCTCTATATGAAAAATCGCTCTCTTCATAGTATAAGAAGTATCGCTCGTCAAATAAACCAATATTTTCAAAAACTTGGGCTCTAACCATCATGGCGGCTCCTGTAATATCATTTATTTCTTCGTCCTGATCATACTGTCCAAGGTCTTCTTCATTAACTCCTTTATGGTTTCCCAATACATTTTTTAAATCCAAAGTTTTGCCGGCAAACCAGATTGTTTTAGAGTTTCCAAAAAAAATTTTGGGACAAACGATTCCTGCTTTATATTTTTCAATACCTGCCACAAGTTCTACGATTGTATTTGGCTCAACAATAGTGTCCGGATTGAGGATTAGTATATAATCCGCATTTTCGCTTAAAGCTTTTTTAATACCGGCATTATTTCCTCCTGCATATCCCAGGTTTTTTCCGGTTTGAATAAAACAAATTTCCTGCTTTTGACCGATTTCAACTTCCAGGCTATCGCCTGAATTATTGTCGACAACAAAGATTGAAAAATTCTTATAAGTTGATTCCCTTAAGGATTTAATACACTCAAGTACCTGATTTTTTAGCTTGTAATTTAGGATAATAATTGCAACTTTCTTCACCTGTAAGTTCTATTTTACCCGAATTGATTCACATGTTCACGTTTTTACGAAGACTTCACGGTCCTTACTTGGTAAAGCTAACGAGTTTTAACATGTTCCAGCATCTCCAAGCAAAAACTGCGGTCAAAAAGTTTGAATTAAAAGGCAAAAGATATAAGTATCAGAAGCAGTATGGGCCAAAACTTTCTAAAAACCCGAGACAAAACCCTACTTCTCATAAATTAAATTTATTTTTTGTCTTCTGCCAAAACCTTTTAACGGCGTTTTCCGATAGATTTCCATATTTGAACCAGTAATTTAATTCCTCCCCCTTTTGTTTGCTTAATTGCTTAAAATCTTCAAGTCTTACTTCTTCCTCTTTAAATCCTTGCGCCTCCCAGACCTTTAAGTAAACCACTATAAAGGAAAATGCCTGAAGCAGGCTTAGAGCAAGTCCGTGAAGACCATCCTGGTAACCTTTGTTGGCAAAAAACCTTCCCAAAAATTCCGCAATCGGCCGTTCAATCAAATCAGTCCACTTGAACTTATAGCCCTCATGTCTGAGTTCTCTTGCCTGAATATCGGTATATCTATTTAGTCTTGAGATAAACTGGGAGATGGTGTTGTAGTGATGATGAATAATTGCCCAACGCTCATCTTTGGGAAGCTTAAGGCCTTGTCCCTCGGTCTTTGGGGGGCGGTGAATTTTATTAGACCAGCTGACAGCTTCTTTTTTGAAAAACCTGATATTGTAATCCGGCCACCACATTGAGGACTTTATCCACTTGTTAAAAATAATATTTTTTCTGGGAATTTCTACAAAAGTAGTAACCCCGGGGTGGCTGATGATATCTTTTAATTTTCCTTCTAAACCCTCGGGGATTTCTTCATCAGCATCAACTATTAAAACCCATTCATGTTCGGTTTTTGAGATGGCAAAATTTCTGGCAGGTTCCACAAAACCAGTCCTTTTGTGGAAAATGACTTTTGCACCCAGTTTTTTGGCAACAACTGCAGTATTATCATCAGAGTGCATATCGCAAATCAATATTTCATCTGCCCAGGAAACCGAGTTGATCACTCTTTCAATATTTTTTTCCTCATTTAAGGTATTTATGACAACAGAAATTTTACCTTGCATACTAGAAATATATTAGCATAAAATCTTCTTCAGACAGTATAATTTATCTAGCTGTGAGAAAAATTTTTTGGATAATCTTCACTTTGACCTTTATCATAAGTTTATATTTAAGGTTTGGAGTAGTCCTTAACTATAATTTTCCATTTACCACGGATCAGGGCCGGGATATGCTTGATCTGAGGGAAATTGTAGTCGGATTAAAACCCCGGCTTATAGGCCCTACGACCAGTATTAACGGGGTTTATTTGGGGCCATTTTGGTATTACTTTAATGTTCCTCCCTTTGTCTTAAGTGGCGGAGATCCTGCAAGCTTAGTATATTGGATGATCATCTGGTATATGGCAACCGGAACCCTACTATGGTGGCTTCTAAAAAAGACTCATCCCCAATTTGCATTATTAATCTCTCTGCAATTTTTAATGGCACCTTCATTTTTTTACTCAAGCAGGTTTTCCTGGAGCGCCAATCCAATGCCATATTTTACTATGTTCTACTTTCTTTGCTTGATTTATAATCTCAAAAATCAAACAAAGAAAGCATCCTTTCTGGCAGGTTTCATATCCGGACTGGCTATGCAGATTGAGGCGGCTTTTGCAGTATTATTCTTCCCCTTCCTAATTTTGGTTTATCTGATAAAAAGAGTCCATTATAAGTATATACTTTCATCTTTCTTAGGATTTTTTATTACTTTGATTCCGCAAATATTATTTGAATTAAGACACGGTTTTGTTATGACTAAAACCTTTTTTGGAGAATTTGGGGGACAAAGTTCTATTTTGGGAGAAAAATTATCTCTCGATAAAATATTTAATCTTCACTTAGAAAGTTACATTAATTCCATCTATGGATTATTTGATTTGCCAAGAATTTTAATTAATGCCCTTTTTACCATAGCCATAATTTTTTTAATTTACTTATGGAAAATGAAAAAAATCAGTCAGGATTTAAAACCATTCTTTCTTTATGCTTTATTTTTTATTCTTTATTCATTTGCCTTTTATATGTTTTACCCCTATCCACTTAAAGGCTGGTATTTACTCGGACTCCATATTCCGTTTTTGATATTGATCTCAGTTTTTTTGGCCGAGCTAATCAGATGGCATAAGTTTTTAACTCCATTAATAATTCTGCTTCTTTTAATATCCTTTATCAATACAACGATCGTCCATTCAAGACTTATTCCCAAATCCCCGGATGAGCGCTCAACCGATAAAAGTAACTTAAGAAATGAGATTGAGGCTATTTCTTGGATTTATCAAAAAGCAGAGGGCAAGCCCTTTAAGGCTTATAACTATATGGCATCTGTTTATGATTTTCCTTACCAGTATCTTTATTGGTGGCATGGAGGAAAAAAATACGGTTACCACCCGGATACTGTTACCTATTTGGATAATGTTCCGGAATATATAGCTCAAAACGAAAAATTCCTGAATAAAAGGAAGTCCGCAGGGAGTGGTGATTCAATTTTTTTAATAATTGAAGCCGATGAAATGCCGGATAGAAGACAGGCCTGGTTAAATAATTTTGAAAAGTTTTGTCTAAAAAAATCCCATGTTTTTCTTTGGAAAACTGAGATTCAAATCAAAAAAGTCTGCAACAACACTCTTGATTAAAAAACACGGATAGTTTCAGGTAGAATATCCCTGAAAGTAAAGAATCTCCAAAATATCGGAAAATAGAGCCTTGAGATAGCAGTTGAAGGACCAATTGGGCATTCCTTCTGTTCACATTGGATTTCAAACTGGTTATAAATATAGATTGTATTAATATATGCTCCAATTGCTATAACAAGAATTATTACTATCTTTGATAAATATAAAAAAATCTTTTTAGTAGAAAATGACATTAAAATCGCCGGCAAGTTCAAAAGGATAAATAGGAGTCTAAAGGTATTAGGATACATATTGCTATGAAAGGCGTTTATCAAAAGCCACCTATTACCTAACATAAAACTCGTAAAAATTATTGAAGTTATTAAATTAATATTTTTCAAAATTAACTGAATTGCCAGAGCCCCAAAAATAGCTAAAATGGGAAACAGGGGATATCTGTACCAGGGCAACAAATCCCCTTCTCCTCCGGAAATTAAAATTACAGCCAGCCAAAATACAAAAGCTAAGGAAATAACTTTTAATATTTTTTCTTTTTGAGCAAGTAAAAAGTACCCTGAGGCAACAAGAGTAAAAACATACCAGCTGTCAAAGCTAATGTTAATATCATAGGCCGGAGAAATGAAAAATTTGGCCAGACTACTAAACCCGGCTGGTCTGAAAGATTGCAAAGCAGTAATTCTCCAAAAGATTTCTGAGTTGTAATAAATGCCATAGGCAAAAAAGGCAATAACAAAAGGGGTCATCGCAAAAAGCATTAGAAAACTTAACTTTATTAACTTTTTTTTAAGCAAAAAATAAATCGGAAAAAGAATAATTAAAAACCCGGTTGGTTTGGCAAGCCCGGCAATTCCAGCAAGTAAAGGTATAATAGTAAGATATATTATTTTATCTTTTTCGATAAATTTTATAGTCAAAAAAAGGGTAATAATAAAAAAAAGAGTAATTAAATTCTCCGGAACAGCCATTCTTGACCCCAAAACAAAATTTGGAGTTACTCCATAAACTATTATCCCCAGTAACCCTATCCAAAAACCTGCCATTTTTTTAAGGATTAAAAAGATAAATAAAGAAATCAAAGTTGCAATAAAAATCATTGGAATTCTGACGAATGAACTTGGAATAATATTTTCTCTGTTGGCCTGATAAAGATGGGCAAAACTTCCTACTAAAAGCGAGAATACGGGTGGCTCATCAAGCCAGGGTTTATACATCTGGACTCCAACTTTAGGCTCCTGTCCATCCAAAGATTTTATACCCTCAAAAAATAATGCTTCTTTTGGATAATCAAGATTAGACCAGGAAACAGGTACTCCAGTTTCAATCAAATAGATCCCTGACCAGGCAAATAACATCTCTTCCATATGACCAATCCAGGGATTACGATCATAGTTATGCGCCCTTAATATAAATGTAAAAATTAAAACAAGGGTAAAAACAAAAATTTTAAAAGATTTGGAATTAAAGATTAGGCGGGTCTTTTTAAGTCTTTTGGGGTTCATAAAGATTCGTAAATTACTACTTCTTCATTTTCAAATATCTTTTTTGCGGCTATTTTATTTTCATCAAGTGATATTTGTTGTCCCTTCAGTAAATATATGTATCTAATATTGTTGTTTTGAAGGATTTTTTTAGCCTGATCCGGAATTTTGAAAAAATCCTTTTGCAAATTAACTCTACCCTTATAATCGACATCCAATATTTCAAGATTGATCGTATCTTCAATAAAGCTTGGTTTTTGGGAAAAAGATGATACATAAGCCGTTGGTGCATAGTAAGCTAAAGGTACTGGAGCCTCAAATCTTTCTTTAAGCTTTTCATTAAATGGCAGACTTAAAACCACCCCTGTTTCCTGCTCCTTTAGAAAATTTAACGCCTCAAATTCACTCTTAGAAAGCATCGCCGGAGGACGGTTCGGTAAATAGTGATTTAGCGTATCCAAAGTTGTAGGTATGGTCAGTAGCACCAATAAAATAAGACCTATCCATTTGATTTTTCTAAACTTTTCTAAAAAATGCCCAAAAGAAATGCTTGCAAAAATACTTAAGATTAAAAGACTGTAATAGAAAAATTGAATACTATTCCAGTTTGTTCCTTTTTGAATAAAAAGCAATGGGATAATTATCCCTAAAACAAACATCCAAAAAAGGAATGAATTTTTCATAAAAGCTTTGAAGTTAAAAAGTCCGATTAACCTTGTTCCAAAATTGCCCAGAAGAAAAATTAACGTACCAAAAAGTAAACCCCCCCAAACTTTATAAAACACCCCTGACTCTAAAGTTAAATAAAGCCTGGGCCAGTAAAGCCTATCCTGGAAAATAATCATTGTTGAGACAAACCATAAGGGTGATAAAACAAAAATGGAACCGCTGTCCGAATTACTCGGCAAAAAGATAACAGCAGATAATGTGGCGCTTGCAACTAAAATGGGTAGAAGCTGAAAATTTCTATTAAAGATAATCCGTCCAATAGTTACAGCAGCCAATGTGGTTAAAACCAAAACCCCTCCATATGCTTTAAACCCAATTAAGCTTCCCCAAAGAAGAGCCAATATGAGGATTTTTGGAAGGTTCCATTTTTGATCTTCCATCAAATCATAATAAAGATAAGCCCCAGCTAAAAAGATCATTATGGATATGGCAAACGGGGGATTAAGCAAGGTGGATATTGACTGTTGCGACCAGAACATTGTTTCCCCCCCAAAACTTCTATCTCTAAAATAGGAAATTACCCAACCAAAACTTCCACCAAAATATAAGAAAAAAGTTGCTATAAATCCGGCCCAAAAAGGATTTTTCCCCGGATTTGCCTTTTCAAAAACTTTTTTTGCTAAAGCAAACATTAGAAGTCCGGATAAAAGTGTAATTAATGCCGGGAAAAATCTAAAAAGCATATCTTGGGGATTTATGTTAAGTAAATTGACTCCTATCGCGGGCAACAGATCAAATAGATAATGATAATTTAATAACTTTTCGCCGGCAAAGATAGGATTTTCCGGAGGGATATTACGGCTTAACTCCGAGATAAGTGATAAATGCCAGATCCCATCATGCCCGTTCGGTCCCCAAAACCCCATCCCATACCCATACATTAAACCGCTTTTTGCTGTAGTACTAAGCCAAGTTAATGAACCAACCAGTATTAAGATACTGATTAAAATTGCATGTAAGTTAAGTGGTCTTATTATCGGCTTGGGCAACCCCGATTTAACGATGTAAATCACAACAATCAGGGGTAAAACCCAAAGCAGTTTAAGCGAAAAAAATTGACCAATTAAAAAACCTGTAACCGCCAAAAGGCTGATGCCAACCGGTATAGACAATAGCCATTTTTTTGTTAAAGCCCAACCCGGCAAAAATATAAATAGGATTAAAAAAATAAAAAACTTTAAAGTATTAAAAGGAAGCTCAGAAAAAACTTTTGCATAATCCGGATTTAAGCCAGCTTCACTTTTTGCTTTTTCCGCTTTTTGCTCTTCCAAGGTATTTAGTATTGCTGACTGCAAAGTTTGGATCCTGCCGTTTGCTTCTATATCATTTGGCAGAAACTTAACTTTTTTTTGAACACCAGCCTGATTTTTATAACTTATTTCAACCATCTCTCCTGTTTGTTTTAACACAAAGTCCGAAACTCTACCTTCATCTAAAAGCCACCTGCTTTGGTAAAAGGCCTCATCTATCGAGTTTACAAAACTTTCGGATAAGCTTAAAGTTTCGCAGCTTTTTCTAAGACAGGATTCTTCCGATGCGCCGTTATATACCCTAAGATCCCGGATTGCTACGCCACCATTTCCAGAAAACAACCCCGCTCTGTATTTTGGAGACAAAAGCCACAACACTTTTCCACCACCTCCTAAAGGGTCATCTGCCAGAATTGTTTCCATTGGCGAAAGTTCAGGAAAAAGATTTTTGTAAAATCTTCCATACTGAGACATTGTGGAAGCTGCCAGATTGCCTTTTTGCTTTTCTGCGGCAATAAAACCTATTTGATTTTCATACTCACCACCAAATTTCTCCCAAGAAAAATCATTCTCAAGTCCGACTGTTATTTGGGGATAGATTTCAACCAGCTTTTTAAAGTAAGCCGTCTTTAATTCATGCAACACATAATCATTGGCCTGAACGCTAAAAGTGCTCTCAAAAATACCGTTACCGTATCCGTTAAAAGGATCCCTGTTTGCCCACTGAATTGTTACTACACCTATTTTTTGTTCATTGGTTTGGGCAGGCATTAGAGCATTGGCTTTAGAAGGGTAAAAGGGTACTGACCAGTACTGTCCCCAAACTTGGTACTGGTCGGTTGAAAACTGGTCTGCCACATCCATATTTACTTCTATCCCATATTTTTCTTTCATGTAGAATAACGTTCCTCCGTCAATCCACCATGCTCCAACTGATTTTGGATAAAAACCAAAAACATCCTTAAATCTTTCAAATACCGCGTCAACCATCTTCTTTCTGTCCTCGGGTGCATAGCCAATAACTAATACTGATTTTGCCCAGTGCCAATTCGGGCTTTGGTTGTACTTGACTCCTGCTTTCTTTGTGAATGCAGGGGTAACCTCCAAAAAAATCCCCAGTTCTTGGTTTGGCTCAAGATTTTTTAAAAAATTAACCGTTTCTTTATCTTCCAGCGCATCAAAACGCACAAGCCAGGTGGCAGCAAGATTGTGTTTTTTGATAACTTCATATTGCTTTCTGGTTGTATCCAAAACCGGGAAATCATTTGACCAAAAATCTTTTCCTCTTATTGGGTTAACTATGGTAATCTGTTTTTGATGATCACTTAACCCTTGTGCAAACACCTTAGTGTTTGCTGAAAAAAAATAGAAGAGAAAAAGAGATAGAAAGATAAAGATAAGTATTTTAATCAATTTCATCATCCATCCCTTTTAAGTGTTTAATAACCTTTTTATAACTAATCAGTGTGATTGTTAAGATATAAACCATTCCTCCTAAGACAATAACAACAATCGTGCTTGAAAAATCCCTGGCAAATTCGGAAGCGATAAAATAGACAATTATCCCCATAAAAATTGAACCGATTAAAGGATCTAAAATATTTTTTATAATTTCAACTTTTAAAATTCTCTTAACTATAATTATTGGTGCCAAAGAAGTGAGGGAAATAATAGCTGATGCTATCCCAACTCCGATAAAGCCGTATTTTATTGCCAGTACCGGGCTTAGAAGCCAGGTTAATACCGTCCACATAATCATCAAATATAGTGTCAGTTTAATTTTGCCTATGGCATTTAAAGTATTGGTAAAAGTTGTAGATAGTGTCGCCCAAAAAGTATTAATGGAGAAAAGATATATTAAAGGTAGTGCAGGTTGCCATTTACTGGTAACTACATATTCAATCATAGCGGAAGCTACAGCTACCAAACCAAAAATCAAAGGGTAAGTTATTAAAGTTGTTAAAAAAATTGATCTTTCAAGAGTTTTTTTAAGGCTTACCCGATCATGCTGAAGCCTGGAAAAAGCCGGGAAGGTAATTCTGATAATATTTTGCATGAGTAGTAGGGGCAAAAGTGCCAAGTTTTGGGCCCAGGTTATATACCCAAAACCTAAGGGCCCTACAATATTTGCTACAATCAAGGCTACCAACCTATCTTTAATAAGTGCCAATATTGAATTTAGCTGGAAAGGTACACCAAATGTAAGTAGACCTTTTAATGATTCTTTGGAAAAAGACAGAGTTGGTTTCCAGGGTGCAATCAAATAAATTGCTACAACTCCGACAACACTTCGCAAAATCGCAGAGTAAGTAAATGCGTCAACTAAAAAACCTCTAAAACTAAAAAATATCAATGCAAAATTATAAACAGAAGCTTCTATTAAATCTACCCAGACAATAGGTCCAAACTTTAGATTTCTTTCCAAAAGTAAAGAAGGAATTACTTTAAGAGAGGTCAGTAGAAACGAGACTGCCAGTCCCCGGATTAACCATATTGCCGAAGCGTCTAAGTTCTTTACAAATACCGGAGCCGAAATAAAGATAATAACCGTTATAATGACTGCCAAAAGCTCTTGAATTAAGAAAGTAGAACTAATGTCTTTTTGGGTAATTTCTTTTTTTTGAATTAAAGCTGCAGCCAAACCAAGATCGGAAAAAAAGGTAAACAGCCCTAAAATTGTATTTCCAATATTAAATATCCCAATTACCTCAACCGGTAAAACCCTTGCAAGTATTATATTTATAGTTAAAAAATTTACCCCCAATAAAACAGCTTGCCTGAAGGATAAACTTAAAAATCCGGTAATTAATTTTTTATTAATCTCTTGTACGTTCATATTTTGGAAAAAATAGTATAAAAAGAATTATTAATGATAAAAGGCTGATTAAATTGGAGACTGTCCTTACAGGGGTATTTTTAAAAGTCCCCGTTATCAAATACTGTCCCGGTTGAAGTTTTAAAGTAATTAAACCTGCCTTGTTATATGAATGGTCGTAATTTTTCTTATCTACTTGAACCTGCCAGTTAGGAAATTCAAAAACTGGTATTTCAATTTCGCTTTTTTTGTTTATATTGGCATCAAAGCTAAACTTGTTAGATTTTTTTGAATAATTTTTTAAATCCCCCGAGCCCTGAATTATTTTTGGTTGATCTTTTGAGAGTTTAAAGGGGCGCTTGGCAGTTTTAGGTAAATAATCTTCGATTGAACCTTGCTGTTGATATTCCCAACTGTCTCCACTGAGTTTAAATTTATCATCGTGAGAATAATAAAAATCTGATGGTTTAAAATAGGCCCAGTTAAAAGCTACGGTCAATACAGAAATCAGTACCACAAGGATCAATTTTAATTTATTGGTGTGAGCAATCACAAAGCCTCCTAATAGGGCACAGGCAAATATTGTTATTCCTAAATACCTCCAGGGAAATTGCGCATAATGCAAAATAGGTAAATTTTGCCAGATAAAAGTTGATTTATTGTGGGTCATAAAAATAGAAACAAGAAAAATAAACAAAAGCAAAAGGCCTATTAAATACTCTTCTTTTTTAAATACCTCCCTGCTAAACTTTTTTAAACCTATTAAAATGACAACAACTGCAAGACCTACTACCCACCATTGCGGCCAGCCAATCTGGAAAGAAATTGTATCTCCTGTGCCAAAAATTGACGAGCCAAAACCCCAGCTTCTATCTAAAAATAACTGGCGCAAAGTTGTAAAGTGAATCCAGTATCTAAATCCCTCGGAAGTTAAACTTTCGGTTTTAACAAGCGATTTTTCCAAAAATGCAGGAAAAATAAAAAAAGCGGAAAGACCTGCACCCAAAAGAAAGGAAAAGATCAATAATTTTAAGTTTTTAAATTTTCCCCTGATCAACCAAAATAAAATCCAGATTACTAAAAACGGCATAAACAGAAGTATCATAATATTGTGACTTAGCAAAAAGGCTGCCAAACTTAATGAAAACCCTGCAATGTTTTTGCTACTTGCCTGACGAATTAATTTAAGACTGAAAAATAACACTAAAGGGATTAGCGCCATACCAAAGCTTTCGGCAACTGCACCCCTGACATAAGCATCCAAAGCCCGGTAGGGAGCAAATAAATATAAAACAGCTGAGACAAACCCGCCCCATTTACCAAACAATTCCTTACCTAAAAAATACACAAAAATTCCACCAGCAATAAGGGGGATTAAAAACAAGGCTTTAGCAGCCCAAACATATCCCACGATGAAACTCAAAATTGCTCCTATATAATAAGGAAACGCACTGTAGTAGTTAAACAGTGGAAAGCCGAATCCATAACCCAAATCCGCAGACCACCTGCAGGGAATTTGCAAATCTTCCAAGCATACCCGCATTTCAAAGACTCTTATAACTTGCATATCGTCGTGGTGAAAAAAATAACCCGGTAAAAAAAGAGGCCAAATAACAATAATGGACAATATAAGTAAAAGCGTCAGCTGTAAGTTATTTCGCAATATTTTTAACATATTTTGGGAAATTGAAACTCATCAAACCAACTATTATTAAACTTATTAGTGTTAAAAAATTCCCATAGCTTCTGATCGGCGTATCAGTAAGCCTTGCCTCAATTTCATGACTACCTTTTTTTACATCAATGCTAATTAATCCTAAACAATACTTTTGGTTCCTACAGTCATTATAGCTGTGGGCTATTTCCCGTCCATCGATAAAAACTTTCATCCCGGGAAAATGAAACAATGGCAGCCTTAAATTGGCCTTTTCGGTTAAGACCTCAACTTTACCAATCTGGTAATTACTACCTTTTTTATAGCTTAGAAACTTAACCTGTCCTTTCATTACTTCAGGCAGATCCGGAGCTTTGCTGGGAGGAGGAAGCTTGGCATAAATGGGAAGGTAGTCAAAAATGCTGACTGTCAGCTGTTTTTCCCAGGACTGTCCGGTAAGCTTGTCTTTGTCTGAAATAGAAAGCCAGGTGTGTGGCTTAAAAAACCCGGCGTACAAAAATAAACTCAGGATTATTAATCCCACTCCATATACTTTAAGGTATTTTTTTGGTAAAAAATTGTCCAGTAAGTAAACCCCAACTGCCGTAAGAATAGAAAGTAAAAAAATACTGTTTGCCAAAAACCGCCAGGGAAATTGGAGCCATTTTAAAATACCAATTTGCTCCCAGACAAAGGCAGATTTCTGATGGGCTAAAAAAAGGGACAAAAGTGCAAAAAAACCAATTATCAAAGTTAAAACTGCTACCTTCCTTTGCTTTCTAAACTTAAGGAGTGCTAAAAAAACCGCAAAACTTCCGGCAATCCAGTGAATTTGTCCGGTAGATAAAGACATATCGTCTTTGGGGCCCCACTGGGAAGAACCATAATCAAAAAAATTTGATATAAAAAGCTGGTTTAAATTGGCAAAATGTAATCTATAGTCAAAATACCCGCTTAATACTGAATCAACATGGACAAATTTAGACTCAAATACAACCGGCAGGGTAAAAAATGCAGCCAAGCCTATCGCCAGCAAGCCGCCTAAGAAAAATTTTGGCAAAGCCACCCATTTCCTTTCAAGTAAAATATAGGTTAAAACCCAAATAGCAACAACAGGTAAGAATATTAAAGCCATTAGATTGTGGGTAAGCAATAAAAGTGCTACAGACACCGAAAAGAAAGCAATATTTTTTAAACTGCCCCGCTTAATTAACTTTAAAGCAGACCAGAAAATTAGTGGAAAAAATACCAGTGCCCAAAATTCATTTAGTGCTCCCCTAACGTAAGAATCTACAGCTTTATAGGGTGCATAAGAGTATATTACTGCCCCTACAAAAGCAGGCCACTTTTTCCCAAACCATTCATTTAAAAAAAAGTACATAAATACAGCGGATAATATAAAACCTAAGACAACAATTATCTTTATGGTGTCAATAAACTGAAATCCGATTAAATGAAATATTTCTGCCAGATAGAAGATGCTTGGCGGGTAGAAGTTATATTGGGGATAGCCGTATTGATAACCCATATCCGGTACCCATCTGCAGGGGATCTGTAGGTCCTGAAAACATTTATCCATCTGATGCACCCTGAAAACCTGCAAGTCATCATGCATGGTGTAATATCCGGGCCTTAAAAGAGAGTAAAAAGTCGGGATGATAAAAACTACAACAACTAGCCATATAAGATTACGCTTGTTTATGAAATTGATTAAAGAATTAATCATCGAGGGGGTTCCTACTTTAGTTTAGCCGAAGTTGTGGCAACTTCTAAAGGTAGTACTTTGAAAAGCAGTATGGCATCCCTTTCTCCTTCGCAAGTGGCTTTTGGATATTCTTTAATCAGTTCCAAACCTTCTGCGAAAAATTTATATCTTGATCTGTTAGCCACAAAATATGTATCATTACTTTTAGCCGCATCCCGAAGCTGGGCAGAAATTGTAGCTTTTCCTCCTATTACTACAACTTGTCTGTTTTTATCCAGATAAATTTGCAACCCGTCAGGCAGGGTTCCAAAACTACCTTCGGTTCCGACAATCACCTGTCCCAGTTTTGACCTTTCACTTAAAAAAAGAGCAATTTCTTTTAAACCATAACCGGCTGTCCAGTCTTCAAGATAACCTCTTCTTTCATTTTTAGGAAGATTGGCTTTCTCGGGGTTTGTTAGAAGATGGTAATCAAAAACTATTGTTTGGGGAAGCAGCAATAGAAAAGCTATAAAGATAACAAGATATTTTTTTAGCTTTAGCTGATCAAGTAAAAATACCAGCCCAAACGAAGCAATAACCATAAAAGCCGGCAGGGAAAAAAGAATATACCGGGCTGTAAAAACTTTTAAAAATGCCATCTGTACAACAAGGGGAATTAATGCCCAGAGGATAATTGCCAAACCGTTTCTCATTATCTTATCGTCTTTCCTTTTTAACAAAGCAAAAATAAGCTTAAATAAGATCAATGCTACGCCAAATAAAACCAAAATTAGAACCGGGATTGTTAAAAGTTTAGGAAACCAATCCCCTAAATCTCTTAGGTGGGGTATAAACGGATCCAGGGGTCTTCCTGTTAACTCGGTTGGCGAAAAAACATAGTCCTGATTGCGGGAATTTAAATTACTAAAACCCGGACCCAGCCTTAATATATTGTAAAGCCCCAGCGTAATAACAACTGCTATTACCCATAACCCAAAAAGCCTTAAAAACTTAAACTGCCTCTGTTTGTCTCTGAAATTAAAGAGGGCCAAAGTTACAGGGAGAGCTAGAACATTAAAAAAGCCCGGAGGTTTAGTAAGTAAACTTCCGCCCATAAAATAACCTAAAATCATAGCTAGATCCACTCTGGGAAAGTTTACTAAAAGCAGGGCAATATTTAGCGACCAGATGGAGAAGACAGAAAGCATTGAGTCAACTAAAGCTAAGCGGTCAAAAAAGACAAAATATGGAACTATTGCAATCAAAAATGCAGCCCAGATCCCGACTTTTTTGTCAAAAAACTTCCATCCTAAAAAAAGCACCCCAAGAAGTGTTCCAAAGCCTGAGATTATGGACAAAAACCTGCCTGCAAAAAGTGGATCTTCAAATATCTTAAATAAGGGCATCAAAGCCCACATAAACAAAGGGGTTTTACCATCTGATAAGGGGAGAAATCTTAGGGTGGGTTCTGCACGCATCACCTGAGCCCACCTAACGTAAATTGCCTCATCAGCAAAAATAGGCTGAAGAGTAAGGTTGGGAAGTCTTAAAGAAAAATAGGCAATAATAATCAGTGCGAGTATTACTACTTCTTTGCGGTATTTTTTAAGAAATTGCACATATAAATTATACAAGAAATTGTTTAATCTTTGACTACTAAAACTCTATCCCTATCTTTTTTAATGATTTTATACTTACTCGGATTAATCTTTTCCTGATCCAGATGCCACTGGGAAGTTACCAGAACAAAGCTTTCAGGCTCGGAAAATATTTCCCTAACCCGCTCATTTCTAATTTGCTCAACTTTCTTTTCCGAATAAAATACCGCTGTTGGCCCGAAATCCCCATCCATGTAAAACTTTTGAGGGAATTTGCCGGCTTCTTTAGAAAGTATTGCTTCATCAGAAACAAAGGCTGAAACATCAATAAACTCATACCACATTCTTCTTATCTGAATAAAAGAAAAATAAAAACCAATTGCAAAAATAGCAAGGACAGCCAGAATTTTTTGTCTGGTGAATTTTTCAATAATCCAAAAACTAAATCCAAAAAAAGCTAAAATCATAAATGGGTGAAGCGGAATTAAATGCCAGATATGCCCTTTATGGGAAAAAATAAACGGCAGAAAAAAACTAATAAAAAATACCGACAACATTAAAAACCTTCTCTGCATAAGAAATGGTCCCAGAGCCAGTGCAGCAATGCCCGGCCAAAACCATTTTCCTATACCATTGTGCAAGTATTCTTTCATCAGTTTCAGATTATCCATAAGTGATGTTTCCGCCTGCACTCCGGGCAATCCGATTGAAAGGTACCTTTGTATGAAATGGTCATGATTATCCATTTGCTCAATAAACCAGCCTCCAATTATTAAAATCAAAACAAACAGGGGTAAAATGAGATCTCTAAGTCTATATTGTCTGGTACCCCAAAAAACAATTACTAGTGCAGGAAGTATGGTTAAAGGGACAATTGTCTTTGTAAGAATTAGCAGAATAAAGCTAATTACAAAAGGAAATAAAAATTTGCGATTTTTGGATGCATAAACAGCAAGCAGAAAAGTTAGCAAAAAAAACATTGTTAAAATTACATCTAAATTTCCGGACCGCGCCCTAAACATAAACCAGTAAGAAGAAGTAAGAGCGATCGCTGAAATAAACCCCACCCAACGGTTGAATAATTCTTTTCCGAGTAAATAAACAAAAAATAAACTTAATAAGCCTGAGAATGCCGGAGCAAATCGGGCTCCAAACTCGGTTATTCCAAAAATAAGCATGCTTGCAGCAATCAGCCAGAATCCTGCCGGAGGGTGATCAAGATAAAAGTTTCCGTTCCAATAAAGGTTTAGAAGATCTCCGGTTTTTAAAATATTTCTTCCAATATCTGCATACCAGGCTTCATCAAAACTGACTAATGAGGATTGACCGAGTTTATAGAAAAAAAGCGGAGTTACAAAAAAAAGAATTAAAAACAGCAGTATGTCAAATTTGTTTATCACAAAAAGTCGCGATCGCATAAAATTGTGATGCTTACTTATATCTTCCCCTAAAATCGTCCAGCTTGATTCTTAGTATATCTTGGATAGCATCAATAGAATCCCGGACCATTTGAACTCTTTCAGTGCCAACGTGGTGCCAATCAACCTCAACCTCGGTGATTTTAAACCCTAATTTTTTGGCAAAATAAAGCGTTTCAACGTCAAATCCGGCATTAACCGCAGCCCCAGTAGTTTTATGTTTTTGCCATTTTTCCAAAAGCTTGGGAAAGATTGCTTCCCGCGATTTTATATTAAATGCTTTGAAGCCGCATTGGGTGTCCGTAAAGGCAAGTCCTAAAATAAGGTTTCTAAAGGTTGCAAATCCCCAAGCCATGAGTTTTCGGATAAGTGGTGCCCCTTTCCTGCCGTGTCTTGAACCGATGACGATATCAACCCCAAGGTTAAATTTTGGCAGTAATTTTTCTATTTCCGATATTGGGGTTGCCTGATCCATATCGGTAAAAACCGCTATCTCTCCTCTAGCGGCAAGTAAACCGGTCATGACGGTAATGGCTTTTCCACCGTGTTGGTTTTTGATCAACTTGAAAGAACTATTGTTTTTGATTTGTTCCTCAATAAATCTTGCTGTTTCATCTTTTGATCCATCATCAACAATTAATACTTCGTAACCAAACTTTTGTTTTTTTAAATAATTTGCCACATCAGACAATACACCTTTTTTAATATTGTCTTCTTCGTTGTAAGCAGGAATAATTATGGAAAGCTTCATTATTTGTCCGGACGGTTATGTATTAATTTATAAACTTTTACTCCGCCAAATTCCTTTACAGATTCTATTTTAGACCATCCAAAGGCAGCTATTTCATATTTTGGATGATTAATTGGCTCGCAGATAGGATCTTCACAGACAACAAATAACTGCTCGGTAATGTCAAACGGTACTTGTTTGGGTTTATGGTTAAATTGTTCAAAATAAAATTGATAAGCTGCATCATAATTACTTTTAGCAATCAAAGCAAAATTAAAAGGTTTATCAGCGGATTGCGCAATTACAAACCGGGTTACATCTTGAGTTTTCTGAAGCTGGTTGTTAGGAGGTTTTAGTAGAGGGCTTCGTTGTAAGTTAATAATTGCTATAACCGCGCTTAGTGCCACAATAGACATTATTAAAATATTTTCCTTAAAATATTTTGAAGTATATCTGCCTAAGGTTGTTAACGAACCAATTATAATAAAGGGGACAGGGTTTAGAAATCCCAAGTAGTGGTCAAAGATTGATTGCTTGTACAGTGCAAGCCCCATAATCCCGGTTATCAACCAAAACGATAATGCAACATTGGGCCAGTTTTCGCTTCTTCTCTTAATTAGGTTGAAAAGGGTTATTAAAACAGGAATTAGTACCAATAGAGAAACCAGAGTAACTAATATCATATTGTCCCCTGTTATATAACTTGCTATTAAATTTTTTTGATATATTGGAATAATTCTTTCGACAGTATTAAAAATGTTTAAGTTGACGGTTGTTGCTCTGTCCCCAAAAAAGAATGTTGTTACTGCCCGGTAATTCATCAGATTATGTTTCAAATCAAATATAACCAGAGGAGACATTAGGGTAAGAAAAACTAAAATTCCCGCAGTCGTTCCTAAACGCTTATTTTTAATTTTTACTTTTTCTTTTCTATTAAGAGAGCTATCATAAAAAAATAAAACAACTATTATCGGAAGAAGTATCAGGGTTAAGTAATGCATTTGCAGAGCAAAAGCAAAAGCCGTACCCACAAGTATCATCCATAAGTAATTATTACTTTTATAAGCTTTGTATAATCCTAAAAAGATCAGCAGGGTAAAAAAAGGTGCAGGGTTTGGGTTCCATGAGGACATAGAATAATAAACATTAACCGGAGAGAAAGAATATAAAACTGAGGCAATTATGGCAGCTGCCATCCCAAACCACTTTCGGCTTAAATAATAGATTAAACCAACGGTTGCTGTCCCTATTGCTGCCACCATTCCGGCCGCGGCAACCGGATTTAGCCAAAAAATTGCCATGGGAATTGCCATCATATAGTAGTAAAGAGGACCTAAATACATATTCCCAACTGATGTTGGAGGACCAAGTAGCGGCAAATCAAATTGCTCTAAAATCTTTTTAATTACCAGTACATCTCTGCCTTCATCCCCCAGAAAAGTCATATACTGATCAATCTTATAAAAGCGCATGAAAGCGCTCAAAGATAGGATTATGATTATTACTAAAAATTCCAGTCTGTTATTTTTAATCCAATTCATCTTAGCTTCCACCAAAGTCGAAAAATGTCAATAACACTTTTTACAACAACTTTAATCTTTGCGCCTGTCGGAGTACCAAATTTTCTTGGGTAATGGTGAACACCAACTTCTGCAAATTTAAAACCTTTTCTTTTAGCTTTTACCAGTAGTTCAATCTGGGTAACTTTCTCCGCTGCTTCAAGCGGAAGAACCGCTTCATAGGCGCTTTTTTTAATTAGTTTAAAACCGCAGGAATAATCTTTTACTGTAAGCCCCAAAAGGATCTGAGCCAAAGTCTTCCAGCCGAATGTGTAGATTTTTCTCAAAAATGAATCCGCCCGGTTTAACCTGTAGCCTAGTATATAGTCTGCTTCATTAGTTTTTTCCAGGAATTTATCAATCTCTGAAATATCAAACTGCCCGTCTGAATCCACAAAGGCCACCCATGGACTCCTGGCTGATCTGAATCCGGTTTTGAGCGCATGTCCGTAACCTAAGTTTCTTGCATGACTGATAAGTTTTACCGACGGATTTTTTTTGGCTATATGGTCAACCACTCCGGCTGTTTCATCAACCGAGCCGTCATCGACAACTATTAACTCAAAATTCTTAAGCCCAAGATTACTTAAAACATCATTGGCCGAAAGTATTGTCTGAGAAATATTTTTTTCCTCATTAAATGCCGGGAAAAACAGCGTCAGTTCGATCTTTAAAAAATTGTTTGCAGGCATGCTAATATGCTAACATAAATTTAGCTTTGATTAGTAGTAAGAAGCATTATGGCTAAACCTTACAAAGACTTATTGATTTTATTTTCCTCCCTGATTGGCCTGACCTTTTTAATTTGGCTTCCGCATATTTTTAGAATTAATCTTTTTGGATTGGATTTTTCAGAAGGCTTTAATACAATTTATCGAAATTTTGACGGATTAGAGTATATTATTATTGCCAAATCCTTTTATAATCCGGACCTTATAGCGGCTTTACCGCAGTCACTTCCTGCCGGCTATTTTGCATCACATTTTCCCGGGTTTTCAATTTTCATCTTACTGTTTGCACCAATACTGGGTTTTTTAAAATCCATGCTTTTTGTTTCTCTAATTTTTACATTTGCATCCTTGGTTGCGTTTTACTTTCTTGTCAGAAATTTTAAACTCACAAATCACCCCCTCTTGCTTTCTTTAATATTTCTCATTTTGCCTGCGCGTTGGGTTATTGTGCATAGCGTGGGGTCTTCGGAGCCTACTTTTATCTTTTTTGTAATTATGGCTTTTTACTTTTTTCTCAAGTTTGAAGAATCCAAAAAATTTTCAGATATTTTACTTACAGGGATTTTTGGTTTTTTTGCCCAAATCACAAGACCCCCAGGGATTTTACTCTTTATTGCATTATCACTCTATCTACTTTGGAAAAATCGAAACAATTTTAAGCTTAATTTTTTATTCGTAGAAAAACTTCGTTTATACTTTCCTCTTTCTTTAATACCAACTGGTTTAGTGGGAGTATTCCTGCTATTCAATTACTCTTATGGAGATTTTTTTGCATACTTTAAGAGCGGAGATAATATTCACCTGTTTTTTCCTCCCTACCAAATTTTTAATAAGATGCAGTATTGGGTAGGCGATATTTGGCTTGAGGATGTGGTATACATCTATCTTTTGGGCTTTCTCTCTGGAATTCTACTTATAAAACAAAAACTTTATCCCCTAGCTTTTTTTGTTTTTACATTTATGAGCGCATCTGCGTTTGTGGCTCATAGAGATATTAGCAGATATGTGCTCCCTATATTTCCTTTTGCATTAATTGCTTTTGAAAAAATTCTTACATCAAAAGAATTCAGAATTGTTCTTCTAACAGTTGTTTTAGCAATTTATCTATATGCCCAAAATTTCATACTTTCTAATACCGCTCCTATTCCTAACTTAGAAACTTTTAACTGATTTTTATGCCGATTTGGATCATCTATGCAGCACTTGGCGGCCTTGCCTCTAATCTATTTAACTTCTTAAGCAGGTTTTATCTAAAAGATGAGCAAGACGAGGTTTCCTTTGCTTGGTTTTTCGAAATTACAAGAGCGGTAATTTTTTTATTCCTGGCTCTTTTTGATTTTAAAATTGTAGTCACCCATGAGTCTGCTATCCTTTTTGTTCTCCTTGGGCTTACCGAATTTGCCGGTATTTATATGATTATGAAAATGCATGCATACAGCCATCTGTCGATATCATCAATTCTTTCCAGAACAAGGGCAATTTGGATACCAGCCTTTGCATTTTTCTTTATAGGAGAAAGACTGATGGGCCAGGAGTATTTAGGAATTTTAGTTTTATTTTTGGGGCTTAGTATTGCAGTTTCTCCCAAACATTTCTTTTTGGATAAAGGAGCAATTTATGCCAATCTGGGGGCAGTAATAATTGCCCTAAATGTCATTTTCTTAAAGATGCTTACTGACTTTGCTTCAATTCCTGTAGTGATGTTTATTGCAGCTTTCCCGTCAATCTTTTTATTTCCTCTTTACATGAAAAACACTAAATCGAGAATTATTATAGCATTAAAAAAAGATTTACCAATAAAAATTTTTGCCACTGCAGTAAATGTAATCTCAGTGTATTTACTTTTATTCGCTTTAAAACATGGTTCAGCCAGCATTACTAATGCAATTTATCAGGGAATGCTGATTGTTTCAGTTTTGATGGGAATTTTCATCCTCAGGGAAAAAGAAAACATATTAAGAAAGATCGTTGGCTCTATAGTTACTATTTTAGGATTATTACTACTTACTTAAAAGAAGGCCTCTTGATTTTTTATTGCAAAATCCTAAAATTAGCTCATCAATAGATGGAGGTGAAATAAATATGGCGGAGGATAAAAAGAGAGATGTCGGTGCTGTCGCAGCAGGTTTAATAGGTGCTGCTATTGGAGCTGCAGTTGCAGCAGGTTCAATTGCAATGGCCGATGATAAAAACAGGAAAAAGGCAGAGAAAATAATTGGGGAAATAAAAAAACAAGGCGGAAAGATGCTTGATTTGGTTCAAAAGGAAACAGAGGTAATTAGAAAAATAGCTCAGGGTAGAGGGGAAAAGCCGAAAAAGAAGGGTAAAAAATCTTAATCCTCGCGGTGTCTCCAGGTTATAAAATGATTAACGGTAAAATTCCAGAGCATTACTGGAGGTATAGTTGCGAAGAAATAAAAGTTATTAAAAGCAATGGATTTCCCAAAGATTGTAACAAAACCATCTCCATAAATTGAGTGTAAAAACTTGACAGTTAGCACACCTAATACCAAACCCCCTAAGCTGACAAGGTTAAAGATACCTAACTTCTGCCAGATATTGGTCTTTGTCTTGCGGTATCTAAAAGTCCAGAAATTATTTAGTAAAAAATTGTTGAGTATCGCAATTTCAGCAGATACTCCCTTGGCTGTGGCAGGTGTAAATCCAAGACTATTAATAAAAACTTTGTAAAAGAAAAAATCCACTACCGTTCCGGTAAACCCAACCAGGCCAAATTTAACGATAGTTTTGGCTCTTCTGGTAAAGTAAAAAAAGGGAAAGTTTATTCCCAACTTATTCAATCTGGCATCTATTGAATAAGTTATGACATCATAGGTGTAGTTAAAAACTTTATTTTTCGAGTAACCTTCTAGCCGGTCTTTGAAAGTTAGAGGTACCTCTTTATATTTTGCACCGGCTCTTATTGCCTCATTTAAGAATGCCGGTTGAATAATAAAGGTTGGCTCCTTCCAGGGTAGTCTTCTTAAATTGATTTTTTTAAAAAGTTCGGGAGTAAAAGCCCTGGCTGAATTTGTTACTTCCTTAATATTAAAAGGCCCAACCAAAATCCTGTAAACTAAAGATGCTCCTTTGCTAAATACTCTTCTTAAAAAAGACAACTGGTTTTTGCCGCCCGGGACAAATCTTGAACCAAGCGCCAAATCGAAACCTTCATCTAAAGCATTAAGCAATTTTGGCAACACAATTGCATCAACCTGCGAATCCGCATCCAGTTGAGCCAGTGCATCCGGATTAAACCGTTTAAGTGCGTATTGATGCCCTTCTATTAGTGCGACACCTAATCCTCTTCCCACTTCCAAAACATGGATTTTAGAGTTTTTGGAGGCAAGTTTTTTGGCAATCTCCCCCGTTCCATCCGGTGAGTGGCTGTCTACAATCAAAATTTCGAATTTCCAGCCAGGGCAATTAGCTTCCTGAATCAAAACTTCCTTAACAAATTTTTCAATATTGTCTTTTTCGTTATATGTAGGCAAAAGGATTACAACCTTTTTAATTTTTTCCATACAGGAACGATTGTATTTGATAATTTAATCTTGCGCAATGGATAAAATGCAGTATCTAGACAATGATTTTTAAGTCGTTGTGAAATCTTTCAAGGTCGGCGTCGACCATAAGTCTAATCAACTCCTTAAAAGATATTTTTGGCTCCCAACCCAATTCTTTTTTAGCAAGTGAATAATCACCTTTCAGCTCCTTAATTTCTGTAGGCCTCATAAATTTTTCATTACTCACAACGTGGTCTTCCCAGTTTAAACCCACATGCTCAAAGGCAATTTTACATAAATCCTTAACTGTATAGGTTGTATTAGTACCAATAACATAATCCTTAGGTTTGTTCTGCTGCAGCATTAGCCACATTGCCTCCACGTACTCCTTGGCATAGCCCCAATCTCTTTTGGCATCTAAAAGACCAAGATAAACCTTACCATCCTTGTCAATCAAAGGTTCTCCTGCTTCATTCATTGGAGGATTTTTGACATTGTTTTTAATACAGGCCACAGCAGCAGTTATTTTTCTCGAAACAAAATGAAGGCTTCTTCTTGGGCTTTCGTGATTAAACAAAAACCCACCGCAGGCAAACATATTATAAGACTCCCTATAGCAACGCATCATCATATGGGCATAAGCTTTGGCAATACCATAAGGGTTATTGGCATCTAAGGGGGTATTTTCATTAGCAGACTCAGCTTCTATATTACCAAAAACCTCCCGGCTTGTTGCTTGATAAACCCTGGCTTCTGGTACAAAATGCTTAGCTGCCTCCATTACTCGGACTATCCCAAGTCCGGTTACTTCGGCCGTATAAAAAGGGTGGGTCCAGCTGTCTGCCGGGATGGATTGAGCTGCAATGTTGTAAACTTCATCGGGCTGATGTTTTTTAATAACCTGTGCCAGGCTTTCCGAATCAATTAAATCAGCAGCTTCGATTATGATTTTGCCATAAAGATGGGCAATGTTCTCTTTTGAGTAGCTAGTACTTCTTCTTAAAGTTCCAATAACCTCGTAATCTTTAGATAAAAGTAAGTCCGCCAAGTAAGATCCGTCCTGCGAAGAAACACCAATGATTAAGGCTTTTTTCGACATATGATATTAAGTCTACGTTTTTGAAACTACCTTTCTTATTATTATTTATTTTGTTTTAAAAAGGCAAGGTTCTGCTAGCAGATCCTTACTCTTTTAAGCTACGCCAGTAATTTAATGTATCTTCCAAAGTTTGTTCAATTGAGTATTCAGGATGCCATCCGGTCAGGTTTGTAAACTTGGTGTTATTGCCCACAAGAAGAGGAATTTCACTTGATCTCATCCTTTCGGGATCCTGCTTTACCGTAATTTTTTTCGAAGAAAGCTTAAGTAAAGTATTCAATAAATCTTCAAATTTAATCGCTTTTCCGGAGCTTATATTGTAAGCTTCGCCGCTTTTAAAATCAGATTCAATTAGTGCCTTATAAGCTTTGACTACATCCCGAACATCCAAAAAATCTTTTTGTGACTGCAGATTGCCAACAAATAATTCATTTTTATCCGGGCTTTTCTCAAGACCTGCGATTTGTGAGGCCATATCAGGTACAAAAAATCCTTTTTTTTGTACCGGACCCGCGTGATTAAAGGGCCTGGCAATTGCTACTTTTAATTTTTTGGTCTGGCTGTACTGGTAACTTAACCTGTCGGCGGCAACTTTACTGACGGCATAATGATTTATTGGAAAAAAAGGTGCGTCTTCGGTGATATTTTCCGGACTGGTTGTTTTTCCGTAGACATCGGCTGTAGAAACATAAATTACTTTAGGGTCATAGTCAGATTTTTCTTTAACTTTAAGTACGCTTTCAAAAATGTTTAATGTACCCATAAAATTTATGGAGAAAAGTTGTTCGTAGTCTTTGGACCAGGTAACAGCAATCGCTGCCAGATGGATGATTGCCTCAGGTCGATATTTTTCTAAAATTTGGGGTATTAAACTTGAATCCAAAATATCACCGTTTATGTATTCAATATTTTCCTTGGGTTCAAGTTTTTCCTGTCTGCTTAAGCCGATAACAAAATGATCTTTTTTCAATAAATCAACTAAATGTTGTCCAACAAAACCTTCAGAACCGGTGACAAAAATTTTCATTAAACTCCTTTCTCAAGTTGTCCTTTAAAGATTTGGATACCCTCTTCGAGACTGTGTAAAACACCTTTGTGAATTTCTTTTCTAAATTTATCGGTACTAAGCCATGAGTGCTGCGGCCTTTGAGCTTTTCTTATCTTACTAAAGTCTTCAAAATTGGCTTCTGAAACTCTAGGATAATCAAACCCGAATTCCTTTGCAATAAGCTTTACAAACTCAAAGGGTGTTGTATAGGTTGTAGCTGCCAGATGATAGATTCCAAAGGCATGTCTTTTTAAAATTTCGGCGGCTCCAAAAACAAAATCATCAACAAAGATTGGATTAATATTTTGGTTGGAAACTACTTGGAATGATTCACCCGATCTTAATTTTGATAAAAAAGTTCTTACAAGATCGGGCTTTTTTTTGTAAGTTGCGCTATATGGCATAATCAGTCTTAAGACAGAATTTTTTGGGCTTGTTCCTAAAGCTACAAGCTCTCCTTCTCTTTTGCTTTTAGCATAAACGGATAAAGGGTTTGGTGCGTCAGATTCAGTATAGGGAGAATCGGTTTTTGTTCCGTCAAAAACATAATCGGTTGATAGATAATGTAAGGGGATTTTCAAATTATTCGCACTTTCGGAGATTACCCTAACTACCTCTGCATTCAAAAGAAAAACTTTGTCCTTTTCATCCTCAGCTAAATCAACGTTCGTAAATCCTGCTGCATAAACAATTTGATCAGGTTTGCTTGTTGCAATATTTTCCGAAACAGCTTCAAAATTTGAAAGGTCAACTTCTTCGTGTGTTGGAGCGATAAACTCAAAATCATTGGATAAAAGCTCTAAAATCCTTGAACCTATAAGCCCAGTTCCGCCATAAATAAGTACTTTTTGTTTTTTGTCTTGCATCACATTAAGGAAAAACTTCTTTGAAGCTTGGGTTTTTTAGATCTTTTTCGGAAAGAATCGGGTTTTCAACTCCCCACTTAATATTTAAATCCGGATCGTTGTAAATTATGCCAACTTCTAATCCTGGCTCCCAATAACCGCTTGTGATATAGCTATAATCTGCAACTTCACTCAAAGTTAAAAAAGCGTTACCACATCCTGCCGGGATAAAGACGCTTGAGAAGTTATTTTCTCCTAAAGTCACCGAGACATATTTGCCAAAAGTTGGAGAATCTTTTCTTAGATCTATTACAACCTGCTGTACCTCTCCTCGCACTACCGTTGTCAGTTTGTGCCAGGGAGCAACATGAATTCCTCGCAATACTCCTTTTTGTGATCTTGAATGATTTGCCTGAACCGGGTTAAATTCAAACCCTGACTTTTCTTCAATATCCTTCCTTCTAAATGTCTCCCTAAAAAATCCTCGGTCATCACCATGTTTGGGCCTTTTAATGATTAGCACACCATTTATCTCTGTCTCCTCAATATAATCATTCTCATTCATACTTTCTTTCCTCCTGAGCAGAACGGTCTACATTCGGACGATTTTCTTTTAGCGGTTTCCACCACCATGCGTTTGTTTTATACCATTCAATTGTATTTTTAAGTTCTTCATCAAAACTTTTTTCTCTTTTCCAGCCCAATTCCATAAGTTTAGTTCCATCATTGGCATAGCGGAAATCATGTTCCAGTCTATGTTCAACATATTCTATATATGACTCATCCATCCCCAAAATTTCCAAAATCTTTTTAGTCACCTCTAAATTGGTTTTTTCTTCTCCTTCAATTAAGTATGTTTCTCCTGGAGTACCTTTTTCCAATATCAGGTCGATAGCCCGGGCATGATCTTCAACATAAAGCCACTCCCTAATGTTTTCTCCTTTTCCCATCAAGGGAACTTTTTTGCCCTCTAAAAGATTAGTTATAAATCTTGGGATTAATTTTTCCGGGTCATGGTAGGGTCCAAAGTTATTAGCGCAGTTTGAAATCGTTATCGGTAAATCATAAGTTCTAAAATAAGCCCGCACCAGATGATCTGAGCCGGCTTTGGATGCAGAATATGGGGTTTTTGGGTTATATGGGGTATCCGGTGTAAAAGGCGGATCATTTAAATCCAAAGATCCGTAAACCTCATCTGTTGAAACATGGTGAAACCTTTTGACTTTTGCATTTAGGGCTGCTTCAAGTAGTGTGGCTGTACCCAAAACATTGGTTTTGACAAAAATTAGAGGATCAATAATTGACCTATCAACATGTGATTCCGCAGCAAAATGAACAACAATATCCACCCCTAAAGTAGCCTGTTTGACGATCTCGGGATCACATATATCCCCTTTGATAAATTGGTACTTAGGATTATTTTCTATGTCTTTAAGACTTTCAATGTGTCCGGCGTAGGTTAATTTATCCAGGTTAACCACCTCATCCTCCGGATGATTCTTTAACCAATAGTGAATAAAGTTGGAGCCAATAAATCCTGCTCCTCCGGTTACTAATAATTTCATACTTCAATCAGGCTTTTTTCGCCGACAAATAAATTTATATCTTTATCGCTTTTTATTACTTCTGAATCAGTCCCAATTAAACTTGTACTGATCTTTTTTGGTGCTTTAATAATTTTGACACCCTTCATCAAAACACTATTTTCTATTTCACTTCCTTCAATTTGACAACCTTCATCAATTGAAGTGTAAGACCCAATTACACTGTCAATTATACTGACATCGTCGGCAATTTTTACCGGACCTTCGACTGTTGAATTTATAATTTGACAATTCTTTCCTACCGAAACTGAACCTCTTAAATGAGTTGAACTGGGGATTTCGCTTTCCAAAAATCCGTCCTTAAATTTTTCCAAAATAAACTTATTAGCATCGATCCAGTCATCAAACTTCCCCGGATCAAGCCATTTTCCTTTATACTCCAAAACATCTACCCTGTACCCATGATCAATCAACCATTGGTAGGGCAGACTTATCTCAAGCTCTCCTCTCTCCGAAGGCTGGATCGGATCTTGTCTAAAACAGCGAAAGACATTGTTGTCAAAAAAGTAAAGTCCGGGGATGGCAAAATCGTGTGGCGGATTCTCGGGCTTTTCTACATATTTAATAAGATGACCATGATCATCAAAGTATGGTACCCCCATTCTTTTGTTTTCTTTATGGTGAACCATGGAAACTAAACCATTTGGTTTTTCTTTTTCAAAATGCTCAACAAACTGGGAAATTCCATCAACAAAAATATTATCCCCCAAATGCAAAACAAAAGACTCTCCCTTAAGCTCTTCTTCACAAACCTGGAAAATATTAGCAAGCCCCTTGGGCTTTTCCTGCATGACATAAGTAAACTTAACTCCCCATTTTTCACCTTCACCCAAAACTTGTTTGACGAAGTCAAGAGACTGAGGGCTATAAGTAATTAAGATTTCTTTTATTCCGGATTCAGCAATTGTCTCAACGGGGTAAAAAATCAGAGGCTTGTTAGCCACCGGAATAAAGTGTTTGTTGGTGGAAAAAGTTAGGGGGCGCATCCTGGTTCCAGACCCACCGGTAGGAATTATTGCTTTCAAATGGTTACTCCCGCAAGCAAAATTACAACCAAGCTTGCAATCAAAATATACTCTAGAGAAGCCTCAACAGTCAAACTTTTATCAGCCAGATGGTGCATAAATGAAAAGACCAAATATATCAAAGAAAGCGCAGTGACCGCTTGTAAAATTAAAATCGAGTTACCATTAACCACAAAAATCAGTGCCAAAAAGAAAATCCCAATTGGTATAAACAATATTAAAGGCAAATGTTTCATTAAAGTATTGAACCGGGCGATGAACTCATTAAAGCTCCCATGGCAACAGAAATTAATGCTAAATGCGGCAGATGATGAGAAGCAATCCTATGGATTGCCCTTCTTCTAATGACATAAAGGTCAATAATTAAAAGAAACCCTATGAATCCCAGAAAACTAAAGGCGATATTTTTATTTAGTTTATAAGGATCAATTAATTTTTTATTTTCAACAACTCCTGCAGTTAAATTAGGTTGCGCTGTAGCAGTTGGCGCAAGAGTAGGCTCATTTTGCAGCGAAGTCCCTCTCGTGTTTGCCTCCGGAATCTGAGCAATCGCTTCAATTGGCCGACCAAATTCTTGAACAACCAGTATGGTTGGTTCACCATTTAAAGTTCCTTCCATAACCGCAATTCCTATTTCCTGATATTTAGAATTTAAGATGTTTTCTTTGTGTCCGGCAGTTGAAGCCATCCATGCTTGTACAACTTCATTTGAAGTGTAAAAGTTACGGGCTAAATTTTCTCCGGCATGGGTAAATTTATACCCTGACCTTGAGATAAACCCCCAAGGGTCTTTTCCCGAGGGTGAATAATGGGCCCAGTAATTTTCCTCAAACATATTTTTGGCCTTTTCCAACGCAGCCTGGCTTAAAGAAGGATTTTCAGCTAAAGGAGGCAGGCCGTTTTTTGCTCTTTCGGCATTAGTCAGCGTAATAAGCTCTTGCTGATTAATCGAAGAATTTATCCCCAAAACCCCGGGATTCACTTTATTAATGAAGCTTAAACTAAACTGCAAAAAGATAAACAGGGCAATGTAGGTCAAAAGCGCTGGAATTGAAATTAAATGGGCTTTTTTATGAGTCTTTGGGTGTGGCAGAAAAAAGTGTGATATCCGCATAAAATCAGTATATCATCTATACAAGGCAAGATTACTCATATTTCAAATCTGTCTCTATCTTTTTTCCATTAACCGGAATTTTTACAGCGAAAGCTAAAGCATTGGCAACTGAAACTCCTACCTTTATTCCAGTAAAAGATCCAGGACCGGTATTAACTTTTATCTCGGTTAAATCTTTAATCTCTGTTTTGGAGTTTTTTAATATTTTTTTAACTAGTGAAAGTAAAACTTGTGAGCCAAGCTTTTGCTGACTAGTTTCCGTATAAATCTTAGACCCTATAATAAGACTCACTTGAATCTCATTGGCTTTAGATGTATCAACCGATAGTATCTTTTTCATTGCATTTTTGCTAGAATATGCCTCTTGAATCTTATGGCTAAATTTAAGTTTCCACTCATTTTATCTCGTTTTCTAAAGTTGCGCTACTTTTTAATAGCTATTGTTTTTGTTGCAATTTTAGCCTTCTTAATCTCCAGGTTTGCCGGACAAAAACAGGAGATTCAATATACCAAAGCCAAAAGAGGGGATATTAAACAAACAGTTTCTGCATCCGGTACGCTTTCTGGAAAAAATACCGTAAATTTAAAATTTCAAACCCCCGGAAGACTTATCTTTGTTAATTTCAAAAAAGGAGATTTTATTCAAAAAGGACAAATTATAGCCGGGCTGGATGCAGAAAACCAGGCAATCACACTGCAACAAGCCAAGAATAACTTATTAGATAAAAGAACAACTTTAGAAAAGGTCTTGGATGATATCCATCTTTTTCAATATGGAAATGGCGGATTTGCCAATGTGGGTTCTGCCAATGAAACCATGACTCAAAAACAACTTCGAACAACTGCAGAAACTGCTTCAAACAATGCCTTTGATGATGTCAAAAAAGCCGAGCATACTTTTTTGGATACTTATCTTACTTCTCCTCTATCAGGAATTATTACCCAGCTTGATTTTTTGGTCGGGCAAAACGTCTTAGCATCTGAAGTAGTAGCCCAAGTAGTTGATGAGTCCGAGATTTATTTTGATGCTGAAGTTGATGAGTCAGACATAGTAAATGTGTCATTAAACCAGCCTGTTGAGATAACTTTAAACGCTTATGGTGATAAAGTGTTTAAAGGAAATATTACTGAAATAAATCCTTTAACAAGGACCACAAGCTCCGGCGCAACCGTGATAATTGCCAGAGTAAAACTTAACGCATCTGGAGTCAGATTCATTTCAGGTCTCAATGGCCAAGCTGGGATAATTACAAGTCAGGCAAAAAATGTTTTAGCTATTCCTATTGATGCTATTGTTGATGAAAAATTTGTCTATATTAAAGATGATAAAGAATTTAAAAAAGTTGAAATAGAAAAAGGTTTAAGTTCTGATACAGAAGTTGAGATTAAAAAAGGCTTGGATGAAAATCAAGAATTCGTAACTAATCCTTCAATAATTAAAAAGTAACAATGCCTCTTATTAAGTTAATTAACATTAATAAAGTATTTGAGCTGGATGAAGATTTAAAATTTCAAGCTTTAAAAAATATAAACTTGGAAATTAAATCTGGAGAATTTGTGGCAATTATTGGCCCATCCGGTTCGGGAAAATCTACATTAATGAATATCTTAGGGCTTTTAGATAAACCAACATCCGGGTCTTATTTTTTGGATGATAAGGACGTTTCTAAACTTAAAGATGATACTCTGGCAACCTTGCGAAATAAAAAAATCGGGTTTGTTTTTCAAAGCTTTAATCTTTTAAATAGAACTTCTGCTTTAGATAATGTGGCTTTACCTTTAATTTATTCAGGCATTTCAAAAACGGAAAGAAATTTTAGGGCCGAAAAAATGCTTGAAAGGGTGGGTCTTTTGAATAAACTTTTATCAAGACCTAATCAATTATCAGGTGGACAGCAACAAAGAGTAGCTATTGCCAGAGCATTGGTTACAAACCCGCAAGTCATTTTTGCTGATGAACCAACCGGCAATTTAGACTCTAAAACCGGTATAGAGATTTTAAAACTTTTAAAAAAGCTTAACCAGGAGGGAAAAACCATAATACTTATAACTCATGAACAAACTATTGCAAGATATGCCAACAGGACTATTTCTCTAAAAGACGGGCAGGTTATATGAACCCGCTTGAGACAATACAACTTGCATTCACCGCAATAATTGCAAACAGGCTCCGGTCTTTTTTGACTGTTTTAGGAATTGTTATTGGTGTGACTTCAGTAATTTTACTGATATCCCTAGTTTCAGGTTTGAAAAGTTTTATTACCGATCAGATTGCCTCTTTAGGCTCTAATGTGATGTTTGTAATACCCGGCCAAATCGGTGGAGGTAGGGGACCGGGCGGTATTCAAACCAACAGACTTATTTTGGAGGATGCCATAAATTTACGGACTAAATTAAAAGCTGAAGCTGAAGTCTCTGCCGCAATCCAAAAAACTACCAAGGTTGAGTATAAAAATAAGGAAGATAAGGGAGTAACTATTGTTGGGGTTGAGGCAAGTTACCCAAAGATAATTAAAGCATTAAAAATAGCTGAAGGGAGATACATGAGCCAGTCAGAAGCTGGTTCCGGAAAAAGGGTTGCAGTTATTGGCCCAACAGTAAAAAAGAAATTATTTTGCAATGACATAGAGTCTTGTGATGCGAATGCTTTAGGTGCGCAAATTCAAATAGGTAACTTAAGGTATTCAATTGTTGGGGTTTTAGGAATTAGAGGATCTAATTTAGGATTAGATTTGGATAATGTGGCTTTAATACCATTAACCTCCGCTCAAAAACAATTCGGGGAAGATAATATTCACAATATAGTAATTGCTGCCAATGAATCTGATAAAACAAAGGAGGTTCAAGAAAAAGTTAAAAACATTTTAAGTAAAAGGCTTGCAGAGGATGATTTTACGGTTCAGACCCAAGAACAAACTTTATCTATAATCTCTACAATTACTAATGTTTTAACTTTGGCTTTAGGAGGAATTGCTGCAATTTCTTTAATTGTTGGCGGGATTGGGATTATGAATATAATGCTTGTATCGGTCACAGAAAGAACCAGAGAAATTGGATTAAGAAAAGCCTTAGGAGCTAAATCAAAAGATATTAGAAATCAGTTTTTAATAGAAGCTTTAACCTTATCCGGCATAGGAGGGATAATTGGTATTATTTTAGGTTATCTATTATCACTTCTTGCAGGACGGTTTCTTCAGACAACAGTACCTCTTTGGTCAGTAGGACTATCATTTGGATTTTCAATTTTAGTAGGAGTAATTTTTGGTGTTGCCCCAGCTATTAGAGCAGCTAAGTTAGACCCAATCCAGGCTCTAAGGTATGAATAATTAATACTTACTTAAATATTCTATAATTACATTGTTTCTATCTTTTGGTAAATCTTTTTCTTCCAAGTATTTAACTTCAGAAATTTTTCCAGGATACCAAACTAAGAAGGCATATTTTCCGGCTAAAGCATGCGAAACCTCTCTTGCTTGTTCACTAGATCCTACTAAGAATATCCTAGAATTTTCAGCAATATTTGGATATTTTTCTTTAAAAGATTTTTGATAATAATCTGCAACTACACTTCTTTTGGTTGTCCAATGAGTTTGTTCCGAGAGTTGTATAGAAAAATATTGTAAAGCAATAAATACTAAAATTATTGTATAACCCAAAACTTTCCACTTAGCATTTAAAATTATCCAGGCAAATATTGGTAATACCCCCAAAAATGCTAAATCCAAATACTGGGGATATTTATGCTCTCTTAAGAACAAAACCGGAATTAATGAGATGAAAAAAATTAGTATGGAATATAAAAAGGCTCTATTTCTATAATCTCGAAACGTTAGTTGAGAGATCTTCAGATTCATCTTGAGATTTCTCGCTACACTCGAAATGACAAGAAAGATGAAAACTCCAAAAAACAATATTATTACTCCACCACTTGAGAAATCTCTAGTAAATTGAATAAGAGAGTTTAATCCTAAACTTGGATAAGTTGAGAGAATTTCCGGTAACCCAAAGCTCCAAAGAATATACCACTTTAAGTTTTGCAAAATGTTAAATAAAGAAAAACTTACATCATACTCCCCTTTTCCAAAAATAGTTTGAAATCCTGACAATCTGATTAATAGATAAATTCCTGCAATTGCAAAATATGGAAGTAAATATTTTATTCTTTCTTTCAAAACATTCCTTCCTTCTAAAAGAAAATCAACTAGGAGTAAAAATGGCGGTAAAACTATAGATGATTCTTTTGATAATAATGCCGCAATAAAGCTTACTAATCCCAATATATATAATATAGTTTTTCTGACCTCAAAAAATTTGATCCATAAAAAAATGGATAGAAGAAGGTAAAAAGTTCTAGCCACTTGTTGGAATGCGGAGATATAAAACAAAGATAGGAAATGGGCAGCCGATACCCCGTAAAACAAGGTGGAAATAAAAGCTATTGTCCGATCTTTCCAGAGCTTTTTTACAATTAAATAAAACAGCCATGTATTAAGAAGATGGAAAATTAATGATTCAACATGAAACGGGAGCGGGTTTAATCCAAAAATTTGTGAATTTATAAAAAAATGGACTTGTGTTGGAAGCGGACGGTAAAAGAAGATATCAGGAAATTGGTAAAAAGGATTAAAAAAATTTAGAAACTCTAAAATATTTGAAGCTTTGCTGGCATTTAAATGAATAAAATCATCCTGGGCAAAACTATAATATAAAGCAAAGCTTTTTTCCTTCGGAAATAAACTGGATCCATAAAATAAAACTGGCAATACTACCAATAAAGCAAGTAGAAATTTCTTCACTAAATGAAATGATAACAAACTTAATATATAATTTGTCCCATGGAAGAAATTCAAACTAAACTAAAAAACCAGAAACATCGGCTCGAAACTATTTTACAAAAGAGTAACCCTGATGAATTAAGAAAAGAAATTAGAGAGCTTGAGGCTCAAACCATGAAAGAGGGCTTTTGGAATGATCCCAAAGAGTCTTCAGTCATCAGTCGGACGCTTTCAGACAAACAAAAAACATTAGAAACCTTAGAAAAGCTACAAGAAAGAATCAGTAACGCGCTGGAAATCTCAGAAGAAGCAGAAATGCTTTCTGATTTGCAAAAAGAAGTTAGTCAAATTGAGGAACTTCTGTCCGACCTTGAACTTAAGATGTTTTTATCCAACCCACATGATGAGTCTGAAGCAATCCTTTCAGTTCATTCAGGAACTGGAGGAGTTGAAGCTATGGATTGGGCACAAATGCTTGCTCGGATGTATCAGCGGTACTTTGAAAAAATGGGCTGGGAATACGAAATTTCCGATGAAAGTCCCGGCGAAGAAGCAGGTATTAAGACAATAACTATTATTGTCCATGCTTCTTTTGCTTACGGCTATTTAAAAGGCGAAAAAGGCACTCATAGACTCGTGCGACAATCTCCTTTCAATTCAGATAATTTAAGGCAAACTTCTTTTGCACTGGTTGAGGTTTTACCTGTTATAGAAAACACCGAGGAAGTTGAGCTAAATGAAGCAGATATAGAGTTTGAAGCATTCCGTTCGGGTGGTGCTGGAGGACAAAATGTTAATAAAGTCTCTACTGCAGTAAGGGTTAAACATATCCCAACCGGTATTGTAGTTACAGCTCAAACTGAAAGATCACAACTACAAAACAGGGAAAATGCTTTAAAACTTCTGGCTGGAAAATTATGGGCTCTTCGCCAAGCTCAGGATAAAAAAGTGCTTGATGAACTTAAGGGGGAGACTACCCAAGCCTCATGGGGGACTCAGATCCGCTCTTATGTACTTCACCCTTATAAAATGGTTAAGGATTTAAGAACCAATGTTGAAACATCAAACGCCGAGGGTGTACTAAACGGGGATTTAACCCAATTTTTAGAAGCAGAAATAACTCAACTTTAGAAAAAAATTAATAGTTGTAGGAAATTTTAGTTATGCTACAATTAATTAACTTATGAGGTTTGATGTCTCTTTTGTTAAGAAACTCAATTTTGGGCAGTCTAATATGAAGCTCTTTGGAGCAATATTTGGCTTTGCCCTCCTGGCAGGAGTCGGTACCGGCTATTTCTTATCCTCCTCAGCTAAGGCACCCGGGCAGCCTATCTTGCTAAACCAACCGCCAAAAAATTTCTCTCAAGATACCAGGGTTTGTAAGGACTTTGCTACAGGTAAAGTTACCAAAAAACCTGCACCCAAGAGCGGTGAAACTTACATTGAAGGCACTCACCTTTTAGTAAGGGATGGTGCTGCGCCGGTCGCTTTAACTTCCTCCGGAATTGATCTTTCGCAGTATGAAAATAAGAAAGTCAAAGTCACCGGGGAAACTCAAAAAGCCCTTAAAGAAGGCTGGCTTATGGATGTCTGCAGAGTAGAAGAACAATGATGTCATTATGCTTATCAAATTCGATGACGTTTCTAAAAAATTCAGCTCAACGATTACCGCTGTCTCAGATATTAACTTAGAGATTAAAGGCGGTGAGTTCGTTTTTTTGGTTGGACCCTCCGGCGCCGGTAAATCCACTCTTCTTAGGCTTCTTGCCAGAGAATACCTGCCAACATCCGGAAAAATTCTGATTGATGATATAGACATCACCAGGCTGAAGAATAAAGAAATCCCGCTTTATAGAAGAAAGGTTGGCTTTGTTTTTCAGGACTTTAAGCTTTTGGATGATAGAACGGTTTTTGAAAATATTGCCATTGCCCTGGAGGTTCGGGACTTGCCGGATGAGGAAATCCACAAAGAAGTAGAAAGGATTTTAAAGCTTTTTGAAATTTGGAATAGAAGAAACTTATTTCCAAACCAGCTTTCAGGAGGAGAGGCTCAAAGAACAGCTATTGCCCGGGCTATGATTGGAAAACCGGATATACTTTTGGCAGATGAGCCAACCGGAGACTTGGACCCTCAAACTTCCTGGGGAGTAATCCAGCTTTTAAATGAAATTAACTCCTGGGGTACAACCATAGTTATGGCTACCCATAATGTAGAAATTGTTAATACTTTGAAAAAAAGGGTGGTTGCAATAAGAGATGGGAAAATAACCAAAGACAAACCTGAAGGTAAGTACGAACTGCACTAAGCTGCTCATGAAAACCATAAAATTTGCCAGAAGAAATATCAGACGAACCCCCTACCAGGCTCTGGCTGCAACCATGGTTATGTTTCTAACCTTTCTGATTTTAAATTTGTTTTTGCTTTTGGCGATGGGTTCGCAAAAAATTCTCCAATACTATGAAAGTAAGCCTCAAGCCATTGCTTTTTTCAAAGATGGGACAACTGCCCAAGATATCAGGGCAATTGAAAACGCCCTGCAGCAGACAGGTAGGATAACCGGGTTAAAATTTGTCTCTAAAGAAGAGGCCCTGCAAATTTACAGGGATAGAAACAAAGACAATCCGGCACTACTGGAGCTTGTCACAGCAAATATTTTACCCTCATCGCTTGAAGTTTCTACCGCTTCCCCAAACGACCTCGGTCCAATTGCCGAAGTTTTAAAAAGAGAACCGGTAGTAGATCAAGTAATTTATCCGGAAGATGTTATTCAATCTTTAACCCGGGCCACCTCGATCGTCAGGACCGTTGGAGCGGTGGCGGTAGGGTTTTTGGTGGTATTTGCCTTCCTGGTAATAGTTATGGTAATCGGGTTTAAGATCAGAATCCGCCGAAATGAGATAGAAATCATGAAGCTTTTAGGTGCATCCAACTGGTTTATCAGAGCACCATTTATCTGGGAGGGAATCTTTTATGGGATAGTCGGGGCCATTCTGGCTTGGGGTGTTAGCTATATGATTCTCTGGTACTTTACGCCTTTTATTGAGCCTGCGCTCTCGGAAATCAACCTTTTGCCCGTTGCACCTCTTATCATGCTGCTTCTTCTTTTAGTTACCAGCGTTGTGGCTTTTATAATTGGCGGGCTTGGTTCTTTTGGAGCAGTTAGGCGATATCTAAAAGTTTAAATTCAAAATCACCCTTTGAAGTTATGAGCAAAAACGCCTTCCCTAAATTCCTGTTTAGACTAATACTTACAACTTTATTAATTGCTGTACTTACTTTTCCAAAGATAAGTTTTGCTCAATCCGAAGACGAGCTTGACGTAGCGCTTAGGGAAAAAAGGGAAGAGATTAAGCGGGTTGAAGAGCAGCTTGCACAAACTCAGGCTCAGGAAAAAACCCTAAACTCTCAGCTAAAATATATTGACACCCAAAATAAATTAACCGAGTTAAAGATAGACGAGACAAAATTCCAGATCACCAAACTAGATAAGCAAATTGAGGAACTTTCGGGCAGGATCACCCGAATTTCTGCCTCTGTTGATTCAATTTCGGAGGTTTTACTAAACCGAATTGTCAGCACCTATAAATTTGGAAATTACTCCACCATAGATTTAATTTTTTCTTCGCACGGCTTTTCCGATCTTTTGGAGAGAATTAAGTATATTCAAGTAGCCCAGGCCAATGACAAAAAAGTTTTATACCAGCTTCAGGCGACCAAAACTACCTACAATGACCAAAAGCAGGATAAACAAGTCCGTCAGATCCAACAGCAGAAACTAAAAAAAGACTTAGAGGTTTATGAGATTCAACTTGAAGCTCAAAAAAAAGAAAAAGAAGAGCTTTTAGCAGTTACTAAAAATAATGAAGCAAAATTCCAGGAGATTTTAGCAAGGCTTCGGGCGGATGCAGACTCCATTGCCAGAGCTTTAGGGAGTAAAGGAGTAAAATTGGGGGATGTTAAAAAAGGCGAGCGGATTGCCTCGGTTGGGAATACCGGTTGCTCAACCGGGCCGCATCTGCATTTTGAGGTCATGACTCCGGCTCATGTTGAAAATGGGATTATTGTCGGATCAAGTAATAAGGTTGACCCCAAACCCTATATTGATTCAGGCAGATTTTCCAAACCCACCTCAAGCTATTCCAGCAATGACTGTTCTCAAGGAGGAACTTGTAATAATGGAGATATAACAACCCGTTTTGGCCAGGTTTACTTTTTGGGGACACACTCGGGGTTGGATATTGCAGATCACTACGGCTCTTCCATTTACGCCGCAGAGGATGGGACTGCTTATGCCACCCAAGATAGCAGGGCTTGCTACTTAACAAACACTGTTGGAAAAGGAGTTTTTGTAGATCACAAAAATGGGGTCGTTACCCTCTACTGGCACATACCTTAGGTATTGGGAGGTTGGCTATCGCTATAGTGTAGTTCAATTTAAAGTGTTGAAAGAAAAGTTGCAAATTCTTCTGGTACCACAGCTTCCGCAGGAGCAGGAATTATTTCTGCCAAAATAGGATCCCTTTCTTCCTGTGGTGCCCAAGGCAAACAAAACATTTTTGCAAATCCTACATAGAAGCCAATTGCAGCAGTTCTAACCTTGTGTATATCACCTTTAAATATAGGCAAATCTATTTGTATTCCAGTTCGAGCAGCTAAAGGGGCAACTGTATCCACTACTTTTTGCAGTGTTGCTTGTCTTGCAGGAAATTCGACAGGCCTTTGACCAAAGTCATAAACATCTCCTGTTGTAGAACAAGGTTTATACGCTTTCATCATTTCGGCGATTGGTATGTATCTATTGGCTTGAAGTTTTTCTAATCTAGCAAAGAATCCCTCTCCGCTCGCATTCCACAAAGCTTCTACTACTACATAAGCTCCAAATCCATGCAGTCTTCTAAACTCAGCTGCATCTTGACCATACATTTCTTTGGCGCTTCTTTCTATGGCTTCTGTGAGTTTAGGAGTAACTCTGCCAACTTTAACCATAACGCCAACAGTAAAATCCCATGTTCCCTCGGAATATGGGTTAGACCCAAATCTGGAAATGCTTGGAGGTTTAGTAGGGTCTACCCCTAACGCTTCATAAATAGGTCTTACATGATGCTCGTCAACTCTAGGAAGTTTATCCCTAAATTCATAAGGACCAGCCATATTCAAATTCCTAGGTCCTTTGTATAACTTATCCACATTTCTGTCAATCCGCCAAATTAGGATAGCTTCCCACCCTCCGGGTGGACTAGCCCTTCGGCAGTGAGTCCTTCGACGGTGAGCTCAGGGCCGAACCGCTCAGGGTCGAAAGGCTTGACACCCTTTCTTTGTCTTCTCTAATTTCGGAAAACTTGCATTGCACAACTTGTATGCACGTACATATTGTTTGTGATATAAGGAATTAGGAATTATTGTGGTTAAGGTATGTACTTAAAGGATTGTGCAATTTGGTCTAAATCATCATAAAGGGATTTATCTGAAGTTGAAAAAGAATAAACGCTGTCCGACACATAAATAAAATAGTTCTTTTCATCACCAATGTAGACCATTATCGCTTCTGCTCCATTCACCTGTTTCTTTTGTTTATTTTTGAGCATAAACTTATTTTTTGATCCTAAATCCTCTAAATATTCATCTATGGTTGAAAAATTTGTGCCTATTCTTTCAATAATAATCATCTTATTATCCGAATTCAAAAAAACAGAATTAAACCTTTCTTCAATTTGAAAATCACCAGAAAAATTAACTGAGAACTTTAAATTTTTTGATTGATAGGTTTTTATTTGCTTTTGAGTCGTTTGGCCTGAATCGTTTGACTGCGAATTGCCTGTTTTGGGTAAACTACTATTATTTTTAGTTAACAAATTAAATTTTGAATAAAGGATAACTCCAATCACTAAAACACCAATTAATATTAAAAAAATTATGGTATTTCCTGTTTGGTTAAATTTATTCATAACTATATTCCAGCTTACCCTTATTTGTTACCAACTGCAAGATTACTAGCCCTTCTTTAACCTGTCTGATCTTTTTTTCTCCATTTACCTTAGTGGTTATTTCGCTTGAATTTTTATCCATCTCATATTTAATTTCCATTTTTACCTCCTTTTCCATTTCAAATTCCTGCTTTTTTGGATGAAACTTATTATCTTTACTTTTATACTCTACTTTTAACTTATTATCCGGTTGTTCAACTACCAGTTCATTGTTGTATTGCATAGAGTTAATTTTAAACTCATCCTTTTTTTCCTTATCTTTTTCCTCAACCTCTAATTTAAGCTGGTTTCCTGAAAAATCAGAGATAATATAACTTAAGTCATCCTTTTCAACAGTTTTTAAATTTTGATCTATCCCGATTACTTTCAAATCATAAACTTGCGGGTCAACAAATACTTTTGCCTCGGGAATAGTCTTATCAATATTAAACTCTTTAGTTTTTACTTCTTCTATATTGTCATCTTTGTCAACCGAATAATATTGGATCTTATAATTTCCTTCATTTGTAAATATTAGTGGTGCAGTATATAACTTCCAGTCTTCCTCATTAAGTTTGTAAAATGTGTAATCAACCCCATGTCCCCCCTCATTATCTTGTGGATTTAAATTTACTTTTACATCAGACCTAAACCAATTCGGATCCCCCATCTGGCCCTCTAAGTCCACGTTTGTTGCAGGAGCTAGGTTATCAATCCTCTCTGCCATTAGGCCAAAATAGGTCATATGATTAATTTGGGCTTTTGCAATATTTTCTTCTAAATCTACTGCTGTCTCTTCCTTGTTCCAATTTATCCCATCCTCGCTTGAATAAATAGAAATAGTTTCCTTTTTATAACTTGATAGATCAAAGCCTTTAAAATCAACCGTCAGTTCGTACAATGCGCCAAATTGTTGAACTAAATTACCCAGGGAATCTTTGGCTGTAGAAATAATAGTTGATCCGATAGAGGAAAAATTGCCAAATACACTAATCGGTGCGGAACTTACCTCAAGTCTTAAATCCCAATTTGTAGCGCCTTGCGGAAAGTTAAACTTGTATCTGCCTGTTTCAAATATCCCGCCGTTTGAATCCAAATTAGCATCCAAATTATCCAGTTTTTTCTTCCAAATGTAGTAGCTTTTATTGCCGATCCTACTTTTATTAAGATAGAAAAAGTTATATTTTTCCCAGGGATCATCTTCTTTACTTTGCCAGCCAAACGGGTCAACCAGCCCATCCGGGATATTGTTATTAAAGTCCCCGTCCCCGTCTTTGTCTTGAACTACCATAAAATGGATGTGTGCGCCGGCATCGCCTTCGGGCAAAACATTTCCGGTTGCACCAATCAAACCAATTTGCTCTCCCGCAGCAACATTGACTTTCTCCCCCGGTGTTTTTGTAATTAATCCCTCATCATAAAGGTGATAATATCTGGTCTGATAACCGTTTTTGTGATCAATTAAAATAGCATTACCACAAGCTGTGCAATCATTTTTATATGTAGCCTCTCCTGCAGCAGCAGCTAAAACCGGATCTTTAAGATTTGCTCTTGCTAATCTTGCATAATCATAGCCATCGTGAGATGAATATGATTTATTAGTTTGTGGAGGACCTCTGAAATAAATTACATTTCCACTTTTATCACTTTCTTCATTTAATCCTGTACTTAACAAAGGATACTCATGATCAAAATATGAGCTTATTGCTAAGGCGGCTTCATTAAAACTTATGCCTTTTTTCTCATATTCCCAAGGCAACTCTAAAAATGGCTCAGGAGCAAATGATTTAACCCTGATGTAATCTACATTAAACGTGGTCCATTCAGGGACTAAAAAATTAAGCTTATCTGGGTTTCCCATCCAGATATATTTAACCTGTTCAGTTGTATCAGGGGATGTAAAAATTAGCTGATTGTCCAGAAAAATCAAATATTTTTTGCCTGTTCTGTCCACCCTTAGGGTGTGTAAATTTGTATTAATATTTGTGCTATAAACAATTGGACCATCAAACTGCACCCTCATATTAGGGCCAACAGATTTATCCTGCCAGACTTGAATATTAAGCAGTGCATTAAACCCTCCCCCGTTTTTGGGAAGTTGCTCAACTAAAGCAATCCCTGTTCCCCAGTGGGTGACTTTTGTATATTGGAATTTTATTTCTGCCGAAAAATCTCCTGCCGGTAAAACTTGAGATTTAGAAACAACTAAAGGATACTGATTGGTATTGTTTTGTTGAGTGGTAGATAAAATTCCATTTGCCTCAGAAATTGTAGTAAATCCTAAAATATTATTAGGATATACTATCCATTTTGAACTTTCTAAAGTATTAGGACTTCTGTTTTCATTAAACTCATCTTGAAAATAAAGATATTCTGCTTGAGCGGGGTTGGTAAGAAAAATAAATGGAAAGCCTAAAAAAAGCAGAAATACTAGTAAATAGATAGCTTTCACTTTCTTTTGCTCTTATTAGATAATCTCTAAACTATATACCAAAGTCAACAATTGTTTGAAATGTTTCATTAATCAGTTAGAATATTCTTCATGGATTATCAAAAAAGGGTGGAAAAATTAAGAAAGCTATTTACGGGTGCGGGGCTTGATGCCTTGCTTATTTCCTATATACCAAATATTACTTATCTTACCGGATTCTCCAATTTTACCAATTTGGAGCGGGAAGTATTTCTACTGATTACCCTAAAAGCTCAATTCATTATTACAGACGGAAGATACAGCGAGGCGGTCTTGGGAGAAATTAAGCATTTTAAGCTTTTGGAAATTACTGCCAACAGTCCATTTAAGGATTTGGCGGAAAATTTGGCAAAAAAATATGAAATAAAAAAACTAGGGTTAGAAGAGGATGATATAAGTTTTGCCGAATATAAAACCCTTAAACCGTTTTTTAAAAAAATAACTAATTTTAACGTTTCTGAGATAAGAATAATTAAAGATAAAGGGGAGATTGATTTAATTTACAATGCTTGTCAGATTGGCGATCAAGGTTTTGAGTATATTCTTAAAAAGATTAAAAAAGGGGCTTCGGAAAAAGAACTGGCTCACGAGCTCGAATATTTCTTCAGGAAAAAAGGCGCTGATCTTTCTTTTGAACCAATTGTGGCTTTTGGCAATCACTCTTCAGTCCCCCATCACCAAACAAGCAAAATAAGACTTGAAGAAAAAAACGGCCAGTTCATTCTTTTGGATTTTGGGGTGAAATTTGAAAACTACTGCTCGGATATGACAAGGACTGTTTTTTTTGGGCAAGCAGGTGAAAAACAAAAGCATATATATAATGTAGTTCTACAAGCGCAGGAGAAAGCAGTCGAGTTTATAAATAAAAAGCTCATGCTGAAAGAAAAAATTCCGGCAAAAAGTGCAGATCTTTTAGTAAGAGAATATATTAAGTCAAAAGGCTATCCTAATATCCCCCACTCTTTGGGGCATGGAATTGGGCTGATGGTTCATGAACCGGCTTCTCTTACTCCAAAAAGCAAGCATGATCTTTTAGAAGGCATGGTTTTTTCAATTGAACCGGGTATTTATATTCCTGGTTTCGGCGGGGTAAGAATTGAGGACCTGTTTGTTATTGAAGGAAATACACTTAAACAATTAACCAATTCTTCCAAAAACTTAATTGAACTTTAAAGAATTATTCAAGCATGTTCTCCCAAGCGCTTTGTCGGAGAAATAATTTTGGCAAAAAAGAAACCGGTTGCAAACCCGCCAATATGGGCAAAGTACGCCACCCCGCCCATCGCCCCCTGATCAATCCCTAAAGAAAATGCCCCGGAAAATAGCTGTGTGATAAACCAGTAAAATAGCATAAAAGAGGCAGGGATATTTACCACAGTCAAGAAACCAAAAACAGGCACCAAGGTTTTAACGCTGTGATGAGGAAACCAGGCAAAGTAAGCCCCAAGAACTCCAGCCACCGCGCCTGATGCACCAAGCATTGGTATAGTTGAGTCCGGGATAAAAATGTATTGAGCAAATCCGCCGACTACTCCGGAAAGTAGATAAATAAAGGGGAATATTAATTTTCCCATTTTGGCCTCAACATTATCACCAAATACCCACAAAAAAAGCATGTTGGAAATAATATGCAAAAATCCCCCATGCAGAAACTGGCTGGTGATAAAAGGAGTCAGTGATGACAAATTAGAAAAATCTACTGCTGCAGGTATTAGTGCATACTGGCTGATGAAAAAATCCGTGCTGGGTGCGGTCAGTTCCAGATAAAAAAAGTAAACATTTAAAACAATGATAACTATCACCCAAAAAGGAAATTTTCCGGCCGGATGCGAATCGGATATCGGTATCATAACTTTCTAAGATAATATTCATCTTTAAAGAATTATTCAAGCTAACAATTGTTTTAACCTCCTAAAATCTTTAACATAGATCAAGAGTGCGACAAATTATCTCAAAACATAAAGTATTAATATTAATCTTTCTTTTGGGATTAATAATCAGATTTTTATATTTTCCAACCAATACTTATTTTGGCTTTGATCAGGCCAGGGATGCTTTCATAGCCAAAAAAATTATCTCGGGAGACCCGCAGCTTATCGGACCATCAACTTCTTATGGGGAAGTAGGTCTTTATCACGGGGTTTTATATTACTACATCATAACACCAATATACTTTATAACTTCGGGAAATCCTTTTTTATTGTCTGCTTTCCTAAGGATCTTTAATGTCTTTGGGGTAATTTTAATCTACTTTACCGTCAAAGCAATCTTTTCCTCAAAAAGTTTTGACGGGTCTTTGGTAGAAAAAATTGGTCTTCTCTCAGCTTTATTTTTTGCAATTTCTTTTGAACAAAGCCAGTTTAGTTTATACATGGGAAACCCTTCTTTGGCAAGCTTATCCGTAATGTTAACTTTTTTGGGACTGGCTCTAACTGTTTTTCAAAAAAAGGGATTGGGGCTTACACTTGCAGCTGTTGCTTTAGGCGCTTCAATGCAGCTTGAGTTAACCTTAACTTACCTTTTAGTCCCGGTTTTAATAATCTTAGCAGTAAATTTTAAGGAACTTAAGAAAGTTCATTTTAAGTACTGGATATTTGCGCTGTTTGGATTTTTATTTTCAATAGCATCTTTCATAATTGCCGAACTGAAATTTAACTTCCGCGGGGTAAATGGTCTTTTGAGCATCTTTGGTTTGCAAACAAATAAGGATTTAATTGCTATAGTCTCACATTTTCTGAATACAGTTTTAAAAATGATTTCATTTAATTTAAGCGGACAATTTTTTCCCGGGATCATCCCCGGGTTAACATTACTAATTGCAGTTATCATCATTGCCAAAAAATTTAAAGATTTTAGAAAACCAATTTTATTTTTAAGCATCTGGTTTTTTGGGCTATTCTTTTTTTATTTAATCGCCGGTGGAAGAACAGTCGGTGAGTCATTTTATTTTTATGATGTTGGAGTATCGAGTGTTTTAATTATCCTGACAGCTCTAATTTTAGGATTCCTTTTTGACAGACCCGGTTTTTTTAGAAAAATATCTTACTTAATTTTGGCCCTAATCATATCGGCAAATTTAAATTTTATTTTAAGCAAAAACTCCAGCGGAACAATGCCGGTTATTACCCCGCAGGAAAGAATGCTTTTGTCAGATGAGCTGAAAATTATAGACATGATCTATGCGGATGCAAAAGGTGAAGACTTTGCCATAAAAGCAATTTCTATCCCTTTGGATATTAATACTACCTGGAGTTATTTATTTGAATGGTATGGAAAAAATAAATATGGGTTTTTGCCCATATGGGGTAACAAAAATGCTCCCGGCTATCCGGGAAATTTAAAAGTAGTTGACGCTCAAGACGCCTTACCAAAAAAAAGATACTTAATTATTGAACCTTTATATGGTGTTCCTCAATATTTTATTGATGAGTATTTAAGAGTTGAGGGCTACTTTACCGATATCGGCTGGGAAAAAGAAATCGGCTCGTTCAAACTGCAGAAAAGAATACCTAAATAAGGTTTAATATATAGGGCAGGAAAATGTATATGCCAATTATTAAAGCCGTAATAGAGATAATTAGTACAGCGCCCGCTGCTACATCTTTTGCTTTTTTAGCTGCCGGATGAACCTCCTCGGTAAAAGAATTAACAATTTCTTCAATAGCAGTATTGGTAAGTTCCAAACTTATTACCAAACCAATGGTGAGTATCAAAACCAACCATTCAAATCCGGAAACCTGAAAATACAAAGCTAAAAAAAGTGCTAGGGCGGTGGCAATAAGGTGAAATTTAAAATTGGGTTGCTCAGTTAGCGCTGTCCAGATTCCGGTTAAAGCGTGTTTAAATGAAAGAATATTAAAAGATTTGGCCATATATTATCATTTTAAAATTTCTAAGATAAAAATTAAAGGCCTGTGATATAATCTGCAAACTTAAACCTTTCTGCCTTAAAAATTTTTATGAGCAGGACGGTTAAATATTACTTACCAAAGTGCGCAGTTAACTTATTTAACAGCAACGAGCAAAAAATTTGCCAGGGAGTTCTTTATCTTACAGTAGAACCCAAACCCTACCAAAGAAAAAATTATTTACTGCAATCTATTGCCATAGGTCTTTTATTTATCTCAGTTTTTAGTATAACTACAACTACTCTCCCAATAGCCTCGGCAATTTATGAGATAGTCAAACCCCAAAGACAGCCCCAATTTAATCTCAATCTCAAGAAAGATCCAAACACATATTCGGAAAATTTCGTATTAACAAACGGGGAAGAATTTAAAAGTAACGAGTTTTTTTTATCCATCCCCAGTATCAACCTTACCTCAAATATTATCCCCAATGTTGACGCCTCAAATGAAGCCATTTATAAAGAAGAACTAAAAAAAGGCATTGCTCATGCTAATGGCTCCTATTACCCCGGCGAGGGCGGTTCGGTTTTCTTATTTGCCCATTCGACGGATACTCTTTTTAACGTCGAACAATGGAATGCCAAATTTTATGCCTTGAAAGATACTGAGGTTTCAGATGAGATAAAAATTAACTTCAGGGGGAAAACTTACTATTATAAAATAACCGATAAAAAAATTATTGGACCGCAGGATCTGGAAACAATCAGACAGGCAAATGCCGATTTAATTTTATCCACCTGCTGGCCGCCTGGCACCAATTGGCAGAGGCTAATAGTTTTTGCTCAGGAAGAAAAAGTCTTAGAAAACTAACCTATAACTTGCCTTACTTGACCCATAGCTATATAATTCTGCTTTAGAATTATGAGCAGAATTTATTCTGCGAGTATGAGCGAAGCTCTATTCGGAGAAGAGACTTCGTCTCATTCTGCGAGTATAATACGGCTGCTTTTGAGCACCACCTTCCTCTGCCTATGAAATTCGATGAAAAAAATTTTGGAATCGCTGATAAAACTATTGCCTGCTGCACTTTTGGTGTTACTTTTTTCAACTTTTCTTCCAAATAATTCTCCAGTATTTGCTCTGCCACCCAACTTTACTAAAACAACCGTTGCCGGGGGATTTAATAATCCAACCGATTTTGCATTTATCCCTGATGGAAGAATCCTTGTCACGGAACAGTTTGGTAATGTAAAAGTTATCAAAAATGGTTCGATACTGCCTAATGCCTTCTTGAGTTTATCGGTTGATGGCGAGGGAGAGCGGGGTTTATTGGGTGTTGTTGTCGATCCGCAGTTTTCCAGCAACAAGTTTGTTTATATCTCTTATGTTAACAAAAACCCGCTTGAACTTAGAGTTTCCAGGTTTACGACAAATGGCGACACAGCAGATCCCTCAAGTGAAAAAATACTTCTTAAGTCTACCAAACCCCTAAATCTAATCCACCAGTCAGGAGGTTTACGTTTCGGACCGGATGGAAAGCTTTGGATTTCAATTGGCAATAATGACACAAGAGCCAACTCGCAGGATTTATCAAACATTCACGGAAAGCTTTTAAGAATCAACAAAGATGGCACAATCCCGCAAGATAATCCTTTTGCCGGGCAATCCGGCAAAGAAGGCGCTATTTGGGCATATGGCCTAAGAAACCCTTTCAGGTTTAATTTTTTATTAGATGGGCAAATTATTTTAGGGGATGTCGGGGATTTTTCCTGGGAGGAATTAAATATTATTATCAAAGGCGGAAATTACGGCTATCCCTTTTTTGAAGGATCATGCGGCAGCTGCCAGTATATTAATCCGGTCCATGCTTACCCTCATAACGGACAATCAGCAGCGGTAGTTTCAGGGTTTCAATACAGTGGCGACAAGTTCCCACCAGACCTTCCGGGAAGTTACTTTTTTGGGGATTTTGCGATGGGGTTTATTAAAAGCATGGAAATCCATGAGGATGGGGTCTTAGATCATGAAGAGATGTTTGATGAGGCAGCCGGAACTGTAGTCCAAATGGCCCAAGGGACAGACGGCAGCCTTTACTTTTTAACTATTTACCCCGGAGCCCTTTTAAAAATAAATTTTGCCTCCGGCAATTTGCCGCCGGTTGCCAAAATCTCTGCCAATCCAACCTCGGGCAATATACCCTTAAGCGTTCAGTTTTCATCCGAAGGCTCGAACGACCCGGAAAACTCGCAGCTTTCCTACTCCTGGGACTTTGGGGATGGCTCAACATCAAAGGAGGCTAACCCCTCACATAAATATACTTCCAAGGGCAAGTTTACAGCTAAGTTAACCGTTTCAGATGGACATCTAAATAGTGAAACCGTTTCATTAGAAATTTTTGCCGGGAATAATGCCCCGCAAATTAATTTTTTTGAGCCGCAAAATCAGGCAAAGTATAACGCCGGACAAACCATAAACTACAGCGCTAACGCCACTGACCCGGAGGATGGCACCCTACCCACCAGTGCATTCTCCTGGAAAATATTTTTTCATCATGGTACTCACATCCATCCTTTTTTAGGACCAATAGATAATGTTAAATCCGGATCTTTTAAGATACCGGATACCGGTGAGGAATCTGCCGATACCTGGTATGAAATAGAATTGACAGTTACCGATTCACAGGGATTAAAAACCGTAGACAGTAGAGAGATTTTTCCAAACAAGGTTACCCTGACTTTTAACACCGATCCCCAAGGCCTAGGGTTAACCATCGATGGACTGCCAGTTACTGCACCGCACTCCCAGGAGGCAGTGGTTGGTTTTAAGTTTACTCTTGATGCTCCATCACAAACTAAAGCTGACGAAAACTTTGAGTTTGATTCCTGGTCTGATGATAGAACCAAAACTCACCAGATCACTACTCCCCAAGCTACAACAACCTACACAGCTAAATTTAAATCTACCGGGCTGGGTACCGGAAATTTAAGATTTCGGGTAGCTGAATTTGGCAGCAACCAGAATTGGCTCAATAAATATATTAATGATGTCATAGTTAAACTAACCGATACCTCGGGAAATACTGTTTTTGTCAGTAAATCAACTACCAAAAGATCCGATGGTGAAGATGGCTGGGTGGAGTTTAACGGCTTAAGTCCCGGAACTTATGGAGTTCTGGCTTATAAATCAGGCTCTGTTGGAGTCTGGAAGAAGCTCAATTGCCAAAATCCTCAAGGGTCATTTGATAATGCAACCATTCAAAACTCCAATACAGAAGGCTTCAAAGCGGCTTGGAATAATAATATAACAGTGGTTTCCAATCAGACCACCTGGTGCACGGATTTGGGACTTGCCTCAAAAACCACCGGAAATTTAAGAGTCAGAATATTAAATGTTACAACAAACGGATCATCATATACCGTAAATGGATTCATAAACGGAGCTACAGTTAAACTTACAGATATCACCGGTAATACTGTTTCAAAAACATTAACCTCAGGCAAAGCTTTTGGGAACGAAGACGGCTGGGCGCTTTTTGAAAATACGCCGGAAGGCACGTTTGGGTTGATAGCACATAAAGCAGGTTTTAAAGGATTTTTGAAAAAAACTTCATGCAGTATAGAAGATACTACTAATGCAACTATTAAAAACCAAAACACCGATGAGCTAACTGCAGCCTGGAATAATAATGTTGCCGTACAAGGAGGAAAAACTACCTACTGCTTTGATTTGGGGCTTGCTCCCGATGCTCCACAGACCGGAAACCTGAAAGTAAGAGTCGCCGAATTTGGGGTTGACCGGAGCTGGATCAATAAATATATTAATGATGTCAAAGTTAAGTTAACCGATGCATCCGGAAGTACAGTTATTAAAACACTGACAAGCACAAATGCTTTTGGTAGTGAGGAGGGGTGGGCGCAATTTGATGATGTTCCCGCCGGGACATATGGAATTATGGCATACAAAAGTGGATACGTTGGAGTCTGGAAGAAGCTCAATTGCCAAAATCCTCAAGGGTCATTTGATAATGCAACAATAAACAATCAAAACACCGAAGGATTAACCGCATCTTGGAATGAAAATGTTGCTATTGTTTCCGACCAGACAACCTGGTGTACTGATTTAGGCTTAAAATCTAACACCAAAGGTAGTTTAAGAGTACGCATCACCGAGTTTAATAGCAACAAATCCTGGAAGGGAACTTATATAAACGGCGCCACCTTAAAGTTAACCGATACCGCAGGAAACACAGTAATTCAGACTTTGACTTCTGCTAATGCTTTTGGTGCAGAAGAGGGATGGGTTTTGTTTGATAATATTGATCAAGGGACTTATGGAGTTATGGCTTATAAGTCGGGATATGAAGGTTTTTGGAAAAAGTTGAATTGCCAGGATCCCCAAGGGTCATTTGAAGATGCAACCATTCAAAATTCTAATACAGAAGTGTTTAAAGCTGCCTGGAATAATAACGCTAAAGTAATAGGTGGACAAATAACTTGGTGCAATGACCTAGGTTTAATTGTCAAATCAATTCCCTCCCTACAAAGCCAACCCTTAAATTTTGATAACTTAGATTCAACCGAGTTAGCTTCCCCATCAGCAACTTTAATGCCAAGCCCAAGCTTAAAGCCTATTATTGAGTTGTCTTCACCCTCACCCTTCCCGTCAATCACTCCAGCCCTACTCCCGCAAATATCTCCTTCGCCAACCCCTTCTCAAACTCCATCACCATCTCAAAGCGCATCCCCCACACCCCAACCTTCTAGCCCAAGTCCTATATCCTCAATTAACCCAATTCCCTCCTCTCTACCCACTTCCCAGACACCTTCCTCAACTCCATCGCCTGCAAATTGAAAGCTCGCCTTGTAAGAGATTTGTAATAGAAGATATTACTATATTGACAATTAATAGGTGTTATAGTAATTTATCTTAAATCTAGAATAGGTTGGGTTAATCTTCATAGTTTTAATAATATATTATTTTATAGGACCTCTAGATCTGCCTTACTGCTCAATAAAAATTCTTAATAAAAATGAGCAACTTTTTAAAAAAAGTATTTAGTATTCTATCTTTACTCCTCTTGGCCTTTTTAAACCCCTCTTTAGCGTTTGCAGATTATATTGTTACAGTCCCAGGCCCAAATTTACAGCTTGCCATAAATAAACTGGTGCAAGACCCAAGAAATGGTCAGTTTGTTGACGGTTTAAGCTCCAGTAATTTTGCCTTCCTTCCAGGACACACAATCTTGTTTAGGTTAGAGGTCAAAAACAATGGTCAGCAAGATTTAAATAATATTCAAGTCAAAGATGTACTGCCCGGACAATTGGAATTTGTCTCCGGACCGGGCAGCTTTGATAAAGGGACCCGCACCATAAGCTTTACAATTGACTCTCTTAAGGTGGGAGAGACAAAATCTTTTGATATTAAAGCAAAAGTTTCAGGAGGGGCCGAAGCAGGGGTTTGTGTCACAAATTTTGCTGAAGCCAGAAAAGATAGCCTGGTCTCCCAAGATACAGCAGTTATCTGTATCCAGAAGAAAGTCTTGGGAGCTGTAACTCAGCTTCCAGTAACCGGAGTTGATCTGGTAACTCTAACCTTATCGGGATCAACCCTGATGTTTTTGACTTCTTTATACCTTTTAAGAAAAGCTAAAATTTAATCCCACAATTGAGAGGGGGTGAAATTTATCATATGGATAGAAGAGCAAATAGGCCACCTATGAGTGAAAGAGATCGTTCTATGGCTGGAAACCAAATGTCCAGGAGAACTTTCCTGCGTTTAAGCAGTAGTTTAGCTTTGACGCCTTTGCTAGCAGCTTGTGGAATTGGCGGAATTGGCGCACCAACCGGACCTAGAACAAGAGAAGATGCAATGGCGACTGCACAAGCACTTCCAACTTCAACACCGGATCTTCAAGGTGTAGTTGGAACGGCGGTAGCAAAAGCACAACCAACTGCAGGGGCACCTGCTGCTTCCAAACCAACAGAGGCTCCTAGACCAACAGCAGCCCCTGTAGCAGCTAAACCAACTGAGGCTCCAGCAGCACCAGCAGCTAAACCCGCAGAGGCTAAACCCGCCCAACCAGGCGGGATATCAACTCTGCCTGTCCCAACTGAATTTGACCCTGCAAAAGGACCTGTTAAAAATATTCAGCTTGATAGAGAAAGAGCTCCTAAAAATGCCTGGTTCCATCTAAAAACTAGAAGTGGTGTTGATAGCTATGGAACTTATTGGGCAGATTGTTCAACAGGAGCATTCTTAGAAAGCCACGGAAACTTTGGACAGGTTGTTGTTCAGTTTGAAGAAGGAGTCCATCAAGCCGATGTTTGTGTCGGAGTTGGTACACTGGACTTTTATACTGACCCTGTTAAAGGAAGAATTAACGTAGGCTTAGACAACAAAATTGGCAACAAAGGACAAAATCCCGAGTGGCCAAATGCAGTCAATATTAAGGATGTTGCCCCTGGTGAAAGTTTTGAAGTTTTGGATGCAGATACGGGTAGATCGTTCGGCTCAAGAGGCGGAAGCCCTAAGGGAGATCTGATGATTTTACTCCCGGAAGTAGGCCGACGTATTTTAAGAGCTAGATTAGATGACCCAACAAGAGTTGGAGGAACCAGAGAAGTTCTTTTCTGGAAAGGCCCTGCAGATGATATGAGAGATAGAAATATCCTTGATGCAAGATAAAATTTTCTTAAGTTTGTGCGCTGGGTGAAACTCCCAGCGCATGATTTAAAAAAATTACTGCCCAAGTAGTTAAACTTAGGACCAGAGAGCAGTGGAAAATCAACCACATTAAATGCTCCTGATTTTCTTACATAAAATAAGTTTCTTTCCTACATATTTTGGAGTAGAATTGTAAAGATGTTGGCACCAGTACCACTCTCAGAACGCGGACTCGACAGAAGAACCTTTTTAAAGGGGTTGGTAGGAGCAGGACTAGGCCTTGCTGATGCAACTGTACCTAGAACTGTCGATGCCGCTAGTATACCGACTCTCCATTTTCAAGAGGCCTACTTTGATCACCCAAACATTTGGTTTTTGGCTAAAACTTACAAAGGTGAACCTTGGACAAGATACTTGGAATGGAAATTAGTTAGAAAACAAAGTTTACACTATTGGGATGCGGGTAACGTTGGTGAAATGTTCGCCCAAACTGAAGATGATATAAATAGCTTTAGGTTTTTTATGAGAACCAACCCAGAATTTGTTGATGATATCCAACAGGGAGACGAAAACAGACCAGGACTTTGGATCAGAAGTATGCCTAATACCCGAATCCAACTGCTTGATTCAGATGGTAATCACATTTTTAGAGATGGCGAAATGGTGGAGATTATGGCTGAAGACAAGGGCAACTCTGGAGTAATATTACCCAGATTCCGTGCTAGCTTTGGTCTAAGACTTGAGTTTGACAGACCAATACACCAGAGGGATCACCGCTTTAGAGTCGGGCCGCAACATCCGGAAGACAGAGGAGATTTACCAGTGCTAAATGTCAGGCGCTTTTTAAGTTAATTAATTCTTGATAAAGCCTCCTAGCCGACTTTTCCCAACGGAAGTTTTTTGTTACATGTTTGTACAGATTTTCTGCTAACTTCTTACTGAGTTTTCTGTTCTTCATAAGCTTTTTCAAAGCATTTTCTAAAGCTTTTTCATCCTTTGGCTTTACCAAAATGCCGGTTTTATTGTTGAGAATAATCTCCCTTGTTCCCCCAACATCAGTTGCAATAACTACCATTTTTCTTGCTCCGGCCTCCGTTAAGACATTAGGAAAACCCTCACTGTGATAAGATGGGTGAACCAGAATTAGGGATCTGGACATCAATGTTAAAACTTCCGCATGAGAAATCGGGCCTAAAATCTTTACATTTTTGATCTTTAATTTTCCCGCTTCCTCCTGAAAGTCTCGGACCAAATTTCCAGGACCTACAAAAATGAATTTTAAATTCTTAAATTTTTTTGCAATTTTGAAAAGTAATTTTGGCCCTTTGGAATCGATCATTCTTCCGACAAATAATACCTGTATTTTCTTTTTAAAGTTTTTTCCGGAAATTTTTGCCCCTCCATATATGACTTTAGATTTTATCCCAAATTCATTTTGCAGAAAATTTTCTGTATGTTTATTGGTTGAAAAAACTTTGTCATACATTTTAAGGAAAATTAAAGAGGTAACTTTATCAATAATCTTGGCAATTGCAGAAATTAAAAGACTTCTATGCTTTGGGTAATCCCCACAGTGGTCAGTAAGAAAAATTTTTGCTCCGGTAACTTTTGCATATAACGGAGTCCACCAGGATGAGTCAAAGAACCTGGTTGAACAGTGAATCAGATTATATTTTCTGTTCCATAAGAATTTAAACAAATAGACCGGGTTGGGAAGTGCAAATTGGCCGGGTAAAATACTGTAACAAGGCACCCTGTAAATATTTAAATCCTTATACTCTTCTTTTATTTTTGCTATATCAGTGTTGTAACAAAGGACATCAACTCGAATACCTTTATAGTTTTTAACCAAAGTTGAATATATTTCCTCCATATACCGTTGACTGCCCCCAATATGAGGATAAAAAAATGGAGATATTACCAAAACTCTGATTTTATCTTGTTTCATATAGAATTTACCTCAAAAATAATAAGCTCATTATTTTGGAATTTTAACTTAAAATCCGGATGAATTTTCAATTTTTCTATATCTTTAAAGTAATTTGGAGAAATATTGTAAGGCTTCCAAATATTATAGTAAAAACTCATCTTTTGATCCTCCGGCAGTCTTTGCCAGGCAAAGTATCTTCCGCCGATAACAAAGAGTACTTTTCTGTCTTTTGAATTTTCAAATTCAAGTTTATCTTTTATTCCCGATATTGCTTCTTTTGTTTTATCTGCAGTTGAATCATTTGCGCTGCTAAGTATTTCCCTTGTCTGCAAATCCACATAAGCTCCTCCTTGTGTATTTATCCCGGAAACTCCTTCCAATATATACTGGGTTGAAGGATCACTAATCAAAAAAGTTTTATTACCATAATTTTTGGCAAGCCAGTTTCCGGCTTCAATTTCGGAAAACGATATTTGAGTTTGATATTCTTCAGCTCTGTGGGAATCTTTATATACTGAGATATTCAGCTGAAAAACTATCCCGAAAATCAAAATTACCCAAAAATAAACTATAAATTTAGAAATTCTGCCTAGGTAATTAATAAGGTAGAAAAGCCCCATTGATGCCACAAAGATAATAAAATATCTTCCAATAACAAAGAATTTGAGCGAATAAGAAATCGGTAAAATAGCAGCTGAAGTTGTAAGCAGCGAAAGTGCTGCTACTATTTTCGGGCTGTTATCTTGGCTTTTAATACTTGACCAAAATCCTAATATAAGAAGTACAATAAGTCCTACTCCATACCAGTCCAAAAATAGGTTAAACTTCTTAGCTAAGGGTAAATTAAAAAAAGATGCCTCCTCTCTACCGGTAATTGTCCATAAGCCAAAAAAGTTAAAGACAAAAGCTGAAATTAAAACCAATAAGGCGAAGGTTACATATCTGGTAATTTTTTTGCCGCTTTGATTTAGTCTTTCTAAAAATATGAAGACGACTAGTGTTCCCACTGCCAATAGCCCGATAACAAAGTGAAATAGGAATAAAATGAATAGGGATATTATAAGCGGTGCATGCTCTTTTAAAGATATATTTATCAAATTTTTACCTTGTATCTTAGTCAGGATAAGAATGGTCATAAGCCCAACTAGTGTCTGAGGAATTAAAAAAAGATTTGAATAAACAACGCTTGATTCAAAAAGCAAACCACTTAGTATTCCAGTCACTAGAGCAATTGATTTGTTCTTTAAAAATTTATATACAAAATAAGATATGGCGACAATAGTCAATAAATAATGCCAGAAGTCAAGCCAAAAGTAGATTCCTATTAAATTTCTATTAAAAAATATTCTTGGGATAGAAAGAATAGTGTGAAAAAGAGTTGTATATCCGTTAAAGGTAAAAGTATCCGATATTTGGGAGGGAAAAATATTAATATACCCTTTTGAGATTTTATTGGCGACTGTTATGTGTTCATAAATATCCCAGTTTAACTGAAGTGGATAAGGACTATCTTTTTTCCATATGAAAAAAAATATTACAAAGGAAAATAATGCTAGAATCGCAATGCTTAGAAAATCGAAGGCAGGAAAAGTAAATATTTTTTCTTTTCTAAATAATTTCCTCAAGAAGAAGAAAAATAAACCGCCAATTGAAAGTATTAATAATATCATTGTGGTTAACTTTTGGAACAATAACGGGCTGTTTATAGAGTTAGTAAATGTACTGATTAAGAAAAAGATCCCGTAAATTGCAAGTGACCCGAAAAGCCAGCTTGAAATTAAATTTCTGCTTACAAAC
>CAYMTV010000001.1:65824-82167 GCA_964393525.1 uncultured Gammaproteobacteria bacterium | reverse complement strand
GGATCAGATAAAAAGAGAGGGATATAAGAAAATCAAGAAACATAATCGAATCATTATTTGTAAAGCTCTATCGATTGGGATATTTGCACTGGTCTTTGTTTTCCGATAAAAGTTTTAAGCTCCAGTAAATTCCATTTTTCATCGTAAAAAGCCTGCTGGTTGGCCGAGATCTTAATAGATATTACAGGTTTCATTTCGGAATCGACTATTATAACTTCAGAAAGTCCCGAAGGTAGAAGCTTTTTTGAAATAATTATTGGCGTAAGTTCTTTTTCCCCCGCAAAATCCAGCTTTTCTTGCTTTAGAAGTTCATCTGAATAGAATATTCTTTTATTTTTGTCTGTTAACAAGCAACCCTGGCAAAAAACTAAGGATTGACCGATTGCATATGTTTCCGGATTTATTTGATTGACTTTTCTTGAAATTACAAATTTTTTGTCCTCTTTTTCTTCAATCTTGTAGACCACATCGATGCTATCTTTTCCCTGAAATCTCCAGCTTCTTTCCCGTTCGATGTTTGAAATCTTTTGAAGTAGTTTTTTTATCCAACTAGTTGATTCACTTGAACTCTCAAATCTTGATCTATCCAAAATATGCTTCTGATTTTTCGGTGTGTAATAAAAGTCATCAAATGTCGAAATTTTAAAGATTGGTCTATCCCCATTTTTATCCATGACGGAAAAACCGTATTGGTTTGATATTATTGGAAAGGTAAAAGTAACAAGCTCATCCTTTTTTAGGCGAAGATAGGAAAAAAATACCACCAATAAACCTATAATCAAAATTAAAATAATAAGTACAAATTTTTTCATAGTAAATAATCTTTACACATTTCTTACTTTAAAAAATATTTTTGTTATGCTAGAATCCTGTCCTATAGGAGATATATTATAGTAGTTTGATAATATATTTACAAATCCTATAACTGCTCAATTTCTTCATTTAGACAATGCTTAACAACAAAAAAATTAGCTTAATACTCCCTTGCAGAAATGAGGAAAAAGCTCTCGTTCGGCTTCTTAAGCTTGTACCAAGTTATATTGATGAAATAATAGTGGTGGATAATCTTTCGACAGACGATACCGTTAATGTTGCAAGGTCACAGGGAGCTAGAGTTATTGTCGAGGGAAGAATGATCGGAGGTATAGGTTATGGATTTGCATTATCACAGGGTATAAAAAGTTCAGAAGGGGATATTATAATCTGTATGGATGGAGACGGTTCTTATCCGGTAAAAAAAATAAGCATATTATTAAAACATCTTGAGAATAATAATTTAGATTTTATTTCATGTAACAGGCTTCCCATACTTGAGCCAAAGAAAATGTCGCATCTGAGAATGTTTGGAGTAAAGATATTAAACTTTGCAACAAACATTCTATACTCTTTTCATATAAAGGACAGTCTTAGTGGTATGTGGGTTTTTAGAAGATCTGTTATTGATTACATGAGCTTATTTGAGGGAGGCTGGGATTTCTCTTTGGAGATTAAGCTTGCAGCTATTTCAAACCCTAATATTAACTTTGGAGAATTTCATATTTCTTACCATGACAGAATTTTTGACCAAAGTAAGCAAAATCTATTTAGAACAGGGTTGGGACATTTAATTTTTCTGATTAAATATAAAATCATAAACAGCCAAAAGATCATTAACTTCTCCCCTAGGCTTTCTCTTCTGGAGAATTAAATTGAGTTATCAATATTGTTCTTTCACTTAAAGATTTCTTGTTAATTTTTACTTTTATTGAATTAGCAGACAACAGATTATAAATTTTTTCTGCCCATTCTATTAAAACAATGTTTTCTTGATTTTCTAAAATCTCCATTAATCCCAGTTGTTCTATTTCAGAACTATTTTCTAATCTATACAAATCCAAATGGTAAAAAACTTTATTGCTTCCGGGGATTTTATACTGACGCATTAAGATAAAGGTTGGCGAAAGGATTCTTTCTTCAATTCCTAAACCTTTGGCAAATCCTTGGGCAAAAGTAGTTTTTCCTGCGCCCAAATCCCCTGTTAATCCAACTACACCACCACTATCCTTTAATTTGATTGCCAGATTTTGAGCAATTTTCTTAGTTTCTTCCTCGGATTGACTAATATATTCCATAACGGAGATATTTTAACCTTTTTTAAATGTATAGACAAAAATTGATACACCGATAATTAAAGTAATAAATCCTGTCCCGATAAACCACCAGTTAAATTTTCTAACCGAAGCAATACTGATTTTATCAGTTTCATTTTTAGATGCCGGACTGGCAGCTTCACTGGCAACACCCGCAATACTTGCAATAACTGGTCTTATGGAAGTCAGAGGATTTCTAACAATGGATTTATTTAAACTCTTCAAAGTTGAGCTACTTTGGGGTGAAGAAACACTGCTTTTTTGAGACGTGGAGGGTTTAGGTGATGAAGACTTGGTGGGTTTTGGTGTATCAGCCGGACTATCATCAATGGTTTCTAGGGAAGCTTCATTACTCCAGGTAGGACCGGAGCCTGCAGAGTTATACCTGGCAACTTTAAAAACATAACTACCACTTCCCATAAATCCACTATCTTCTGGATCTACCATAACTTTTAAATCACCCAACCATTCGCCGGAAGAATCAGTAGTCAAGTTAAACTGCTTTGAATAACTTTCACTATTTTTTACCCAAGTATTTGCGACATAAGTTTTGCCAAAATAATTAGTGGAGCCTGATTTTATAAAAGCTCCCTTTAAATAATAACTAGCGTTTGGATCAAGTCCTTCCAAGATAATTTGAACAGAAAAGTCATTTGATGATTTTAGAGAATTTGGAACGGAGCTAACGCTAAAAATACTTTTAGAGGAGCTACTTTGAGTTGATGGAGTGGGTGTTGGATTTGATTGAATATCCAAGGATGGTGTCGGTTGGAGATCAGTAGGATGAGATACGATCTGAAAAGACCAAACATCAGAATAATCTGACCACTGATTAGATGTGTTTTTTGCTTTGACCTTCCAATACCAGGTACCTAATGAAAGTTGCGGGCTATAATAAGTATTATTGGTGTAAGTATTTTTATTTAGACTTGAAAAGTCCGAAGAATCATCCACTTCTACCCTAAAACAACTCTCATCTTGTGAACAAGTTCCCGAGTATTCCCATGAAAGTTTGGGTGAAGCATCTTCGGTTGTCTCATTATTTGCAGGAGTTAGTAATTTTGGTGTTTCAGCTAAAACTACCTTGGGGTGTATTGTAAAGATAAAAAAGACTATTGCAAACCAAAGCTTTAGCCTCATAATGCAAGATTTAATATCCTGAAAAATTTTCCGTCTTAATTTTTTCTTGTTCAATCCCTGTTTCAATTAGCATCTTCTCCATCGCTTCAACCATAGCTGGGGGCCCGGCAATATAATATAAGGGTCTACTTAAATCATTTAAGTATTTATACAACAGTTCTTTTGTAATATATCCCGTCTCTCCTTCCCAACTTTGGGTTGATTTCTCCATTTCCGTCATCGTCATAATTAACTTAATATTAGGATTTTTTTGATCCAGTTTAACCAACTCCTCAAAAAATGCGGTATCTTCCGGTCTCTTGTTTGAGTAAAAACAATAAATCTGATGTGGCGGTTTTTCGTAATCTGCCTGAAGCATGATACTTCTAAAAGGAGTTATTCCAATTCCGCCGGTTAAAAAAACTGCCGGGATATTTGAATCTTCGTGTAAAACAATTTGACCGGAGGGACCAAAAATCTCAATTTCATCCGCCGTCTGCATATTGTTTAAGATCCTTTTGAAAGCAGTGTTCCTCATTCTGGTTGCAATCATAAGATATGGCTCAAAAGGAGCGGCGGCTATTGAAAAAAATCTTCTGGTACCTTCCTCATCAGTTTCCGGGGGATTCATTAATCTCCAATTTAAATATTGACCGGCTTGAAACTCAAAACCTAGAGGTTTTTCAAATAAGAAAGCTTTGGTTCCATCTGCTATCTCCTCACTTCTAATAAGTTTCGTAATAAATTGTGGCATATTAACTTTTTTTGAGATTGTTAATTGCAACTGGCAAATATAAAAGCAGGTCGCTTGCTAAAACACCGGTATCACCAAAATCAGCCCGGGCAAGATCCCCGGCAAGACCATGAATATACCCTCCAGTCAAGGCTGAATCAAATAATCTCAAGCCTTGGGCTAAAAAACCTGCAATGACTCCTGCCAAAATATCACCCGTTCCGGCAGTCGCCAGGACCGGATTTTCAAAAGGTAAAACTTTTATTTCCCTATCTGAGGCAATCACGGTTTTTGACCCCTTTAGTAAAATTGTCTGGTTCCATTTTTGGGAATATTCTCGCGCCAAACTTTCTCTGTTATTTTGGATCTGCTGGATCGGTAAATTTGTTAATCTGCTAAATTCCCCCGGGTGGGGGGTGAGTATTGCATTAAGTTCAAATTCCTCCCACCAGTGATTTATGTTTGATAGGATATTTAATCCATCTGCATCTATAACTAACTTTTTCCCATTACAAATTTTAAGTAACTGCTTTAGGAATGCAACAGTTTGGGGGCGCTGACCCAACCCCGGACCAATAACTAAAATTTCATAATCCCCAATCTGTTTTTTTATTTTAACTAATGCAGCCGGGCCAAGTACTTTATCATCTTCATCAAGTATCAAGTATGTTACTTCGGATGTTTTGGATGCAGCAATCGGATAAATACTTTCCCCTACAGCCAATGTCACCAGTCCGGCTCCCACTCTATATGCACCCATTGCGCTAAGATAGGCGGCGCCTGGATAATTTCTAGATCCTGCAATAACCAACACTTTTCCAAACTTCCCCTTATGGGCATCGTTTGGCCGAGCAGGTAATTTTATCTGGAAATTATGATCATCCATAGACTTTTCGTATATTATACTATTGAAAAGTTCCATTAAAATACGGGGCATTTAATGCTTAAAAATTAAGGTATTTTCAATTAGCTTCGCTATAGGATTTCTTACAAGATATCTTCGGGTTTGTTTTATAACCTATGAAAATAATCTCATCGATTGGGCTTCTAATTTCAAATTCTTTTACTAAAAAATATTCTTTAATTTGTTTTTCCGAAAATGCATACTCATCTCCAATTAAGATTTGATCTTTGCATAGATCCTGCTGCCAGAAGAAAGGTCGGATTGATATTTTTTCCAGTTCGTAATTGTTCTCAAAATTAGTTTGGTGATAATACTTATCTTTAAATTCATCGCTGAATCTTGCTTGAAGTTTTTGTGGTGGATATTTTAGGAAAAATGCCAGCTCAATATAGGGAGGTTTTAGCCGACTGGGATCAATAGTAAACTTTTGGTCGGGTCTTTTATTAATTTCATCTGTTAACTTCCTGTATCCATACCCCCAAGTTTTAGCTCTCTCATTAGGAAGTAAAACAGCAAATGATCGGTATAAATAAATCAAAGAAATGGAGGTAAACATAAAAAATAGCAAAACCCAAAAAAACTTGTATTTGCTTTTTAATATTTGAGCTACACCAAGTGAGATTGCTACAATTACAGGCAGCAAAAGAGGTAAAGATCTTTGGGAAGAAAATGGATCACCAGCCAAAGCTGCGGGTATAGGAGTCAACGCAGCTAGCATTATTAAAAATTTGGATTTTTCTTTATCCGGATGCCGCAGTAAAGCAAAAATGCCAATTAAAAAGGGTACCACCATCCAGGGATATAAAACAGAAAGGTCCGGTATTGACCTTTGAAGATCCGGGTCCCCTTCAAAAAAAAGATTTCTGGGTGAAAAATAACTGACATACCGGGAAGAAAATTCCCTTAAAAATTCTGCAGGATTTTGTCCGGTATATAAAGTAGCCAGAGCCCTTGTTGTACCTGCCGGAGTAAACATTAAGATAAGCTGGGGAATAAAAAATATTCCAAAACCCAAAACCCCAATCAAAAAATTTCTTATATGACTTTTTTGTAGTATAAAATTTTTAAAAACTATGGAAAAAAATATTATAGTAAGCGGGGCGAGAAGTTTTTGGGCGTGGTAAATGTTAGTGGAGAGTGAGATTAAACTAAAACCCGGTATTAGAAAAAGTGATCTATTTAAACCTAAAACAATAAATAAAACACCTAAACTATAAACGGTAAATGCCAAATGCACTTCATATCCGATTCTGGAGTAAAAAATACTCCAAGGCGCAATTGCTATTAAAAAGGCCCCAATAAGTGGCATCCACTTATTCTTTTTAAAATTTAAGGTTTTGATAAAAAAGTAGGCTATAGGGATTATCGCAATACCTGACAATGCTGAAATAAGTCTGGTTGCAAAAATTGTTGGTCCGGAAAAGAAAAATACTAGGGCTGTTAAATATGTATACAAAGGAGGAGTAAAAGATCCAAAAAACCTAAATGCTAGAGGAAACTGCTTACCATACTCATCTTTTCCGGTCAGTAATATTGACCAAGCATTGTAACCGGTTGCTGCTTCATCAACATAGAAGCCATTGGGACTAGTCTCTAAACTAATAAGTCTGATAAAGGCCCCAAAAAGAATAATTAATATTAAAAATACAAATTCAACTTTTTTGTCTTGCATAATTTAAGAAAAATACTACACCTTCAAAAATGCATAAAATAATAAATGGGAAAAGCAGGAATGGACCCAATTGGTTTCTATGACCAAAATAGGAAAAAATAATTAAAGAAAACAAAAATGCTGTCTTTAAAAATCTATCGCTCTTTTTCCAAAATAGATATATCCCAACCAAAAAAGGTAAAATTAAAAGCCAACTAAACTTTTCAAAATCATTTGCCCAGACTCTTTCCCTGGGATGCCCTCCAAAAAAATAAACATTAGGATCAAGAGTCTCAAAAAAATTCCTTTGAAGCCGGTAAGAAGCAGTTGCAAAATCCCCCTCAAAAAAATTAACCAAAGAAAATTTGGCAGTTAAAAGTCTAATTAAATGGATTTTTGAGTGATAGAGTCGCACCCTTATATCATGGATTCTTTGATCGTCATTACTTAAATCTGTATGCGATTGGATTTGGGTAGTTTGCCACTGCATAATAGTAAGCAAGCAAAAAATTATAATCGAAGCCAAAAAAAATGTTTGGTTTTTACGATCTAGGTATGATTTAAAAACTAATATTGAGGTAATAATAAGTAGAGAAAAGACCATCGGGTTTAAATTCAAAATCCTCCAAATCCAGGCATTTAAGAAAAGCAATAAAATTAAAAGCGTCCATGAGCGCATGAATAGATTATATCTTGTAAAGATACAAGAGCAAGATTAATCTTACGATTATATCTTACTTTTTTATTATCTAGTCATTAAGGTAAACTTACAAAAATCTTGTAAATTTAATAGCTTATGTCCATCCAAATACCAGATAGGCCACTTCCAGACTCGGCTTATCAAACCTCTAATGAATTATTCGATAGGGCAGGAACAGATGTACCTGGGACTAATGGGAGATTAAAGCGTGAAGAACTGCCTGATGGATCAGTGCTTATACTTAATAGATACGGCAATGATGTAGTGGATACAGGTTTGGCTCACCGTTTAACTTCCCCTTTTGGAGAAACATTTGGTTTTTCTTTAGATGAAACAGGCTCTCTTAATTCCGTAGCAGTTGGCAATCATCAAGTTGATCCCAAAAGTCTGGGCAGAGGAAATGTATTGAGACTCGTGGACGGTCCAGTTACAATTTATACTGTTTCCAAAGCTACTTTTAGAAGTAAGGGTCATTTTCTAGTTGAAACAATAAGATCTGCCGTAGAAAAAGGCAGCTTCCCTAACCCTCTTCCGGTACAAATTATTAGAAGAAGAATCTAATCGACTAGTCTCTTAGTGTACAATCTAATTAATGAGAGCATCCTTAATAATCATCTTAATTATTGGGACAATTATTATTGTAGGCATTTTTATTCTAGGAAGTACCCAAAATTATCAACTTTCTTCAGGGAAAACTGCAGTTGTTTCAACACCTACCACAAAAAAAGAAGTTAATATTAAAGCATCATTTACTATGGTTACAGACAATATCACCAGAAGCTTTAAAAACTCTAAATATCACAATAAATCTGCAGACGTTTTTATTGCGAAGCAAGAGACCGAAGGGCTCATCACTTCAGATGATCCCACCATTGTTCATGTTAAAAAAGAAGGCATTACCTGGGATGATTTCTTCAAAACTTTGCCTATGAAATTAACAAAAGATTGTTTAATAACAGGAGATGGAGAGAGACTTTGTGATAAAGAAAATGGAACGCTTAAGCTTTTCTTAAATGAAAAGCAGGAAAAAAACCTGTTAGACAAAGAAATTAACGAAGGCGATAAAGCGCTTATTAAATTTACCTCAGATTAATTTACAAAACTTACTGGTTTGTACTGATTTTACTGATATTTGCACACCGGTGTGCGATCTAAATTAACTTACAGCTCCAATCATTTCAGACAAAGTTGTGTGAAAGTTTTGGACGTCTTCTGGGAAAAGTATAAAAGAACTCCTTTGACCTTTCTCTTCCCCTTCTCTTGGTACTTGAGTTTGTGTAATCTTTAAGTACTTTTTAGAATTAGAAGCTATATAAACATCAAAGAAAAAGTTTCTTTTACCAGCCTTAACCATTGAAGACTTTATTGGTTTTTTAAGTTCCATGCCTTAATGCTCACCCCCTTCCCTTAATACTCATCCCAAACCTAAGAAGATTTTGAATTGTAATATATTATTACCCGAAGATTATCCAAATGTCAATACTTCGATTTCACTCAGTATTGTCTTCGACCCTGAGCGAAGTCGAATGGGTCAACTACTGCAAAATATATCAAACAGCTTGGAGCAGGGCAATTATAGCTAACTCCTGGTGTGTGCTTTTACTAAAGAATTTATGCAAAGAATTGTTTAGATAACTTTTAAAAACGCTCGGATGAATGTAATAATTTTTGCAGACTGATGGGGTATTCCTTAAATAAGCAGCAGTTTTCTTGACTGCTTCTTTGATATTTTTCTTTAGATCGATTTCATTTTCAGGATGCCCTAGCTTATGGAGCGTTGAAGCAGATAAAAGTGTGGCTCCCCAGGTTCTAAAATCTTTTGCAGTAATTTCCTCACCGGTAATTTCTTTTAAATAATTGTTTACATCCGCTGAATCAACCACCTGTTTTTTCCCTTCCTCATCGATATATTGAAAAAGCTCGAATCCTGGAAGCTCAATACATTTTTTAACAATTTTGGCTACTATTGGGTTAGAAAAATCCACTATATGCTTAACCCCGCTTTTACCTACAAACTCAAGCTTTACCCTATCCCCTTCTACTCGAGCATGTTTATTTCTTAAAGTAGTCAGTCCAAAGGAATGATTTTCTCTGGCATACTCATCGTTTCCTACCCTAATAAAAGTTTTTTCCAAAAGCCAAACAATTGTAGCGATAACTTTCTTTCTGGGAAGACCTCTCAAAGATAGGTCTTTTTTAACTCGCCTTCTGATTTTAGGCAAGACAGTACCAAAAAAAGCCATTTTATTAAATTTATCCTCCTGACACATCTTAACCCAGGCTTCATGATAGATGTATTGCTTCCTGCCTTTTTCATCATAGCCTGTTGCCTGAAGGTGACCTTTGGCAGATGCACAAATCCAGACGTTTTCCCAGGCAGGAGGGATGGTTAAATTTTTTATTCTGGAAATTGTTGCATTGTTTACAATTGCCTTACCCCTCCAGTCATAAAACCTAAACCCCTTCCCAATTTTTTGCCGCATAATCCCAGGCCTTTTATCCGAAACATAAATTAAATTCATATTCCTAAGTTTGTCTTTAAGCTCCTGGGCAGATAACATAGGGTATTAATTTAAGGGTAGATCAAATCTTTTACATTATCAAGAAAATATTATTTTTTCTTTTCCTTCTAATTTTGCACTAATTTCTTGTCCTTCCTTAATCTTCAAGAGTGCTCATAACCGCATTTCGTGGAGGTTTAAATCAAAGGTAGGGAAAAGTAAAAAGTGCTTCCCTTTCCTAACTTTGACTCTGCCCAAATTTTGCCTTTATGTCTTAAAATAATTCCTTTTGAAATATAAAGGCCTAATCCAAAACCAATTTTTTTAAGATTTGCTTGATAATACTTGTCAAAAAGTAGCGGCAGTTTACTTGCAGGTATCCCTTCCCCGTAATCTGCAACAGAAACATAAGCGTATTTACCCTTCTTTTCTAAGCTGACAGTAATCACGCTTTTACCAGGCGAGTATTTTGAAGCATTGGTCAAAAGATTTATCAGCACCTGCTCTAAACGGTATTTATCAGCCAAAACCTCCAAACTCCTAAAAATTTCTATAGATATTTTCTGCCGATTTATTAAAAACTTCATCCTACCGGTAACTTCTCTGATAAGCTTTGCCAAATCAATTTTTTCTAAATTTAAGTGCACTTTGCCAATCTCTATTTGTGACAAGTTAAGCAGTTCATTAATAAGATTTGTTAAGTAATTCAGCTCCCTTTCCATTACTGCTACCTCTGCCAGGTTAATTTTTTTTCCTTTAAGCTTTCTTGAAATAACCTGAGAAAGAAGTTTTAAAGTGGTGACTGGAGTTTTCAGTTCATGGCTCGCCTGGGAGAGAAACTCTTTTCTTCTTTGCTCCTCGAGCTTTTGTTTGGTAACATCATGTTGAATTTGGACGTAAAAAATATTTTTATTACCTCTTTGAATTGGAAAATAGGTAGAGAATGTCTGATACTCCCTTCCATCTTTTTTCTTATCAATTACCTCATCTGTATAAAAGGATTTGCCCTTTACTAATTTTTTCCAAAGCATTTTGTAAATTCTTTTAGGAGTTTTACCGCTTTGTAAAAATCTAGGGTTTTTACCCTTACCCTCCTTAAAGGAATAACCAGTCAAATTCTGCCAGGCAGGGTTAACATAAATAATCTGTGTTTTTGAGTCAGTTATCAAAACCGGATCAGGTGAGGCATTAACAAGTTCAGGAAAGTGAATTTTTAAACTGTTTCTCATATTGAGAGGTTGGATGGTTGAAGTATACACCCTATGAGACTTGCAGCAATGGTTTTTTCAATTAGAAAAAATCCTGTCAGGTATTTGTCAAGATTATTTTCTTGCTTCGCTATATATTATAGGCTGTAAACCGCCATTTGGCGGACTTTTAATATATGGCTATAGAACCAGGTCCAGGATTACATATAGTTCATTCTTCGAACTTACCAAATACGGCTCCCAGAATTAGTAATGTGCGGGACGCAAATTTTGATAGACCAATTTTAGGGGAGGCTTTTGTTACAAGCAAATTGTTTACAAGAGTTGAAATTGGCCCGGACGGAGTATGTAGATTAATTCCTGATAAATCAGGTGGGGTGGTAGAAATATTAGACACTCTAATACTTAGAAGAGTTAGAGCGGGAATACCTGTTAAACGATTTGGTTATCTTGATGTGGAAGATGGTATGGATCCTCAAAAAATTAAACAAGCTTTAGAAGAAGCTTCAAAGGACGGAGTATCTTGGAACAACATCAACCTTCCGCCCGATGTTTTTAAACTTGCACATAATGGTATGGCAAATAGTGTTTTATGGCATACGGAACATGCAGATCATGAGAATGGTCTTCATAGGTTGGTTCGTTTTGAAGAAAGATTTTGGCCTGCTCTTCAAACGCACAACTTTGAGTACGCAATGCAAACCATCGATAATACCCCCGAAGGCTGGGTTATATTCCCTGATGACTATCAGCTAAAATTGTTTCCACTCTATGCACGCCAAAGAGCCGGTAATAAGTACCTCATAGTTTCTCATACACACTGTGCTGTAGGTCGGCCGGATATTCAACTTGCTGCGTTAGACCAACCTCATATCTGGAAAAGTCTCTATGAAGGCATGCTTGGAACTGATATTCAAACCTTTCAAAGAACATCTCATATTAAAAATTTCTTAGCCGGAGTAGATAGGCACCTTGGCGAAATTCAATGGGAAGTTACACCACAAGGAGTAGTTATTAATCGGGATGGTCATAAAACCTTACTACTTTTAAATCCTGTTGGAGCAAATACGGAAAGGTTGACTGCTCAGGCTCAAAGCAGTGAGACTCTTGAAAGAGTAAGAGAGCTGATGGCCAAATATGGAGACGTAATCATAGGACTAACTATCGGCAGAACTGATCCGATCAAAGGATACCGACTTACTCTTCAAGCCATAGATTATATGCTGGGGGAACACCCTGAACTAATAGGAGATTTCCAAATGATAATCGCTGCTGCGGCCAGCCGCATGGAGAATGAAGAATATAAAACAGAGCAACAAATGCTTGAAACAGAAGCAGATGCTCTTGTATTTAAACATACCCAAGGACGATCGGATATTCTGCCTCCAGTAAGAATAGTCGGCAACATGAATCAAGTTGAAAGAGACGCTCATTTTGCGGTTGCCAGCTTTGTTGATATAGGGTCGGTCAATGATGGTTTTTGTCTGGTTGTTCCAGAATCACAAATCAACTCATATGCTATTGCTGAAAGAATACCCGGTGTTGGAGGCACTGTATTAGTGCTTAGTGACAAAACTGGAGCAGCAGATGTGTATAATGATGCCTTAAAATTTAATCCTCATGATATCAAACAGCATGCTCAACAAATGTACAGAGCGAGTATGATGGGTCCTGACGAAAGAATGGAGCTAACGAAAGCTAATGTTAAAGTCGCTACAAGAAATAACATACTGCGATGGGATGATAAGCGCAGAGAAGAGATTGAAAAAATTAGACGATTAAATGATGCTAATACTAGTGTAGCCTAAATATCACAATCTAAAATTTTGACCGGATGTGGGAAAGTGAGTAATCTAGATTGGCATCGGTTTTTTTGTGCGGATTAAAAATATCCAGGGGATCAAATATTTTTTTAATCTGTTTAAATATTTCAAACATCTTTTTTCCATACATATCTTTAAGATAATAGCCTCTGATAAGTCCTTCATTGTGTTCTGCTGAAATTGAACCATGGTACTCAAAAACCAGTTTATTCACTTTTTCCTCAACTATGGGAATTTTGGCTACCTCAGATTTGTTAGAAAAGTCCATTAATGGAATAATATGAAAATTCCCATCCCCCATATGCCCGGCAATTGTGTAATTAATGTTGTAATCCTTTAAAATTTTTACGAGTTTTGGAAAGAATTCCAGTAAGTTTGGCGGGTTTATGATAAAGTCATCAATAAAGGGGGCAGTGTGTTTGTTTTTAACGTTTTTTCTAAGTAAGTTAAAGCTTTCTCTCCTAATTGTCCAAAAGTTTTGCGCCTGGGCATCTGTTTCTGCAAGTTCCATCCTGATTGGGTATTCCGATAAGGTATCTCTAAGCTTTTCAATTCTGTCTTGAATTTCTTTTGGGTTGTCGCTGTCAAACTCCACAAGCAGGGTAAATTTTGGCAGTCCGCGTGTTGCAAAATTTATTAAATCCGATAAAAATTGTAAACCCATTTTAATAGTGCCAATTGGCCCCAAAATTTGAATAAATTGCGGCATAAACCTTAGAGCCAAACTTAATGTGTGATCATCAAATACTTCAAAACTTTCCGGCTTATCTTTTAATACATCATTTATCAGTTTTGGCAATATTTGCATATCATTTAGATAAATTACCAAAAGCCCAGAGTGTTTTTTTGCATCAATTAACTTAACTTCTATTTCGGTATTAATCCCCAAAGTTCCTTGGGCACCAACAAAAATTTTACTTAAGTCAAATTCTCCACTACTATCATCATATACATCCCAAATATTTAAACCGGTAGAATTTTTAGAAACTTTAGGTTTGGCATTTTTTATTAAATCATAATTTTCTTGACAGATTTTATAAATTTTTTGATAAATTTCTCCCTCAAAATCCGCTTGATGGAGCTTGCTATTTAATTCATTTTTATTTAATTTTTGAAAAACATATTCATTACCATCTGCTAAAATCATCTTCAGGGAAGTGACATAATCAATCGTTTTTCCGTGAGCCAAAGTTTTTTCCCCTCCGGAGTTATTACTTACCATCCCTCCCAAACCGCAGATATTTTTGGATGCAGGGTATGAGGGTAATAGCAAATTTTGGGATAAAGTTTGTTTTTCAAAATCCCTGTAAAAAACTCCCGGCTCAACACTGGTGCCATTTTTTCTAATCTCACCAATTTGGTTAAAGTGCTTTGAAAAGTCTAAAATTATTGAGTCATTGATCGCCCCTCCGGTCATATCAGTTCCGCCGCTTCTTGGGGTAAGTGATAAATTTGGGTTGTCTTTTTTGTGGGTTGATATGAAACGCACAATGTTTGAGACATCTTCGCTATCTACCGGGTAGACTATAACTTGAGGTTTGACTTCAAACAGGGAAGTATCATGACTATAGAACATAAGTGTCCGGTCATCATATAAAACTTCCCCCTTAACAAAACTTTTTAATCTTCGGGCTAAAGTTTGTGTGTCCATTAATTATTTTCTAAATTAGGTCTTTTTCTTATCCTGGCTGAGCAATAATAAAGCTAATGGAGCCGCCCAATTTGCCCACCTTTCAACAAAATCCCAAATCGGCTCTCCTACCAAAGGGCGAACTAAAGCTGTCCAGAATCCCCAGAAAGTAGCCCAAAGCAAAACTAGTTTTATTGGTTTGATAAGTACGATTAAAGCAACTGCTAAATCTAATAACCCGATCAAAAAAATCAGTTGAGTTGCTAAAGCTGTGTCAACTCCCGTCAACTGCTGCATCCAGCCTATCCATTGCTTTTTACCTTGTAGGGCAAATACACCATGTCCAGCAAACTCTCCTGCAACACCAATTCTTAAGACCCATTTAATATATTCTTGCTTCATTTAAAGTCACCTCCTTAGACTAAACAGTTCTGCACTAAATATCAGTATTTCAAAAATCACATCACTCTGCAATGACTTTTTTATGACATTTTTTGTTTGAATCAACCTTATAACCTCTAAGTAAGATTTTCCCAAGCTGGATGGGTTCTTTAATTTCAAAAACTTTAGTTAAGTTGTGTTCTGTTATTTGTTTATCAGAGACAGTCAATTCATCTCCAACTAAGATATTATTTGGGCAAATATCTTTTTCAAAGCTAAATGGTCTTATTTGAACATTTGCAAATTTAATAAACTCCTTGTTTTCTGGTGCCTTGTAGTAGTTTTTAGCGATGGTGGGATCTATTTCTTGTTGAAATTTTTGTGGTGGATATTTCAGGTGATATAAAAAAAGTATATAAATATTGGGATTTCTAGAATTATCTACAATAAAATTTTTATTTGGATTTTTTTTTATGAACTCTGAAAGTTTATCATAGCCATAATTCCAAGCTTCTGCTCGCTCATATGGGAATAAAATAAAATAAGACCTCCAAAGACTGACTAAAGAATAAATTATTAAAAGGGCAAATATTGGAATCCAGATTTTTGGTTTGAGGAAAATTATAATTCGATCTATTCCTAAGGCAATAATTATCATTACAGCAAAAACAACCGGTAATGCTCTCTGAACAGAGATAAATTCCCCGGATAATGAAGCAGGAACTACCGAGGTGAGCAAAAGAAGCATAATAAGTTTAGTATTTATCTTTTGTCTATTTTGGATAAGAAAAAATATCCCAATTAAAAAAGGTACTAGCAGCCAGGGGTAAAAATAGGAAAGTTCAGAAGTAGTATGCTGTAAATTTATATCAGAGCTTATAAAAAACAATTCTTTAGGAGAAAGATAGGTTAAATACTGTGAAATAATATTTCCAATGATTCCAAATAAATCTTCACCGGCAAAAAAATTACTTTTCACCCAAAATGATTTGGTGGAAGCCAAATATAGATTAGGTACCTGAGTAAAAAAGGCTACAATCGCGGCCTGAATAAGAATTTTAAGATTTGCCTTCTGAAAGAAAATCAAATAGCCCAAAAGCGTAACTGGAGTTAAGAAACGCATGGTGTGTGACGCATATGTTCCCAAAGAAAAAGTTATGACTGCTAAAATTAAAAAGAACTTATTCTTAAGAGCCCTTAAAAGAAAGTAACTACCCAGACTATAAAACAATAAACCTAAGGTTACCTCATAACCAATCCTGCCGAAAAAGACCGAGCTGGGTAGGATTAAAAAGAAAAACACAGCTAAATATATGGCATTCTGATTTTTAATTGAGTGGAGGTTTTTTAAAAAGAGGTGCAAAATCAAGGCAGAGATTAATATTGATACAAATGAAATAATCCTTAAAGAAAAAATATCATATCCCAAAAAATAAATTGTTAAAGAGCTTAAGTAAACAAAAAGTGGGGGGGTGTAAGCACCAAAAAATCTAAAATGAAGCGGGAAATATTTTCCAAAATGGTCTTTGCCTGTCTCTAAAATTGAATAAGCATCATATGCTAC
>CAYMTV010000001.1:0-65814 GCA_964393525.1 uncultured Gammaproteobacteria bacterium | reverse complement strand
AAGGAATTTCATTCATCTTATAAAGGTATATCCCTGTAGCAAAAAATAAAACTAATATAATAAATATTATTTTCACAAGAATTTTTTAAAAAATCCTACCACTCCGATTGCGATAAAGGAACTGAAGAATGGATATAAACTAATTAACCCAAAGTTATTTTTGATACCCAATATAGAATTTATAACCAATATTACAAATAAAAAAATTGTTTCTTCTTTTGTAATTTTTTTAAAAAACAAATATATTCCAATTATAAAAAAGGGGAGGGAAAGAATTAAAAAATTTCCCCAGAATAGAAACTTTAACTCGAATATCTCAAAAAAATTGGATTTGATTTTTCTTAAAACATTAATTTCTTTATTTGATTCAAAAATATTACCAAGTTTTTTAAACCCCTTAGGGTAAAGGGCTACTCTTCTTTGTATAACTTGTTTTTGATAATCATTTAAAGAGTATTGATGTTGTAAGTTAACATTCTTAAATTGGATAAAAAGAAGGGTTAAGATTATTGTAATTAAAACTAGATAATTTCTAGGTTGATATTTGGCAGGATAATTTCTTAATATAATAAATCCTGCAGCAACGGCAAGAATAAAAATAACTAAATTGGTACTGAGAATCTTCCAGCTTAAAGGAGTGGTTATAATAACTAATAAGTAACAAGTCTCAGCTAAATATTTACTAAAAAAGCTTCGCATTAACAAACAATAATAAAAAATCCCCGAGAAATAAAGCACAGCTTTTTTCCTTCGGAAATGAGTCCATTCGGCCTCTTTCCTTCGGAAATGAACAAGTTCTTTCCTTTGGAAATGAGTCCATTCGGCCTCTTTCCTTCGGAAATAAATAGAGACTTAATTAGGATAGTGGCAGCGCTTCCATTTTTTCCCACTTCTACACCAGCAAGGGTCGTTTCTGCCAATTTTGTTTCTTCTTAAGGCCCCGCCTGAATCATAAGTTTGAGTTGAGACAACTTCCCCGCCCCGTTCGATCATTACTTTTGTGGCACCCTCTTGATAACTCTGAATTTGAGGCTGCGATTCAATGACTGGTTCCGAAACTGTAGGTGTAGAGTAAAGCGTATCATTGCTGGATCCTTCAACGATCACTTTAGTGCCGGCTGTATGATCAATTCCATCAAATGGAGTGTCTTTTACTTCTAAACCTCTATCTACTCTAACCCTTGTATCTTTAGACGGCCTGACTTCTGGAACAGAAGGCATTAACTGACCTACTTCTTCTAATAATTCTTTCTCATCTAAAGCTTCCTGATGGACCTCAACCGCTTTGGATAAATCAACTGGTGGTTCTACAGTAATTGGTTGTTGTCCCTCCACAGCTACCTTATATATACGATGAACCACTTCTGAATCAACGTTGGCTATAAGTCTCTCAAATAAATTAAACCCTTCCTTTTTATATTCAATTAAAGGGTCTCTCTGGGCATAACCGCGAAGTCCAATACCTGCCCGCAAATCATCCATTGTATCCAAGTGCTCAATCCAAAGGGTATCAATTGTATTTAAGTAAACAAAGCTTTCCATCTGGCGGGAGATGTCTTGCGAGACCTGTTTTTCTTTCATCTCATACAAATCCCTGGCAAGCTTGCTCAAAAAATCCTTAACCTGATCCGTTGACTCAAGCTGTTTAAGTTGCTCAAGCAAACCATCTTTACTTCCTTCATCAAATGGAATGATGGTTGAGAAATCACCGACAATTTTTTCTAAACCCGCCTGCCCCGCAAGCGGGGCCTGCCGGTCGGGCAGATCAGTTACCTCTTCACTGTTTACCAAAACAATATTTCCGATCTCCCCTTCAACTTTTCCTAAAATCTCTTCTCTTAACTCAAGTGCTTTTTCTTTACTCGCTGCAGCCTCGAGTACTTGTTTTCTAACACCATAAATTATCTGGCGCTGCTGGTTCATGACATCGTCATATTCAACAGTGTGTTTTCTAATATCAAAATTGTGACCCTCAACTTTCTTTTGTGCTCCCTCTATTGCTTTTGAAACAAGCGCGTTTTCTATCGGTACATCCTCAGGCATTTTTAAAAAATTCATGACATTTGCAACTTGCTCGCCTCCAAAAATCCTCATCAAATCATCCTCAAGCGAAACAAAAAACTTGGTTTCTCCGGGGTCTCCCTGTCGTCCGGATCTTCCCCTAAGCTGGTTATCAATTCTTCTTGATTCATGACGCTCGGTACCAATAACATACAGCCCACCCAGATCCTGGACTCCTTTGCCTAAAGTAATATCCACTCCTCTTCCCGCCATGTTTGTAGCAACTGTTACAGCCCCTTTTTGACCGGCTTCGGCGATAATCTCTGCCTCCCTTTCGTGGTTTTTGGCATTTAAAAGCGCGTGCGATATACCTTTTCTTTTGAGAAGTTCGGATAAGAATTCATTTTTATCGATCGAGGTAGTTCCAACTAATACCGGCCTCCCGCTTTTGTAGATCTCCTCAACTGCATTGGCAACCGCGGTATATTTGGCTGTTTGGGTTTTATAGATTGCATCAGAGAGGTCACGTCTCACCATTGGATTATTGGTCGGGATAACCACTACATCAAGTTTGTAAATTTTATGAAATTCCTCAGCCTCTGTTGCAGCTGTACCTGTCATACCGGCCAGTTTCTCATACATCCTGAAGTAATTTTGAAAGGAGATGGTGGCTAAAGTTTGAGATTCCTGCTGGATTGGCACTCCTTCTTTGGCTTCAATTGCCTGATGCAATCCTTCCGAATATCTTCTGCCCGGCATTAGCCTACCTGTAAACTCATCAACTATTACAACTTCCCCGTCTTTTACGACATAATCCTTGTCTTTATGAAACAGGGTTTTGGCTTTTAAAGCCTCTTCAAGGTGATGAAGTGAAGAAAAATCTTTTTCATATAGATTATCAGTCCCGAGAATTTTTTCTACCTTAATAGTACCATGCTCAGTCAGATGCACAGTCCTAAGCTTTTCGTCGATCACAAAATCTGTATCTTTAGAGAGTTTTTCGACAATCTGGAAGAACTTAATGTATTTTTCGGTGGGCTCCTGAGCAGGTGCTGAGATAATAAGCGGAGTCCTTGCCTCATCAATCAAAATAGAGTCGACCTCATCAACAATTGCAAAATAGTGACCTCTTTGGACCTGATTTTCCAAAGACAGGGCCATGTTGTTACGCAAATAATCAAACCCGAACTCATTATTAGTTCCATAGGTTACGTCGGCCCCGTAAGCCTCTTTGCGGGTGATGGGCTTTAGATGCTTCAGCCTTTTATCTTTAGCCTGCTTATCGGAATATTTTGGATCATAGATGAATGCGGCTTCATGAACTATTACCGCAACCGATGCTCCAAGCATATGATAAATAGGACCCATCCAACCGGCATCTCGTCTTGCCAAATAATCGTTTACCGTCACCAGATGAACACCCTTGCCGGTTAACGAATTTAGAAAAACGGCCGGAGTGGCCGATAAAGTTTTTCCCTCTCCGGTTTTTTGCTCAGCAATTTTACCCTGATGCAAAGCTGCTGCTGCCATCAGCTGGACATCAAAATGCCTTTGTTTATTGGTTCTTAAAGAGGCTTCCCGAACCAGCGCGAAAGCCTCAGGGAGTAATGCATCCAGATCTCCCTCTTTCTGGAATTTTTTCCTTAGAGCATCTGCCCGTTCTCTTAATCCCTTATCCGAAACCCTTTTAAGCTTGGCTTCCTGTTCATTAACAGTCTTGACGATTTGAGAAAGCCGGTTTATCTCCCGGGCATTAGCATCAATTAGTTTGGAGAAAATGTTAAACATATTGCAGCATATTATATTCGCTTCAGACTATAACAAGCAAGTTCATTAAGTATGGACATTGCAAATTAAAATATCTTAAAATTAAATCGGTATTAAGTAGAACCAGCTTGTACTGGACTTTTCGGTAGTATAAACTATATAGAACAACAGTAGGTCGTCCGCTCATAGTTCCACTGAAAGGAACTATGCTTAACGAAGCTAAGAAACGTCCAAATAAAAACTGCCATGGATAACCAGATACCTAACAATAACCCTCCAGGATCAACCCCTCCTTCCGGTTTTCCGCCAAACCCGCAGGACTCAAATCCTAGTTTTTCAGTCGGTCCACCCCAAGACAATTCTCTTAATCAGACTCCTCCTGCGGCATCTTTTAGCAATCCAATGAACCCTAATACCACAGCAACTTCTACTCCTGCGCCCCCTCCACTAAACCCAGCTCCTTCACCGTGGGATACTAACAGCTATGCCCCACCTCAACCTCCTCCGGTAGCTTCCTCATTTGATGCAGGCCTAAACCAGCCGCCTCCTGCAGCCTTGGGTAATGATCTCTCGGCACCACCAAATCCTTTTGCTAACTCAACTTCTTTACCCCCGGACCCAACTACTGCGGCTCCATCTCCGGAGACGCCTATTGCAAATAATCCCTTGCAAACCTCTGTCTCAAATCCCCCAACCAACAACCCCATCCCGGCTATGCCGCAAGATCCGGCAGTGCAATCTAATATTGGAACTCCTCAGGACTCCAATTTGAGCCAGACCCCTGTTCCAACCTTTCCTTTGCCGGAAAACACAAATGCTTCTCCTGCTGGCATCCAACCCCCGGCACAAACTCCCAGTCCAGGTCCCCAAGGCACTCCGCAGCAACCAACTGCTGATACTCAGACAAACGGAGCAGGAGGTGTACCCTCCTGGGCAGAAACCCCTGGGTCTAACCAGGACAATTATCAACCTCCAAATGCTCAAGAACCGGCTCCAACTGATTTGTCCCAACTCACCGGAAACATTGACCAACCCCCCCCGGAAAATGTCTATAACCCGCCGGTCGCTACTCCGGAAAATTTAGTCGTCCCGCCGACAACTGCTGCTGGTCCTGAACCCGTAAAAATTGCCGGACAAGGCTCAAAAATGCCTATGCTTTTAATTGGCGGAGGAATAGTTGTTGTACTTTTGGTAACTGCAGCTTCGGCTTATTTCTTTTTAGGGATTGGTAAATCAGCCCCCTCTCCTTCGCCTCAAGCCGAACAACAACCTTTAACTAACCCTCCACAGCAGGTGGTGGCAACTGCCGAGCCTACTCCAATACCTGTTGCAACCTCTTCGGCAGAAACCGAGCCAACTACTTTAGGTCAGCTAGCAGGTGCTAGCCCGGAAGCAACCACGGAAGGCGAACCAACATCTGCTATTGAAAGGCTAAGACAAAGACAGGAAACCGGAGAAAATTAAAAACCGGTATTACTTCTTTTTAGGAGTGATTTCCGAAAAACCAGCATATTCTTGTAAAGGTTTAGGAATTTTTACCGAACCGTCTTTTTGCTGAAAGTTTTCCAAAATGGCAATTAGAATCCTGGGTGAGGCTATAACCGTATTGTTTAAGGTATAACAATAATAATTTTTCCCATCTTTGGCCTTAAATTTTAAATTTAATCTTCTGGCCTGCCAATCTGTTAAATTGGAATTTGAGTGAGTTTCCCCGTACTTATCCCGTCCAGGCATCCAACACTCAATATCATTCATCCGGTATTTGCCTGCACCCATGTCTCCAGTAGAGGTAGCAATTATATGATAGGGAATTCCCAGCTCCTGAAGGATTTCTTCGGAGAATTTTTGCATTTCCAGAAACAAGTTTTCCGATTCTTCCAAACTATTTTTACAGATCACAACTTGCTCTACTTTATCAAATTCATGCAGTCTGAAAAGCCCTCTGGTATCTTTTCCATAATCACCTACTTCCGATCTATAACAGTGAGTAAGGGCACAAATTTTAATTGGCAGATCTTCTTCTTTTAAGGTTTCATCCATAAAATAAGCCAAAAGCGACGGCTCGGAGGTGCCTGTCAAAAAAAGCGGGTTTTTAATATCTTCGCCGGTTGCAAGTTTACCCGGGTTGGCAATCTGATAAACATTTTCTTTACCAAAAGGAAAATGTCCGCTGCCTACTAAAACCGGCTCATGGACTAGGGTGGGCGGAACCATTGGTTTAAATCCTTTGGCAACTATTTTGTTAAAAGCATAACTTAAAACTGCCCAATGTAAAATCGCACCTTCATTTTTTAAAAAGTACCCCCTAAACCCCGAGACTTTCGTTCCGGCTTCAAAGTCTATAATATCCAGTGCTTTTCCAATTTCTACATGGTCTTTTGCTTCAAAATCAAACTTTGGAATCTCACCCCATTTAGTAACTTCTTTATTATATGTGGCATCAGGACCAACCGGTGAATCAGATGAAGGAATACCCGGCACAAAAAGCATCATATGGTTAAAGCGTTCTTCCTCAGTCCTTAAATTTGCCTCCAACCCATCCAACTGTTCTTTTATTTTCTTACCTTCTTCAACATTCCTGTCTTTTGCCGTCTGGTTTCTTTTTTGCCGAAGATTCTCAACCTCAACAATTAAATCCCTTCTCTTTTGATCAAGCTCCAATAATTTGTCCAAATCTATCTCCAGACCCTTATCTTGAGCGGCCTTTTTTACAATATCTAAATTATCTCGGATAAAATTAATGTCTACCATACTATCCCTCGTAGTTTAGCAAAAATTGTTTCAATTTGTTAGCAATAATCTTTTTATGATTAATTCTCCTATGGTCCTCATCGGAAGCCTGGGCATAAGTTTTATTAAGCTCCGGAATATACAAAAGGTTTCTATAAGGATAACCCGGGATGATTGGTGAATCATCTCTTTTTTCTAAAACATATCCGCCAATTGACCCAAAATCCTCAAAGATTATTTTTCCATTAGGATCGGAAATCGCTACTGCAACCTTAAGTCTGGAAGTTCTTTTTTCTTTAGGAAGACCTTCCAGCTTTTTTAGGACATATTCAACAATTTCTTCATCAGTCGCTTCTTTTTTCCCAGGAAATATTCTTCTTGAGTGAACTCCGGGAGCCCCCCCTAACGCATCTATTTCAAATCCGCCGTCTTCTGCAAAGGTATATTCATTGGTTAATTTTGCATAATGAGAAGCTTTATTTCTGGCATTCTCCGCAAAAGTCTCCCCAGTTTCCTCTAAATCATCTATATTTGGAAAATTTTTTAAATGAAGTATCTCAAAAGTATCCTTAAAAAACTTAGTCCACTCTTCAATTTTAGCGGGATTTGTGGAACCTATCAGAAGTTTAGTGACTTTAACTGGCAACATCTAGTAATAGTATTGGATCTGGTTTTCCGGCTAAAAAGGCTTCAAGTCTAAAACCAAATCCCATATCTAAAGCATAATGTAAAGGATTAACTCCAGGAATTCTAGGAATTTCTAATACTTCATCTAATCTTTCCGTTAAAAACCTTGCAACTGGAGGGATACGTCCACCTCTCTTTTGAGCTAAATTATCGAGTATTTGATCAGAAGACAATCCCGCATGTTCTCTTAAATTATAAAGCCTCTTCATTGCTTTGTATGCAATACTTTCCCGATCTATTAGAGGATATTCTCCATTTATAAGAATGCTTACACATCTATCGACAATTGCATAGTCACTGGGATCTCGCCAATATAGGTCATAGAATTCTCTTTCAAATCGCCTGAATTGTGCTTGACCCTCTCGTCTTTCTCTTTGAAAGTCTCTTATTGCTCTAATAGGTCTAACCATTAGTTCAAAAGGTTTCATCTCTGAAGAATTTATTACAATCCTAATTCTATTGCAATCCCCTGCATAGCTTTTAGGGAAATTCCTATAAATTCTTCCAACGGAATTCCAAGTTCCTCACACCCCTTTTTTATCTGTTCCCTTTTTGCGCCTGCAGCAAAAGCTTTTTGGTCAAATTTTTTCATTACCGAATCTACAGTTACAGAGGAAAGTTTCTTATCGGGGCGTACCAGAGTAACAGCAGTTATTAACCCGGTTATATCATCAGCCGCATATACTGCTTTTTCTAAAAAATTATCCCTACTATCTTTAATCCCATCATGATGAGCTTTTATCCCATTAATAATCCTATCCGAAACACCCATAGGTTTTAACTTTTCTTCGGTCACCAAGGTGTGTTTTGTCGGATCCTTTTCCACCAGTTCATAATCCGCATCATGCAAAAGTCCAACAACTGCCCATTCTTCTTCTATAAACTCACTTTGGGGTTGTTCGGGATGTTGGGGTTTCAAATAATTACATAGCTCTCTCATGATTGCCTCCACAGCCAAACCATGTTTAATTAAATTAGGATACTTAATCATCTCTTTAAGTAACTTGTACGCTTGTTCTCTTTTCATCTTAAAAATCCTTTTATAATTTTCTTCATTGCTCAAATAATATGCACGTGCATAAGAGTTGCGCTACGACTTAAATAAGTCTCCAGTAGCTTCTTGAAACCTTGTAATAATTTTTTCTTTGGGGTATTGAAGTAAAAAATGCCCGGCTTTTGGTCCAAATTCTTTACCGATTGTTACAAGATATATCGCCGAAAATGCTTCTTTTGTATTAATACCCATTTCTTTGGAAAGATTATATAAAGCCTGCTGAAGCTCATCTCCATCTCCAATATCCTCAATTAAATCTATAACTTTAGTTAAGTATTTTTTCTGGCCTTCTGATAAACCTTTAGCTTGCTCCGGTATTTTATCTGAAAGTTGGATTTTAAATTCAATTGGGGCATAATTTTCCAGCCAAATTTTTCCATATTTTTCTCTGTCTTTTAATATTTTTTCTTCTGTCCCATTTAAGGACCTACCTTTTATCTCTTCAAATTTTTTATACAAATCAATTGTCGGCTGCTGCAAGTAATTTACAACATCCCTAAACCGCGGTAAAAATGTCTTTTCTTTGGGAGGAAACTCCCCAATATGTGACATCTCAAAAGTTCTGGCTAAAGTTTCATCCGATGAATCTATATATGCTTTATAAGCTTCCGCGGGCTTAGAGTCTGCGGTATTCTTATGATTTAAGCTTAAACCGATTCGCAGCTTATTGGCCGCGGAAGCTTTAACCTTTGCTTCGCCTGCATCGCCCAGACTAAAGTCCGGGGTTTTGGTGAAGCGGTTATAACATCTGTCGTATTCATCAAATAGATCCGGAATTGCCATAGTCCCTTGCGGATTAAACTCTATTGCCTGTCTGTAATCGGTTCTGGCAAATAAAAATCTCACCAGGTAATTTGGAAGTATCTTTGCAATCTCAATTGCCGGAGTTCCAAGCCCTTTAGAGGAAGACATCTTTTTTCCACCAATTAAGAAAAATTCGTAAGCTAACGGAAAGGGCACAGAATAATCCAAAACTCTTTCACAAATCAGTTTGGCAACATCATGGGACCCTCCTGCGCTCATATGATCTTTTCCAGCTCCCTCAATTGTGACACCAATGACCTGCCATTTAACTGGCCATTCAACTTTCCAGGGAAGTTTTCCCACATATTTTCCATCGCCTGAAAAAGGAGAGGCTTTACCGGAAAAACCACATCCATTAGTCCAGGAAATTCCTTCAATCTCACAGCTAAAAGTAACTTCCTGACCATCCCAATTTGTTACATCGGTTGTTGCTTCTTTTCCGCACTGAGGACAAACCATTTTAAACGGGTACCAATTTTTGGGTAATGGTTTTTTGTAAAGCTCTTCATAAATGCTCCTTATGATGTCAGCATTATCCAAACATTTTTTTATCCCATCATTCATTCTGCCAGACTTATACAAATCACTTACCCAAATAATTTCAGGATTAGCTCCGGCGGAGTTAAAGACATCTTTAAATTCTAAAGAAAAATGCTGGGCAAAGTTTTTTTCTTTATCTCCATCAGGAGAAGGGACGGTAAATAAAGGTTGTCCTAAATATTTCTCCCATTCTTTTCTGTCCAAATTGTGTGAAATTTCATCTAGGGGGTCATGGTCCTCAAAAACATAAGTAAATTTTGCATCTATACCCTCATGAATTAATGACTTATATATAAAATCATGCACTAAAACTCCACGTAAAGACCCCACATGAATTTGCCCGGATGGGGTTTTCATATCATCCACCCAGTAGGGTTTGTATTTTCCAGAACTAATTATTTCCTGTGCAACTTTATCCGCCCAATACATTGCTAAAGTATATATTTTTTGAAGCTAAGATGAAAGATACGCTCAGATTTGTTAAAATTGTTCTCTCAAGCCGCCGAGTCAAACTCGGCTGGCAAGTTTGACTTGCTGGTTCGTTCCCGATCCACGACACAGTCGGGATCGAGGATCCCGAGTGTGAACCTAATTCACCCCGAGGGTGGAGATACTATGTTACAATTTCAAAATTGCCTTAAGTCATTATGGGTGAAAGACTAAATCCAACTTCCAAACAACCAAATCCAAATTTAGACAAACCAGCCCAAAAAATAATGAAAGGAGTCTTGGGAGCTTATATGAGCTTTTACCATAAACTGGAAGTTGACTTTGATCCCAGTTTACCAAAGAAAGGCCCGGCTATTGCTCTTACCTCTCATTTTAGCTTACTTGATACAATTGCCTCAATGGTAGCTGATCCCTATCACAACCCCACCACAACCATGGTTGTAAAAGAATCTATGGGAAAAATTCCAGTTGTTGGCTGGATGTTAAATCAATGGGGTGCCATTTATGTTAATAGAAATGGCCAGGATCTAGCCGCCGTGAGAAGGATCTTGGATGAATTAAGACACGGGAGAACTATATGTATAGCACCCGAAGGTACTAGAAGCAGGAGCGGAAGATTAGGCTCCATGAATCAGACTCTAGTGTTACTCGCTATTGAAGCTTCCAGACAAGGCACACCATCATTTCCCTTAGTCCAAATTGGAACATATGAAGCTTTACCTCCAGGAGCTATATTACCTAAACCAGAAAAAATTATTGTCAAAACTGGACCAAACTTAGATTTAAGTCCATGGCATGATTTAAGAAAACAAAGAAGATCTCTTTCAGAAGAAGAATATTTAAAGCAATTATCCCAGCCTGCTTTATTAATTCAAACAAGTATCGCTGATCTCCTTCCAGAAAATAGAAGACCATTTCCAAAAACCCCACCTTTAAAATATTAACTCTATTAGAATAAAACCAAGAAATTTGTTAAAATTTACTCTACGCCGCCGAGTCAAACTCGGCTGGCAAGTTTGACTTGCCGCGTTCGTCTAGTGGCCTAGGACACATGGTTCTCATCCATGAAATCACGGGTTCGACTCCCGTACGCGGTACTAGCCAACTTTCAGTTCCGGTTCTTGCCAACGATGAACACCGGTTCTCGGTCTGAAGGTTAATATATTTCCGTTCACTTTTTCTGCCAATGGATGGCTATCTAATTCAAAATCCGCTAACTCAATACTTACTAAATGCCCTTCCTGTTCCCAAGTTTTTTGTTCAAATTTCCTATTTACATTAGGTCCTAATATCTCAATTCGAGCAAAGGGGTTTGCATCATCATCTATAGCTCTCTCTGCATCAGTTTGGGTAATTTCACCTTCTTCCTCTAGTCTGGAAGCGACAACAAGCAATTTTCTTTCGTTTCCAGCTAAGGTGCTGTTGGCTACTGACTTTGCAATACCAATATCATCTCCCATAGCTGCAACAACAGCCAAATCATGCCCTACGCCACCTCGGCACCTTGCAGCAGGCGCTGCAAAGGAAGGCGCATCATACTCGTATGGCTCAACCATTCCAAGATATCCTGGCCCGGGATTAATTGTAGCTCTTCTAAATCCCTTTCTTCTTAGTAATAATGTTAGGAGGTGTTCTGTTTCATGAAGAGCAGTTTCGCTCGCATCTCTCAATTTTCGCCTAAGAAGTCCTACTTTGGCTTTTACCCCAGCAGCAATTTCCGTAATCCCCGGTCTGATTTTTATCTCTATACTCATATCCAAATTATATTGTGAAACAATAAATCTGTTCACAATTAATTGTGAACAATTATATACCTAAACAAATAATTCTTCAAACTATAGGATTCTATTAAAACCTTGGGTTGACAAATAGGCTAAAACTTACTACCTTGAATAGTACTATGCCACCTGATGCTCCGCCCCAAACCCCAACAGTTCCACCCCCCCAAGCTCAAAGGAAGATACTAATAATTGAGGATGAGATTTTTATTGCTGATTTATACGCCAGACAACTAACCAAAGCAGGTTATCTGGTAAAAACTGTTAACGACGGAACCGCCGGACTGCAGACTCTTTCCGAAGAACAATTTGACCTTCTGCTTTTGGATATCATGCTACCTGGTATAAACGGGCTTGAGGTACTAAGACAATGGAAAGTCAAAAACCCGAATTCCTCTATGGTTGTCTTGCTTTTAACAAACTTAGGGCAGGATACTGTTATAAAAGAGGGGTTTCAGCTTGGAGCCCAGGGTTACCTAATTAAAGCAGCGTATACCCCGGATCAGGTCCTGGCAGAAGTTAAAAAAGCCCTGGAGCCTCAAAAACCTCAAAATCAACCTACTTGATCCTTCCGCTGTCTTGTTGTTAAATTTCATGCCTGTTAAAATCAAATTGTGGACCCAAACCTCAAAAAAGCCAAACACTTTTTCAGCCTAAAGATCAAACTTTTGGTTTTGTTTCTTTTGATCTCAATAGTTACTCTGATTTTGGCAAATTTTAACCTAACCGGGATTGCTACTTTGGATATATTGATAATTCTAACAGTTGTTTTACTTACCGGTGTTGGTCTGGTAACTATTTTCATAAGTCCTATTAGAAATTTGGCTGAGGGCGCAGATCTATTATCAAAGGGCCACTTTGACTACAAAATTAATCTTAAAACCCAGGACGAGCTGGAAGATTTGGCAAATTCCATCAATAACTTAATTGATACTGTAAATAAAAAGCTACAAAATACTGCTCAAAACCAAAACCGGATCTTCTCGGAAAGGAACATCCTGGCTTTCTCTTTGGACTATGCGATAGACCCGATCATCGCTCTTAACCTAAACCGTCAAGTAATGGTTTTTAATAAAGCTGCGGAAAAATTAACCGGTTGGTCAACCGGAGAAGTTATCGGAAAGCCAATCAATGAAGTGATCCGGTTTATAGAAAACAGTTTGGATATAGACCCCTCAATATATTGCCCTGGAACCAATTTAAATCAAACCGCTTTTTTTAGAAAAGGGGTTAAACTTTTAGACCGGGACTTGCTTCATGAACACGTTAAACCTACAAAACCCTTTCAGGACTACCCAACCTTGGATGATTTAAAAAACAGCGAAAAAAGAAAGGAGATATTTGTCGATCTTGCCTCTTTTATTATGCAAGATAGCAGAGGGAATGATATCGGTCATATCATAAACTTGCATGATGTTTCGGAAAATAAGCAGCTGGATAAGATGAAGGTTGACTTTGTATCTGTCGCGGCACATGAACTAAGAACCCCATTAACCTCTATTAAGGGCTACCTTCAGGTTTTTATTGAAGAATACGGTAAAGGATTTAATACCGATCAAAAAATGCTTCTGGATAGAATCGGCATCTCCGCCCAGAAGTTGTCGGCTTTAGTTGAAAATCTTCTAAACGTCTCCAGAATCGAACGGGGAGCGATAACAATTTCAGCCCAGCCTTTGGATTGGGTCGCTTTTGTTGACCAGACAGTCCACGACTTTATAATTCGGGCATCTGATAAAAGAATTACCCTGTCATTTATTAAACCCGCCACCCCTATTCCTTTCATTCAAGCCGACCAGATGAGAATTAGCGAGGTCGTAAATAACTTAATCGCCAATGCCATAAATTATACTCCCTCAGGAGGACAAATCCAGGTCTGGCTTGAGCACATTAGCAATGATGTCATAACTCATGTCACGGACACAGGTCAGGGAATCGCCAAAGATGCAATCCCGCATCTTTTCACTAAATTCTTTAGGGCCTCCGGAAAACTGGAGCAAAACGTTGTTGGAACAGGCTTGGGGCTTTATATTTCTAAAGCAATTGTTGAACTTCATAAAGGCAGGATTTGGGTCCAATCAGAACTCGGGCGGGGCTCTACCTTTAGCTTTAGTCTACCTGTTGCAATCCAAACCAGGCAATTATCTGACCAAAACGCAATTAATTTACACTCTTAAAAATATGCGAAGAAAAATTTTGCTATTTGAAGACTCGCCTTTTTTGCTTGAAATTTATATGCAGGCTCTAAACAATGCCAATTTTGAGGTAGTTACTGCTAAAAATGAGGAGGAACTTTTGCAGTTTTCTCTAACAAATCCCAGCATTATTCTAATAGATATTATGGCTATCCGAGCAAATAGCACAAATCTTGTAGAGCAATTGAAACAAAACCCCCAAACTCAAAATATCCCGGTGGTTATTTTAGCATCAAGCGATCAGGAGAAACTGATTACTGAGGTCTTAAAGCAGGGCGCCAAGGGTTTCTTGTTAAAGGAGAGGTTAACACCTCAAGATTTAGTAAATAGAATCGAGGAATTTCTGGAAAACCCCTAATTTATCTTAAAAAGGGTACTAGTAGTAGTGCAACAATATTTGCAACTTTAATCATGGGATTTATCGCAGGCCCTGCTGTGTCCTTGTATGGATCCCCTACTGTATCCCCTGTTACTGCGGACTGGTGGGCAAAAGATCCTTTGCCTCCAAAATGGCCTGATTCAATATATTTTTTGGCATTATCCCAGGCTGCACCACCGGTAGTCATGGACAGTGCCACAAAAAGCCCGGTGACAATTACTCCCATAAGTAATCCCCCTAAAGCTTCAGGACCTAAAAGCAAAGCTAATAGTACAGGAATCACTATTGGTATTAAGGTTGGTATAATCATTTCTCTTTGAGCGGTGGCAGTAACTATTGAAACACAAGCTGCATAATCCGGTTTGGCTTTCCCCTCCATAATCCCCTTAATGGTCTTAAACTGTCTTCTTACCTCAACCACCACAGCAGCTCCGGCCTTTCCGACAGCTTCCATTGCAAAGGAAGCAAAAAGGTACGGCAGCGCTCCACCAATAAAAAGTCCGATTAAAACGTTTGGATTGGACAAGGAAAATTCTACACCCTCACCAAGCTCCTGGGCGTACGCTGCAAACAAAACCAGTGCTGCCAGCCCGGCTGAAGCAATAGCATATCCTTTGGTCACGGCCTTGGTGGTATTTCCGACAGCATCCAAAGGATCGGTTACATTTCTTACCTTTGTGGGAAGAGAAGACATTTCGGCAATCCCTCCCGCATTGTCGGTAATCGGGCCGAATGCATCAATTGCCACAACTATCCCTGCCAAAGAAAGCATCGCTACTGCAGCCAGGGCGATACCATATAACCCGGCCAGAGAAAAAGCAAACAGGATTGCCATTGAGATTAAAACAATTGGTGCAAAAGTTGACTTAAGCGATATAGCTAAACCAACTATTATATTAGCTCCGTGGCCGGTTTTGGAAGCTTCGGCGATGTGCTTGACCGGATTATATTGGGTCCCGGTATAGTACTCGGTAATATAAACCATACCGCCGGTAACAGCCAATCCGATCAAAGTGGAAATAAACAAGTTCATGGGCTCAACACCTATGAATCCTCCGGCAAAATAATTTGTGACAAGAAAGAAAAAAACTGCCGAGAGCCCTACGGTAATAATTAACCCGAGATAAAGGGTGCCCATAATTTTTTTGCCCTGAAGACGAACAAAAAGACTACCTATGATTGAGGCAAAAATAGCCACAGCCATTAAGCTCAAAGGATAATTTACAATTGATGACAAAACCGGAACTCCACTGCTTGGAAAAAGTAAGTTACCCAAAAGTATGGCAGCAATTGCCGTAACAACATAAGTTTCAAAAACATCTGCTGCCATTCCGGCATCATCTCCAACATTATCTCCAACCAGATCGGCAATTACCCCCGGGTTTCTTGGGTCATCCTCGGGGATTCCGGCTTCGACTTTTCCCACCATATCCGTTCCAACATCAGCACCCTTGGTATAAATCCCTCCTCCAAGCCTGGCAAAAACCGAAATAAGCGAAGCTCCAAAACCCAAGGATATCAGTGAAGGCAAATCCTGGCTGTATTGATAAAATCCGTAAACTGCAGCCAAAGCAAGTCCCACAACCAGAAACCCGGTAACAGTTCCGCCCTTAAAAGCTACTTCAAAAGCCTGAGGCAAGCCTTTTTTGGCAGCTTCTGCACAACGGACGTTGGCCCGAACAGCCACCAGCATACCGATCAATCCGGCAAATGCCGAAGAGACGCTACCTACGATAAACCCTAAAGCGCTGTTTAAACCGAAGAATTGAAATATCAATGCGGCTAAAACTAAGGCCACTACGCCGACAACTGTATATTGCCTTGTAAGGTAAGCTGCTGCCCCTTGTTGAATGGCAGATGCAATTTCATTCATCTTTTCATCACCCCTGGGCTGCTTTAGGATCCACCCGCCTAAAAATAAACCATAAATTGTTGCGGCAAGCGCCCCACCCCATATTAAAGTATTTGCCAAATTGTTGAGTATGAAATCCATGGTATTAATACACTAACAAACCGACTCAGTTTTTGTCTAGGTCTGAAAAATCCCGCATCGTGCGGGACATTATGATCAAATTTACACTATGAGTTTAATTTAGTCAAGCTTTAATCTACGACTACTGCGCCCTTCATATAGGCTTCGTGGGCACTGCAGTGGTAAAGATATATCCCGGGCTTATTAAAAGTGAGCGTATATTTATCTCCTTTTTTTAAGGCTCTTGAGTTTTGCTCGGGATAGTAGGTATGAGCAGGATGTGACTCGGTATTTATAAAATGATCCACATTATCGATGTTAATCCAGGTTATTTTTGTCCCCGGGCTTATTAAAATATTTTCGGGCTGAAATTTAATATCTTTCATATCAATGGTTAATTCTTTTCGGTTTTTTAAATTGATAAAGCTTTTCTGTTTAGATCTATCTACAGCAAACTCAAAATACCCATCATGACAGTTTTTATCTGGCCAGCAGGCATTGTAAGTCACCTTATATTTACCATCAGGAGAGCTTTGATCCATCACCTTTCTCAGCACTAGTTTGTTTTGATCAATAATCGTTTCCCCTACGCCATATTCCTTATTATCTGAACCAGTGATCGAAATATCCGAGGGCTCTGCCAAATCAAAGTTGAAGTTAATCACAACATTAATGGGAACTCCCGCAAAAACTGCTCCATGCTCTGGGGTATTGCTTTCAAAGTGGGCGCTTTTTTTAGGGGTCTGAAAGGTAAACTGAGAGCTTGTATCTGGCGCCGAGGTTTCCAGTTTAGGAACCGTTTTTGCCTCTTCTTTTTCTACCTCTGGTTTAGACTGGGTATTGATCAAAACAAAGCCTGCTACTCCAAGCAGCAGAAGGATAATAATTAAACCCAACGCCTTATTCACAAAATCAATCTAACAAGATATATTTTCAAAGTCAATATTTACTTAGGCTAGGGCAGGCCGAGGGGAGATTGGGAGTCTTTTGTGAGATGTTGCACCCGGTTCCCGAGTTAAAGCTACTCTTAAGACATCGTCCATATGTTTGACAAAATGAAACTCAATATCATCCAATACATATTGAGGAATATCCTCTAGATCTTTTCTGTTATGATCTGGAGCAATTAGCTTTTTAATTCCAGCCCTGTGAGCTGCCAAAACTTTTTCTTTCAGTCCGCCAATTTCCAAAACCCTTCCCCGAAGCGTTACCTCTCCGGTCATCGCCACATCTTTTCTGACAGGAATCTTAGTAAATGCCGAGACAATAGCAGTTGTTAGGGCAATTCCGGCAGAAGGTCCGTCTTTGGGAACCGCACCTTCTGGTACGTGAACATGGACATCTACTTTATGGAAGAATTTCTCCGGCAACCCGAGTTTGGCCCAGTGAGACCTAACATAACTCATTGCAGCCTGCCCGGATTCTTTCATAATCTCACCTAATTGTCCTGTAAGCTGCAAAGATCCTTTGCCCGGCATTAAAGTCACCTCAATAAACAGTACATCTCCTCCTGCTTCTGTCACAGCCAATCCTGTTGAGGCACCGATCATATCTTCCATCTCAGCCAGCTGAGGCAGGAATTTGACCGGACCTAAAAGCTTTCTTACTTCTTCGGCGGAAACCATAAAGGTGTCTTTTTTCTCACCTTCGGCAAATTTCCTGGCGATTTTTCTAACTATCGCCGATAACTCCCTTTCCAGGCTCCTAACTCCTGCTTCTCTGGTGTAACCTTCAATAACCTGCCTGATTGCACCATCTTCAAATTCGATCTTTTTCCCTTTCATGCCATGAGACTGCATAATTTTTGGGACTAAAAAGTTTTTGGCAATGTGGAATTTTTCATCTTGAGTATATCCGGGATAGGGAATAACCTCCAACCTGTCTCTTAAAGCCGGGGGGATTGTATCCAAAACATTGGCAGTTGTAATAAACATGACGTTTGAAAGGTCATAAGATACTTCCAAGTAATGGTCAGAAAATGCGTGGTTTTGTTCAGGGTCTAATGCCTCCAAAAGCGCTGCTGAAGGATCACCCCTATAATCGGCCCCGATTTTGTCAATTTCATCAAGCATAAATACCGGGTTGGTGGTTCCTGCTTGTTTAATCGACTGAATTACTCTTCCGGGCATTGATCCAACGTAAGTTCTTCTATGACCCCTGATTTCAGCTTCATCTCTGATTCCTCCCAGAGAAACTTTGACAAATTTTCTACCTAAGGCTTTGGCTATCGACTTGCCAATTGAAGTTTTACCTGTTCCCGGGGGTCCTGCAAAACAAAGAATAGGCCCATTTAGTTTGCCAGCGAGCTTAAAGACAGCCAGGTATTCCAAAACTCTCTCTTTGACTTTCTTCAGACCATAATGTTCTGCATCCAAAATCTCCTGAGCTTTCTTCATATCTATCTTCATTCTTGAAGTTGTTTTCCAGGGAAGGTCAGTCAGCCACTCCAGGTAGTTTCTGATGTAGGCAGCTTCGGGGTTATAGGAAGACATCTTAGCTAATCTTGAAAGCTCTTTATTGGCTTTTTCCCGGACTTCTTTGGGCATTCCGGCTTTCCTGATTTTTAGTTCAAACTCCCTAATCTCCTGACTTTCGCCGGTTTCCCCAAGCTCTTCCTCTATGCTTTTCATCTGCTCCCTAAGGATTGCTTCTTTGGTCATTCTTGAGACTCTTTCCTGGGTATGAGTTGAAATTTTTTGGGAAATTTCCAAGATCCTGACTTCTTTTGCTAAAAGCTCGGAAACCCGCTGGAGCTTATCTAAGGCGGAGACCATCTCTAAAATCTGCTGCTTGTCGATTGTTTTAAACTCGATCATCTGGCAGATGGAATTTACCAGATGGTTTGGGTCTTCATTTTGGGTTAAAAATGACCAGCTTGAGAGACCAGAAGGGTCAAATAAGGCATTGCCGCCAAGCTCAAGGTACCTTCTTAACTGATCTTTAACAGTCCGAATTAAGGCTTCCGTTTCTTCGGTTTTTTCATAAAGTTCAGGGATCTCTTCAATTTCAGCTTCAAAATATGGAGTTGTCTGGATAAATTTTTTGAGGAAAACTCTAACCAGTCCTTCAGCGGACATCTGGTATTCACCATCAACTTTTAGGATTCTTTTGATTAAGCAGACTGTGCCTACCTGGTATAAATCTTTGGGCTCGGGGTCATCAATTCTTTCATTTTTTTGGGTGACAAAAACTATCAATCTGTTGGTTGCCCAGGCGGCATCCAATGCAGCTTTAGATTTGGCTCTGCCTGAAATTATAGGAACAGTATTTCCGGGAAAGATGACTGTGCCTCTTAAGGGGCCTACCGGCATTGTCTTGGTTAACTTTAATGGTTGGGACAGTGGATCAAGTGCCATATAATTTAGCAGTATCCTAACATGAGTGCTAAGTCATGTCAATACTTCAATTTCACTCAGTATTAACCCTGAGCGAAGTCGAATGGGTCAACTACTAATATTTTGGAAAGTAATTCATAATACATTATACCTTATATTAGAAGTTTGCTGTAATAATTAGATAAAAATAGATCAAGAAGATTGTTACAGGATAATTAATAATCAATGCCCTCTTTGGCTAAAAAGCCTTTTTCAAATGGATGTTTGACCGGGACCATTTCTGTAACCAGATCTGCTTTTCTCATTAAGCTTTCCTTAGCGTAATGTCCTGTTAAGACTAAATCAAGCTTTTCCGGCTTGTCTTTAATGAGCTTATTAACTTGGGTTTGTTTTAAAACATTCCCGGCAACAGCCCCTACTATCTCATCTGCTATCACCACATCCCATTTGCCCGATGTAATTTCCTTATATAAATATTCATAAAGCTTACTGGCAGCTTTTTTATGTTCTGAAAGCTTGGCATTATCATCCAGGATTTTGACAAACCCCAAACCCCCCTGGACCAATTTTACGTAGGGAGCTAATTTTTTAACTGCTTCTACCTCACCCGTAAACCAAACTTTGGAAAATTGGACAATCAAAACTTTTTTTTTATACCCCACAGCTCTTAAAACCAAACCCAAAGCTGCAGTAGTCTTCCCCTTACCTTCTCCGGTATAAACAATCACCAATCCATTTTTAGTTTCCTTAAATTTTTTGGAGCCCATAATAATTCTGTAATCTTAGTTACAGATGATAACACATCAAATTCAATAGCATAAGGACATGAATCGACTGGAATTAAGATTGGTTAGCCCAGTTGAACATGCTCCTTTCCCTCCTCAAAGAGATATAAGATGGTTTAGACCTCTAGTTTTACCAAGAAAGCCGATGAGAATTTACAGAAGAAATGCTCCTAGAAAACCTCTTAAGGATGTTCCTGCATTTCCTGTTCCTGTAAGAGGCGAAATCGTCTTTAATAAAGCAGCTTAGTCAGCACTTAGAGTAGCCGCAGGAGTAGCATTTCTCACAACCGTCTTCCCGAACAAAGGTTACTTCTCCACATTCCGGGCAAAGGTCTGCACCTTTGTTGATCGCCAGATCAAGTTGACCTGCAGCAGGGGCGACATCATCTGCTTTACTTTCGGCTTCCGCAGGCATACTTAGCGGTACCTGTTCAGCTGGTTCCTCAACGGTTTCAGATAATGCCAGATCCTCTGCTAAAACCTTGGAGACTGCGTCTGCCAAAGACATCACCCGGTTTTTACCAAACCCAACATGGGTTGAACCACCAATTCCTGAAAGTTGGGAAACTATTTTCTGGGCAATTTCGCGCCTGTTGCCTTTGGCAATTCTAAGAGAAATTGAGGTCAGCCTTCCAATTGCTTCCGCATCTGCCTGGGTATGCATTCCACCTTTACCAACTGTGATAAATACCTCAAACGGCTGTTCTTTCTCGTCTCTGTTAACTGTGATGAAGGCTTTTCCAACCGGAGTTACAACCTCATAAGTCCGACCCCGAAGAATCATCGGCCTGTGTTCTCTTGGTTCTTCTTCCGGTACCGGAACCACTGCTTCCTCAATCTTTTCCTCTTTTTTACCATCATCATGATATAAAACCCCACCTCTTGAACCATCTCTGAAAAATGTTACTCCTTTGCAGCCAAGTTTATAGGCTTGCATGTAAAGCTCTTTTACCTGATCTATTGTAAACTCGTGCGGCGCATTAGCTGTTTTTGAAATCGAGGAATCGGTGTATTTTTGGACTAAAGCCTGGACTTTAACGTGGTCTAGAGGAGTCATGTCATTTGCTCCCACAAAATATTCAGGTCTATTCTCATACTCCACTTCCGGGTTTTCCGCCTGCCACTTTTGGAAAAGCGGATGATATATAACATGCTCACCAATTCTATCCCGTCTTATGAATTTAAAATCAAAAACAGGTTCAATCCCTGAGGATACACCTGCCAAAAGAGAGGTTGTCCCGGTTGGAGCCTGGGTTAAAATAACCGCATTACGGATTCCGTCACTGCCAATCTTTGTCTGAATATCATCGGGAAGTTGTTTAATAAAATGACCCTCTAAATATTTCTCTTTATCAAATTTAGGAAAAGAACCTTTTTCTTTGGCAAGCTCTGCCGAAGTTTCATATGCTGCATCCCGGATAGTTTTGTAGATTTTTTCAATAATCGGCATTGCTTCCTCTGATCCGTACCTTAATTTCAGTTTGATCAGGGTATCTCCCAAGCCCATTGTGCCAATTCCGGTTCTTCTTATTTCTTTAGCTTTTTTCTCATTCTCCTCAAAAAAGTAGTGGTTGGCATCAACTACATTATCCATAAACCGCATGGCAATCCTGACCGTTTCATCCAAAAGTTTATAATCAAAACTTCCATCCTCTTTGACAAATGCCGACAGATTCATTGCTCCCAAATTACAAACTGCCCATTCACCCAGGGGCTGTTCCCCGCATGGATTTGTACTCAAAAGTTTCTCAAAATAATATGTATTGCTCCATTTATTGGACCTTTCTAAAAAGTGCAACCCAGGTTCAGCCGAAGCCCAGGCTGAGGTGCAGATCTGATCCCAGATATCGCGGGCTTTGTAGGTTTCATAAATTTTTACGGGTTTGCCCAAAGCTTCCCATTTCTCAATATCCCCATCCCAAAACGCGTCATATTCAGGATCGGTTGTATCGGGAAAACGAGTTGTCCAATCACCATCATTTTCTAAAGCCTCCATAAATTTATCCGAGATACAAACCGATAAATTAGCGCCGGGGATAGACTGCCCGTCCTCTTTGGCATGAATAAATTCCACTATATCCGGATGCCAATCATGCAGCATCAACATCAAAGCTCCTCTTCTTGAGCCACCCTGTTGAATAACATCATGGTTGGCTGCAGAATACAGTTTAGCCCAGGAAACAGGGCCGGAAGAAGTACCGTTAACCTTGCGAACCCTTGCGCCAGAAGGCCTTAAAGATGCCAAGTTAATCCCCACACCTCCGCCCCTAGCTTGGATCTCAACAGTATGGGTAATATTCTCCATAATCCCCCCTCTTGAGTCTTTCGGGGATGGGATGACATAGCAGTTAAAAAAAGTTACCTCATAACCCGTTCCTGCGCCGGATAAAATTCGTCCTGCCGGGACAAACTTAAAGTCAGTCATTGCCTGATAAAACTTTTGTGCCCACTGCCTTTGCAAAGCAGGAGTTTTCTCCTCCATGGCTATACCTCCTGCGACTCTTTGCCACATCTGTTCAACTGTAGCCTCTACGGGTTTACCATCTATATCTTTTAGGGAATACCTGTCCAGAAAAACTTTTTGCCTGATACCCTCCAATTCAGTTTTTGCATCAATGTTTGGGACTAAACTTCTTGCTGCAGCTTCAACCGCTGCCGGATCAAGTTGTTTTTTGGCCGAGCCATTTGCATGACCATTGGTTTTGACATGACCGTTTGTTTTCTTGGCTTTACCATAAGTTTTGGGGACAGTGACCTCCAAAGAGGTTGTTTGGTCTTGAATTTTTCTAGGTTTTTTGGTTAGATTTTGCATAACATTTAATGCTAGTTTAATCAATAAAGAATATCATATATATTGTGTAATAACTTGACAAGATATCAAATTCTATACAATATATTGTATATCAAACGTTAAGGCTTTTTAGTTCTTTTTCAAAGTCTTCCAGGTGCTTAAAATCTCTATAGACCGAAGCAAAGCGCAAATATGCCACCTGGTCTCTTTTTTTCAGCTCGTTTAGAACGGCCCTGCCTATTGCCTTGCTTTCTATCTCTTTTTTACCCTTTAGTTTCAAACGGGCAATAACTTTTTCAACAATCTCTTCCAAATTTTCAAACTGAGGGCGTTTTTCCAAAGCTTTAGCCAAACCTGATCTTATTTTATTTTTATCGAAAGCTTCTTTTGAGCCATCCCGCTTTAAAACATTAAGCTCAAAAGCGCTTACCCTCTCATAAGTTGTGAAACGCTCATGGCATTTCAAACATTCCCTGCGTCTTCTGATTTCTCCGGTGGATCTTACTCCTCTTTTGTCTATTACCGAGCTTTGTTCGCTACCGCAAAATATACACCTCATACAAGATATTGTACCCTACGCCTACCAGGTATTCAACATCTTTGCTGGTATATTTAAGTTAGCATATTGAATAGAAGAGCTGTCAATACACAAGATATTGGATAGATGGGTGTTAAATTTCTTCGATTGTCACCTTTTCCATTACATCACCTTTTTTAATTTGCTCTACAACATCCATACCTTCTATCACAGCTCCAAAGATTGTGTAGTTTGGGGGGAGATCCGTTTGGTCTTCCAGAACTATGAAAAATTGCGAACCATTGGTATTCGGTCCGGCATTAGCCATAGCTACTACTCCTTTTAGATATTTTTTCAAAACCTTCTCATCTTCAAATCTGTATCCCGGTCCTCCGCTGCCGGTTCCTGTAGGATCCCCACCTTGAATTACAAACCCCGGTACAACCCGATGAAAAGTCAACCCATCATAAAAACCTTCTTTAGTAAGAAAAATGAAATTTGAAGCTGCCTTAGGCGCGGAAGGATCTATTACAAACTCTATTAGACCTTTTTTAGTCTTTATCACAGCTTTTTTGTCATTCAATTCTGTCTCCGGTAAAACTCCTGGGAATTTTGGGTATTGTTTTGGTTGTTTTTGCGGCTCCTGTGGAGGCCGGAGATTCTGAGCTTGTTGTTGGTTTTGTCTGGTTTGGCTTTGATTTTGATCATTAAATAATAGGTCTTGAGGAGAGGGCGAGGGGGACTGAACAGGCTTACTTGTCTGATTAAAGTTTGATACCAATGCCACCCCTAATCCAATAACTAGCAATATTGCAAACAAAACTAAAAAAGCTTTTTTGCTTATTAAAGTTTCTTCCACAGATGCTTAATACTTTAAAACTATAGCCTCTGTCAAGTGATTTTGTAGTAATAGGTCGGGAAGTCTTTTCTAGGCGTAGAGTCAGTTAAATAATTCTCAAATCCCGGAATTTTAAATCCATGGGATATGACTAAAGATCCTTTTTTGCATTCTTTCAAAAACTTCGGTGCGAGCTTTTTTAAAGTTTTGGGTAAAAGAAATAAAAATAAAATGTCTGCTTTTTGCAGGTTATACTTAAAAAAATCATTTTTTAAAAATTGAATGTTTTTCAGCTTTTGCAGCTTTGAGATTAAGATTGAATACCAAACTAAAATCGGGTGTATATCAATCCCCACACCTCTTACTTCAAAATTTTTTACTGCAAACCGGGTTACCCTTCCATCCCCGCTACCAAGCTCAATAAAGGTCTGGTCCTTTTTTAATTTGGCTTTTTCCAAAATATCTTTTAAATATTGATTTGAAGTCGGGACAAAAGGCGCGCCTTTAATTTCAGAGAAAATCCCAAAGATAACAAAAGAAACAAGGAACAATGGTAACAAAATACCAAAAATAAAAAACAGGATGTATAAAAATGCAAGAGCCAAAAACGCCATTTAGATTACTCCCAGCTTTTTAAAAGAGTAGTCCAATAAAAGTTTGGCGTCATCCCGCCTGTTTACTGCTCCTAAGAGGACACCCAATACTTCCTTTCCACCTCTTCTGGCTACCGTAACCAGAGTCAGTCCGGCTTCGGGAGTAAAGCCGGTTTTAAAACCGACAACCCCCGGGTAAGTAGTCAGAAGATTGATACCGGAGTAAAGGTCATAATCTTGATGTGTTGATGTCACCGGAATAAATATATGCTCACTGGAAGAAATATCAATTAGCTGGGGCCATTTTTTAATTGCATAACGGCTCATTATGGCAACCTCATAAACCGTTGAGTATTGCTGCCTGCCTTCTTCTTCCAAACCCGAGGGATTAACAAAACGGGTATTGTACATCCCTAATTGGGCAGCTTTGGAATTCATTAAATTGATGAATTCTTCTCTCCTGCCAGTCACTCCTTCCGCCAATGCTTCCGAAGCATCGTTTGCCGAGATTAAAAAAACTCCCTCGAGAAGCTCCCTGACGGTTAATTTTTCTCCTGCAATTAAAAACATTTTGTCAGGCTCCATTTCGGCTGCTTTTTGAGATATGGAAATTTTATCTTCCATCTGTCTGTTCTCCATGCTAATAATTGCGGTCATGATTTTATTTAAAGAAGCAATCGGTAATCTCTCCTGTGGATTTTTCTGATACAAAACCTGGCCGGTTTGAGTCTCAACGAAAAAAGCCGCTTTGGCGGTAAGCTTCCTGTCTATTTCTTCTACTTTTGCGCTCTCGGTTGACTCCTTCGGAAACCAGACATTGTCGGAAAAGGCAATTTTGCTTTCACCCAAAACAGGGGAGACTAAAAAGGTTTTTTGATTATTGAACAAATAAAATCCCCAACCTAAAACAAGAATCACAAAAGATGCCCCAAAGTAATTGCCGTACTTCATCAGTCATCTTTCCTTCCGGCATTTTTAACAGGCTCTCTCAATATAAATGGGATTGTAATACTAAAACCCTTCTCTTTGTTCATGATTTTCTCCGCCAAAACTGTTTTAGCGTCAGCACCCCCCCAGTAATTCCCTCCAAAAATATAAGATCCGCTGCAACCCCCTTTATAAAATGAAATCAAACCTCCCATGTTATTTTGAATAAATCTAATCTTAGAGTCGCAGGGCATCTTAATAAGACTATTGCCGGAAAAGAGGTTTAAGGCAATAGTCCCGGGATCCTCTTCATCCCCACCTAAAATATCTAAGGCAACCTGGTTGGGCATTTCAAAGCTATTGTTTAATATAGCCAAATCCCCAAATCTTTGCGGATCAACTCTGATGCCGGCTCCGGATAAATTAATAAAAAGATTATTTTTGATTTGAGGCGACGCACCCTGAACCCAAACTGCCTCCCTTAGTATTTTTTCAAATTTATTATTCAAGATTACCGGTGATCCGCGACTTATGCATACCGCACATTCTCCAATATCTCTAAAACCTGAATCCCTTATTGTAATTTTGTCCCCGATTTCAAGCCTTCTATAGTTTGAGAGGTTAACATTTGACAGGATTCCACTTTTTATATTTATAACATTAACGTCGTAGGGACTCCCCATCGAAGTGTCGGATTTTATGATAATGGGTTGTTCTTTGGTACCAAGCGCTATTATCCGGCCGATATGAAGCTGAACTTTGTCTGCCTCATCCCAAAAAGGCTCTCCAGGTTTTACTCCATGGTTTTCTATAGAGGTATTGATACCCTCTTTAAGGTGCCATGGCAATAAATCAAAATTGAAATTATCATTGCCCGATGAAACCAAAACAATTGTCCCGGGTTTGAGGGTTATAGTTGTTGCCTGCGAGGTAATCAAATCACCGCTGATTCTGATTGTTCCTTCCCATACCTGGTTTCTGATTAACCAGCCTGAAACTTCGGTATTTGAACGATATTCTGTGGGTAACACCTTCGGTAATACCAGCGCAAAAACAACCCAGAAAAATAAAGGCGGGATTAAAAAAAGGACCAGCTTAAAAAACCAATGCATGAAGTTAATTATTGACTTATTATCTTAGCACACTCCACAATATAAATATGTACCGCCTGCTGCCCCTGTTAATTTTGGTGGTATTTTTAATTAGTGCGTTTTTTTATACGCCTTTAAGAAGGGAAATCGTTTATAAACTGGGGGTGTCCGGGGACCAAACAACATCCTGTTGTGATGAAAAAGAAATCCTAAAGTCTAGCGGAGAGTTTGATGAAGCGGCAAGTGTGGCTATATTTAATAATCAGGTAATTGATTACCCAAAAACTTCTTTGGCTTATAATAACATTGCCCCAAGTACCCAAGATAAGAATGTTTTAGGAACCGTAAATGAAAAGGGCGAAGAAAAGTGGGTTGAGGTATCGCTTGAGGAGCAAAAAGTCAGAGCCTGGGAGGGAGAAAAAATTGTGATGGAATTTCCCGTTTCTTCAGGCAAATGGGCTCCAACCCCAACAGGGACTTTTTATATCTGGTATAAAACCAGAAGTCAGTTAATGTCAGGCGGATCAAAAGAATTGGGAACTTATTATTATCTTCCTAATGTTCCGCATAATATGTTTTTTCACAAGGGCTACGCGCTGCACGGTGCTTACTGGCACAATAACTTTGGCCAGCCAATGAGCCATGGCTGTGTTAATGAGCCTTTAGCCAATGCCGCCGAGATTTTTAACTGGGCAGGACCTGTTGTCTCAGAGGGGACAAATGCTATCCGAGCAACTGCCGAAAACCCTGGAACTAAAGTCTTCGTTCATTAAAGTTTCAATCCGTTTAAGTTCTAAATTCATCCTAACTCCAGTTAACTTTGACTTTTGTTAGCTTTCAATATATATTTAATCCATGAGCCAAGAACCCCGAATGGACTCAGGACCATCTCTAGCAGAAGTGATGGGACCTCCGCAGAGAGAAATTAAACCAGTCCAACGAGGCTATTTCATGACTCTAGATGGCTTAAGGGTTTATTTAGATAAAGAATCTTATGATCGAGTCAAGCACCTACCTCCAGAACATTCACATAGACAATCTGCTTTTGGGGAAATTGGAGATATAAATGATACGGCACCTTATAGACCAGGCGGGAGATTGAGACAACCCGATCTAAAAGGAAAATACTACTCTAATAGTGGTGGTTTAGTTTATATTACTCCTGAAGGAAGCATTGTAGGAGGATTTGCATCTCAGGAAAATATAGATGCTGTAAGAGATGCGGGTTATACGGCAGATCCTCGCATAGCTGTACCTATAAATGGTCTCAGTGTAGTTGAAGATCCCCGAAAACCTAATGATAGAACTGTAAATCGCAAATTTCAAAGAATAATGCGCTTAGGCAAAAACCAATCCCTGAGGGAACAACGTGCGAAGCAGCCTCCACCTTCGGCACCTATAAAAAAATAGGCTCAAAGAATCGCTGCAACCCCATACCAACCTAGAAGATTTCTTAATTTCTTATTCATTTTTAGTACAAATATCAGAAATTATTTTAAAACGGTTTGGCAAAGTTTCTTTTAAAAATTTGTCCTTATCTTCACTTTGTATGGTACAAACTTCCTGCCAAAGAGCTCTTCCTGCTAAAAACCCCTTTACTCCCCGAACAGATGCTTCTTCAAGCTGAAACTTAAATTCCTCAAAATTTACACCTCGGGTAAGCAGAATCCACGGAAGATCTTCTAGGATTGCTGTTACCGTAAAACAGGCAACAGAGCTTCCCGGATACTCAATTTTAAATACATCCGGCAGAATATTCCTTGATTTAAAAAGCTTTAATGACTCAATAACCAATCTTTCCCTTTCCTCTCCAGTTACATCATGATCCGGCTCGTAGGTCACAATTTCCAAAAAAACCGGATAATCTTTTTGCCTGCACTCATCTATCACTTTTTTGGCAGTTTCCAGTTGCTTTTCCTTACTTTCTAAAAAAGGGTTAAAGTATAAAAGCAGTTTTGCACCTGATGCACCGCATTCCTTTAGCTGATCGATTGTATATTCAAGCTTTGTCAGCCTCTCGCCTTTTTCTTCGGTGTAACCTGTTTCTTCAACCGGCAGTAAAAAAGGCTTTGATCTTTGCGGGTAAGCCTTGAGTCCAAACACTTCATCTATTAAAATACCACTTAACTCGCTTTCAACTGAATTTATAATTTTGGATTTTAGGTTAATCACCTCTTCATCAAGCACTGAATCCGGATCACTGGGGCTTATTAATTTCTTAAAACTTCCTCTATGATCCAGTGCCAGCATCAAAAATTTACCGTTTCTGGTAAATTGGGAAAGATCCATTAATTAATCTTAACACTCAAAATGCCTGAAATTCACCGGTTTGTTTGAAGATTATCTTATGGCCTTCAACTTCAGAGGGGATTTGGTTTTTTATTTTTTTGAGGTCCTTGGAAGAGTAAACAATAATGACATGTTCATTATTCTCCCGTGTGATTCCTACTCCTTCCACCCCTGGAATTTTCATCCACTCCATTTCATATTTTTCCTTTATCTGCTGGATCTTATTCATAGATAAATTTTACTAAAAGACTCAAGTCTATACATAATTGTTTAATTGAGCAAACTATATGCATGTGCATACAAGTTGCGTTAGATTGGCTTTCTTAAATAAATATTCCTAACAGATTGAAAGCTTAACTTACTATACTTATATTAAATGAAGACAGCACAGCTTGAATTGGACTGGCAATTGTAACAATTGAGCTGCCGGCAAAAAGAAGCCCCACCGGTCTGTTGCCAAACTGGGAGATAACCAGGGAACCGGAATCTCCAGGTTGGCTGAACGGGGCAATTCCGGGAACTCCGACAACGATAATCTGGTTTTGAAATATTGCCGTGCCTTGCGTGCCGTAACCTACCCTCAACGTAGCATTGCAATCTATAATTATGCCTCGGGTAGTTTGGGTCGTACGGCCGCATTTTTTAACAACCATCCACATCTGGCAGTTTTGTACATTGGAGCTGATTTTGCCGAAGCATTTACTTTCCGGGACTACTAAGTTTGAGTTTGTCTGGGCAATAGCTGCATCAACCAAGTTTACTCCTCCGGAAAAATTGATCGGAACAAATTCCGACAGCCTGCCTATAATGTTTCCCGCGGAAACCCCTCCATCAAATGGGCCGGGCTGCATTATCAGATCCCCAATCTTAGCCTGATTGGAATTTGCCAGAACATGATTATTACTCAAAATGAACAACTGATTTCCTCTTTTAACCAGACAGCCTAAAGTTCCGGCTGTAATCTTAAAATGTCCAATGGACACACCGCCCGGGGCAGGTCTGTATCTGCCACGGTGAGGAAAAGCCTGAAGCTCGCCTGTTTCTACAACATCGGTTGGTACACCATCTATTTCTTTGGGGACTAAGGCTGCCTGATCTATCTCATCTTCGGGTTCTTTTGAGACAACATAAACTGCGATACATTTTTCGCCGGTGTACCTTCGTCCGGTTATTTTTTCCGAGATGCCAACCCCAACGATATTTTCAAAACCATAAGCTTCTGTTCCGCTTTGGGCAGATAGAGCCTGCTCGGTAACATTTAGGATTAGTTGCTGCTCCAATTTCTCTTTGGCAGCAAAAAGATCTATATCGGTTTCATCGGTTGAGGGAACTTCTGTTGGAAGAGTTATTTCTTCAAATTCGTCCTGGTTAAAATCACTTTGCTCTTTTTGATTTTTTCTTTTCCTGCCCCTTGCCATAGCGTAAGACTACAAGACAAAAAGGCTTTTTGTCAAGCCTAAAAATATTGACATTCACATTTTTAAAAACTAATATCCAAAAATGAAGCCTCCTCATCCACGGAAGAATGAGGTTTCCTGACATTTATGAGTCGGCTTCTTTTCTTGCGAAAATGAAAGAGATTTTGGACAAGCTAATCCCTAACCCATTAGCACTAGTATTAGTAGTAATTTCAGCTGCAACTTTAACCAGCGGTGGATTTTACATTCAAGGCTTGAGAAAAGGCGAGGTAAAATCTGTAACAATCGAGATAACTCCTACCCCAAGCCCAACTCCATCTCCAACCACCACTCCATCACCTACTCCAACCTCAAAACCTACAGAAAAACCATTTAAAAAAGTTGTTAAGGCTTCAGTAGTAACTTTGCCAACGCCCACTGCAACCTCTACCCCTCAAAGCACACCAACCCCTACCTCAAATCCCACCGCTTCACCATCAACCCAAGCAAGTTCTGGACCGAGGGTCGAATGTGAAGTTTCCTACAAAGACAATAAAAATAGCGGCCCGGCTCCTTTAAATATTGAATTTGTTTATGCCGCCAGTTTTTACAATTCTGCGGGGATGGACATTTATGTAAAAGAAATCCAATGGGATTTTGACGGAAATAATGTTTGGGACACGCCTTATGACACTTCAAGCCAACATGTAAGTCATACTTATAATCAAACAGGGGAATACACAGTCAGGATGCAACTTAAAGCTAACGTTTCCGGTATAGAATCCGGGGTTTGTACCGGAAAAGTGAGTGTTACAGAGACTTCGACTCCACCAGCTCCCACACCTTCCCCTTCTTCATCGCCAGCTCCATCCCCTACGCCCTCTTCTTCACCTTAGATTTCCTTAGCAACGATTTTTGAATTTTCTTTTATCTTCTCCTGCATTTTGTGATAAGTTAGTAATCCATTTTGTGGACCCATTTGTTCAACTACTGAGGCGCTATTGGCAGCACCCCAACGCATTGCCTTCGCTAAGGTTTCTCCATGAATAAGCCCGGCAACAGTACCTGAGGCATATGCATCTCCTGCCCCTGTCATCTGAAGAAGTTTGGCTGGAAAACAATCCAACTGGTAATATCTTTCTCCATCGAACCCATACGAACCGCTTCTGCCGTCTGTAATTACTACTTTTCTTGGCCCTAAATCTGCTAAACCCTTCAAAAGCTTTTTTACTGATCCATTAGCGTGTCCCAAGATATGCTTTGCTTCGTCCAGGTTAACTATAAAGAAATCTGCCAAGGACAAAAGCTTGGCATTCTTTTTAACCCCTAATTTAATCTGATGAGTACCAGGTTGATAAGCTAATTTCGCGCCTGATCTTTGAATATAGTTTATTACTTGCTCAGTAAAGTTTGACTCAATAAATGTTGGCCCAAGTGAGGTTAAATAAACCCACTTTGCGCGATCTAAGTCCGGAAGGTTAAATTTCCAGGGTTGATGGTTAATAAGGATCGTCCGTTCTTCCTCAAACTCTAAAATTATATTGTGATTTGAAGGGAGATCGTGATTTTCAACAACATATCTTATATCTACTCCTTCTTTTTTAAGTTTTGCGATAATCCTATCATCTGCAAAATCATCGTCTTTACTGCCAACATTGGTATAAATGGCGGTTTTTAACCCAAGCCTTGAAGCCCCAACCGCGTTATTGGCTGCATTGCCTCCAACCAATGACTGGCTTTCAGGTTTAATCGGAATTTTCCTGCCAAAAGGCAGGGCAAGTAAATTTTCCCCATCCTTACTAATAATTTCCGCCTCTGTCAGGTGGACAAAAGTATCAATTACCACATCACCAATGGAAATTAGGTCAAACATAGATTAGTGTATAGATAATAGCGTATAGCGTATAGTTGAAAAAAACAATTAAGGATACTTAATTTTTACTTCTTCTGGGGTTAATACTTCTTTGGTTGAATGATCCTCATTTATTATTACCACCTGATCTGTATGTTCTTTGTCTTGAGCCAGATTTTTAATCTGAATTCCGGGATGGACAGAGCGCCAAAAATAATAGATAAATTCCCTAATTTCCTCATGAGACATGCCTTTTCCCTGGGCTCTTAAAACATCCTCTGCCTGATCCCTCCATTTTAAACTCCACTCATAATTTGGGACATATAACACATTCATAAATTCAATTAAATCCCAAAGTGGCAAATACTCATCCAGCTTTTTATTTATATCTTTGGCAAACTGAATATGTTCAGGGCTATCCAGTCCAGGCAAGCCACTTGCAAAAATGGATTCATCTTCAACTCTTCTTGCTCCAAGCATCCAGCCGTCATAAAAGATAAAATCAGGTTTTTTCGTAACCGTCTTCCAACCAACCCAGTCACCATCACCCCCTTCTGCACCCTTATCGTAAATTGGAACCTTTACTTCTTCACCATCTTTCATTTCTTTAAGTGCTTTCAGATTTTCCATTGCCAGATAGATATCGTGAGTTACTCCTCTTCTGATATATCTGGGATCAAACTCTCTAAGCTCATTTAATTGCTCATGGGTCAGGTAATGATCGTCAATTGACAGGCTAACCGAGGAAAAACCTAAATGCTTAAGCAATATCTCTAAAATCTCCCCCTGGGTGGTTTTGCCTGTTCCTTGAATCGCAGAAACACCAATAATTAGACCCTCCCGGGGATCATCTTTTTGTTTTTTTAAATCGATTAACTTGTTTAAGTAAGGAAGATAATAAATTTCTAAATCTTTTTTAAGTTGCTTGGGGTTTATCTCCGGGCGCTTCTCCAAAACGGCCCGGAAGATGGAAAATTCTTTATCTGGATCAAAATTTATGGAAGTCACTTAGATAATTTTAGCCTCATATCCGGTTTTTTTAATAGAGTCCAAAATTTGCTTTTCATCAACTGTTGACTGGTCGAATTCAACTTCTGTTTCCGATTTTGCATAGCTTGTGTTAGATTGCTTAACTCCATCCAAATCCTCCAGATCCATGTCTATTGACATGGCGCATGAGTTGCAATGCATCCCATCAATTTTGAACTTCTTTTTTGCCATATTTTTAAATCACTTCTATCGTGCCTGTATACATACCCATTGAACAAGCATAAGTTATTCTGCCGCTTCGAGTAGGGGTAAATTCCACTGAATCCCTACCCGTTGGTTTTAAATTCTTGGCTATACCTAAGGCCGGTATCCTAAATGCCAACGCACAGCTGAATGCTCCCTGACTAATCAGATTTAACTTAACCGGCTCATCTTTTTGTACCCTGATATAGGAAGGTGAATAACCTCCCGACTTAATGTTGATATCTACCGACCTCACTCCATCTATCAACCCACCGCTTAAATTATTGCCTTGGGTCGATTCCTCCCCTCCGGAGAAATCGATCTGGACAGGAGACGCGGCGGCAATACTTTGTAAAGTTACCGGGGAATTTAAAATTATTAACCCCCCATTTACCGAGGATAACCCTAAATAAGTTACTACAATGGCTGCCAACTTTAAAAACCTGACCTTAAAAACTTCACCCATTTTCTGGGTTAAAATCCCAAGTCCCAGGAAAAATGGTGTAGTTGCCAAGGTAAATACCCCCATGATCATTGCACCGGTAAGAGGATTTGCGCTGCTGATTGCCAAAGCCTCCATTGCCAAAGTTGTACCGCATGGTATAAAAATGGTAAAAACCCCCAAAAGGGCCGGAGCAAAAAGGTCTTCACTTTTGGACTTATTTCTTATTAGTAGGTAGATAAATTTTGGCGGCTGGGGGATAACATATCTAAAAATTGGGTGCAAATTAAAGAGGTTAAACGCAACTAAAATCATATAGATTCCGGCAAAAATTTGGATCGTTGCCCGGGTTGAATCCGAAAGTGCAATTGACTGGCCAAAAATTCCCAAGAAAAACCCTAACAAAGTGTAGGCTATGAATTTTGCAATAACAAACGAGGTAACTTCCCAGATCGGATGATGGTTATCTTTTTTAACCTCTAAATCATCCTTTTCCCGGGAAGCTATGACCGAAGCCAGCAGTCCGCCTTGAACTACTAAACAAGTTAAACCTCCTACTGTTAAACCGGTAATAAAAATCAGCCATAAATCCATATTAATTTGGACATTTTCGGACAACCTTAAAATTGATCAAATAGTCAGAAGTGCCGAAAAGTCCAGCAAAAACTTCTATCTTTTAAAAATGTTTTTTTTATCTCGTAAGTTCTTGGTCAATCAAAGTCTTGAAAGCATTATATGGTTGGGCTCCGACTAACATTGTACCTGCTATTTCTTTACCCGATTCCGATTTTCCAATGAAGAAGGTAGGCGTCCCGGATGCACCATAGCCTTCCGCATCGGCTAAGTCTTTGGAGACTTCAACCTTATATTTCTCGGTATCTACGCATGCTTTTAAATTAGCCGAGTTTAAACCCAAATCCTGGGCAATCTGGGTCAAATCATCTTTTGATAAACCATTTCCGTTTGAGGTTGTTCTTTTAAACATCTCATCATGGAATTTGAAATATGTTTCATCCCCACCCTGTTCTCTGGCGCAATTTGCAGCAATTGCTTCGGTTGTAGCCATTGGGTCATGAAACGAAAGCGGTAAATCTCTGTATACAACTTTTACCTTACCGGTATCTATATAATCTTTTTTAATTTGTGGCAGTGTCTGGTCAAAATATCTTTTACAAAATGGGCACTCATAATCAGAGAATTCGACTATAGTCACAGGAGCGTTCTTATTACCTAAAACAGGATCATCATCTAAAGATACCTTAACCGGCCCTGTATCTTCCTCCTGCGGCTCAGGCACTGGAGTTGCTTGAACTATTCCGGTATTATCAGCGATTTTTTGGATTGCACCTTTAAACTTGATTACCCCGCCGCTTATTAAAATGGCTACGGCAATTATGACCGATCCAATCAGGATTGAGGTGGGAACCGAAAGAAATGTTGATCCTTTTTCCATGTTGAATTTGACCATCAGTTTAATATTAATGGTTAAGTTATGTCAAATTAGCTTTTTTCAAAAGTAAGGAGTTGCCAACAACCGAAATTGAAGACATAGCCATTGCAGCTGATGCTAGAATCGGGTTTAGTAAAATCCCAAAGAAAGGATATAAAAGTCCCATTGCCACAGGAATCAAAATAACGTTATAGCCAAAAGCCCAGAAAAGATTCAGCTTTATGACCCGCATGGTTTGCTTGGAAAGCTTGATTGTAGAAACGATCGACCTTAAGTCTTTATTTATTAAGGTTATATCTGCCGACTCCATTGCTACATCTGTCCCAGTACCCATGGCAATCCCGATATCGGCTTGAGCCAAAGCCGGAGCATCATTAATTCCATCCCCCACCATTGCCACAACCTTACCTTCCTTCTGGATTTTTCTCACTTCGGTTTCCTTTTGGTCTGGCAAAACTTCGGCAATAAACCTTTTAACACCGGTTTGTTTAGCAATTGCCTGGGCTGTTCTTTGGTTATCTCCGGTAATCATTATGGTTTCAATGCCTTGCTTTTCTAAAGCACTTACCGCCTCTTTCGCAGTGTCTTTTAATGTATCTGCTACTGCAATAAGTCCGGCGAGACTACCATTTTGAGCAAGAAACATTACTGTCTTGCCCTGATTTTCCAATTTTTCTACTTCATCAATTAATTTTGAGTAATTAATTTTCTCACTGTCCATTAATTTTCTGTTACCTAATGCAACTTTTCGATTATTGATATAGCCCTCAACCCCTTGCCCGGCAATGGCTTTAAATCTTTCAACTTTGCTTAAATTAAGTTTTTCTTCTTCAGCTTTTTTAACTATTGCCTCGGCCAGTGAATGTTCGGATCCCTTTTCAATTGATGCTGCAATCTGTAATAACTTATCTCTCGTCGCTTGTATCTTGTTATTTACTACAATGTCTGTAACCTCAGGTTGGCCCTTGGTTAAGGTCCCGGTTTTGTCAAAGATTATGGTACTTACTTTATGGGCAATCTCCAGGCTTTCGGCGTCCTTAATTAATATGCCGTGTTCCGCCCCTTTGCCGGTTCCCACCATTATCGCGGTCGGAGTAGCCAATCCCATTGCACAAGGACAGGCAATTATTAATACAGCCACTGTGTTTAATACCGCATACAAAAAAGCAGGTTGTGGACCAAAAATATACCAGACAACAAAAGTGGCTACAGCAAGCATGATCACAATTGGTACGAAATAAGAAGAAATTAAATCGGCAATCCGTTGAATAGGAGCCTTACTGCCTTGGGCTTCTTCAACCAATTTAATAATCTGGGCAAGCATAGTATCTTTTCCAACCTTGGTCGCTTTAAAAGTAAAAGTTCCGGATTTATTAATTGTTGCACCAATTACTGTATCTCCCTTAGCTTTATCGACCGGAATACTCTCACCTGTCACCATTGATTCATCAACACTTGACTGACCTTCGGTAATTACACCGTCAACCGGAATTTTCTCTCCAGGTCGTACCCGGATGATATCTCCTTTTACTACCTCGGTAATTGGAATGTCGACTTCCTTCCCTAGTCTCAAAACTCTGGCGGTTTTAGCCTGTAACCCGATTAATTTTTTAATTGCCTCAGAAGTACCCATTTTTGCCCTTGCCTCAAAATACCTTCCCAAAAGAATCAATCCAATTATAATAACCGCAACATCAAAATAAGGCTCGGGTTCTATTCCGGCTAGTTCAAAGATTTGAGGGAATAAAACAGCAGTTGCCGAATAAAGATAAGCTGCGCTCGTACCGATCATTACCAGAGTATCCATGTTGGCCAGCCGGTTTTTTAGCGCAGGTATCGCTGCCCTGTAAAACTGAAGTCCAGGCCAAAATTGCACTAATGATGCTGCCAAAAGAGTAATAAACTCATTGGGAAAAAGCAGGTGATGTAGGGGCTTGGCAAATGGAAGCAATTCAAGAACTATTAACACTCCAATCGATAAACTTACAAAAACCTGTAGCTTAAGCCTGTCTAATTCTTTTTGTTTCTCTATTTTATTCTTGTCTTCTGTTTCAACTTCCTCATTAAGCATTGCTTCATACCCCACGCTTGAAATAGCTGATTTGATCTTTTCATCATCTACCGAGGCCGAATCATATTCTATAGTGGCTTTCTCTGTTGCCAGATTAACGTTTGCTAAAGCTATTCCGGGGATTTTTGATAAAGCCTTTTCAGTTACCCGAACACAGCTAGCACAGTGCATGCCTTTGATTGGGAATGTTCTTTTCATACTCACTCAACAATTAGCTTCCCATGGAACATATTCATCCCGCAGGAAAAAGGGAACTCGCCTACTTTTTTTGGAGTAATTTCTATGGTGGTTTTTTGATTTAACGGCAGGTATTTTTTGATTTTAAAATCACTCAGTACAACCTCTTCTAGGCAGGTTGAAGGGTCTTTGCGAATAAAATTTAATTTTGTAGTTATGTTATTTTGGACTTTAATTACTTCCGGCTTATAGCCTCCTTCAACGGTAATATCGATTGAATCCGAAGCCTCAACTGTCTTTTCTTTCCTCATCAGGAAAAACCAGTAAACAAATCCAATCCCTAAAATCCCAAAAATAATAACTAAAATCTGATCTATTTTCATATTTTTTTCCAAAAACTTAAACGATCGTTCAATATTTTGGGTTAAGTCTTTTTTCTGAAAACACTCATCACCTCAGAGATTGCTTCTTCACTATTGCCTTGTTTTATTGCATGGGCAGCACAAGTTTTCAGATGGTTTTCTAAAATTAAGTTATCAATTTCTTTTAGGGCTTTTTGAACTGCCTGAGATTGGTGAAGAACATTAATGCAATACTCCCCATCCTCATTCATTTTAATCACCTTATTTAGATGACCTTTGGTGATTTTTAACCTATGTAAAATGCGCTCATGGATATCTCTTGGTTTAAAAGTCATAATATCCCCCCTCTGGGGATATAATAAAACTAAAAATCTTTTAAATCAAGTGCCGGAATTTTTTGGAGAAGACTCTTTAGTAAGGGTATGAATAACCCAATCGATTATAGCTATACCTAAGTTTACAATCATTACAAAAAGGTAAAAAATAGATAAAAATATTACTTGAACCGCTGCGGTTATTCCATTACAAACTGCACACTCCATAGTTCCATCTTATCAAACTTTAATAATTCATAACCAGCTCTAATAATAAACTCACATACACACGCCCGGTGTGGGATGGCTAGACACCTAAGAATGTATTTTCAGCGTGCGAAAACCGGGTTCTCTCAGAACCCGGATGAAGCCGCTGAAAAGAACTTTCTTGAGGATACCGCGGACTTTTGCAATTTGCAAAGCAAATTGGGTGTATTGTCCGCGATAGTTCATTTGTTCTTTAGTCTTAATACTTGAGTTATAGCTTTAATAATATCCTTTTTTAAAAGTCCAAACTTTTCTAATAATTCATGTGGCTCGCCTGACTCGCCAAAGTGGTCCTCTATTCCTACCATTTTTATGGGGATCGGGTAGTGTTGTGAAACAAGTTCAGCAATAGCAGATCCAAATCCTCCATGAACTTGATGTTCTTCTGCCGTAACAATTGCACCGGTTTCTTCGGCAGCTTTTAGGATTGTTTTTTTATCCAAAGGTTTGATTGTGTGGCAATTTATTACTCGAACACTAATTTTACCTCTTTCAGCCTTTTGTAATTCATGTGCAGCCAGCAAAGCTTGATAAACCATCTGCCCACAAGCGATTACTGTTACATGCGCGAAGCGTCCTGAGCGACCAGAGGGAGTCGAAGGATTACCTTCATGGAAAACTTCGGCTTTACCAATTTCAAAAGGAGTTTGTTCTGTGGTGATAACAGAAACATCAGCCCGGGATAATCTTAAATAATTAGGTTTTGGGTCATGGGCCATAGCCACTGTGGCTTTTCTAGCTTCAATTGCATCTGCTGGGACTATCACCACCATATTTGGCAGTACCCGCATTAACGCAATATCCTCTAAGGCCTGATGGGTTGCTCCATCTGGACCAACCGATATTCCTGCATGGGAACCCACTATCTTGACAGGCCGGTCATTGTAACAAATAGTAGTTCTTATTTGTTCCCAGTTTCTTCCCGGAGAAAAAGTTGCATAGGAGGAAACAAAAGGAATTTTTCCGGCTGCTGCCATGCCTGAGGCAACTGTTACCAAATTTTGCTCAGCTACCCCAACTTCGATAAAGCGATCAGGAAATTTTTCCTTAAACTTATCCATCTTTGTGCTTTCCGTTAAATCCGCACAAAGCCCTACAACATTTTTATTCTCTTCCCCTGCTAAAACCAACCCTTCCCCAAACCCTTTCCTGGAAGGAATTTGTTCTATATCTTTATCAAACAGTTTTGGATTTAGATAGGCTTTTTGGTGAATCATTTTTAACTCTAAAGGAAAATCAAAACTAAACCTGAAATTAAACTAAAAAGTCCGAGTGATAATAACCTGATCCTATCACTCCTTTTAACTTCGTCCCCGTAAAAAGCATTAAGCGCATCAAAACCTTTTCTTTTGAAATTAATACCTCCCCCTTTAAAGTAATCTTTTAAAGAAAGTGTCCCAGCCACTACGAAAACAGCACCTATTATATTTCGATTACTCATGCTCACTCCTTATCTTTCCCTGTAAAGTTCTTAATTCTTTTAATGCTTTCTTTGCCTGCTCTTTATCAGGCGGTTTGCCGTGCCAGGTAAAATCATTCTCCATAAAATCCACACCCTTGCCAGGAATAGTATGTGCAATAATTAAAGTAGGTTTTTCATAAATCGCTTTGGCTTCTTCGCAGGCATCAATAATTTCCCTAGTATTATGCCCGTCTATTTCTGTAACATGCCAGTTAAAAGCTTCATACTTTGCCCGCAAGTTCTCCAAGGGCATAACATCTTCTGTGAATCCATCTATTTGGATATTATTTCTATCCAAAATTACAGTTAATTTATTTAATTTATATTTGCCGGCAAACATGATCCCTTCCCAAGTATTTCCTTCATCATGTTCCCCATCAGAAGTTATGCAATAAACCCTCCAGGGTAAATCATCCATTTTGGCAACATAGGCCATCCCTGCAGCTTGTGACAGTCCGGAACCCAAAGGCCCTGAGGTAGTTTCCAAACCGGGTAGAGCAACTCTATGAGGATGACCCTGCAACCTGGTTCCAAGCATCCTTAAAGTTTTAAGCTCGTGAATAGTAAAGTAGTGGGCGTGGGCTAAAGTAGCATATAAAACCGGACAGATATGGCCATTTGATAAAACCAGCCTATCCCGTTCTTCCCATTTAGGGTTTTTGGGGTCATGATTTAAAATATGAAAGTATAAAGCAGTGAAGATATCCGCCATTCCCAATGGCCCTGCGGAATGCCCTGAACCTGCCTCAAGTAACATCTTAATGATATCCTGACGGATTTGATTTGCCTTTAACTCAAGCTGTTGGATTTTTTCGTCGGACAGTAACATTTTATGTTAGAGACTAAAATCTCCGCCTTTGGAAGCACGTATACGGTGGTTATGCTCGCCTCTCTCAATTTCTTTCTCAAACTCCTCAATTGCTTCCAAAACTTCTTCAGGCTCATCAACAATTTTAAATACTTTGAGTTCCTCCGGCCTCAAAGCCATATTTTCTTTAAAAGCTGCAATGATTTTTTTCCAGAATTTCCCGTATAAAATTAAGGGTTTGTGGTGACCAAAATAGAGTCTTGCCAGTCCCCAGGCCATGCCAAACTCAGAGATCGTTCCTGTCCCTCCCTTAAATACAACATATACCTGCCCTTCCTTCATTAAAGTTAACGTTCTTTCAATATAACTGTTGGTTTTTATCTCCACATCCAGCATATTTTCCGGGTCTTTACCTTCAAATTCTTTCATATCTTTTGGGTAAAGCGTTACCCCGATCACTTTTCCACCTCCTGCTTTGGCCCCTAAAGTTGCAGCTAGCATGACTCCCGGGCCTCCACCATTAACGACTGTATAACCGGCCTTCGCTAGCTCCTTTGCCACTTTATAGACACTTTGATAAAGCCTATCATTTTCATCTGTGTCCGCATAGCCAAAAATTGCAATGTCCTGGATGGTTTGGGCTTTGTGGGGTTTACCTTTTTCTTTGAAGAAAGGTGGTTTAACCGTCAATCGTTTTCTTAAGTTTTTCAAAATTTTCATCTATATTTCCTTTTAGCAAAAAAGAGCCTACTATTAAATAGTCTACACCAGACGCTACTAATTGTTTAGCATTAGAATCTCTAACTCCACCATCAACAACAATTTTTGGTAAAGTATTACCTTTTTTAAGCTTAATCATTTTTTTCACTCGATCATAAGTATTTTCAACAAACGGGCTTCCTTGAAATCCTGGTTCAACCCCCATAATTAAAACCAGATCCAAATCACTTAAAAATGGTGTCACTTTTTCGATACCGGTTGATGGGTTAAAAGCTAAACCGGATTCAATTCCATGATTCTTCAAATATAGTATCCCATCCCGAATCCGACTCTCATCACTAGCCTCAAAGTGAATAATTATTCTTTCAAAATTAACCTTTTCTAATTCCTGTATCCAACTATCAAAATCTTTCACCATTAAATGGGCCTCTTTTTTCATACTTATTGGATATTTTCCAATAACTTTCGGTTCAATACTTTGATTTGGAACAAATTTATTGTCCATGAAATCAATATGTACCCAACCTTTATTGAATACGTTATTACTTTGATAACGATTGATATCTCTTGAGTAATCTTCTTCTCTAGTCGAAAGAATAGCTGGAATGATCGGAATCATAAAATATTCTTTTCAATCTCTTTAACCTTATTTATTCTTCTTTTGTGTCTTTCTTCACCGGTATATGGCGTTTCCAAAAAAAATTTTACAGCCTTTAGTGCTTGGTCTTCAGTTAAAAATCTGGCACCCAAAGATAAAGCGTTTGAATTATTATGTGCTCTTGTAAGTCTGAGTATTTCGAATGGATCCTCACTGATTCTGCCGCTTATATCTGAGGCTTCAGCTGGTACCAATGGGCCATAAAAAATAGAACATCTCACATTTTTGAACTTATTTGCGACAATCGCCTCACCCTGGCCGGATCCTCCTAAAACTATTGCCATACTATTTTCTGGGTCTTTTGAGACAGCTTCTGCCGCCTTGGAGATAAAGTCCGGATAATCATCATCTTTATCATATTCATAAGCTCCGCAATCTTCTAGCTCAAAACCTTCCTTTTTCAGAAAATCTTTAATTTTTTCTTTAAATTCAAATCCTGCGTGGTCAGTGGCTAAGTAGATTCTCATCAGCGTATAGCGTATAGCGTATAGTTGAAAAAATCAACTGTACGCTGAACGCTTTTCTCTGTACCCTTTGTTATACTTTGTTCCAGTTGACGGAAAAAGGGTAATTTTGCTATAAATACAAAGCTAACAACCTTGTTAGTTCTCGAGAATCCCCGCTACGTGCGGGGTTTTTCGTGGGTAAAAACTACCGGACTTTAACAATTTTACGTTTTTCAAAGTTTTACCCGATGCTAAATATTGAAGTAATATCTTGTAGGTATCAAGGTCAAAGCACAAGTCCTTTTCCAGTTTTTCCAGGCTGTCACTAGCTGCACCTTTAATGCTTCCCAAGTAGCACCACTTATCTATAACAAACCCTTCTTGCAAATCAGCATCAGAATTTTTTTCCATAATCACAGCCGGTCCGTCAAATGGCCAGGGGACTATTTTAGTTTTTGAGAAAGCTTCAATAAACCTAATATTATATTTAGGGAACTTCTCTTTTCCTAAACAGGCTCCTTTGCATCTGCCTAACCTATATCCAAAACAGGATTTTAAAGTCGTATCCACCCCTAAAAGCCGCTCGCAAAGCTCGTACTCTTTGGCTATGCTTACTAAAAAATCTTTGCAACTTTTTTTATTCCTGAAGACTCCCAAAACACTATCCAGTTGATTAATATCTATGTTGCCTGCTGTATCCATCTCAATCGTTAGATAACCATCTTCAGTCTGCTTACTTTTCAATACTGTCATTAGCCTTGAATGCCTAAGCTTTCTGTTATATAAAGGTTGCATTTGTTTGATTAAACTGGCTTCTTTGATCAAAGCTCCCAGTTCCCCTGCCGTAATAATTGTCTCTATGCTTTGAATCTGCTGGCTGATTCTCATTTCGGTTGAAGAAAGATGGTCTGATGAAAAATGGGATAGTATGCGATCCCTGATATTGACAGATTTACCGACGTATAAAGGCATCCCGTTTTCTCCGTAAAAGATATATACACCGGGGGCTTCCGGTAAGTTGTCCAAATCATCCTGGGAGATTTTTATTGGAATTGCGGGTCTTTTGAGGGCTTTGTTTAAGCTTAGTAAAATTTCCTCCTGAGAAAATTTCTTTTGAATATGCTCCCAAAACTGGTACAAAACTTTGGCATCATCTAAAGCCCGATGGCGTCTTTGGCATTTGAATCCAAAACACTCAATTATGCTATCCAAATTGTGACGAGGAAGCTCTGGGAAAAGCGCCCGGGAGAGTTTTACCGTGCAGAAATGCTTATGTTTAAAGGTGATTTCTTCTCTTTTAAACTCATTCCTGATAAAAGAATAATCAAAACGAACGTTGTGAGCTACAAAAACGCTGTCATCTAAAATCTCTAATATCTCTCGCTTTATTTGCCCGAAGCTTGGGGAATTCTCCAGTTCAGCAGGGTTAATGCCGGTTAAGGTCAGTATTTCTTCTGGAACATAACAACCTGGATTTATAAGTGTTTCATATGTCCGAACCACCTTATTCTCTTCAACTCTGACAATACCAATTTCAATTATTCTGTCAGACCATCTTGCACCGGTTGTTTCCACATCAACAAAGGCAATTTTTTTAGGTAGCATAGACAGAGGTTTGATACTACCAGAAATATAGAAATCTTATCAAGCTCGTCTTGCAGCTCTGCCTAAGAATAAGAGTAATAATGACCCAAGTACCGCGATTACAAAAGACGTAAAGTTAAAACCTGTAAGCTCAAGCCCGAATAATAAGTTTGCCAAAAATCCTCCAGCCAATGCTCCTAGTATCCCTAAAACTATCGATCCCAAAAACCCGCCGGATGACGGATTAGGATCCAAGAGATTCGCGATACTTCCGGCAACAAGCCCAAATACAATCCAAGCTAATATATTCATTAGGAAGCTCACCTCCTGTCTTCAATTTGAAGAATCTATTATGTTAAGCAATGGGTTTAAGAGTGGGTGAAAAATTGGGTAAGAAATGCATCAGAGAGCAATATTTGTTCAATACTTACGATCTACAGCAAAGCTGATTGAAAAGTTCCTATCTTTCAAACTCAAACTATCCAGTGTTTTAAGGGAACTTTTCAATATTGTATTTTTGCAGTGCTTTATCAATTATTTCAATGCACCTTTTTAAATCACGAGTGTTTAATACATAGGCAATTCTGACCTGATTTAAGCCCTGATTTTTTGTGCCGTAAAATCCCTCCCCCGGCGCAAGCATGACTGTTTCATTTTTATCTCTAAAATCTTTTAAAAGATATATTGAAAAATCCTCCGCATTCTCAACCGGTAGGCTTACCATAGTATAAAAAGCTCCTTCCGGTTTTGTAAGAAAAACTCCTTTAATTTTTGACAAACCTTCATATAAGACATCCCGTCTTTTCTCATATTCTTGTCTTACTTTCTCAATATAACTTTTGGGGACGCGGGTCAGTTTAGCGCCAACCATCTGGTCGATAATCCCGCCAGATAACCTGCCCTGGGCAAGCTTAAGTGTACCCTTTATTACTTCCTGATTTAAACTCATTAAAATTCCAAGCCTCGCCCCGCATAAACTGTACCTTTTGGAAAGGCTGTCCAAAAGAATTATCTGCTCCGGAATTTCATTTAAAAATTCCAGAACCGAGGTGTGCTTAATATTTCCAAAGATATATTCTCTGTAAACTTCATCGGATATTAGAAACAGATTTTTTTCCTTGGCAATTTCTACAAGTATTTTATATTCTTTCCTCGTATAAATAGCGCCAGTTGGATTATTTGGCGAACAGACTAAAATAGCCTTCGCTTTCCTGGTAATTTTTTCTTCAATTACTTTTCTGTCGGGCAGGTGAAAACCGTTTTTTATTGTAGTTTCAACCGGAACAAGCTTAATATCGCAGAATTTAGCACAGGTGGCATAATTTGAATAAAAAGGCTCAAAAACTAAGATTTCATCCCCAGGTCCGCAGGTTGCATACATTGCCATCACTACCGCCTCTGAACCTCCAACGGTTGCCAAAATATCGGATTCTTTAATTTGAGTAAAACCTAGACCGTTGTAGTAGCTTCTTAGGGCCTGAATAAACTCGGACTCTCCGGATGAATTAGCATAGCGGATAGGATTAATACTCCAGTTTCGCAAAACATCGATCATAACTTTAGGGGTTTTAATATCCGGATCACCGATGTTTAAGTGGTAAATTTTCACACCTTTATTTTTAGCCTCAGCGGCATAAGGAGAGAGCTTACGGACGGATGATACCGGAAGATCGGTTAATCTTTTTGAAACGCTGATCATTGCGAAAGAAGTATCATATTTTTAATTAGAAAAGTAAACCATGAAAATTGAGGAGGTTGACAGATACTAAAAAATATGTTTTTATTTAACCAATGGGTAATATCGTAGATGATCTGAAAAACTCCCTTTCTTCAATCGTTTCCGGAGCCGGAGATGTTGTAAATACCACCAGGGATGTAGTTAAAGATAATGTTGTAAATACAATTCAAGCAGGGGGGAATGTCGCTACCACTTCTTTGGATTTTGTTACAGGCGTTGCTTCAGACGGGGTCAAGGCAGCTTCGGAAACCGGAGTATCGGTCACAGATGCAATCGTGGGGCTTGTTAGTGGTGCAATTGAAGGGGCCAAAGACGTCGGTCAGGATATCGGCACTGCAACTGTTGATTCTGCCTCTGGAGCGATAAAGGGAGCAAACTCAGTAGGTCAGGACCTTGGTGGAGCAGCGGTTTCCGCGGTAGAAGGAGCGATTAAGGCCGCCAATGATATTGGAGGAGATGCCGCGGAACTTGCAAAAGATGCGGTCATTGGATCTTTGAGAGCAGCCGATGAGATTGGTTCCGAAGCCGGAAATATTGTCAGAAAAGCCTTACTTAATGCAGCAACTTTGCCTCACGATGTTATTGATGCACTAATCCACGGAAAACAAGATTAATACTTCCATCCACTTTTACTGCATTAACCTGATTTGATCTTAGAGTAAATTATTAATATACTTTGCAAACTATGAAATTTGCATTAGTAAAAGGTTTGTATCGGGACTTGATAAGGCAATCAAAGTTTCCTAAAGAAAACCTGCAAAGCTATACATTCAGGTATGGGGCTGTGGTTCTTTTCTGCTTATTATCACTTCAAATAAGCCTGACTTTAGACCCAAGTAACGGAAAAACAGTCTCATATTTACTCTTTTCCTTAGCAATTTTTTTAACTGCTTTGACCGGTGATTTAAAAACATCCCTAATTACTATTATTTTCGGCACTGTTTCAATAATATTTCTATTTTATCCCCTTAAGTTTCCATTAAATCTTTTTTCAGTTTTAGAAATAAGTATTTTTATTTTACTGGGGGTTACCATAAGCTACATTACAGCCAGGTTAAAACAACTGAGTTTACTATCGGAGTTTAATAAACTTGAGAAAGCATCCCAAAATCGCATAAAAAACCTGGAGGGAGAGAACTTGAAAGCCAAAAAAGAAATTAAGGTCAGGGATGAATTCTTATCAATTGCCTCTCATGAGCTAAAAACTCCTCTTACCACTACTCTACTTAAACTTCAAACTGCTTTGCATAATATCAGAAATGTTTCATTAGCCTCCTTTTCCGTTCAAAACCTATTGGATATGCTGGAGAGTGCTGAACAACAAACCCAACGTCTTTCTAGAATGATCAACGACCTTTTAAATGTTTCATTAATCACAACAGGCAGAATGAGTCTGGATCTTGAGGAATCAGATTTAAGCCAGTTAACAAAAGACGTAATTAAGCGCTTTGCCGAAAAGTCGGAAAAGGAAAATATCGAGATTAGGATCGATACTAACGGCGTGGTTAAGGGGAAGTTTGATCCCTTAAGAATCGAGCAGGTTTTGATGAACTTAATCTCCAATGCACTAAAGTATGGGCAAGGAAAACCTATCGAGGTGAGGGTCTTTAAACAAAATGCAACGGGAAAGATTATAGTAAAGGATCATGGCATTGGAATACCTTCCAGGGAAAAAGCTAAGATCTTTGAACTTTTTGAAAGAGCAGTCCACGATAATCACTATAAAGGGCTGGGTGTTGGTCTTTACATTACAAATCAGGTTATCAAAGCCCATGGCGGAAAAATTTCCGTTGACAGTAAAGAGGGACAGGGCTCAACTTTTACGGTTGAGTTACCATTAAAAAAAATGAAAGATTGATTGAAAGGTAAAGAAGCAAGCTTGCTTCATCTTGCTTGGGAAAGTGCTGGATCTTTTAAAGAGGCTGTAAAGATATCTTGGCCATTATTAGAAAGCACATTATCTCCTACAATATTTTTAGTTCCCTTAAAGGTCTTGGTAAAAATACCATATTTTTTATTATCTGTAATAACGTTTTTAGTAACCTTATTATCAGATGCCCTATCCACAAAATAAACACCAGTTTTATTATTGGTAATATTATTATCATTTATTTGATTGGTATTTGTCTTAACATACAGTGCCACATTGTTTTGATTAAAGCTATTTTTAGAGATTATAGTGCTGTTGGCCTGACCATAAAGGTATACTCCATACTGAGAATTACTGTTAAAGTTGTTATTTAAAACAGTATTATTTTGAGACTTAGTATTCGCCCTCAGACCTCTTTTATTCCTCTCAATCTTATTATTTCTAACGATATTATTACTTGAATCATAAAGGGCAATACCGTCTTTATTTCCAAAAACAGAGTTATTCTCCACGATATTATTATCAGAATTTCTATCCAACATTATCCCATGCAATCTATTATTATAGGAGATATTGTTTCTGATGATGTTATTAACACATCTTTTAGAAAAAATTATCCCATGGTTTCCATTATCATGTGATGTATTATTCTCAACCAAAAATCCATTTGAATCATCATGAGGATCTAATCCATATTGAATGTTGTTATAAAAATCATTTCCTCTCCAGACCATCCCGGTTGCACCATAAGTATAAGCGCCAAAATAGTTATGATGAAACTTTGAGTTTAAAACCTCACCTGTAACGAAGTATTTCCTATATGTCCCATCGGGCAACTTCCAGGAAACTCCATAAGATGAGCCATCAGATGCAGAACGGGGATAAAAGCCCAGGTAACCCAAATCTGAGTTTATTATATCCATCCTTGAGTTATATTTGACCATGATAAAGCTTCTACCATCTTTCTCGTTTTTATCATAATCATTTTTGGTTGTATCCCAAGAAGAGACCTTTACACCATCAATATGAATATTTCCACCCCAAGTTCTTAAAGTAACAAAACTACCTGGTTCGCTTTTTAATTTAAGCCATTCAACCTCATTTTTATTTAAAGTTAAGGAAACACCATTTTCGAGTTTGAGATTAGATTTTAATAGCCATTGCTTAGGAGCAATCTCTTCAATCCGATCATTACCGAGCTTTTCTTGTAAGGTCTTAAGAGTGATTGGGTTACCTCTTCCAAAGAGATGAATTGTATTATCTTCCTTATCATAAGTTATATCCAGTTTTGGCAAATTCTTAATTGTAAAAGATTTAGTGCGAGGAGATTCAAGACTGAAATTTTGATACGGGATGCTTAAAATTGTCCCCGGTTCAATTACATTCCAGTTAGGTAAAATATTTATATTAGCCTCTAAAACATCCTCGGTGTCAGTGTTAAAGTTATAGGCAATTTGCGAGAGTGTATCGCCTGGCTTCACTACATATTTTTGAACCAATGTACCTTTTTCGTTAACATATGTTGAATCGAGATCTTCCTTAGCTTGGGCCACTTCCACATCTGGTTTTAATATTAAGTTCTCTACCTGAACTGGAGTTTGTTTTAATTCCACTGGTTCTAAAAGCATAATTCCCTGTTTTTGGGAATAAACTCCAAAAGTCAAAAAAGCAAGTAAAATGACTGTCATGGCATAGGCTGGAAGATATTGGATAAATTTAAATTGAGGAAGCCTGCTTTGATCCCATCTGGTGATCCAGCTCTGGGTGTTTAAGGTAAATAGGGCGTAGATCTTTAAAACGGCTGAGATAAAGGTGTATAGAACATAAAATGGCAAAAGGGATATATCTTGTGGCCTTCTTTTTATATGAGGATAGATTTTAATTGCCCTTGAGATAAACCACCAAGCAAAGATTAAGAATGCGCCTAAGTAAAGCCCTAAATATAGTGATACAAAAAAATAGATTGGACTTAAGACTATGGCAAATGATTGGACAATCTTATCTATTTGGAAAAATACTAAGCCTGGGTGTCTAAAGGGCCAACCTTGAATTATCGCTTTTATATCAGCCCTTAAGCTATTTCTAGTCCATCTTAAGCGTTGTTTTAAGTAGCTTTTTAGATCAACCATTCCCGGCGTAAACACTCTGGCATTTTTTTGATAAGCTACTTTCCATCCGGCTGCCAAAACAAGGTAGGTAAGTCTTTTATCATCACCTGAGATGACAGGTTTACCCAAAAATGTCTCATTGACTAAATCTTCACACATAGGAAGTACTACTTTTCTGCGATAAAAAGCGGTTCTACCAGACAAACAGACCAGTGCATCACCAGCTGCTGCTAAAAACGGAAATTCGTCAAAATACCTAAGATCCAATTGGATATCAAATAATTTCTGGGCTAAAGAGTTAGTATTTAAAACATTTTGCCTGGTTGTTGCTCCGGCAACTTTAGGGTCTTTAAAGGGCGGGAGACAGTTTATAATAACTGTTTCTGTCCATAAAGTATCCGAATCAACTAATGCAACAATTTCTCCTTTTGCCTTTTTTATACCATCAGCCAGAGCTGATCTTTTTCCAGGCTTTTTAGTAATAATCAGTTTTGCCCGAGAAAAAGTTTTGCTGAATTTTTTAAAAATTCCAATCGATTGTTTATCGGTATAATCTATGACTGCAATGATTTCAAAAGGATCATTTTCCTTCCAGGAAAAAAGTGCTTTTTTTAAAATAGCTGGATCTTCATTATAAACTGGAGTAATTATAGAAACAGATGCTTTATAGTTATTCCTTTTTGGCTTGTAGTACAATCCAACAGCTTTTTTAAAAAGCCATACCAGCCAACGCCAAACTCCAATGATTCCAATTGGAAGATAAAAAGCAATGATTGATAGGTAATTTTGTGTTTGGGCTAGTAAATTATCCATAATATTTATTACCAAAACCTAAAGTGGTAATTCTGAGTAGCGTGTTGGGAGGATTCTGGTTGTATCTACTTTTCTTGAAATAAAAGTTTTATTAACCTCAATCGTAGTTTCAAGCAAGTCCGCTTCATAACCTTTTTTCTGTGCCCAAGCTAGAAATGCCTGAGTATCTTTTGGCAGACAGCTTCCGGAGAATGGTCCAAAGTTACGGGTCCCATAACTGTGATTCCAGATCCCCTCGCAGCTTTTGACAGTCATCTCAAACATATTCTCGGCATCAATTTTTAAAGCCTGAGCAATCCTTCTCATTTCATTAAAGAAAGTGATTTTATAGGCGTTGTATAAATTGTGAACATATTTTTGCATTTCAGCTTCTTTCAAAGAAACTCTGTGGATCGGAGCTTTAAATCTTTTATAAACTTTTTCTAATAAATCTCCTGATCTTTTATCAAATTCTCCTATTACTACAATCCAGGGATTAGCAAAATCTTCCAAGGCTGATACTTCTCTTAGATACTCTGGATTCATACAAACCCCAAAGTCTTTGCCGGCTTTCTTACCTGAGTATTTTTCTAAAATTTTAAGCATAATCTCTGTGCTTCCGGGGCCAACAGTACTTCTGACTACTCCTAAGTGATCTCTTTTCATCTTCCCGATTCTTTTTCCCAGATCTTTAGCAGCTGCTTTTAGAAACTTTAGCTCGATTTCGTCACCAATAGTGGGGGTAGGAACTGTGAATATGGAAATGTCGGTATAGGGAATATTTTCCCTATCGCTTGCGAGATAAGCCCTGCAACCTTGGCTGTTTAATTTTTCAATAATGCTTGGATTAACATCAATAAAGGTTACATCAAACCCTTTTTCGATAAAACCCTTGCCCGTTGCCTGACCTACTATACCGGAACCGATGATTGATAATTTTATTTTACTTTTCCCCATATATTTTTATTATAGGTAATTGTCAACTCAAAAAAAATATTACTACAAAGCTGATTTATAGCTAGTAGTAATTATTACAGGATATTCTACAACGTTACACTTAAAATGTCAACAGAGGGCTTAAAGTTTGATTTCTGTAAAATTTATAGAGAAGTTTTTACCCTTGGTGGAGTAAATTATATAGCTTCCATCGATAGCCGATTTCTGGATAATATTAGGAAAATAGGCTTTGGTGGAAATAAGTTGCGTTGGTGAAAAATTTTGATCTTGCAATATGCTCAAGTAGAGGTTACCTTCTTGTGGGTCTTCTTCCGGATATTCGTATCTCTTTGATGTTTCCCACCAGACTACATAAACCTTATTGTTCTTATCTAACCCTATTTGAGGAAAATACTGATAAGTACCCGATTTGGAAATAATTTTGGAACTTGACCACTGTCTACCGTTTAGTTGTGAATATCTGATTTGGGTCCTCTTATTTTCCGGGTTATACTCCCTCCAGACAATATGAATTACATTTTGATTATCAACTACTGCCGCTAAATGCCTTGAATCATTATTTGACTTTGAAATATTTTCCCATTTGCTCCAAGTTTCGCCTTCGTCATTGGAGGTTGAGTACCAAATTTGATGCTCTTTTTGGCCCTTTCTTGAATACATAAAAACATAGATTAATCCGTCTTTATCTTGCAGGATAGTAGGTCTGGATTGGGAGCCTGCTCCCGGCTGAATATTCTTCCAATTTGTCCAACTTGAGCCATCTTTAGACTTTGCAAATTTGATTTGTTGATTATTATTTTCTTTATCCTTTCCTTCCCACACGACAAAAAGTTTATCATTTTTTCCTACTAAAATGTCCGGGTGTTCCTGCCAAAGGTTTTGTTTTTTAAATCCCTCAACAAAGGAAACATTGACAAGCTTAGACCAGGTTTTTCCTCCATCTTGAGAGCTAGAATATTTGATTTGTCTATTATTCTCCTCTTTTGCCGAATCTGTTCCATACCAGACTAGATAAATATTGTCTTTGGAATCAATTGAGATTGAGGGTACCCTTTGGTTTACTTTATTACTAAACCTGGAAACATTTTCAGAATAGATTGTTTGAAAATTATTGTCGGCATTTTTGCTAAGTTTGGAGACAAAAATTTCATAGTAACTATTTACTTTTTTTCTGTAGGCAATATAAACATTGCCCTGAGAATCTTCTACCAACTTTTTTTGTCCACTAAAACCAAGCGTCTTAAAATCTTCCGAATAATCTACGGCAGTTTTAGATATATTTAAATCTTTTAGGGTAGTGTTTTTAATTATTGTATCACTTTCTTGATTTAAAGCCGAAAAAACTAAAATTAAGACTAAGCCAATCAGTATTAGAAATTTAAACATATGTTTCAAATATTAATGATAGCATGTATATATTTCTAAAGATCAATTCTTCTTTGGTATGTAACTTGTAAATATTTGGGAGCAGGAATTCCCAAAGCAGGCAACGCAGCTGTATTTATAATCCCCTTCTATTGCCTTCCTGTGGATATAATCGGCAATCCAAAAATTAAAATTTTCTTCTATTGTCTGATAAGAGGCAATATTTTCTGCTGCCCAATAAGGTAAATTAAGTGCATAAAACCCTTTATGCATTGGGCCAGCCGTAAAAACCTCTCCATAGACTTGAGGAGCTCTTTGTTGGGCAATTTGACAAATCTTCTCATCTTTTTCAAAAACTCCTAAACCAAGTTTTGCACGGTGTTGATTGGCCATTTGGAAAAGCAGTTCAGAACCGGATAAATTTTGATTAACCAGCTCTATACCAGTTTTTGTTTCTTTATTTGCTTCTGAATTTAGGGCAATATCATTCGTTTGTTTAGGTTCGGTGGTTTCTTTAGGAATTGGAGTAGCTTTTTTTACCGGTGATGGAATAGGGCTTGGTGTTGGAGTGGGTGTCGAATCAGACTCTTTAATCACTAATTTTATCTTTTCTACCTTACTCGTATCCTGATTAATCTTATCTTCAGTGTCCAGCTGAATGCTTTCTGATTCATCAATATTGAGACTTTCTTCTAGAATATTATATGCTGTAATTACCCCGGGATTTTGCAGGTTGATTTGTAGATCCGATGGAGAAGTGAAAGTTGTGCTGACTGCTGCAACAATAGTCAGTATCAGCTGATAGACGCTTCTATGAAATGGCTCTAAATCCATCCCTACTATAATATCAAACCATTTCAAGTAAGCCGTCCAAAAATTACTCCGCAAACCCGCCCTGTTTTTTAATAAAAGCCTTAATCTCTTTTAAACTGGACCTCACCTTGTCCTTGCCGAAATCAGAGCTAATTTTTACTCTACCTTTATGGTAGGTATTCCATTCTTTTGGGGTAATTTTATCTGTTGCCTTAATCAGGCCGCCTTCAAGTAAACCGCTCTTCCAGCTTATTATTTTTACAACAAGTTTATGCCAAATTTCCCGCTCTTCGGTTTTTTCTTGATTGGCCAACCTAATATTAGGACGAATAGATCTTATTGGTATTTTCAAAAATTATCTTTCTTGGTTTATCTTCTGTGACTACCTCTAAGGAAGCTACTGCCTCCTTTTCTAAAGTTATCACGCCGAAAGTTGTTTCTATTATTCGAAGAAAAGCCTTGCCTATTGCCTTGATGATCTTCTCTGGGTCTGGCAACGGATACGCCAATTTTGCGCCCTTCCAAACCGTAACCATCAAGTTCTTTGATAGCTGCTTGGGCTTCATCGTCATTTTGCATTTCTACAAAAGCGAACCCTTTGCTTTGGTTAGTAAACTTATCCATTATGATCTGCGCTGAACTTACCGTTCCAAACTTTGCAAACATTTCTTCCAACTTTTGATTTGTTAGTGAATAGGGTATACCCCCAACAAATAATTTGGTCATTTTTAGTTTTCACCGCCTTTCTTTTTTAAATTCTTTAATGAAAGTACTTTAGGAAGAAAAAGAAGTAAAGCAGAAGGCTTTAGCTTTTTATATCTTAAATTCTTAGCATTAATAAGTAAACTAATTTTACCAGCTTTGGGCCATTAACACAAGCTTGTAGCTGAAATATTACAAATTAACTGCGGGACTTGGATAACACACCCCCTTCGACTGGTTCGACCCATTCGATTAACACTCAGGGTCATACTGAGGGAACTCGAAGTACGACTACGCTCACCACAGGTTCGCTCAGGGCCGAACCCGCTTCCTTCAGTAAAACTTAAGCTTTAGTTGTAAAAATAGAAATTTAACTATCCTAACTTTTTTTGCAAATCGCGGGTTAGAATCCAAATATCCCGTATTTGAAAATTGACCACCCTTTATAGGTGGTTTATTTTCAAAGCTGCGGGACTTGGATTCGAACCAAGATAGATAGCTCCAGAGGCTATCGTCCTGCCGTTAGACGATCCCGCATTGAACTTGTAAATTTTACCACAAGATAAGTGTATAATCAGACTATGTCTGACCTTGCTTCTAAAAAATGTATCCCTTGTGAGACATGGGTTCCTCCTATGGAACCGGGGGGAGTACAGAAAATGTTAAAACAAGTAGGGGGGTGGGTTACAGAGGATAATTTAAAAATAAAGAAAAAATTTGAATTCAAAACTTTTAGAGCGGCTATTGATTTTGTAAATAAAGTTGCTGATCTTGCAGAAGAAGAAGGCCACCATCCAAATATCACAATTGTTTATAACAAAGTTACTATTACTTTGGCCACTCACTTTATCAAAGGACTTCACGAAAATGATTTCATCATGGCTGCTAAAATCGATCAGCTACTGGTTTTTGATAGGGGAAATTAGGATAAGTTTCTATGACATATTTAATTCTCTCTAAAGTTTCCTCTTCACCCAAAATCTGGATAGATTCAAATAGGGGAGGGCTGACAAGTTGTCCAGAGACAGCTAAACGGATTAATTGAAACATATCCAAATTTGAAATTTTTAATTCTTCTGCCAGTTTCTTAAATGTATTCTCAAAATTCTCCGAGGTCCAAGGTTTTTCCATCTTCTGAAGCTCCTCCACTACCCTATTTAAGACATTTTTCACGCTTTCAATCTTAACCTTATCAAAAACTTGTTTGTCATATTCGGGTTTCTGAAATAAAAAGTTTGCCAAGGGTACAAAATCCGAAAGCTTCTTGATCCGTTCTTTAATAAGCGGCACAACCATTGCTATTTTTTCTTGAGCCGGATGGTCTACCAAATACTCTTGTAATCTTTTTGTTAACTCTTCATCGCTCATCTTTCTAATATATTCCCCATTAATCCAATCAAGTTTTTGCTCATTCCAGGCAGCTGCTGCTTTGTTCATATCCGAAATATCAAAAAGCTCGATTATCTGATCTAGGTTCAAAATTTCTTTATTATTTGGCGGAGTCCATCCTAAAAGGGCCAGATAATTTATAACCGCTTCCGGTAAATATCCTTCATGCTTATACCAATCCAGTGAAACTGATCCGGTCCTTTTGGAAAGTTTTCCTGATCTATCCTGATTGAGTAGCACCGGATAGTGACCAAACTTTGGAAGTTCCTTTTTAAATGCTTCCCAGAGTAAAATCTGTTTTGGTGTATTTGAGATATGATCATCGCCGCGGATAACATGGGTGATCCCCATATCAATATCATCAACTACTACTGCGAAGTTATATAAAGGAATCCCGTTTTGACGCATGATCACGGTATCACCAATCAGTTTTGAATCAAATGAGATTTTCCCATGGATTAAATCTTGATATTCTATTACTCCCCTTTCTTCGGCAAGTTTAAAACGGATCACATACGGCACTCCATCTTTTTTCTTTTGATCAACTTCTGCTTTTGTTAATCTTCGGCACTTTCCAGAGTAAGTCTGCGGCAGGTGCGCTTCTGCTTGTTTCTTTTTTTCCTCCTCTAACTCTTCTTTAGTGCAAAAGCAAAAGTAAGCCTGATTGGAAGCTATCAGCTCATCAACATGCTTTTTGTACAGGTCTAACCTATCCATCTGATGGAATGGTCCCTCATCCCAAGAAAAACCCAACCAACCTAGACCCTCAATAATATTTGCTTCAAATTCCTTGGTTGATCTTTCTCTGTCTGTGTCTTCAATTCTTAAGATAAATGCCCCATTATTCGAAGAAGAGCTTCGCTCATTTTTGCGGGCAAATATATATGGCCACAATGTTGCATAAGCAGTTCCCAAATGAAGATTACCGGTTGGTGATGGTGCCATTCTTGTCCGAACACTCATACTCAAGCTATTATACTGAGATAATTACTTTCAGAACACAGAAAGATTCTTTATGGCGCTAACTCTAACTCAAACTGCCGCCCTTACCAAAAAAGGGTTCGTTATTGGCTTAATTGTAATTGTGCTGCTGGGTTCTGCCTGGATAGGACTCAACTGGTACATTAATTATCAGCGCTCTAAAATACCACCGCCTCAGGAAAAAGCCGATACAAAATTCAACCTCCTGCCAAGACCTGATTTGGGTCAGGGACAATCTCCATCATCGGATTATACATATGAGCTTGTTACTGAAACCGGCAACCTCCCGTCAAATACTCCAACACTGATGAAGGTTTATTTTATATCAAAGCTTGGAACTACGCTTCTTTCATCAGATAGGGCAAAAGGTTTGGCACAAAAGCTGGAGTTTGACTCTGTTCCCGAAATTATCAACCCAACTCTTTACAGATTTACTGATAATTTGGGCGGAGAGATGAGGGTAGATTTGGATACCGGTAACTTTGAGTTTACCAGAACAATCTCTACCGAAAGTGCAACCTTCCAGGATGAAATTGTGGGCGATCAGGGAAAGATTGTTAGTGAATTTAAATCTTTCTTAGGCACTCTGGGCTTACTTCCGGAAGATCTTAGAGGAGGGGGGTCCAAGGTTTTCTATAATGGAGCAACCCAACAGGAAAGTGATCAGGCAGAAGTAACCCTTTGGCAAAGTGATTTAGTTGACGACGAAATCCGCTACCCGATAATTACTAAAGAATTTACCCAAGGGTTAATTAAAGCAACAGTGACAAAATATACTGAAGAAAGGAACAAGTATTTAAAATTAAATTACACCTATTGGTCAATTGATCAAACGAATCTTGCTACCTACCCTATTAAAAATGCCGAAACTGCGTTTAATGAGCTGCAAGAAGGCAAAGGGGTAGTTGTAGTGAGTCCGCCCGGCAGAAAAATTGACCTGTCTTCTATCTATCTGGCTTACTTGCTCTCAGATAAATACACTAAATATCTGCAACCTATTTATGTTTTTGAGGGAGACGGGTTTGTGGCTTTAGTTCCTGCAATCCAGGATGAGTATTTTGCCAAAGAAGAGGCCACAAATTAATTTTTTACCCAGCTGTAATTTTGCTCAACCCAGTCAATCAAAGTTTTGGTTTCCCCAAATCTGTCATCGCTGTTTAAGATAACTGTCAGTATTTTATGTCCATCCCTCTCAATAAGACCAACTAAGTTTTCCTTGGCGTTTTCAGTATAGCCGGTTTTTATTCCCACTACCCCATCTTCTTCCAGGAGTTTGTTTAAATTTTTTAATATATGCTGGTTTGTTTTATCCCATGAAGCAACCGATGTTTCCTTGGTAGAAACAACTTTTGCCATCTGATAGTCTTCTGCAACAATTTTTGCAAGCTTGGCCAAATCGGAAGCTGAAGAAAAATGATTTGAACTATCAAAACCTGCCGGGTTTTCAAAATGGGTGTTTTTAAGTCCCAATTCGGATGCTTTTTGATTCATTCTATCTATGAATGCCCCGACACCACCAGGGAAATTCCAAGCAATAGTATAAGCCGCATCATTACCCGAGTTTAACATCATTCCGTAAAGTAAACTTCTAAAAGATAACCTTTCCCCTGCCACAGCACCCATTGAGGAACCGCCAACCAATGCCTCCGACGGAACAGTTAATACATCCCCGGGTTTAAAGTGTTCACTGGCAATAAGCGCTGTCATTATTTTTGTTGTTGAAGCAGGAGGGAGCGGGTCAAAAATATTCTTTTGATAAAGTATTGTCCCGCTTTCAAAATCTTCAACTAAAGCCGCTCTCGCACTAATCTTGGGGTGTGGTAATTTTTTATCTACAATGTTGACCACCTCTTCGTTTTCAGCACCTGCAACATTTGAAATAATAGGTTTGACTTTATCCTGCTTTTGGTTTCCTAAAAAAGTAATTTTTCCTTCAATGATATTTGAGGCTTTAGAAGTTGCAATTAAAAAGCCTGTCGAAAGCAAAAAAGCGCTCAAAAGATAGACTATAAGAATTAGTTTTTGAAATTTTTCCTTTTTGATTTTCATACTGGACAGATTAGAGTGGTTACGAATCTTCTTCTAATTTGGAAAGTCTAACATCTACCCTTTCCATATCCCTGGGGAAAAGGCTTCCTTCCCTAACATTCTTTAGCTCCAAAACATGCATAGTCATTCTTTCTAAACCAAACGAAAAACCTCCCTCAGGGGGCATACCATATTTAAAAGCCTGCAAATACATCTCAAAACTTTTAGGATCCATCCCTTTGGCTTTTATTGCATCGACTAATTTTTGATAATCATGTTGTCTTTGACTGCCGCTTAAAATTTCTAAACCACGGAATAATAAATCATAACTTAAGCTATATTCAGAATTCTCTGGATCGGGCATGGTATAAAAGGGTTTAGCTGCCATAGGAAATTTAGTAATTGTTACAAAATCACTTTGATGTTTTTCCTGCGCCCATTTGCAAATATCTATTTCATCCTGGGGTGTTAAGTCTTTTTCCTTCCTATTGTCCCTACCAAATTCTTTAAAAATAATTTCCTGAGCTTCTCTTAAGGTCAGTCGGGGAATCTTACCAAAGGCAATTTCTCTTAAGTTCCATTCTTTAAAAATATCCGAACAAGTATCCTGGACATGTTTTAAAGTTTCCACAGCTACCTGCTCTAAAAGATTTAGAAGTTCTTCAAAATCTACAAACCCCAATTCACAATCAAGTTGAGTAGCAACTGATAAGTGTCTGGTTGTAACTGATGGCTCTGCCCGGTATGCATGAGCAATAGTAAACACCCGTTCAAATACCGGCACCAGCATCTGTTTATAAAGTTGGGGTGACTGGGTCATAAAAGCTTGATGGCCATAATAATCAACCTTGAAAACCTCTGCTCCGCCTTCGGTTGAGGATGCTGCAATTTCCGGAACAACTATTTCTGTACAATCTAACTCTTTTGCAGCTTTTCTGAAGCCTTTCAAAATTGCAGCTTGCACCTTAAAAATTGCTTTGACTTTTGGGTGTCTTAAAGTAAGGCTTCTATAATCTAACAGGGTAGGCAGTTGTAAGTCCAACTCTTTCCCTCCCATATCAAAAGGAAGTTCTTGCGCTTTGGATAAAATTTCTATCTTTTCCGCTTGAAGTTCAATTTTTCCGGTTTCTAAATTTGGATTTACTAACTTCTCAGGTCTTTTTGAAACTTTTCCAGTAACTCTAACAACATCCTGAGGATGCAAATCTAGTACACCCTCCGGGTGGTTTAGCTTGACACCTTCTACTTTAGTCTCACTGTTAACCACGACTTGCACTACCCCACTCCTATCGGAAACATCAATGAAGCCAATTTTCCCATGGTCTCTTCTAACTTGCACAAATCCCGCAATAGTTACTGTCTCCCCTATTTTGTTGATACATTCCAAAACCAAAGTTCTTTGCATAATGGAGTTGATGATACCAAACTGAAGCTAAGCATACAATAACAAAGCTATTAGAATAAACTGGTACCATTTATTCACACCTGTGAACTTTTGGTACCAAAGTTTTTAGCCTCTTTAGCTTGACAACTCCGAGTTGGAAGTAGGTTGACAAGTTGGGATTTTATCACACCTCCGAGGTGTGATATTTATTGAAATTTATACCATTTTTACGCTATTGCGTATTTTTGGTACAAAGATTTATTGATTTGATAAAAATTTCCTTATAAGTTGAGAGCAAATAGTTGGGTTATCTAGTAGCATAAAATGGCCTGAATTTGGGATTTCGGCTTTTTCTATCGAATCAGGTAACTTATCTGCTTTTTCTTTATTTTGATCTCCATAGACAAAAAGTTTTTTTACCTTTGATTCTACAAAAGTTTTGAACAAAATCTCTTTCTTTGACCATTCAATTATGGATCTACAAGTCTTATAAAAAACATAATCAGGAATTTGTTGTAACCATTCACCTCTTTTCTCTGCACTTGATTGACTAGAATTTCTAATATCATTTTTTATTTGTTCATATTTATTATTAAATTCCTCAAAACTGTATTCTGCTACTTCTCTACTCAAACCAGCATCCTCATAAACTAGATTGCCCTCTAAATTGATAAAAGAAATCACCTTATCTTTTAATAACTCTAAAAGTAATGTTCCTACTATTCCTCCCAGGCTATGTCCAATAAGATGTAACTTTTTAATTCCTAACTGCTCAATAATTTTTTTACAAACTTTAGTCTGATCTGCAATATCATATGAAAAATCTTCTGGTTTAGAGGAATTACCAAAACCAACAAAATCAATTATAAGAATAGAATATTTTTGTAGAAAATCTTGCCCAATTAATTCATTGAAAAGCTTTTTATTTGATTGAATTCCATGCAAAAACAAAATCCATTCACCCGGATTGTCTTTTATAAATGCTGAGATTTTTAGTTGAAGGTTGCCGAATGGGATGTCAAATACTTTTTCATCCATTATAAATTTTGGGCTTTGTGGCGGAGGTAGTGATCCATTATTACGAGAGCGGCCATGGCTTCAACAATCGGGACTGCCCGCGGTAAAACGCAAGGATCATGTCTGCCGGCTGCTTCTAGAGTTGTTTCATTTCCCTCTAAATCTAGCGTATTTTGCATTTTGGAAATTGTTGAAACAGGTTTAAAAGCTACCCTAAAGTGAATTGTTTCTCCATTAGAAATTCCTCCTAAAGTCCCTCCGGCATAATTGGTTTTGGTTTTTATTTTGCCGTTCACATTTTCAAATACATCATTATGTTCTGATCCCCTCATCTTGACTCCCTCAAATCCAGAACCAATCTCAAAACCCTTAACAGCATTTATAGAAAGCATGGCTTTTCCCAAATCTGCAGGAAGTTTATCAAAAACCGGCTCACCTAATCCTGCAGGGACATTTTTAATTAGCCCTCTTATTACCCCCCCAATTGAGTCTCCATCTGATTTAACTTTTTCAATTAATTCAATCATTTTGGCCGCAATTGGCATGTCCGGACACCTAACAATATTTGATTCTACTTGTTCGGAAGTTACATCATTAAAATCAACCTCGGTTTTTATATCTCCGACTTGTTCAACATAACTAACAAATTCTATCCCTAATTTCTCTTTTAAATATTTTTTAGCAATAGCACCTGCTGCAACACGAGCCAAGGTTTCCCTAGCAGAGGCTCTACCGGACCCATGCCAATCCCTGAATCCATATTTTTTAATGTAAGTGTAATCGGCATGCCCCGGTCTGAATAAATTTTTCATTTCCTGATAATCCTCCGGCCTTATATCTTTGTTATATGCCAAAAGTAAAATTGGAGTCCCTGTAGTTTTTCCTTCAAAATACCCAGACATGATTTTAACCTCATCTTCCTCTTTCCTGGGAGTTGTGATGCGAGACTGTCCGGGTCTTCTTCTATCCAGCTCTTTTTGGATTTCACCTTCCGAAATTTCTATCCCCGGAGGACATCCATCAACCACTACTCCCACACACCCTCCATGGGATTCCCCAAAAGTTGTTATTCTAAAAATTTCACCAAAAGAGTTACCTGCCACCTAAAATTTTTAAAACCTCCTCCAATTCTTCTTTTGTTAATTGTCCTGGTGCAGATACTTCATCTTTTCTAATTGGCACAAAATTCATTTGATTGCCCCAAAGTGCTCCCGCAACCCTTGTTAAAGTTCCTCTTTGCCCCATCCCTAAAACAATATATTTTTTTCCATCCTCTTTAAGAGTCATTAACAAATTAAGTAATTTTAAACCATCTTTATCATCATTACAAAAGCAAGAAAATTTGTATATGCTTGGATGGTAATCCTCCATTTCCCTCACTATATCAATCATTTGTGGAAAACCAGGGGTCTTTTCATAATCATGAAATGACAAAATCAAATTTAGTTTAAGGTTTTTCTCTTTTAAGTAACTTAGTTCATCTTTTTGGGTTAGGAAATCCAGATCTAAAAAAGCTTTTGAGTTGGCAACCTGCCACATAATTTTTTCTCTTTGATCCAGACTCATTTTAATATCTTCCAGATTTTGTCTGCGAAATAGAAATATAATCCTTTCTTCATAGTTGGAAATTAGGTAATCAATAAAATCCGTATCCAAATCAGAAATATAGTCCAACCATATTTCAAAATATGAGTAGTCCGAAAAATGATCACTGATCTTTTGAATCACTGTCTCTTTTGTCCCGGCAATAATAGGCAAACAATAATTACTCTCCATTGCCGACCTCATTTTCAAGTGCCCGCCGCATCTCTTCTATCGGAGCATCCACACCAGTATATAATTCAAACTGGGCAACTCCCTGAAATAAAAGCATATCTATACCATACACAATTTTAGCTCCCTTTTCCTTAGCATCCTGTAAAAGTTTTGTCTCATGCTGTTTGTACACAATATCAAATACAACCTGTCCCTTATGAATCAAACCTTTCGATACGGGGCTGACATCAGGATCATTCATCCCAACCGAAGTTGAGTTAATAATTATATCCATGTCTTTAAGATCATCATAATTACTTGAAAATTCTGCATTAAATTGTTCTGCTAAACTTTTGGCTTTTTCCAAGGTTCTGTTAAAAATTATTAGCTTTCCACCCTCCTTAGTAACTCCATAAGCAATAGCTTTAGCTGCACCACCTGCCCCAAGCAAGGCAACTTTTTTCCCCGAAATTTCGGTTTTATGTTTTAGAGCAGTTACCGCACCAATCCAGTCGGTATTAAATCCTTTTAAAATTCCATTTTTATTTAAAACCGAGTTGACCGCCCCAATTTTACCCGCAGTCTCATCCAGTTGGTCTAAATAATCCATTATGCTTGTTTTATGAGGCATAGTCACACTGATGAATTTAATATTTAAAAGCTTAAATGCCGCGACTGCTTTTTTAAGGCTTTCTGCAGAAACTCTTATTGCCAGATAAGCAAACTTATTATCCAATCCCAAAGCCTTATAAGCTGCATTATGCATTGCGGGAGAGAGTGAACCGCTAATTGGATCCCCGATACTTATACAAATATTTTTAGAAAGGTCTTTAATATCGAATTTGCTGGTATCAATTTCCAAATCCGCCAATTTTTCATAGAGCGGTTTTCTGCTTTTGTAGACCTCCAGTGAATCCTCAATTAAAAGCTTAATTATCTCCTTTTTATTAACCCCAGGACTCATCATCAGCTCTTGAATCTTGTCAGCATTTTTAAATCCTAATAGCGGTCGGCTTTGCGCTCCTAACAAGTCGCGTTTTCTGATTCTTTCGGCAATGGCCTCCTCAGGTGCTGTCAGTAAAATGACAAATGCATCATTTAAGTTTTTAATAAGTTCAAAGTTTATCTCACCGAAAGTTTTACCGCTGCCTGGTATCACCACATCATTGGTTGCCAGTCCACCACCAGAACTGATTACTACATTTTCTTCATTAATAGTTTCTTTTAAAATTTTTTGCTCCCACTTTCTGAACTCTACCCATTCACTCCTACCATGGGTTAGCTCATAAATACTTTTTCCAGATCTTTTAACAATCTTTTCATCAATGTCTATCAATCTCCAATTAAGCCGTTTGCTTAAGGATTTTGCAAAAGTGGTTTTACCGGTGGCTCTAAAACCGGTTATGAAAATTTTTTTAATTGGACTCATAACTCACCTTAACTCCTATTTGTTCCAGTTTTTTCCAGAACTCGGGAAATGTTTTATTTACAACCTCAGGATCTTTTATCCTGCTACCTTTTAATTTTGTACCGGCTACCGCAAAAGACATTGCCATCCTATGGTCATTATAGGTATCAATCACAGCAGGTTTGGGACTCCCTCCATGAATTATTAAAGAATCTTCAGTGGATTCAGTTTTGATTCCCATTTTATTTAACTCAGTTTGTAAAGCTAAAATTCGTTATGTCTCTTTAACCCTTAATGATCTAATGCCTGTCATTTCTGTTGTCCCTGGAGCAAAACTTGCTAAAACTGCTAGGGTTTGGGCTGTATCAGGAAATGATTCCATATCAACCTGAATAGGTTTTACTCCGAATCCCTCAATAGAAACTTCATCTTTACCATAGGTTATTTTATTACCCATATCCTCTAAGAGTCCAACAAATTTTTTATCAGGCTGGACTGAGGTGGGATTTAGGTTTTTGATAGTCATTCTAGAATTAGTTAACGCAGCAATTGCAAAAAAGTAAGATGCTGATGTGTAATCGCCTTCTACTAAGTATTCTTCCTTTTTGTATTCGCCGGCTGGAACTAAATATCTTTGATAGTTGTGATTTTCTACTTTGACTCCAAAGTCCTCCATTATTGCTAAAGTCATATCTATAAAAGATTTTGAAATTTGCTTTCCTATAATTTCAATTTCCAATCCTC